>NZ_CABFPH010000069.1 GCF_902141845.1 Methylobacterium symbioticum | reverse complement strand
GTCGAGTCGTGAGTCGGGGAAGGAGATGATCGCCGCGGAAACGAGACCCTGAAACGACTACGGGCCCCCCGTCGCCAAACGAGGAGCCCGCGAAATCGAGTGGTCTGTGAGGACCGTTTCCAATCCCTCACAAGCCACATGGCACCCCCGGGTGTCAAGGCGGAACGCCAATTCCGCCAACGATGAAGTCGTGCTTTGTGGAAAGGGTACCCACACAGTGGGCATCCCTTGCTCTGCCGCGGCCCTGCGAAGGGCCAGGACGATGTTTGCTGAGGAGATCCGCCGACAGGCGGAGATAGCCCCCCAAGCCGCGCTGCCGACCGTGACGGCTGCGCTCTGGCGCGCCTATAGCGAAGGGAAGATCACCGAGGCCGAGGCCGAGGCGCTGTCCGGGCTGATCGAGGCACGCACCGACGCGCCGGCGTCCCGACGGGTTTCCCTGGCCGCGCCAGCTACCTCTAACAAAAGCGATAGCCCGCCCGCTCAAGATCGCGCAGCGTCAGCTAGGAGGGCCGTCGGCTCGCGCCCGCGCACAGATGCCTCGATGGAGCGCCGTCGCCGCTGGGCTGCCTCGGGGCGGCTTCCGCCGGGGCTCGCGGCCCGGTTCACACTGGCCGAGCAGGCGGTTCTCGCCCTCGTGGCGGCCGAGACCGTGCGCCGGAAGGACTGTCGGCTTTCGATCGAGAACATGGCTGCGGTCGCAGGTGTGTGCCGCTCCACCGTGAAGAACGCGATCCGCGAGGCGCGTCGGCTCGGGCTGCTGACCGTCGAGGAGCGCCAGATCACGGGCTTCCGCAACGATACGAACGTAGCCCGCATCATTTCGGCCGAGTGGCTCGCCTGGATCCGGCTGGCGCGGCACGGCGATCCGCTCTCGAAGCGAGAAGGGCAGGCCGAACCATCCACACTTCGAGGGGGAGGGGTCAAAAGCGTGACCAGCACGCCTACTGGAGTTCTAACCCTGTCAGAACCGGGGAAAACGGAAACGTCAAAATGCTGCCGGAGGGCAGCGGGCGACCTCGATCGATCCGATCAGACGCGAATCCGCGCGGGTGGTGGCACGGGCCGAGCCATGCGCTGAGGGTCTGACGCCGGACGATCTGACGAACGCACCGGCTCGGTGGGCGCTCGAGGGGCGTAGTCTGTCCGGACATCGGATGAGGGCCTGATCGGTCCATGGGTGTGACCCAGAGGACGGGAGGAATTGAGATTCTGGAGGTGGGCCGCTCGCCTGCGCGCCGGCCTTAGCAGGGACGGAGGAAGGGGGCGTCGGGTCGTCCGACGAAAATCCCGGGAAAGACGAACACGACAGTCACCCGGCGCCGACGCGCCGCGGTGACCGCTCGGGCTCGCTCCGCTCCCCTCGCACCTGAGGAACCTCACAATGACCAACACCGTGCCCGCCGGCGCGCATGATCCCGCACGCCCACCAGCCTCACAGGAGGGGTTGGAAGCGCTGCTCGAGATCCTGCCGCACCGGCACAAGCCCGGTCTCCGGGCCGCGCTGTCAGGCCCGGACCCGAGCCGGCCGAACTACGGACACGTCTTCGTCCGACAGGAACTCCTGGCTTCCGCGCTCGGCCTGATCGGCCTCGGTCCGTCCTGGATCCGGCCTGGTGAGCCGATCCCGATCCGCTTCGACCTCGAATACGACGCCCGGCTCGGGCCGCGCCTCGTGATCTCCGCCAGCGACTGGCCGACGCCGGCCCAAGCCGCCGCCGACGCGGAGCTCCGTCGATCCCTGGAAGAGCAAGGCAGGTGGTGGCAGAGTCGCGCCCCTGAACGGCTGCGCCAGCTCTTCGCCCTGGTACCCGAGGACGACGGCCCGCGCTGGGCTGCCCTGGCGCTACAGCTCCAGAACCTGGACGAATGCCGGATCGTGTCTCTCGCCGTGCGGCCGGTCGACCTCGATGATGCCGATGCCGTGCATCAGGCCCTGCGCGATGCGGCGGAGTTCATCCAGTGGACCGGCGCGGACGCGGTGCTGGTCGTCACCGGCGATCGTCGGACCGGCGGGCGGGCGTTCAGCGACCCGCGCGTGGTCGAGGCCGCATGCGATCTCGGCGGAGCGCTGATCACGCTCGCCGGGCCGGTGCCGACGCTCGTCGACGCGCTCGCCTGGCGCTCTTCCCCGATCCCCGGCGCGGTGCAGGCTGCGATCGAGGAGGTGCTGCGCGGCGAGCTCACCCGGGCCGACCGGCCCCGGCTCGACCGGATCGAGGAGGTGCTCACCCGCCCCCGCATGGCCCCCGGCATTGAGGCGTGGCCCTCGGACGCGCCGTTCTGATCCTCCGCGCGGCCCGGACGCGTGTCGCGCCCGGGCCGGCCCCGGGACGGCTCACCCCTGTCCCGGTCCCTCTTGGGGTCACTGCAAGAAAGTGACGTCTGCGTACGCTCAGGCGGAACGGAGAGCGAACTCAGGCCGCGGGTTCGGTTCCGAGGCTGGCCAAGGCCTCGTAGAGGGCGGTCTTGCCGACCTTCACGCGGGCGGCGGCCTCGCGCACGGTGAGACCGGTAGCGAGAAGAGCCCGGGCTCGGACGAGCTTGTCCGGCGTGACCACGGGCTTTCGGCCTCCCTTGTGCCCGCGGGCTTCCGCGGCGCGTAGTCCGGCGCTCGTTCGCTCGCGGATGAGGTCGCGTTCGAACTGGGCGAGTGCCCCGAACAGGTGGAACACGAGCGTGCCGCCCGGCGTCGTGGTGTCGACGCCCTCGGTCAGGGACCGGAACCCGATGCCCTTGGCCTCGAGCCGCCGCACCGTCTCGATCAGGTGCGCCATCGAGCGGCCGAGCCGGTCGAGCTTCCACACCACTACCGTGTCGCCGCGCCGGACATAGGCGATGGCCTCCGTCGGGCCCGGACGGTCGGCCTTGGCACCCGAAGCGCGGTCTTCGAACACGTGGTCGCAGCCGGCGCTGCGCAGGGCATCGTGCTGGAGCGCCAGCGTCTGATCGGCGGTGGACACGCGCGCATAGCCGATCAAGGCCACTCCAGTCTCCCTGCCGTCCGTCTACGCGTCCGGGAATCATCTTGTCCGTCTTGCCGTTGTCAAGCCATGTTACCGGACACGCGCGGCCTTGGCCGTCATTCGGCCGTATGACGGATCGATCAAGCCCGCGCCGACCGCCCATCAGAGCTCCACGGCAGCGCCGCTCCAAGGCTAAGCTTGGCTCCGCGGAGGGCGGAGCATGGCGCGGCGACGATTGTTGAGCGACGCGGTCTGGGCGCGCTACCTCGCGCCGCCCGCCGACGAGCGCGCAGTTGCCCGCCACGCCACGCTCGGCCCCGACGACATGGCCGCCGTCACCGGCAAGCGGGGCAGCGCCAATCGGCTCGGCTACGCGCTCGTGCTCGTCTACCTGCGCCACCCCGGGCGGGCGCTGGAGGCCGGCGAGATCCCGCCTGAGCCCGTCCTGACCTACGTGGCCCGCCAGCTCGCCGTGCCGGCCGCGGTCTACGACGATTACGCCCGCCGCGATCCCACGCGCCGTGCCCACCTCGTCGAGGCCATGCGCGCGGGCGGATATACGGCGTTCGATCGCACGGCCGCCCATGCCGCCGTGGCGTTCCTGACCGCTGCGGCCCAGACCATCGTGCGACCGGGCCAGCTTGCCGGTATCCTGGTCGACGAATTACGCCGCCGACGCGTGGTCCTGCCTTCGCCGCCGGTGCTCGAGGCCGTGATGCGCCACGCCCGCCAGCGGGCCGAGCGCCTCGGTCATGAGGTGCTGACCGCAGGTCTCGACGAGGCCGCTCTCGCCCGCCTCGATACTCTGCTCGCGGCGCGGCCAGCCGGCAAACTCACCTGGCTCGGATGGCTGCGCAAGGCGCCGCAGTCGCCGGCGCCGAAGAACGTCCCCAAGCTGATCGATCGCCTGGAGTACGTGCGGGCGCTCGGGATCGACCGGACTCGCGCCGGTGCGCTGCCGGCGCTTGTGTTCGAGCGCTTGGCCGACGAGGCCGCCCGGATCGCCGCGCAGCACCTGGCTGGCCTGAACCCGTTGCGGCGACGCGCGGTGCTGGCGGCGGCGGCCGTCGCCCTGGAGGAAGCGCTGACCGACGCGACGCTGTCGATGTTCGAGAAGCTGATGGCGGCCCTCGGTCGCGCGGCCGAGCGCAGGAGCGACGCGCGTGCCGCCCGCTCGATGCGCGCGGTGCAAGGTGACCTGCGCGTGTTCGCTCTCTCCGGCCGCGCGATGATCGCAGCGCGTGGCCGAGGTGAAGACCTCGACGCCGCCGTGGCGGACAAGGTCGGCTGGACGCGCTTCGAGGCTGCGGTCGCCCGCGCCGAGGCGCTCTGCGGGCCGGAACTCATCGATCCGACAGTCGAACTGGTCGCCCGTCACAAGAGCGTCAGGGTGTTCGCGCCCCGGCTCCTCGACACCTTCGCCTTCGAGGGCTCGCCCGCGGTCCAGGACCTCATGGTCGCGCTCGATCTGATCCGCACCACCTACCGCGATGGCAAGCGCAAGCTGCCGGCCGCCCCGCCGCTCCGGTTCGTGCCGCGTCGCTGGCGGGCGTTCGTCGTCGACCAGGGGCGCGTCGACCGCGCCGCCTACGAGCTGTGCGCCTTCTCGGAACTGCGCGACCGGCTCCGCGCCGGCGACGTTTGGGTCAGAGGTTCGCGGCGCTACCGCGCCTTCGACGACGATCTCCTGCCCCGCCCGACCTTCGCGGCCTTGAAGGCCGCCGGTCCCCTGCCGCTCGCCGTCGCGCCGCACTTCGAGGACCATCTGGCCGAGCGCAGCCTTCGGCTCGAGGAGGCCGCCGCGGTCGTCGCGGCGCGGGCCAGGGCCGGCACGCTGCCCGATATCCGCCTGGACGCGACGGGGCTGACGATCACGCCGTTGCGCGCCATCACGCCACCGACCGTCAAAGCGGTACGGCAGGCGCTCTACGACCGGCTGCCGCGGGCGCGCATCACCGACGTGCTGCTCGACGTCGACACCTGGACCGGGTTCTCCGAGTGCTTCACGCATCGGCGGACCGGCCGAACCTGCGATGATCGCGCCGCGCTGCTCACCTGCGTGCTGGCTGACGGGATCAACCTCGGCCTGACCCGTATGGCGGAGACCTGCCGCGGTGCGTCGTTGCGGCAACTCGCGCTCGTCCACGACTGGCATGTGAGCGAGGGGGCCTACGCGGAAGCGCTCGCGCGCCTGATCGATGCGCATCGTATCCTGCCGCTGTCTCAGGTCTGGGGTGACGGCACCCGGGCGAGTTCGGACGGGCAGCACTTCTTCGCCGGCGGCCCGGGCGAGGCCATCGCCGACGTGAACGCACGTCACGGCAACGAGCCGGGGGTGTCGTTCTACACCCACGTCTCGGACCAGTACGGCCCGTTCCACACCAAGGTGATCGCGGCCACCGCGGGCGAGGCGCCGCACGTGCTCGACGGCCTGCTCTACCATCAGTCAGGCCTGGCCATCGCGGAGCACGCGGTCGATACCGGTGGTGCCTCCGACCACGTGTTCGGGCTGATGCCCTTCTTCGGCTACCGCTTCGCGCCGCGTCTGCGCGACCTGAAGGAGCGCAAGCTCCATCTCCCGCCCGGCGTGAGCATCGATCCCCTGCTCGCGCCCCTGGTAGACGCCGGCGGGCCGATCGACGTGGCTCACGCCGCCCGGCACTGGGACGAACTCCTGCGGGTGACGACCTCGATCCGCTCCGGCTCGGTGAGCGCCTCGGCTATGCTGCGCAAGCTCGGGGCGTACCCACGCCAGAATGGGTTGGCGCTGGCCCTGCGCGAGGTCGGCCGGCTGGAGCGCTCCCTGTTCATGTTGAACTGGCTACGAGACCTCGACCTGCGCCGGCGCGCGCAGGCCGGGCTCAACAAGGGCGAGGCCCGCAACGCGCTGGCGCGGGCGATCTTCTTCTGCCAGCTGGGCGAATTGCGCGACCGCACGTTCGAGAACCAGGCCTACCGCGCCTCGGGCCTGAACCTGATCGTGGCGGCGGTGATCCTCTGGAACACGCGCTATCTCGCCCGCGCTGCGGCCGACCTCGGCGTCGATCCCGACCTGATGCGGCACGTCGCACCGCTCGGCTGGGAGCACCTCTCGCTCACGGGCGACTATGCCTGGGATGCCGAGGACCAGCCGGCACCGGGCGAACTGCGACCGCTCCGGAGCAAGGCCTCGCTCCTCGCCGCGTAAGGAACTGCGTTCCTGATCCGTTCGTCCTTAGCGTACGCAGACGTCACTTTCTTGCAGTGACCCCAACTTGGATCCGGTCGGGCGAGCCGATCCCGATCCGCTTCGACCTCGAATACAACGCCCGGCTCGGGCCGCGCCTCGTGATCTCGGCCAGCGACTGGCCGACACCGGCCCAGGCAGCGGCCGACGCGGAGCTGCGTCGAACTCTGGAGGAGCAAGGGCGGTGGCGGCAGAGGCGCGCTCCTGAGCGGCTGCGCCAGCTCTTCGCCCTGGTACCCGAGAACGATGGCCCGCGCTGGGCTGCCCTGGCGATGCAGCTCCAGAACCTGGACGAATGCCGGATCGTCTCCCTCGCCGTGCGGCCGGTCGATCTCGACGATGCCGACGCCGTGCATGAGGCCCTGCGCGACGCCGCCGAGTTCGTCCACTGGACCGGCGCGGACGCAGTTCTCGTCGTCACCGGCGATCGTCGGACTGGCGGGCGGGCGTTCAGTGACCCGCGCGTGGTCGAGGCCGCCTGTGATCTCAGCGCCCCGCTGATCACGCTGGCCGGGCCGGTGCCGACGCCCGTCGATGCGCTCGCCTGGCGCTCCTCGCCCATCCCCGGCGCGGTGCAGGCCGCGATCGAGGAAGTGCTGCGCGGCGAACTCGCGCGGGCCGACCGGGCCCGTCTCGACCGCATCGCGGAGGTGCTCACTCGCCCCCGCACCGCTCCCGGCGACGAGGCCTGGCCCTCCGACGCGCCGTTCTGATCCTCCGCGCGGCCCGGACGCGTGTCGCGCCCGGGCCGGCTCACCCCTGTCCCGGTCCCTCTTCCTCAAAGATCCGAACCTCGAACCCCTATGCGTATCCACGAATTCCGCCGCGCCCCGCCGGCCACACTCGAGAGCGGGCCACCACCCGAGCGGTCCCGGTCCGGCCGCGCGCCGCCACCGGACCCGGAAGGGCCGGTCCTCGACCTGCACGAGCTCTGGGCCCGCGCCGGCAGCGCCGTGCGCACCGGGCTGCCGCGGCGGTTTCGCGTCTGCGCCACCGTCACCCGAGTGCTGCCCCGGTGGCACGGCAGCCACGATCTCGAGCTTCGCCCGACGCATGGCTTCCTCGGCAGCAACGCCCCGGTCCTGAACGCCCGCATCGGTGCGGACGCTCGCGACGCGATCGCCGCCGCGCTCGAGCGGCCGTTCGATCCAACGGAGCTCGAACATCGGGACGTCACGCTGACCTGCACGGCCTCCTGGCTGTCGGACGCCCGGCTGCGGCTCAACGTCAGTGCGATCGAGCCGGCGTGGCGGGTGTCCGAGGCCGAACTGGAGCGCGCCCGCATCCTCGATGGTCTGAGGCGGGCGGGTCTGCTCGAGGCGCAGCGCCGGCTGTCGAGCCCGGCCCACCTCGAGCGCGTCAGCGTGCTGCACCCGCCGGGCCAGGGTTGGGACGACGTCGCCGCGACGCTGCAAGCCCTGGCGGCCGCCGGTATCCTGCAGGTCGACGACCTGGAATGCCGGTTCGACGGGCCCGGCGCGGTCCCCGCCCTGATACGACGCCTGGACGAGGCCGCCGCCCTGCACCGGGGCCGCGAGGATCGCGGCCTGGTGCTGCTGGTGCGCGGCGGTGGCAGCCCGGCCGGCGCGCTCGGCGCCCGCGAGGTCGCGGCGGCGATCACCACGCTCACCGTGCCGGTGGTGGCTGCGGTCGGGCACCGCACCGACGCTGCAACCATCGCCGACATCGTCGCCTGGGCGAGCCTGCCGACGCCCTCGGAGGCGCGCCATCTCGTTCTCACCCTGCTGGACGGCTCGGCCGCACGCGCCGAGGCCACCTGGACCGCGCTGCAGGCGGCGTTGGATGAGTTCGAGCGATCCGTGCACCGGTTAGGCATCGCCGGCTGCGAGGCGGTCGCGGACGCGGCCGAGGCCTGTCTCGAAGCGGCGAAGCGGCGGGCGGAGTCGACCGCGCGTGCGATCGAGTGCGGCTTGGAACAGACCCTGATCCTGCTGGCTATCCCGGATCGGGCCGCGCGCGCCGCACCGGACCAGTCGGCCCCTTGGCCGGAGGGCCTCGTCCGGCTCAGCGACGCCGCCGGCGGACCGATCTTCGGCCCGGAGGCCGCGGTTGGGCCACTCACCCTGACGTTCGCGGACGGGCGCAGCCTCACCGTCGCGGTCGTCGCATCCCACGACCCGAGCACCACCCACTGAACCGTACGGAGATCACACCATGACCCCAGAGACCCACCAGCCTGAACTTTCTTTCACCGAGATGCTGGCGCGCCTGGACGAGCTCGCGCGCGGTCTGCGCACGGGCGAGTTGGAGGACCGGCTCAGGCGCTTGCCGGACACCGTGGCCGAGGCCCATCGATTGAAGCGGAGGCTCGTCGATCACGCCGTCGAGATCCGCGAGGCCGTCGCCTGCCTGCGCGGCAACGCCCGGCCGGCCAGCGCCGCCTGAACGGTGGATCCGAGATCCCCGGCCGACACACACAGCTCTCGGCCCTTGCGCGGCTCCCGCCACGGGCCACCATCGCTCGGCATCACTCCGCACGCGTGCGCTCGACGGGCCCGCAATCTGTCGATGCCACGTAGCGTCGGCGGCGTGGGTGGGAACCGGCGCTGCGGTCTGCAGTTTCCCTGAGGCACGCGTTGACATCGTGCTCCGATGTTGAGTCTCGGCGACGGGCTGTCCTCATTCAGGTGGGGCGGCCCGTTCGCCATTCCGGCAGCCTTCGGGTCGCGCGTCCTGCGGACGCTGCGAGAGCCCAGCCCCCGTCGGGCGGCCTCCGACCGCGATGCGCTTCGACCCCGTTGAGCTTAGTCAAAGTCGTGCCGCACGCATGCGTCAGACTGCAAGCTCAGTTGGAACGGGGCAGGCGCTTTTCCGACTCCTCACGCTGCGCCCTGGGCCGCTCCACGCAAGCCGCCGCGCCCGCGAAGTCTCGCGGTGGACTGAACCCACCGCCAATGCCGCCGTCCGGTGATAGGCGGACCGGACCGGGCAGATCCGGCCCTGGCGCGTGGCCACTGGTGCGAACCCCGGGAGGACCGGGACGACGCAGCCGAGAGCCATGACGCACGCAACACCCTTCACGGCCGGGAGCGCGCGCGGATCCGGGAAACCGTGTCGGTGGACGGACCGTTCTGTGAGAGGCCGGTCAAGTTCGGCTGCCGAAATCTCCCGGAGCTGTCTGTGGCGCGTATCCCCACCTCGATCTTCGCGGCCGTCCTCTTGACTGGCGCTCTCCATCCAGCCGGTGCCGCGGCGAGGATGGTGCGCGTGCCGAACCGGTACGACGGATCCTGGACCATCATCGCCATCACGGCTCAAGGGCCCTGCGCGACGCGCACGCGCTACCAAGTCCGGATCAAGGACAGTGACGCCTCGGTCCCGGGCCGAGAGGTCGAGATCGACGGCGGCGTGTCGTCGACCGGATCCGTGCAGGCCACGATTACCAGCGGGGCCAACAGGGTCCCGATCTCCGGCAGCCTGGACGTCAGGGGCAGCGGCAACGGTACGTGGCACACGTCCGGCGGACTGGTCACCTGCACCGGCCGTTGGAGCGCCCAGCGCGCTGGATAGCGGGTTTCGTGTGGATGCGGCTCACCAGCTGTTCGCCGAAGTAAGGGCGCAGCGCCTATATCCCCAGCCGCAGGCGTCACTTTCTACTGAACAAAGGCAGCGCAGCCGGCGTTTGCATTCGAACCCGAACACGGGATAGTTGAGGAAACGCCTATGCGCCTTAAAACTTGCGGCCTCGCGGTCGCTCTCGCGGTCGCTCTGACCGGCACAGCCTACGCTCAGCAGCCGGCCGGCGGAGGCAGCGCTACGGGCAATATGAACAACCCGGGCTCCGTCAAGAGCAACAGCGAGAAGATGAACGAGCGGACGACTGGCTCAGCCACCGGTTCGACCATGGGTACAGCTGGCGCCGCGACAGTGCCCGGTACCGGAACCTCCCACCCAGGCGTCGGTATGGGCACGAGCACGACCGCTCCTGCACGGTAATGTCCGCGGGCGAGCCCGCGACAGGCAGGTGCGGCCCCTGCCTGATTATGGTGTGCGGCTCACCGGGTGTTCTGGCTGCGATCGGTACCGCGGCGGTGCGCGGGGCCCGCATCAGGGCGTTCAGCTGCGTGATCGCCGGCTCACCGGGGCAGCGCTCGGCCCGGTCCACGACGCTCGGCAGTAGCTTCGCCCCGCTCGCGAGCCCTTGCAACGCCCAGCCGAGCGCGAGGCGAGCGCTGCGGATCCGCGGGCCTGTGATCCTCCGTTCCGCTCCCGAAGCCTCCGTCGCCCTCCCGTTGCCCTCAGTCTAGGTCAGCCAGAGCCGAGCGTCCGGCATCGGTGATGCGCGCGTAGCCGGGGCGTCGCGCGTCCATCTCGGCCCAACCCCGCGCCACGAGCGAGGGCAGGAACAGGTCGTCGCCCGCGCGAACCGCCCGGGCCTGGTCGACCTGGTTCACCGCGACGAACCCCGCACCCGGCGTCTGCGCCAAGTACGCGAGCAGGCGGATCTGCGCGGTGTTGGGTCTGCTCACGAGCGTAGCTCACGCACGGCGATGACGGTCGCCCGGAGGGCGGCAGCGCCAGCGCGTCTGCCGGGCCATAGCCGCGCGGCGGGCTCGGGTCGAGCGTCCGTCTCGTCGCGCATCTCGAGCCAAGTCAGGACCCCGCGATCCGGGCGATCGGCTCCAGGTCATCCCGCGCCCGGTACACCCGCGGTGCTGGAACAGGAGAGCGCCCGCGGGTGAGCCCTCTGCGTGGGGCGACGCGGGGCCGGGAAGGCCCGATCCCGATGCGTGGCCACCGGTCCAAACCCCGACACCACCGCGCACAGAGCGCCCGGCCGTCTTGCCGGTGGATAACCTTCGCCGACGAGGGCTCGACGGGCACCGACGGCTTGGACCCTCCTGGCGGTCTGTGGCAGCAGAGAAAGGCCTAGGCGACGAACGCGCTGGGGCTGTGGGCTGCCGCTGTCCTGAGATCGGCAGCTCGAGAAGTTCGTGCTGCTCTGCGGCGTTCATCCTCCGGGTTGGCCTGTGCTGGCGCGGCTGACGGCTCTCCGGGTCGAGCCTCGACCCAGAGAGCCGTCCGACCGGTCCCTTGCCCCCGGCATCCGACAGTCCCGTTCGTGGACATCATGCGGATGAGCCAGTCGATCGGGTCATACCGGTCGCTGAGGGATGCTTTCTTCAGGCGCTGTGAGACCCGGGGCCCTACGTGGCTGGCGTGAACCGGACTCGTCTTTCGACGAGGCGGCGCCGTGTCACAACCTGAAGATGAAAACACTCGTCCCGATCCCACGTTAAATGGCGATCCGTCGCTGGGCGGTGACGGCGTGCGCGGTACGAACGACCGGCCGACGATCCAGAACGAGCCGGCAGTTTTTGTTTCGTACGATCCAACCGACCCGACCGCTCGGACCTATTCCGCGCTGATCGACGCCTACGCGTTCTTCAACGCGCGGCTATTCTCGGGCCAGTTACCACCTTGTCTCCTCACCCTGCAGCGCAGGAAGCAGGCCTACGGCTACTTCTCCGGCCGGCGCTTCACCACCCGCGACGGCACGGCGATTACCGATGAGATCGCGCTCAACCCGAGCCATTTCGCCGAGCGCACCACCGAGGAGATCCTCTCGACGCTCGTGCACGAGATGGTCCACCTGGAGCAGGCGCATTTCGGCATGCCGTCCCGGGGCAGGTACCACAACACGGAGTGGGCGCGGATGATGCGGGCCGTGGGGCTGATCCCGTCCGACACGGGCGAGCCGGGCGGCAAGGAGACGGGTCAGCGCGTCAGCCACTTCATCGAGGAGGGGGGGCGCTTCGCGCGCGCCTGCGCCGACTTGCTCGCTGCGCGGACGAACATGGTGCCCTTCGTCGAGTTGGGGAATGAGACCGATCGTGAGACGCGGGAGAAGAAGGCGGCCAGCAAGACGAAGTACACCTGTCCAGCTTGCAACGCGAATGCCTGGGCAAAGCCGGAAACTCCTCTCATCTGCGGGGTCTGCCGTCAGCCGATGCAAGGCCAGGGTCAGCGATGAGATCAAGAAACTGCGGGAATGGTCGTAACCCTACGCTCGTCGCAACGTCGCGCTTCGGTCTCGGCCGGTGAAGCCGAGCGCGTAGGATCGGCCACGGTCTGCTACCGCGCCCTGTTATAATTTTTTCACAACTAAATTATAACAGGGCGCGTTCCTCGTCTCCGAACGTGCTATAAATCTTTCGCTAAAAGATTATAGCGAGGTGGCGGGGATGAGAGAGATCGACTTGGCGTATCGGACACTCTACGCCGAGCTGTGCCAGCGCAGCCTCGATGGCGCGTTCGAGGCCGACTTCCCGATCGCGGGCCGCTTCGTGACCGTGCCGGTCAATGGACGCGCCTACTGGTACTTCGACTTGCCCGGACCGGACGGCGTCAAGCGCCGCTACGTCGGTCCCAAGCACGACGCGCAGATCACGGACCGCGTCGAGCGCTTCCAAGCGATCAAAGGCGACCTCAAAGCCCGGCGGAAGCTGGTCTCGACCCTCGTCCGGGAAGCGGGATTGCCGGCGCCCGAGCGGTTCTCGGGCGACGTGGTGCGCGCGCTCTCGGAGGCCGGCCTGTTCCGTCTTCGCGGTGTTCTGGTCGGAACCGTCGCCTTCCAGTGCTACCCGGGCATCCTCGGCGCGCGGCTGCCGAACGCCGCCCTGCAGACCGGCGACGCCGACTTCGCGCAGTTCCACTCCGTGTCGGCCGCGGTCGACGACAGCCTGCCGCCGATGCTCGACGTCCTGCGCTCGGTCGACACGACCTTTCGCGATCTCCCGCATCAGGCTGACGGGCGGCGCTCGACCAAATTCCGGAACGCGAAGGGCTACGAGGTCGAGTTCCTGACGCCGAACCGCGGCAGCGCCGACCACGACGGCAAGCCAGCCGGCATGCCCGCGCTGGGCGGGGCCGCGGCCCACCCACTTCGTTTCTTAGACTTCCTGATCCACGAGCCGGTCCGAGCAGTGCTCCTGTACGGCGGTGGGGTCAACGTCGTTGTGCCGGCACCCGAGCGCTTCGCCGTCCACAAACTCATCGTCGCGAGCCGCAGGCGGGACGATCCGCTCGGGCGGCTGAAGCGCGACAAGGACGCCCTCCAGGCTGCCGTTCTCGGGCAGGCCCTGGCCATGACGCGGCGGGCGAGCGACCTCGCCACGGCTTACGCCGAGGCGTGGGGCCGAGGTCCGGCTTGGCGGCAGGCCTTGCGTGAAGGACTGGCGTCAGTCCCGACCAAGGCCCGAACCGGGCTTGTGGCCGGAATCGTCGATGGACTGACGGAGATCGGCGAAGATCCGGAGGGCCTCGGCTTCGACGCGTCCGGTAAACCACGTCCCTAGCCCAATATCCGGGTCAGGTGGGATTAACTACGGCCTCGAGAGGGGAAACCAAGTTCTGACCCAACAACAATACGAAGATAGTGATGCCTACAGCAGTCCTACCCGTGGCCATGCGGTCTTCGCGTCTCCCGGTAGTGTCGCAGGCGGACACACGCACACCGGCGGGCAGCGACTAGCAGGCTGTTGAAGAAGTCCGTGGCGTGGCCGAGCTGGGCGTGATTCACTCTTTCCTGAAAGCGCTTGGGGAAGGCGGATGCGGGGTTCGGATCAGCGTTCGGGGACGTTGTTCTCCTATGTGGATTTGGAGGCTCGGGTCCGGCCCGACCATCCCCTGCGGACGATCCGGCAGCTCACGGACGTGGCGCTCGCAGCGCTGAGCGGGGACTTCTCTGCGCTCTATGCGGCTCGGATGGGTCGCCCGTCGATCCCGCCTGAGATGCTGCTGCGGGCGATGCTCCTGCAGGCGTTCTACTCGATCCGCTCGGAGCGGCAGTTGATGGAGCGGCTGGAGTTCGACCTGTTGTTCCGCTGGTTCGTGGGGCTGGGCGTCGACGATCCGGCCTGGGATCATTCAAGCTTCAGCAAGAACCGGGACCGGCTGCTGGCCGGCGCGATCGCCGCCAAGTTCCTGGTAGCCGTGCTCGCCCAGCCCCGGGTGAAGCGGCTCCTGTCCAGCGACCACTTCAGCGTCGACGGCACGCTGATCGAGGCCTGGGCCTCGATGAAGAGCGTCAAGCCCAAGGACCAAAACGGGGACCAAGCTCCACCACCCGCTGGCGGACGTAACGCCGAGGTCGACTTCAGGGGTCAGAAGCGTTCGAACGAGACGCACGCGAGCACCACCGACCCCGAAGCCAGGCTCTATCGCAAGGGCCCGGGTATGGAGGCCAAGCTCTGCTTCATCGGCCATGCCCTGATGGAGAACCGCTCGGCCCTGATCGTGGACACCTGCCTGACGGCCGCGGACGGCCACGCCGAGCGCATTGCCGCGCTGGCGATGATCGAGCCGAAGGCGGACCGGCCCAAGGCCATCTCAGTGGGCGCTGACAAGGCCTATGACACGGAGGACTTCGTCAACGAGCTGAGGTCGATGAATGTCCGCGCGCACGTGGCCCAGAACACCAACGGCCGCCGCTCGTCCATCGATAGGCGAACCACCCGCCATGCCGGCTATGGCATGAGCCAGAAGATCCGCAAGCGCATCGAGGAGGGCTTTGGCTGGATCAAGACGGTGGGTGGCCAGCGGAAAACCCGCTTCAGAGGCCGCGACAGGGTCGGGTGGGCCTTCGCCTTCACCGCGGCGGCCTACAACCTCGTTCGCCTGCCCAAGCTGCTCGGAGCTCTGGCGTGAGCGTCCTGGGCAAGTGGCGGATCGTCGAGCTGCCGGGCTATGCGGACGACTACGCCGACATGGTCGAGCCGGCCTACATCCTCTTCGAGGCCACCGGCGGCGAGTTCGCCTTCGGATGCGTCACCGGGGCCTTCGCCGGTGGTGGTGACCACGCTGCCGTCGAGTTCGACTGGAACGGGAACGACGAGATGGACGAGGCCCGCGGCTCCGGTTGGGCCGAGATCAAGGCCGACGGCTCGCTTCGGGGCGAAATCGGCTTCCACGCCGGCGACGACATACCCTTCACCGCTCGCCGCTGGCCGAGTTCTTCAACAGCCTGCTAGTTCCTCACACGTCGCCTATAATGCTCGGGCCGGGAGACCGTGTGAGAGGCGGTGCTGTGGGAAACGGGGCACCGTTTATTGCCGGCTCACGGTCTGTTATTGCAGGCAGCCCGATCCGGCGTTGGCACGGATCCAGTTTGGCGCGAGGATGTCGCCGGCGTCCGTGATGATCCAGGGCGCGGCGTTCTCGGCGTCGATCGCCTCGGCCGCGGCGGCCAGGGCCGCGCGCAGCGTCGGGAACCGGCACGTCGCGGCGACGTGAGCCGGCGTGTCGCCGGGCCACAGGGTGAGGTCGGCGGGCTTGTCGAGGTCGGCGAGCGTCATCGGTGCGCTCCGGTCGAGGGCAGGGACGGCGCTATGCCCGAGGTGCCGCGCCCCAGGTAGATGCCGACGTGCCTGATCCGAGGGGCGGCCATGCACACGTGCGCCTTGTCGAACGCGGCGCCTGGATCCGCGCGAAGGGAGCCGACCAAGCCTTCGACGGGTCCGCTCAGGTCAATCTGTTCCCGGCTCGATCACGACAGCGCGATCACGGCCGGCCCCGGTTGGCGGTTCTTCATCGGACAAACAATGCAGCGCACCACCGGCCTGGCGAAGCGAAACGATCCCGACTCGCAGCGGAGGCCGTTTGGCCGTGCGTCTCGGCTCACTTCAGCAGCCAGGCAACGGGCTGCCACGTGACGACGGCCCGCAGCACGCGGCGACCCGCGAGTGCAGCAAACCCGGCTGCGATGATCAGCCAGGCTGGTCCCCAGTCCGTCAGCCAGTCCCGCAAGGCGAAGTACGATGCGTCCCAGAAGCCCCCGACCGGCGGCATGGTGCCCTCGATCCAGAGCGGGAACTCGCAGTACTGCCGCTTCTGCGCCGGATCGGTCTTGTGCTGCAGCGGTCCGCAGAACTTGTTCATCTGCTCGCGCATGTCCGGATTGGCGGCGATCAGCTTGAGCCACTCGGACCCGTCCGCGCGCGTGGCCAGTGTCGACCACTGCGCGGCTACGCTCGTGGCCTCGGCCCGTCCGATCCTGTAACCGACGCCGCCGCATACGATGCCGCTGGCCAGAACGATCCCGGCCGCCCAAAGGCCGACCTCGCGCGCGCCGGTGCGCTCCATCCTCCTGAAATGCTCGCTCGCGCTCGCCGCGACTGCCGCGCCGGTCGTCTCCGCGAGCGTGGCGTGGGCCGCCTCGACCCGGGCGCTGGCGGCCTGGGCCACCGGGCCGACGGCGCGCCTCGCCGCCTGCTCGACCCGTTCGGGGACCGCATCGATCGCCTCCGGGATGGTCCGGGCCGCCTTCTCCAGCAGCCCCGTGACCGCGAGGTAGACCCAGAGGGGATCGTCGGGATTGACCCCGAGGTCCATCATCCGCCGCCACGTCTGGTCGCGGAGCGCCGGGTCGAGGCCGAACACCTCGGCTGCCCGGTCGAAATTGAGCTTGGCGTCGGGACGCATCGCGGGGCGGGGTCAAGATCTACGGGCTGGACCTCGCCTCAGAGGCCGAGGAGGGAACGCAGCGGCTCGAAGGCGGCCGCGGACTCGCGCCGGTATCGTGCGACGTGCGAGCGCTCGACGATGGTCAGGCGTGACGCGGAGGCGGCTGTCGAGAACGGCAGGTCGTCGGCGTCGACCTTGGCGAACGTGCCGGCCGGCAGGGCGGGAAGGCTGATCTCGAGGCCGCCGAGTTCCTCGAGCAGACGTTTGCGGACCTTGCCGCCCCGTTCCTGACCGTCGCCGTCGGTGTAGCCGTGCCAGAAGGGGAAATCGGACTCGGCCTTGCCCCAGCGGGTGTTGCGGACGGCGACATGATCGGCGCGGTCGCCGACCAGCTCGATCCAGCGGGCGACCGATTGGGTCGCGGCGACCTCCGACGAGATCAGGTGCAGGACGGTGAGCCGGTAACCATTCTCGTCGACGGCAGTCAGCAGGTCGTCGAGCCCCTCACCCATGTCGGTGATGCGCGTCAGGTCGGCCAAGCTGCCGCCGGCGAGATCGTGGACGATCAGGGGCTCCTGCGTTCCGAGGCAGTTGAGCAGAGTGTGGCTCTGGGCGGCGTCGCGGATGTTGTAGTAGCCGACGCCGACGGCCGGATCCTGCTGGTCCCGAACTTCGCCCGCATCATCCCGGGTCCCGAGAACCCGGACGAGACCGCCGACGCTGCCGTCGGCGTCGTAAGCCGCCACGCGCGTGCCGCCCTCGCGCAGGTACTCCACGAGGGTGCGGGCGGTCACGCTCTTGCCGACGCCGCCCTTCTCCGAGGTGACCAGGACGGCCCGCTTCTGCTGTGGGGCGGTGTCCTTGCGCGCCTGTTGTGCCCTTGCCATGCTGCCCTTCCGATCCGGTGTCCAGGCCTGCCTTCCGCGGCCTTAGAGATCCTTGTTGCTCATCCTGTGCCCGAGGGCGGGCGAGGCGGGAGACTGTCCGCGCACCGGCACCTGATCGCGCGCGGCGGTGGAGCGTGGCTGCAGACCGGGCCGGTGTTCCGCTGGCGCCCGCGAGGGCTTGGCGGGTGCCTTCGCCTTGGCCTTGCCGCGCCGTCGCACGGGCTTATGGCCGGCGAGCTCGCGCGTGGCAGTCTGGACGTACTGCCGCAGCGTGGCGACGCTGAGCTTGACGCCCATCCGGGCGAGGAGCTCACGGATCTCGGCATCGGTCTTACACTTGGCCTTGAGTTCCTTGATTTCCGGGAGCACGGCCTTGACCGCCTCGTAGGCGGTGGGCTTGCGGCTTGGGGCGTGCTTGATCTCCTCGCGCAGGAAGGCGCGGAGCTCGCTGTAGGGATCGGGTTCGACGGTCTCACCCATCTCCATCACTCCTCGCGCCTCGCGCGATCCTCGCAGTCCGCTCTGTCTGGCCTCTCACCGAGCCTGACTGGATCTGCGAACCGCTCGAACCCACCATCCCGGAAGATCGGCATGATACCACGGCCGAGCTTACGGCCACGATAGCGGCGGGCGGCCTGTGGATAACCCAGGCCCTACGACCCAAAATCCAGACACATCACGCACCGATGGTGCTGTTTGACGGCCGAGCTTCCTGCTAAGCTGTTGCTAGATCGTACATCTTGACTGTCAGGAGCTCGCCCATGGCCCGCCGTCCCGTCCGTATGTCCGTGGACGAGGCGCTCTGGGATGCTGTGGCGGCGGCAGCCCGGGCGCGCGGGATCGAGCCGTACCTGTTCGTCGAGGAGGCGCTCACCGCGGCGCTCGGCCCATCCGAGACTGTGGCGCGGCTGGTCGAGCTCGCGGATGCGGCGGCGTCGAGCGCCCGCGAGGCCTGGGTCAGTGCGGCCGAGATGCGCGACCAGATCCAGGTGATCAGCGACTTCATCGTCGACCTGTACCGGGCGGAGGCCCGAGCGAGCGACGATGCAAGCCAAGCCTAGGCGCGAGCGGGTGCTCAGGCGATGATGACCTGCACACGGATCACGAGCGTCGAGTACTA
The DNA here is from genome assembly GCF_902141845.1 of Methylobacterium symbioticum. Lineage (GTDB taxonomy): Bacteria > Pseudomonadota > Alphaproteobacteria > Rhizobiales > Beijerinckiaceae > Methylobacterium > Methylobacterium symbioticum. The sequence goes on along the minus strand of NZ_CABFPH010000069.1, from coordinate 9,512 downwards.
CGAGTCGATGGCACGCCAGATCCGGCGTGAGGCCGGGTTGAGCGCGCCCGACAGCCCGCTCGACGACACGGCGGCGGCGTACGCGCACAAGGCGGCGACAGCGGTCGCGGTGGAGGGCAGCGCGGCGTACGAGGCGGCCTACGCGGAGGCGTTGGACCGGGCGCTGGCGACGCTGCGCCGGGGCCACACGGAAGGCCGCGACCAGGTCGCGTACTACACGGACAACGGCGCGGGCGAGGCCAACGGCTTGTGGTGGACGCGCGGGTCCGGATCTGACCCGAGCGGTCCCGCCGCTCCCTTCCGATCCTGCCCGGACGGGGCCGAGGTCGACGGGCGGGTGCTGCGCGACCTCGCGGCTGGACGCGACCCGCAAAGCCACAAACCCCTGGTCCGCGCCTCGGCCAACGGCCGGCGCAGCGTCGGCTACGATCTGCAGTTTGCTGCCCCCAAGAGCGTGAGCGTGCTGGCCGCCTTCGCCGGCGCGGAGGAGCGCGCGCGGATCCTGGCGGTGCACGACCGCGCGGTGCGCCGGGCGCTCGATTACGCGCACGCGGCCGGGCTGATCGTGACCCGGACCGGGGCGCAGGGCCGGGAGCGGGCGCCGGCCGGCGGGGTGAGCGCGGCGGTGTACCGGCACTTCACCTCGCGCGCCCAGGATCCCCACCTTCACAGCCACGCCATCCTGCTGAACCTGTGCGTGCGGGCCGACGGCTCGACCGGAGGCCTCGACAACCGCGAGATCCTGCTGAACGCCGGCGGGATCGCGGCCCTGTACCGGAGCGAGCTGGCCGACGGTCTCAGGGCGGCGCTCGCTTGCGAAGCGGTCCGGAGCGGGCGCAACTTCGAGGTCGCCGGGGTGGCCGAGCCGGTGCTGGAGCTGTTCTCCAAGCGGCGCGCGGCGATCGAGCGGGCGGCGCAGGAGCAGGGGTTCGACACGGCCGAGGATCGGGTCGCGGCCCAGGCCGCCGCCTTCGACACGCGCGCGGGCAAGGACCGGGAGACGCCGCTGGCGAGCCTGGAAGCCGAGTGGGACCGGCAACTGGCCCAGGCCGGCTGGACGCGCGCGGCGCTGTTCGAGGGCGTGCGGATCGCGGCGGCCGGGATCCGCGATACGCGGGCGGGCGCGCCCGGCGAGCGGCTGCAGCGCCTGGCGGAGGCTGGCCTCGCCGCGACCCTTGAGATGCAGGCGGTGCTGGCGGAGCGCGAGCTGCTGCGCCTGACCGCCGAGGCACTGCAATGCGAGGCCGGTGCGGACGCCGTCCTGGAGCAGGTGGAGCGCCTGCGCCAGGACGGCAGGGTGGTGGAGGTCGGGCGCTCGGCCGAGGGCCGGCCCGTCTACGCGACGCCCGCGATGATCGCTGCCGAGCAGGGTATGCTACGCGTGGCCTACGCCCGGCAGGACGAGCGGGCGTTCGTTCCGGCCGAGGTGGTGGCGCGGGTCTTGGCGGAGCGGCCGAGCCTGCGCCCGGAGCAGCGGGAGGCGGTGCGGCACGCGCTCAATCGCGACGGGGTGAGCGTGGTCGAAGGCAGCGCCGGCTCGGGCAAGTCGTACGCGATGGCCAGCGTCGCCGAGGCGGTGCGGGCCTGCGGCGGCGAGGTTTGGGCGATCGCGCCGAGCTGGAAGGCCGTGGACGTGATCCGCAATGATACGGCCACCGCCGAGGCGATGGCGCGGGCGGTGACCGGGTTCCTCAACCAGGTCCACAAGGGCGAGATCGCGCTGGGACCGCAGACGGTGGTGATCGCCGACGAGGCCGGGATGATCGGCACGCGCGATCTCGCCGCCCTGGTCGAGGCGACGGGTGCTGCCGGAGCCAAGCTGGTCTTGAGCGGCGACACGCGCCAGCTCGTCCCGGTGCCGGCGGGCGCACCGATGCGGCTGCTGGTCAGGGCGCTGGGCGCGAGCCGGATGGACGAGATCCAGCGGCAGCGCGGGCGCAGCGAGGCGGAGGGGGCCTGGATGCGGGCGGCCAGCATCGACTTCGCCGCGGGCCGGACCGCGAGCGCGTTGGAGGCCTACGATCGCGGCGGCGCGATCACCTGGGGGGCGAACCGCGAGGCCACGATCCAGGCGCTGGTCGACGCCTACGTAGACAGCCGCCTCGATCTCGAAGGGGCGGAGCGGACGCGGGCCGTGCTGACAGGCTGGAACAAGGACGTGCGCGAGCTCAACGCGCGGATCCGCGCCCGGCTCAAGCGTGAGGGGCTGCTGCCGGAGGGGGAAGACGTGGAGATTGTCGCGATCCCGCGCGGCGGTGGCCGGGCCGAGGCGTTGGCCCTGACGGTCGGGGACGAGGTGATATTCGGCGAGAGCGTGAAGATCGGCGACCAGGCGATCCGCAACGCCGACCTGGCGCGGGTCGAGGCGATCTCAGGCGATCCGGCCGATCCGGTGCTGACGCTGTGGTTAGCCAAGAATGGAGCGCGGCTGAGCGCCCTGTCGAGCGCGCTGATCGGGTCCCGAAAACCGGGCGAGCCACGGGTGCCTCGGCTTCAGCACAGCTACGCCATGACCACGCACGCGGCGCAAGGCGTGACGGTGGACGAGGCGTACGTCGCCGACCTGCGCGGCGCGGGCGCGGAGGCGACGTACGTGGCGATGACGCGACACCGGCGCACGGTGCGGCTCTACGTCGACGCGGCACGGATCCGGGACCAGCTGGAGGCGGCGCGCTCCGGGGTTCGACCGGAGGAGCGCGGCCTGCCGGGCGGTCGGGAAGCTGCGCACCCCAAGATCGCGTCCATCGGCCAGAGCGAGATCCGGCAGGCCTTCTTGTCGGCCGCCGCACGCAGCGGCGGCAAGGCGAACGTCGCCGACTTCGCCGGAGCCGACCTGCGCACCTGGTGCGATGCGCCGGCCCAGGTGCGCGCTATCCCCCTGCGGCGCGACGGCAGGATGGGACTGGAGCGCGCGGGGTCTTGGAAGGAGACGATCTCCGGGATCGCCCCGGCCTCTGTGGGCACACCGTCACCGGCTGCCCAGGTACTGCGACAGCGCATGGAGGAGCGCCTGCATGCCCCCGCAACGTACCCAGTCCCGCGGCCGAGCCGAGCCGGTTACGCGATCCCGTTCACCTCGGACGCTCCGGGTCAGAAGGGGCGGATCAGCCGGCTCGCCGCGATCCTGTGGCAGGGCCTGAGGCGAGAGATCCGAACCGCCGCGACCGCGATACGGGGTCTGCTGCCGCTGCCCCTGGACCAGCTTCGCGCCGATGTCCTAACCGATCCTCGAGGCCGGATGGTGTTCGCTCACCGGGATCAGAGCGGCCGCCTCTTGGGGATCGAGCAGGCCGATGGGACCGGTGAGGGGGTGGAGAAGGGGCAGCAGGGTACGACGGGTTTGGTCGAGCTGGGGGATCGACGCTCACCGAAGCGGATCTACGTGGCTCGAACGAAGGCCGAGGCTCTGAGCCTGTATCAGCAGGACGGGCAGCCGGACCGTGCCCTGATCTGTGGCCTGGGCGGCGATGGTCCGGAGACCGGCAGCGCCCTCGCCCACGTCGTCGGTCGGCATCTGGATGCGGCCGTGCATCTCGCAATCGACGCCCGAGCGGACGAGGGGGAGGCGGAGGCTTTCGAAGCGTGGGTCCTCGCGGCCTTACGCCAAGTGCACACGCCCGAGGCTCGCGTGACAATTCACCGTTCCGTACCCCTGGAGCCGTCACCTAACGAAAGTCACGTCGTAATAGCCGACCCGGTCTCGGAGGTGAGAGGGCGTAAGCGGCCACGTGGCGAGCGAACCGGACAGGATCGCGGAATGGCGCGGCAGGTCCCCTTCGCACGCGCAACCCGTGAGACCTACGAACGATAAGTCACCGGTATTCGCACTCCATTTGCATTCAAGCAAACCGTCGCGCGCGACGCCGCTGCACCAAAAGTGCGGAAGAGCCCGGAATCCCCGGCCGGCTTCGTCGGAATACGCAACGCCGCCCCTCCAGTGGGCTGGAGGTCGGTTTTCCGAGCATTGCGACGGCGTGTGCCGGGTCAGCCGCCACGAGCGCCAGCAGCGTGCGTGCGGCTGGATCGGGCGGCGTGCGCCCTTGCTCCCAGTTTCTCACCGTCCCGGTCAGTACGCGCAGGAAGGCGGCGAACGCCTCCTGGGTCATGTCCAGCGAGCGGCGCAGATCCGCCGGTGCGGGCACCAGGATGTAGCCATTCGTAGAAGCGTCCGGATCCTCACCGTCCTCGCGCGCCTGCCGCTGGATCTCCTCTTCCGTCGTCGCTTCGAGGCGCTCCCGATCCAGGTCGGGAGCCGCAGCCAGGATGCTCTCTAGGGATCGCTTGACCATTTTCGGCGCTCCTTCCGATGGGCCCGACGGGCCGAGATGATCCAGCGAACCGATGCACCATTCCTGTCGAGGCGGTCGGTGAACACGACGACGTAGAGCGATCCGTCGATCCCACCGAGCGCCCGCAAGCGCATCTCCCCCTAGTCCCGGCGGTCGTCCACCTGCTCCAGCACAGGACCGAGTTCGAGCGCGAGCTGATTTCCGAGCGCACGAAGGCCGGGCTGGCCGCGGCACGGGCGCGGGGCCGCAAGGGCGGCCGCCCCTTCAAAATGACACCCGCCAAGCTGCGTCTGGCTCAGGCCGCGATGGGTAAACCCGAAACCTGTGTCAACGACTTCTGCGTCGAACTCGGCATTATCCGCCAGACCCTCTACAGGTTCGTCGGGCCGCGCGGGGAGATCCGCAGCGATGGCGAAAAGCTCCTCGCCTACAGACGCATGCGAAACTAGCCCACGTCGTCGCCAGGAACCCGCCAGAACCCTACCGTATATCGATGCCCCTTTAATGTTCAGGGGCAATAACACCAGCATCACATGCTTTTGCGCTACGACGATCCCGCGGCTTCATGCTAGGCCTAATCACGAGCTACAACAAGTAATAATTTATTACTTCAGAAGATCGATGGTGGCCTGGGTTACTGCATCTATCTTGGACGAAGCACTATAACTCAATTCATAGGAACGCGTCGCGGCCTGGAAATTCGAAAACTCGACCATCGTATCGACATTCGGCAGCATGACGAAACCGTTTTCACTCGCAGCGACATTCGAAGGATCATACCGGGTTCGAAATGGGGTCGTATCCTTCACGATATGGCCGACCGGATCGTCATCGCTGTCTGGAACGATCGGGCTGAACACAGCAATCTTGCGGCTGTATGGTACACCTCCTGGATTATTGGCGGTCGCATTCGCGTTCGCTATATTCTCGGATATCGTACGAATTTGACCTTGCTGGATCTTACGTCCGGCTGCTAAAATATCTGAGGCGGATTTGAGCGAATTAACTTCCGGCATCGCATCATTTCCATTCTCGAATGATTATCAGTAATGTCCTTTGGTTCGGAGTGCCTGCTCCCGCGTCAGGTGCAGGGCCTCCTGCCGGTACATCGCTCGAACGCGCCCGGATTCATCCGCCCAACCGCGAGCCTGCGCTTCAGAACGGCAGCAAGATATCGACGATCTGCTGGCCGTAACGCGGCTGCTGCACGTCGGTGATCTGGCCGCGCCCGCCATAAGCGATCCGGGCCTGGGCGATCTTGGTCGAGTCGATGGTGTTGTCCGAGTCGATGTCCTCCGGCCGGACCACGCCGGCGACGATCAGTTCACGGACCTCGAAGTTGACCCGGATCTCCTGCTTGCCCTCGACCACGAGGTTGCCGTTGGGCAGCACCTGAGTGACCACGGCGGCGACGTTCGTCGTAACGGTCTCGGCCCGCTGGACCGAGCCGGTGCCGTCGTTGGCGGTCGCCGATTTCGCGCTCAGGAGGGCGGAGCCACCGACGCCGTACGCCTTGCCGACCGCGTTGTTCTCCAGTCCCAGCGCGTTCGGTAGGCCGAAGCTCTCGCTGTCAGCGCGTGAGCGTTTGGTCTCATTGGCGAGATTGGCCTTGTCGGTGACGTTGACCTTCACTGTCAAGAGATCACCCAGCCGGGCTGCGCGTTGGTTCTTGAAGAAGGCGTGGGATCCCGTGCGCCAAAGCGAGTTCGGCGCGTAGGAGACCGGTTGTACGTCGGGCATCGGCATGCGCACCGGCTTGTAGCCGGACTGGGTGGTGGGGTCCTCAATCGCCGACAAGGCCGGGGTTGCGCCGACCTGGGAGAGGCGGTCCGCGGTGTTGCAGGCGCCGAGCACGCCGGCGATCAGCGCCACGGCGACATGTCGTTCAAGGCGTGTCCTGAGGTCCCCGTGCAGCCCGCAGGAAAACTCGAATACTTCTACTGCAGATCCGTTCGAGGCCATCGCGCCTACAAGCCCGACACCTGTTTGATCGCCGATGTCGTGACGCGATTTTTTCCGACCATGAGTGCTGGAGCGCTACCGGCGAGATCGATGCCATCGACTTTGCCGCTCACCGCCGTATCCACGATGACCTTCTGGCCTGATGCGTCAACGGCATCGACTTTGATGGTGTAGAGCCCAGCAGGAGCCTTCAGGCCCGATGATGTACGCCCGTCCCAGGAAAAACTTTGGGTTCCGGCGCTAAGAGGCTGCGTTTGGATGCCGACGACGGTGTTCTTGCTATCGCTGATCGTGATCGTAGCTTTGCTTGTGGCTCGAGGCGCGGAAAGACTCCAGGTTGCGCCGGAGCTTCCGAGTTCCGACGTTATCCCATCGGTGGTGATTGATTTGCCGATATAGCTTGAAAGGGAGGCGGCCTCGGAATTCCTCGCGCTGCTCGCGATCGAGTCCAGCCGGTCGTTGGATTTCAGCTGCTGCTCGACCTGAGCGAACTGTACCAATTGTTGAGTGAACTGATTTGTATCCATGGGCGAGAGCGGATTTTGGTTCTTCAACTGCGTGGTCAGCAGCGTGAGGAACTGAGTAAAATTGCCGGCTATCTGCTGATTGCCTGTAGTGCTGCTTGCTGCTGTGTTACTTGCGATAGCTGTATTTGAGGGCTTGTCGGACGGGCTGATTTTCAAGGGGACATTCATTATGTAGTGCGCCTTCTTACAATGGTTTCGCCTATTGGCCATTTCTATTGGTGGTTATGCATGCACTCGGATTGATCGCGATTTTCTAACATATCAAGTTATTTTATTGCCAAATATTTCTATCGATATGCGGATAGTAGCTTATGGTTAATAATTTCTTTCAGGTCATTCCAATGCAGGAAAGATTTGGAAATCGTATAGTTTCGGCTGGTCGTCCCAGTCACACCGACGAGATAGATCGGTAGCGGTCGAGTAGCTCGGTCATTCGGCTTCGCCCTCACAGTTGTAGGGGTTGCCGCGTCCGCCCATCGAACCGACGATCCCGTGCTTGACCAACACCTTCCGATACGCCTCGCCAGCGTATTGGGTTGACTGCCGCGGTCCGTGTGGTGGGTCAGTCCCGGTGCCGGCCGACGCCGCTCGATCGCCGCGCGCAGGGCCGCGACGGTCAGGCGGGCATCGATGGAACGGCTGAGCGCGTAGCCGACCACCCGCCGCGACCAGGCATCCAGGATGATCGCGACGTAGACGAAGCCGCCCATCACCGCGACGTCGTGATTCACCCGCCATCCTTGTTGGCGCAGGGCCGCTTGGACGCGGCGCCAGCCGTACGCTTCGAACGCGTCGCAGATCGCCGCCATCGCCTCGACGAGGGCGGTGTCGTCGGCAGCCCGCCTCGGAGCGTCGTAGTAGGTGGAGCGCGCCAGACCCATCAGCCGACGTCCCTCAGCGACGGAGAGGCTGTCGGGCCGGTGATCACGGACGTAGGCCCGCTTCTCGGCGGCCGTCCCTGACGCAGAGCCCCTTTTAAAAACTCAAGCTCAAGCGCTTGCCGGCCGACGAGCCGTTCGAGCGCGGCGATGCGCGCCTCGTAGGCTTGGATCGTGCCGGCGGCGGCCGCGTCGTCGTCGAACGCGCCGGTCTCGTACTTCTGCACCCAGACCCGCACGAGGTTGCGCGAGAGATCGTGGCGCTTGGCCAGGCCGTGCAGCGTCTCGCCGGATAGGTACTCCTGCGCGACCTGACGCTTGAACGCGACGCTGTGGGAACGGTGTCGTGCCATGGTCTTCATCCTTCGAAGACCTGGCCATCCGGTCAATCAGCCCTGCCCAATCCGCCCAACCCAAGGGGCCCACTCCAAAAAAGGGTCTGATCTTCAAAGCGATTTGACACACATGAGCTGCACGCGATCTGGAGACCGCTCGAGACCGAGGCATGGGCACGCGCGAAGAAGAAATGTGAGGAGGTCGAAGCGACGACCCAGGTGAAACAGGCGACCCCTCCACGCTCAGGCTCCCCCGAACCGGAAACGACATCGCCGCCGCTACGAACGCGACCGGTCAAGCGCGACGGCCATGGCCGGTAAATTCAAGCTCGGCAGAACGGGTCAAGGCCGAGGAACAGCACGATGATCTCTCCTGGAGCGAAATGCCGCGCGAAGGAGTGCGTCTGATCGAGGAACGCGGGTGCACTTGTTGGCCCTCGGCGCTGCGATCGTGCAAGGCCTTGAAGACGCTGACCGGGTCCCCCCGGCCGCTCGGGTCCGAAGTCGAGTGGTGAATGAGTTAAGGCAAGCTCGACGATAGCAGGACACGATTGCCGTCTTCACCGACGATGTCGAAGCCGACTACAAGCGTATCGGTGACTACATTGCAAGGGGCAATCATCGGAGAGTGGTGAGCTTCATCAGATTTGGATGTTGCAAGCGTCAGATCGACAGCGACACGCCACACGCCGAGGCGGCAGAACGTAGTTCCATGTCGCGAGAAGCGAGCGGCAGGCCAAGCCGAACCGCGAGCTCGAGATAGCTGGCATCGTACACCGTCAAGCGATGCACCTGCGCGAGTGCCAGCGTATCCGTCCAGGCGCGCGCTACAGCTTGTCCGTCGATGTGGATCTGCAACTCGCCCAGGAGCACCAAAGCCTGTTGGCGTTCCGCCGGCATGATGCGACCGCGTCGCTCGGCCATCAGCAGCACGTTCGCGACCTCGAACGGCCAGAGCGCGGGCGCGACTGCGCCGGCCGCGGCCACCGTATCGAGCAGTGCGTCCGTCGCAGCGTCACTCTCGCCGGGCAGCACCCACGACAGGGCCGCCGAGCAGTCGAGGACGCAGTGGCTCACCGCCGGCCTTCGTCGCGGTAGCCCTTCAGGTCAGTCCAGGCAAACCGCTCGCCGCGCCCCGCGATCCCCTCTCGCAAAACGCGCAGTTTCTCGACCGCCATATGCGGACGATCGGGTATGGAAGTGGGCACGAGGCGGGCCACGGCCTTGCCGCGGCGCGTGATGACGATCTCGTGCCCCCGCTCGACCTGATCGAGGAGAGCGCTGAGACGGTTCTTGGCATCGAAGACGCTGACCGGATCCATACCAATTCCTAGCTAGGATCCGTTAGCTAGGCAAGTTAGCGATGTGGGCCTCGGGATCGGCCGCGTTCAGTGAACAAGCTGTCGGCCTGTGTCTTAAGGGGCACCAGGCTGTGAGCCATCGACATCTGGCCATTCGGGTGCTCACGAAGCCGGTCGGCATCAGAACTCCGCGCCGATCCACACCCGATCTCGGCAGAGT
>NZ_CABFPH010000068.1 GCF_902141845.1 Methylobacterium symbioticum | reverse complement strand
CTCGCCGACCACGGCGGCGACGAGCCGACGGTGGCGCGCCGCCTCGCCGAGGCGCTCGTCCCCCGGACAGCGGCCGGGGCCCTGGCGCCGGCACCGGCCGCGCTGCAGGCACCGCAAGGCCCGTCCGGGGAAGGCCTGCTCCCCATCGCCGCTCCGCCGGAGGTCAGGCCGGCGGAGCCGAAGCCGGCCGAGGACGGCCGTGGGCCCGCCCGCATGCTGCGGGTGGACCAGGGCAAGGTCGATGCGCTGATGAACTTCGTCGCCGAGCTGACGGTCGCCAAGAACGGCCTCGCCTATCTCGCCGAGCGCGTCGAGCAGGTCTCGGGCTCGCGCCAGCTCGGACGGGAGATCAAGGAGCAGTACGCCGTCATCGACCGGATCGCCCAGGGCCTGCAGGTCGGCGTCATGGCGATCCGCATGATGCCGGTGAGCCAGGTCTTCCAGCGCTTCCCCCGGCTCGTGCGGGACATCACGCGCAAGCTCGGCAAGGAGGTCGAGCTCGTCATCCAGGGCGAGGACACCGAGGCCGACAAGAACGTGCTGGAGAGCCTGGCCGACCCGCTCATCCACATGGTGCGCAACAGCCTCGACCACGGCATCGAGACGCCGGAGACGCGGCGCGCGGCGGGCAAGCCGGCCCACGGCACCCTGCGCCTCTCCGCGCGCCAGGAGAACGACAACGTCATCATCGAGGTCTCCGACGACGGCCAGGGCATCGACCCGCAGGCGGTGCGCGCGAAGGCGCTGCGCAGCGGCCTGATCAGTGCCGAGCAGGCGGCGCAGATGAGCCCGGAGGACCTCGTCAACCTCGTCTTCGCGGCGGGCTTCTCGACCAAGGAGCAGGTCTCGGACCTCTCCGGCCGGGGCGTCGGCATGGACGTGGTCCGCTCCGCCGTCCGCAAGGCCGGCGGCGACGTCTGGCTGACGAGCCGGGTCGGCGCGGGAACCTGCGTGACGGTGCAGCTGCCCCTCACCATGGCGGTGACCCGCATCGTCACCATCGCGGTGCAGGGCCAGCAATTCGGGGTCGTCATGGATTCCGTGGTGGAGACCGTGAAGGTGCTGCCGTCCCAGATCCACCGCATCAAGCAGCGCGAGACCTTCGTCCTGCGCGACGCGGTGATCCCGCTCGTGCGGCTCGCCGACAGCCTCGGCCTCGAGCCGGCGCACGACGCGCACCCGGACGAGGAGGCGGTGATGGTGGTCCGGGTCGGGCGCGAACGCATCGGCATCGTGGTGGACGGCTTCCGCGAGCGGATGGAGGTGATCGTGCGGCCGCTGGACGGCCTGCTCGCCGGCCTCGCCGGCTTCTCGGGCACGGCGCTCCTCGGCGACGGCCGCGTCCTCCTCGTCCTCAACCTGCCGGACCTCATCTGATGCCCCTCGACCTGCGCGACGATTGCCTTGTGCTCACCGGCCACTGCCCCATCGAGGAGGCCGAGCCGCTGCTCGACGCCCTGCGCGGGTCGGCGGTGCCGGTGGTCGACCTGTCCGGCCTCGAACGGGCCCACACCGCCATCCTGCAGGTGCTGATGGCGGCCGCCCCCGCGATCCGCGGCGAGCCGGCCGATCCGGCGGCCGCGGCCTGCCTCGCCGCCCTGCCGCGGGCGGAGGCGTCGGAGCGGGGTCGCGCGGGATGAGCGCGCGGGTGATCGCCGTGTCCAACCGCAAGGGCGGGACGGCGAAGACGACGACCACGGTCAATCTCGCCGCCGCGCTGGGCGACCGGGGCTGCCGCGTGCTCGTGGTCGATCTCGACAGCCAGGGCCATGCGGGTCTCGGCTTCGGCGTGAAGGCGGCGCCGGGCCAGGCGACGGTGCACGACGTGTTCCGGGGCGCCGGGGCGGCGCTCGCCGACGGCGTTCAGGCGACCGCCTATCCGAACGTCGACGTGCTGCCCGCCGACCGTACCTTCGGAGGCGTCCCGGGCGCGATCCCGCCGCTGGCCCTGGCCGAGGCGCTCAGGCCGCTCACCGGGACCTATCGGGCCGTCCTCATCGATACGGCGCCGACGGCCGATGCCCTGCTCGTCAGCGCCCTCGCGAGCGCCCACCACGTCCTCGTTCCCACGACCCTGCACCATCTCGCCATCGATGGCGTCGGGCAGTTCGCGCGCTCCTTCTTCCGGGTCGCCACGACGCTGAACGCGGGCCTGCACGGCCTGTCGATCCTGCCCGTCCAGATCGATCTGCGCATGACGATGCAGCGGGAGACCCTGGAGCGCCTGACCGCCCAGTTCGGCCAGGAGCGCCTGCTCGTCGGCATCCGCCCCGACATCGCCCTGGCAGAGGCCTTCGGACAGCAGCAGCCGGTCAAATATTTCAAGCCCCGATCACGGTCCGTTCAAGATTTCGAGCACTTATGCGACGCCGTGATGGATAAAATTATCCCCGCCTGACTCACCAAAATTCCAACATGGACTCACGAAATAAATATTCATCGAAATCCATACACCGTCCAGAAATCAAATAGACCGACAATCGATTCTCCGGATCTGCTGCCGCCCCGTGCGGACATCCGGCCCATGAGAGACCGAAGAGGGACCGAGTGCCATGAGTGCGATCCTGCTTGTCGACGACTCGCCGACGATCCTGTCGAGCATGTCCGGGATTCTCACCCGGTCGGGCTATGCCACGGAGCAGGCCGTCAGCGGCGAGGACGCCCTCGCCAAGGTGCGGGCGGGCCTCGCGCCCGGCCTGGTGATCACCGACTTCCACATGCCCGGCATCAACGGCGTGCAGCTGATCCAGGAGCTGCGCAAGCTCGCCCCAACCCGCTTCGTTCCGATGCTCGTGCTGACGACCGAGTCGCAGCCGGAGAAGCGCGACGAGGCCCGCAAGGCCGGCGCGACCGGCTGGCTGGTGAAGCCCGTCCAGCCCGACAAGCTCCTGCAGGTCATCAAGCAGGTCGCGCCGGCCGTTCTGCCCCGCGCAGCCTGAGCGCGAGCGCCGTTCCGGATCGCGCGGCGACCGGAAACGGCTCGATGCCCTTGTGTTGAAGCGCTCCCCCGCCGAACCGGCATCCCTGTCGGCTCGCGCGCGCTCAAGCCGGACCGTTTCGATCCGGCGCCCCCGTTTCCGCCCGCTCGGACAGGCTCCCTTTGGCTGCCGCGCCCATCTTCACGCTTCCATGGCTCCCGCCCCGATGCAGATCGCAGACGTCCCCGCGCCCGATCGGTTCGAACTGAAGGCGCTTCTTCTCGGCGGGGCCTCGGGCATGGCGGCCGGAACCACGCTCTGGATCCTGGATCTGGTTCAGATCTGGTCCGTCCTCCAGGCCGTGGTCTATGCGGGTTGCGGCGGCCTCGCCGTGCGGCTTCTGCAGCGCGACGGTCGCCGGGCGCCGTTCACGCAGGCTTCGGCGGCCGAGACGGCGACGGTGGATTCCCCGGCTCCGCCGGACCTGTCGCAGGGCGCGGCCTCTGCGCGAGGCGCGGCCGAGGCGGAGGAGCGTCCCGCGGAGGCGCGCGAGGCCGCCGCGACACTCGCGCAGCTCGATCCCTTCTTCAGCGTGACCGAGCAGCAATTGCGGAGCGTCGTCGCCCAGACGGAAGCGGCTGCCGGCGATATCCTCGCGGCCCTGCGGACCCTCGACGCGGTGCACGCCCGAAGCGCGTCCTGCCTCGCGGCGACACGCGGGCGCATGGTCGGCCTCGCCGAGGACGGCGACGGGGCGCTGCGCGCCCTCGCCGGCGCCCTCAACGCCTATCTGCACGACCGCCTTGAGAGCACCCGCGCCGAGCGCATCGCCATCAGCGGCGTCGGCGAGCAGATGCGCAACCTCGATGCGCTCACCATAGGCCTGGAGAAGGTCGGCGCGGCCACGCGCATGCTCGCCCTCAACGCGAATATCGAGGCGACCCGGGCCGGCAGTCACGGGGCCGGCTTCCAGGTCATCGCCCGGGAGCTTCAGAACCTCGCCCAGGGTTCGCAGGAGGCCATCGCCGAGGCGCGGCGCCGGGTCACGGCCGTGCAGCAGACGATCGACGGCGTCGTGGCCGCTGCGAGCAACGCGGCGCAGAGCGAGGCGGAGGAGGCACGCATCCAGGTGCTGATGGCCGATCTCGACGGGATCGCCGAACGCACCACCCGGATCATCGCCGGCATGGCGCGCACGGAGCTCACGGAGATCGAGGCGCTGAGTGGAGAACTCGGTGAGCAGGTGCTCGCCGTGTTCGGACAGATCCAGTTCCAGGACGTCGTCCGCCAGCAGATCGAGGCGGTGGGCCTGTCGGTTCGCATGCTCCACGATCTGCTCGCCGACCTCCGGCAATCGCTCGACGGCATCGAACCGACGAGCCCCCTCCGGCCCGATGTCCTGCTGGAGGCCGTCCGCGCCAATTACGTCTCGCAGATCCAGCGCGAGGCCGATGCCCGGGCGGTCGGCGCTCAGGCCGGACCAGCCGAGAGCGCGATGATCGAGCTGTTCTGATCCGCGCCACGCTCGGGGCGTCGGCCGCCGGAGCCGGGACGCGGGCCCGAGCGTCCGAGACTTCCCGCCATCGCGTCTGGCTGGAAATTCCCGCCAAAGATTCACGCGCGCCGACGTGAATGATCCCCGCGCTCGCCCGAACGGGAAAGCGTCCTTCCCTCCGCACAGGTTTGGCGTGCCCGCGCGACAGGCGCCGCGCGGGCTCCGCGCGCCGGCGGCGACCGCCGACATCGTGAGGCCGGCCAAGCCTTTGGCCGCGATGGACCCCGGCCCGCCCCTGGCCGCGCGCTCCGAATCCCTGCGCGATCCCGGAGGCTCCCCGGACGCGCACCGGCTCGACAAGACGCGCTTGCAAAATCGCGCGGAGTACCCAATTATCCAATTACAACAATTACTTAGCGAAAAAAAACGTGCTCCCGCACGCATCCTTCGCGACCGAAACCTTCTCCAGCGGCCGTGGACATCAGGAAGAGCTTTCCCACGGGCGGATGCGGGCGTCTCACCAGTCTCTTCCCATACAGGATCGGGCCGACGCAGTCGGGCCCAGGGAGTTCGGCGCCATGGCGGCAGCGACGGTGATGCAGGGCGATCAGGTCGTGTTCGAGCGGCTCGACCTCGCCGAGGCGCTCGGGATCTGGCGCCACGCGCGGGGCCGCGTGGTGGGGATTCACGGCCAGGGCCGGGGCGTGGCCACCATCGACGTGAAGTTCGAGGGGCACGAGACCCTGCAGCGCTACCTGCCCGATCTGTTTCGGCGGATCCACTGACCGGGCGCGGGGGAACGGGCATGACGGCGACCACGGCGATCCAGTCGCCGCTGCGCGCCACCAGCCGCGGCACGGCGGAGGCCGACGTCTGGGCGGCCCTGCGCGCGGAGGCCGAGGCGGCGCTCATCGAGGAGCCGCTCTATGCCGGGATCGTCCAGGCGACGGTCCTCGACCAACGCGGCCTGCCCCAGGCGCTCGCCTACCGCCTCGCCCACCGGCTCGGCGACGGCGACCTCGCCCGGCTCTCCATGCGCGACCTCTGTCTCGCCGCCTTCGAGGCCGACCCCGATGCCGGGGCGCATGCGGTGCGCGACCTCGTCGCCATCCGCGAGCGCGACCCGACCTGCCGCCGCTATCTCGATCCCTTCCTGTTCTACAAGGGATTCGCTGCCCTCGAAGCCTACCGGGTCGCGCACTGGCTCTGGCACCAGGGCCGGGCCACGCTGGCGCTCCACGTCCAGAGCCGCATCTCCGAGGTGTTCGGCTGCGACATCCACCCGGCGGCGCGGATCGGCTCGGGCGTCTTCATCGACCATGCGACCGGCGTCGTCATCGGCGAGACCACCATCATCGCCGACGACGTCTCGATCCTGCAATCGGTGACTCTCGGCGGGAACGGGAAAGAGAGCGGCGACCGACATCCGAAGATCGCGCGCGGGGTTCTGCTCAGCGTCGGCGCCAAGGTGCTCGGCAACATCCGGGTCGGAGAAGGGGCCAAGGTCGCCGCCGCCGCGGTGGTGCTGCACGACGTGCCGCCCCATACCACCGTCGCGGGTGTTCCGGCCCGAGTGGTCTCGCGGCTCGCACCCGAGGAGCAGCCGGCTCTGACCATGGACCAGTCCTTCGGTTTCGGCGACGGGATCTGAGCGCCGGCCTCGGGAAAAATCCTGCTCGGGAAAATCGCACCTCCCGCCCCGGCAGCCCCGCTCGGCGGAAGAACATATTTCTACTCATCTCGTCTTTTGCAGCACCGCATTCTTTGGATGCGATGCACCAGAGCAAGTCCATCTCGGCCCAGCGATCATTTTAGAAGATCATTCCGTTGACCGAGCTTCGTCGCTGAGCTTATCCCTACATCGCCGAGACCGGCGGAGCGAATCCGCCGAACCGGCCAATTGATACTTTCACTGCGCCGGATCGACCAGATCTCGGCCGGATCCGCGCGGTCTCTCTTCCGAGATCGACGCGGGAATGCTTCCTCGCGGCTGCACCTTCGCGTGCCGCGGCCCCACAGCGGGGCCGGACGCCGCCCGACCCAGCACCGGAACCAGACGGCAGGAGTGACCAGACGATGAGCGGACCCGGTTTGAGCGTCAGCGCCTCAGCCGCGCGCAATCTTGCGACGGCGACCGTCACCTCCGTCCAGAACGCGGCCAATACGCCGCGCTGGCTCCTGCGGCTGCTACCGTTCGTGGATGTTCCGGGCGGCGTCTACCGCGTCAACCGTCGCGCTGTGGTGCTGGCCAAGCCCGGCCGCATCGATCTCGCCACCGAGGACAAGGGCCGGGCGATCCGTCCCGGGTCGCTCCGCGCCGTGCCGCTGTTCAGCCGCCTGGGCGATGCCGAACTTGCCGCCCTCGCGGGCAAGTTCACCGAGAGCACGCACAAGGCGGGCGAGGTGATTCACGAGGAGGGCTCGAAGGGCCGCAGCCTCGTCGTGGTCGCCGACGGCACCGTCGAGCTGACCCTGTCGGGCCCCTATAAGGGCCGCCTCCGCCAAGGGCTCGCCACGCGGGGCGACTATTTCGGCGACGGGGACCTCGTCGGCGAGGCCGCGCCGGCGCCCGCCGTCAAGGCGCTCTCGGCCGTCACCCTGCTGACCCTCGACCGCGCCGCAGTCGAGACCGACGAGATTCGCGCCAGGATCGCCCAGCACCAGGAGGAGCGCGACCGGCTCAAGGGTCACACCAACTCCTACGGCGAGCAGGGCATCGAGCTGCTGGCGGTGCATGCCGGCGAGCCGCGCCTGCCCACCACCTTCGTCGATTACGAGGTCGATCCGCGCGAGTACCACCTCTCGACCATCCAGACGATCCTCAACACCCATACCCGCGTCACCGACCTCTACTCGAACGAGATCGACCAGCTCCGCGAGCAGATCCGCCTCACCGTCGATGCGGTGAAGGAGCGCGAGGAATGGGAGCTGCTCAACAACTCGGCCTTCGGCCTGCTCAACGAGGCCAGCGGGCGCCAGCGCATCCCGACCCGCGGCGGCCCGCCCACTCCGGACGATCTCGACGAGTTGCTGACCCTGGTCTGGAAGAAGCCCGCCTTCTTCGTGGCGCATCCCCGCGCCATCGCGGCCTTCGGCCGGGAGGCGACGCGCCGAGGCGTGCCGCCGGTGGTGGTGCATCTGTTCGGCGCGCCCTTCATCACCTGGCGCGGCGTGCCGCTGGTGCCGAGCGACAAGCTCCCCATCGACATCGATCCGGTGACCGGCGCCCAGACCACCTCGATCCTGCTGCTCCGCGTCGGCGAGGGCGAGCAGGGCGTGGTCGGCCTGCAGAAGTCGGGCGTGACCGGCGAGATCGAGCCCGGCCTGTCGGTGCGCTACATGGGCACCAACGACCACTCGATCGCCTCGCACCTCGTGACCCGCTACTTCTCGGCCGCGGTGCTGGTCGAGGACGCGATCGCCCGTCTCGATAACGTGCTGCTCGGCAACTACCATGACTACGCCTGAGGCGCCGGCCATCGGTCTCCCCTCGGGGAACCCGGGCGAGCTCGCCCACGCGGATCTCGTCGGGCGCCTCGCCCGCGAGATCTACGGGCAGGGGCAGGCCGCGAGCCAGCCCTTCGCCCCGGCGATCCCCGCGGGACCGCAGATCCCGCAGGCGCTGGAGAGCCTGCCGCAGGGGCCCGCCGGCGCACCGCTCCCGAACGGCGCGGTCGGTCTGCCCTCGGCCCCGGCCGGGGGCCAGCCCTCCGGCCTGCAGCCGGATGCGCAGGCGCTCGCCGCCCGCTCCTTCGGCGCGCCGCCGGTCGGCCTGCCCGGCCTGTCCGGGCCGACGCTGCCCAACCTCGCGCCCGCGAGCCCGGCCTTCCTCGACACGGCCGCGATCCCGCCGGTCCATCCAACGAGCCCGCGGCCGGTCCTGCCGGACTTCGCATTCCCCGCAGCGCTGCCGACCACCTTGCCGGGCGGCCCGGACCTGTACCGGCAGATCGCGGCGGACCACCCGCGCGCCGCCGCCTTCGCCCGGGCGCTCGCCCCCCACCTGGTGCCGGCCGACCCGTCGCGGGCGGGCGTGGACGAGGCGCAGGAGAGCTTCGCCCGGACGGGCCGCCTGTCGCGGGCGCCCGAGGCTCCACCATCCGACTACTATTTCCTGGATCGCGAGCCACGGCCGGCCCGCAAGGCCCCCGCCGTCCCCCGCGTCGAGCCGACCCGCTCGCCCGGCCCCGCTCCGCGCCTGACCGCGCAGAGGTCGAGCCCGGTGGCGGCGCCCTTCGACGTGGAGCATGTGCGCCGGCACTTCCCGGCCCTGCATCAGAGCGTGAACGGCCATCCGCTGATCTGGCTCGACAACGCCGCGACCACACACAAGCCCCAGGCCGTGATCGACGCGACCTCGGAGTTCTACGGGCGCCACAACTCGAACATCCACCGGGCGGCGCACACCCTGGCGGCGCGCTCCACCGACCTGTTCGAGGGCGGGCGCGAGGCCGTGCGCCGCTTCCTCAACGCGCCGAGCAAGGACGACATCGTCTTCCTGCGCGGCACCACCGAGGCGATCAACCTCGTCGCCAATTCCTACGGCCGGGCCCATATCGGCCCGGGCGACGAGATCATCGTCTCGACGATCGAGCACCACGCCAACATCGTGCCCTGGCAGCTGCTCGCCCAGGCCACGGGGGCGACGATCCGGGTCATCCCGGTCAACGACCGCGGCGAGATCATCTTCGAGCAATACGCGGCCCTGCTCTCGGGCCGCACGAAGATCGTCTCGGTGACGCATGTGGCGAACGCCCTCGGCACCGTGAACCCGATCGCCGAGATCATCGCGCTCGCCCATGCGTACGGCGTGCCGGTGTTGGTCGACGCCGCGCAATCGTCGCCGCATATGCCCTTGGACGTGCAGGCCCTCGACGCCGACTTCCTGGTCTTCTCCGGCCACAAGGTGTTCGGCCCGACCGGCATCGGAATACTATACGGAAAGAGTGCTTTGCTTGCGGCGATGCCGCCCTGGCAGGGCGGCGGCCACATGATCGAGGACGTCACCTTCACGAAGACCATATATAAGGGCGCACCGGAGAAATTCGAGGCGGGCACGCCAGACATCGCCGGGGCGGTGGGCCTCGGTGCGGCGCTCGATTATCTGGAAAGCGTCGGGCTTCCCGCAATCGCGGCCTACGAGCACGACCTCCTCGAATACGCGCAAAGCGGCCTCGCCGAGGTGAAGGGGCTGCGCCTGATCGGCACGGCCCGTGAGAAGGCGAGCGTGATGTCCTTCACGATCGCGGGACAGGAGAACGAGGCGGTAGCCCACCATCTTGACGCGCATGGCATCGCAGTGCGCTCCGGTCACCATTGCGCCCTGCCGGCACTTCGCCGCTTCGGCGTCGATCAATCGGTTCGCGCCTCGCTCGCCTTCTACAACACCCGCGCAGAAATTGATGTCTTTCTGAAGGCGCTCCACACTCTGCCGCGCACCTGAAGACCGATCCGGCTCACCTCGAAGCAGGTGAGCCGGATCCACGAGCATGTGCTGGACGCGATCCACGGCAGACCGCATCGACGACCTCAACGACGATGTCGATCCGCCCGGGCATTCAATAGCATTGGCGCGTGTCAGCGGCTGCCAAGCGAGCGCGCCAAGCAGCACGGAATAAGTTCAGACTGCGCCAGCGCGACCATCCGAGCACGCTGCCGGCAATGAGCTGGAGGCAGGCGCCTCCTGTGCCTGCGTGTGCACAAACTCTTCAGGCCGTTCCGACGCGGTACTGCCGCGGCGGCGCACTCCCGTTCACCGCGAAAGCTCCGACGATACGATCGCGATAGATCCGCGGATTGTGCGAGGCGATGGTGCGAGCGTTGCGCCAATAACGGTCGAGGCCAAGCCCTTCCTTCACGGCAGAAGCGCCAAGCGCGTCGAACAGTCCGGTCGTCGCTTCCAGAATGAGGCTAGTCACCACCGTCACGGCTTGATTGACCTCAACGTCGGCGAGCGCCGTTGCATGCTCGGCGGCCGGACTCGCCGCACCGGCCAGATGAGCTTCATAAGCGCGCTCCAGAGCGGCTGCGGCTTTCAGGACGATCGCGCCCGCGGCATACGCGTTACCGCGTACCCGTCCAACGACCGCCTGGACTTGAGGGTCGTCCGCCGTACGGCCGGCATTGCCATGACTGTAGACACGGGTGCGCTCGGCGACCAATCGGGCGACGTCGTTTGCCGCCGCCCTGCCGATACCCGCAAGCGTGGCCAGATGCACGAGTTGAAAGAATCCCATCGCGTACGGAAAGCGCGCCGGATCGGGTTTGATCAGTTCAGGCGCGAGGACCACGCCCTCGAAATGCACGGTGCCGCTGGCGGTCAGCGCCTGCCCGAACCCATCCCAATCGTCCAGGATGGTGACACCCGGCGCACGGGTCGGCACAGCGGCAACCACAGGCTGTCCGTCCTCGTCTTGCGCAGAGAGGTGGATGTAGTCCGCAAACAGAGAGCCTGTGGTGTAGAACTTTTGCCCCTCGACGACGCGCTCAACACCGCGCGTACGAACCACGGTGTCGAACTGGCCGACCTTGGCCTGCCCCGTTTCCGAGACGCCGCTGCCGACCGTCTCGCCACTGCCGATCCGCTCTATCCAGCGGATACGCCATTCTGGGGAGGTGGAGCAGAGGACATCCTCCGTGAAACCGAAATGGGCGCGCAGGGCGTTGGTGACGTTGGAATCGGCCTCGGACAGCTCGATTAACAGGTTGAACAATTCGGGCAGGCTCGCCCCATGGCCGCCGGAGACCGGCGCTAGGCGCAGGGTGGTGAAATTGGCCTCACGCAGCCAACCGATCTCCGCATGTGGAAGCCTGCGCGCGCGGTCGCGCTCGACCGCCGTGGTTCGGATCTCGGCGAAGATCGGCCGGAAACGGTCGGCCAGGTCCTCGTAGCGCACGCTCGGGCCGGCGCCCCAGCCCGCATCCGTCTGCCTCATCGCCCAGTCATCCCATCCAATGTCACGACAGATCAGACACCGTGTTGCGCCTTACAAGCAGCGCAGCACGTCACTCTGCAACAGCGGTGTATCGCCGCCGCAAGCGCCGAGCGTCAATGAAATATAAGCGCCAATTTTAAGCACGAGAGAGAGACATATACCATTATTCACCTATTTGTCGAAATGATTACCCTCGTGCTGCAATCATTTCTGACTATCTCTAAGGATTAAGATACGATTTTGTCACTTCCAGATGGACCGATCAGCAGATAACATATTCCCCATCTCACAAATAAAATAGAATAAAAATCTGAAATTGAACGCAAAATTGCAAGCACATACCGTTGAACAGACCGATCCTTCTGGGTTTCATAAAAGGAGGCCCGGCAGGGGATCGCATTCCGCTCCAGGCCCCTCATCCGGAGCTCGCTATGACTGACGGTGCCTCGCGCAGGCTTTTGACCACCCGCCGCTCCGTCCTGTGTGGAGGGCTCGGCACGGTAGCCGCCTCCGCGATCGGCATGCCCATGGGCGCGCCGGCCGTGCATGCCGCCGGGCGCGTTGTGAAGATCAGCATGCAACGCTCCTCGGTGCTGTTCACCGTGCTCAAGGTCCGGGGCACGCTGGCGGAGCGTCTCGCGCCCCTTGGCTTCGAACCGTCCTGGCACCTGTTCACCAGTGTGATCGAGCCAATGAACGCGGGTGCCGTCGACATCCATGCGGACGTGGCCGATGCGGTGCCGATCTTCACGCAATCCGCTGGCGCGCCACTCACCTTCTACGCTCGCGAGCGCGGAGCGCCATCTGCCGAAGCCATCATCGTGCCCGCCGACTCCCCGATCCGGACGGTCGCGGACCTGAGGGGCCGCACCGTCGGCGTCTCGCGCGGCTCGGGTAGCCACTATGTGCTCGCCGCCGCGCTCAAGCGGTCGGGCCTCAGTTTCGCCGACATCAAGCCAGCCTATCTCCAAGCGCCTGAAGGGGCTGCGGCGTTTGAGAAGGGCAGCATCGACGCGTGGTCGATCTGGGATCCATTCCTCGCCTTCGCAGAGGCCAAGCGCCCTGTGCGCACCGTCGCGGACGGCACCGGGCTGACAAGCTACCATCGGTACTATCTCGTCAACGACCGGTTCGTCGCCGAGCACCCGGAGGTGGTTTCCGCCGTCTACGAAGCGCTCTCAGAGGCGGGCCGCTGGGTGAAGGCCAATCCCGAGGCGGCGGTCGCGCTGCTCGCACCCGTCTGGGGTGACTTGCCGCCCGCCGTGGTCGCGGCAGCCAATGCCCGGCGCAGCTACACGGTCGAGCCGGTTGAGCGTGCGCAACTCGGCGAGCAGCAGGATATCGCAGACGTGTTCCTCGAGGCCAAGCTCATACCGCGCCGGATCGACGCGACGGACGTGAAGATCTTCCGGCCATCCACCGTGAAGGGCTGAACGCCGATGTCTGACGCCCCTCGCTTCGGAATCTGGGCCGCCGTCCACGGCTCTCGCGCCGCCCATCACGATCCCGACGAGCCCGACGATGCCAGCTGGGAGCGCAATCGCGCCCTCGTCCTGGAAGCCGAAGCCTTGGGCTTTGACTCCGTTCTGATCGCCCAGCACACGGCCAACCCCTTCGACGACGAGCGTGATCAGTTGGAGGCCTGGACCGCCGCCGCTGCGCTGGCGGCGCTCACCCGGCGGATCGAGATCATCGCTGCGATCAAGCCGGGGCTCTACCATCCGGTCGTGCTCGCCAAGATGGCGCTGCAGATCGAGCATATTGCGCGCGGCCGCTTCGCGCTGAATCTCGTCAATGCCTGGAACCGCGCGGAATTCGAGCGGGCCGGCTTGCCCTTCCCGGCCCATGACGACCGATATGCCTATGGCCGCGAGTGGATCGACTGCGTGGGCCGGTTGATGCGCGGCGAACGCGTCTCCATCCAGGGCGATCATTTCCGGATCGAGGACTATCAGCTCCGGCCCGCTGGCACCTTCCGCGTACGCCCGAGGATCTATCTCGGGGGCGAATCCGAGCCGGCCCGCGCACTCGCGGTTGATCAAGCCGACGTCTGGTTCATCAACGGCCAGCCAATTGACGAGGTCCGGGCGCTGATCGCCGATGTTGCGCGCCGCCCGGCCGCGAATGGTCCGCTGCGCTACGGTCTCTCCGCCTTCGTGATCGCGCGGGAAACCGACGCGGAAGCGGCAGACGAGCACGCCCGACTCCTCGCCCTCGCGCAACGGGATGCGACCCTGCGCGCCGAGACCCGCGCTCGCACCGATGCGGCAAGCGTGATGTTCGCCAAGACGGAGGCGGCATCGAGCCGTCATGTCGGCACCAATGGGGGCACTGCGGCGGGGTTGGTCGGCAGCTACGAGACGGTGGCAAACCGCATCCGTAGCTTTCATGAGGCCGGCATCGAGCTGTTCATGCTGCAATTTCAGCCCTTCGAGGCTGAGATGCGCCGCTTCGCGGACGCCGTCCTGCCCCGCATCCGCTGAGGAGCCGCCGAGACAATGACTTTGCGCGCCCGACAGCTGCACCTCAACGTCAACCTGCTGCATTCGGGCGTCTACCCGTCCGCTTGGCGGCTTCCGGGCAGCCGACCGGACGCCTTCGTGAGCATCGACCACTTCGTGCACGTCGCGAGGGTGGCAGAAAAGGCGAAATTCGATGCGATCTTCTTCGCCGATACACCCGCCATCAACGATCGCGTCGATTACCGGCCCATCAACGCTCTGGAGCCGACCATCGTGCTGGCGAGCGTTGCCGCCGCAACCAGTCATGTCGGCCTGATCGCAACCGCCTCCACAAGCTACAACGAGCCTTTCAACATCGCGCGCCGCTTCGCCAGCCTCGACATCGTCAGCGGCGGACGAGCAGGCTGGAACGTGGTGACGACGGCCGATGCGGCGGCCGGTCGCAACTTCGGCCGCGAAGGCCCCGTGGAGCATGGTAGCCGCTACGCACGCGCCCGCGAATTCACCGAGGTCGTGCACGCCCTGTGGGACAGCTGGGAGGACGACGCGTTCTTGGGCGATAAGGCGAGCGGGCGCTTCGTGGATCCCGCGAAGGTCCACCCGATCCGCCATCGCGGCCCCCATTACAGCGTCGAGGGCCCGCTCACGCTGCCCCGGAGCCCGCAGGGGCGGCCGGTGACGGTGCAGGCCGGCGGATCGGATGACGGGCGGGAACTCGCCGCAGCAACCGCCGATGCGGTGTTTTCGCTCGCTCAAACCATCGAGGATGGCGTCGCCTATGCCCGGGACCTGAGGGCGCGGACCATCCGCTACGGTCGGGCGCCGGACGCGATCATGATCCTCCCGGGACTCGCCACTGTGATCGGTTCGACCGAGGCCGAGGCGCAACGGCGCCAGGAGGAACTCTGGGAGCAGGTACCTGTCGAGTACAGCCTCGCCCGGCTAGCCGGTACGCTGCAGGTTCCGGTCGAGCGGCTGGTCCTCGACGAGCCGTTGCCCGATCCTCTGCCGCTGCCGGAAAACGCCAATCACACGATGTTCCGCGGCACCGTAGCGCTGGCGCGCCGAGGCAATCTGACGGTGCGCGAGCTCCTGCGGGCCCTCGGCGGCGGTGTCGGCCACCGCATTCACGTCGGCACGCCGGAGCAGATCGCCGATGACATGGAGGCGTGGTTTCGAGCGGGCGCGGCAGACGGTTTCAATCTGATGCCGGATGTGCTGCCGGACGGTTTGGAGATCTTCGCCGACGCGGTCGTACCGATCCTGCAACGGCGTGGCCTCTTCCGCACCGATTATGCCGGGGATACTTTGCGCGATCATCTCGCCCTTCCACGTCCGGCAAGCCGCTTCGCGCCCGGTTCCGCATCCCGTTCGGCCTAACGGTCACGCATTCAGCAAGGGCGACACCATTGTCCGTACTGCGACCGATCTGGTTGTCGGCCTCATCGCGGACTTTTGCGAGCCGTCATCCCCGTAACGTCCGCACCGCCTGCAGCACTGGCCCAGAGATCCGCGTTCGATCGGTACGGATGAAGACTGTATTCCGCAGTGCGAACGGATGCGCTCGTGCCTCGAGTCAGTCTCAGCCGCTTCCGCCATAGCAAGGCCGACACGGCGCCAGGCACCTCACGCAGCCCGTGACAGCGCGTGTGCGGAGAGCCGGGGCGAAAGGGCGAGCATCAACGGGATCACGGCGCAGGCCGTGGCCGCAGCCGCTGCGGCCGCCCATTCCGGTCCGACTGCGTCGCCCAATGGGCCATAGAGCAGGGGCGTCGCGAGCGCGCTGCCGCCGAGCGTGCAAGTGTAAAAGATGGCGAAGGCTCTCTCGACGCGTGCCCCCGGCGCGAGCTGCGGCACAGTCCCGTAGAGCACGGAGGAGGTGCCGTTCAGCATCAGACCTAACGCCGGCAACACCACCAGTGCGGGGGAGAGCGGCAGGGCGACGACGGCCAGGATCGCCGCCGCGGTCCCAGCCTCGGTCAGGATTACACTGCGCGTCACACCGATACGCTCGCCGATTCTGCCGAAAACTGCTTTTCCCAGCGCACCGCCGACGGCAACGAGAGTAAATGCGACGCCAACGATTGCAAAGGCGGCGCCTTTTGATTGGAGGAGGAAGGGCAGGTAGATGAGGAATGCCGGGCGCGCGGCGTTGTCGAGCATGCCGATAGCCACGAGGAGACCGAAGCCGGTTCGGCCGGTCTGCTGCGGCGCGACGCATGGGCGAACGGCCATTGTGCCGGGCCTGTTGCCGCGTGGCCCGGATGGGCGCGGCAGCAGACCGGCCACCCCGAGCGCGACGACGCCCCCGGCGGCGCCGACCAGCCACAGAACCGAGCGCCAGTCGGACTGCGTGAGCAGGAAGCCGACGAGGGGCGGCAGCGCCGCCTTCCCCACATCGCCGGCGAAATTGTAGGTGCCGAGCGGACCGCGGGCCGCCGTCCCGTAGGCGCGGGCGATCACCGCGGAGGCCAGCGGGTGCTGCGTGCTGCTGCCGGCCCCCGAGAGCGCGAGGGCGACGCAGAGGCCGACGAGCCCCCCGGATGCGCCAGCGAGGGCGTAGCCGCCGGCGCTGAGCAGGGTGCCGAGCACGAGCACGGTGCGCGCGCCGAGCGGGCCGGCGAGCGCGGTGGCGGGAATCTGAAGGCCGGCCAGCGCACCCGCATAGAGCGAGCGCACCACCGCGAGGGCGATGTAGCCGAGCCCGAACTCCGCCTGCCAGACCGGCAGGAGCACATAGATCAGGTCGGTGTAGCCGTCGTGGAGCGCGTGATTGAGCCCCACCACCGCGAGCGTGCGCCGCGCGTCGCGCGGGGCCTCGGTCGATGCGCCGCGATGCAGGTCGGGCGAGAGCGGGCTGTCGGTGGTCATGGCCCGCAGGATGGGGCTCTCGTCCCACGCTGACAAACGTCTTATGCTGACGCTCACGTGAGGAAAGCTGACGCATGCACCGCCGCTTGCCGCCGCTCAACGCGTTGAAGGCCTTTGAGGCGGCGGGCCGTCACGAGAGCTTCACCCGGGCGGCCGACGAACTCAGCGTCACGCATGGCGCGGTGAGCCGGCACGTGCAGGCGCTCGAAGCCTGGCTCGGCCTCCCGCTGTTCGAGCGGCACAACCGGCGCGTGGTCCTGACCGAGGCCGGGCGGAGCTATCTCGCCGAGATCGGCGCGGCCCTCGACCGCGTGGCGCTCGCGACGGCGCGGCAGATGGAGCGTGGCCGGGCGCGCGTGCTGCACGTGAACGCGCTGGCGACCTTCACCCTGCGCTGGCTGATCCCGCGCCTCTCGGCCTTCCAGCGCGCCAATCCTGCCGTCGAGATTCGATTGACGACCTCGAACGTGCCGCTCGCACAGATCATCGAGCCTTTCGATGTCGCCATCCGGGGCGGCCCGGACCGGTGGCCGGGCTATGTCGGGCAGCCCTTCCTCACGGAGCGGCGCATGCCCGTCTGCAGCCCGACACTCCAGAGGCGCCTGTCGCTGCGGGAGCCGGCGCAGCTCGCGCAGTGCACGCTGCTGCATTCGGCGACGCTGCCTGATGTCTGGCGCCAGTGGCTGCAGGCGGCCGGCGTGCCGGATCTGGAGCCGCAGGCATCGGTCACGCTGGAGCATTTCTACCTGACGCTCCAGGCAGCCCTCGACGGGCTGGGCGTGGCGATGGGCCCGGAACGGTTGATCGCCGACGATGTCGCGGCGGGGCGGCTGACCCTCCCGTTCGCCGGTCCCGCGCTGCCGGCGCGCAGCTACCACGCCTACGTGCCCGAGGCTCAGGCGGAGCAGCCGGCCGTGCGCGCCTTCTGCGACTGGCTGCCCGTCGCAGCTTAGAACCTGTTCGGGCGGGGTCGACCGATCGTCATGCAGAGATCCGGCTCCTCCCACCCAACCACCTCATCCTGAGGTGCGCGGCGGGGATACGCCGGATCGACACCCGTTCGATCGGCTCGAACAGGCTCTTGGAGCACTCTCAAGCCGAAGGGGATGCCGGTTCGGCGCGCGAGAGCGCGCCGAACCAAAGACTTGGAGCCGCCCCCGATTGCAACGCGATCGGGGGCGGCTCTAGTGCGAACGGTCGGAGCGGTCGGGCGCGTGCCCCGCGCTGCTGTGGCGGTGATGCCGGTCGCGCTCGCCGCCTCCGCCGGAGACATGGGAGCGCGTGTCGCTCGTCGGCGAGCCGGGCGTCGGACCATGGCTGTCCGGCTCTCCGGGCTTCTCGGCGTTCTGGTGGCTGCTGCCGGGGCCGCCCTGGTGGCGGTCCGCAGCCGGCGTCTTGGTCGCGTTGCTCATCGGTCCTGCTGATGTCCCTTGTGCGTGGTGTTCACCTTCGTGTTGCCGGCCTGGCCGAGCTTGTCCGGGTCGCCGGCCTGCGTCGAACCCTTGGGGCCGGTGGCGGTCGGGGCCTCGGACGCGCTGCCCGGTCCCTTGTCCGAGCGGTTGTCGGGCGGCACGGGCGGGGGCTTGCTCGTCATGCTCTGTGTCCCTGTTCTGCTGCGTGGCCCGGCCCGGCACGTCTTGCGTCGCCGGCCTGGGTGTTCGAGGCGACGTGGCGATCGCGCCAAACGAGCGGGTCGCGCCGCCGGTCTCGTCCGACATCCGGGGTGGTCCCTTCGGGATGGCGGATATCGGCGTCGCTCGAGCGCCGCGCGGCGCCTGAGCGACGGTTGCCGCTTGATCCAAGCGGCAACCGTCTCAGGAGGCCAACGCCAGGGATGCCGGGCGGTTCACAGGGTGGTTCGCAGGAGCGGTCCCGAGACCGCCCCCCGCCGCGGCATCAGAAAGACAGCTTCATGCCGCCGATGAAGCTGCGCGGGGCGCCCGCGTAGATCGAGCCCGTCGTCGTCGCGAGCACGGCAGCCCCGTTCTGCAGGCCCGTCGACGCGCTGATCGTATTGGCGAGGTTCTGCGCCGAGGCGACGTAGACGGTGTCGAACAGGTTGCGCACCTCGAGATAGAGGCTCAGCCGCTTCGCGTCGGCGCCGACGAGGTCCGTGTCGTAATGCAGGTTGGCGTTGACGACCGCGTAGCCGGGCGCCTTCAGGAGATTGGCGTTGTCGAGGTAGAAGTCGCCCTGGACCACCGTCTCGACGAAGGCGCCGAGGCCGGCGAGCGGGCCGGAGGGCACGTCGTAGCCGAGGCGCGCCAGGAGCTGGTGGGCGGGCACGCCGGGAATGGTCCGGCCGGCCCGGTCGAAACGCCGGCTCAGGCTGCCAGCGCTGATCTGCTCGACGTAATCGGTGTAGATCTGATCGTTGAAGCCGTAGGCGACCGTCGCGCGCCAGCCGGGCCCGAAATCCCAAGTGGCGCCGAGTTCGATGCCGCGATGCTCCGAGGCCGGGGCGTTGAACGTATAGGCGAGCAGCCCGGCACCGGGAGATTGCGAGACGAGCTCGTTGCGGAAGAACTCGTAGAATCCGGTCAGGCTGACCGAGATCCCGGGCAGCGGCGTCCAGTCCACGCCGAGGTCGAGGCCGAGATTCTCCTGCGTCTGGAGCTGGGTGTTGTTCCCGGGCAGGCCGGCGGGCGTGATGAACAGGTTGGAGGCAGCCGGCGTCGTATAGCCACCCGCCATGCGTCCGCGGAACTGCCACGCCTCCGAAGGACGATAGACCAGCGCCAGTTCCGGCGCGACGTTCAGGAAGCTGCGATTCACGTCCGCGATCGTGCGGGCCGTACCAGCGGCCGTGGTCGTGTAGGCGAGATTGCGGCCGTCGATCGTGGTGTTCTCGGCGGAGAGGCCGAGCACCCCCGTCCACTGCTCGGAGAGCCCCAGTTCGATCCGGGCACGGCCGCCGAGATTCGACTGCACCGCCTCCTGATCGCCGATCAGCGCGCCGAGGCGTGGACCGCCATAGGGCGCGCGGTTGAAGGTGGTGATGTGGTTGTCGATCGTGTTGTAGGCGAGCGCCACGTAGCCGGTCGCCGGAAGGCCGAACAGGTCGCCGCGCCGCGTCAGATCCGTGAGGAGGTTCCAGGACGGGTAGGAGCCGCGCGAGGCGGTTGTGTAGAAGGGCTGGTTGAAGTTGCGCTCGTCGAAGCCCGCTTGCACGCGCCAGGTCGTGAACGCATCGATGTCGTGCTCCCAGCGCGCCGCCACGATGGTGCGGCGGTCGTTGCGCTGAAGCGCGGCCTCGGTCGCCGTCACCGGCACGGTCGGCCCGAAGGCGCCGTTGAGGAAGTACGTGTAGGTCGTGCAGCCCGGCGCCGCGCTCGCTGCGGCGAGGCAGCCGCGCTGATAGGGATTGATCCGATACTGGGCCAGCGAGGCGCGCGCCGCGAGGTTGGCGTGCAGGTCGTTGTTGATCACCTTGAGGGTGAAGCGGTTGTCGGGCGTCGGCGTGTAGCTCGCGAGCAGATTGATCGTCTGCGTGTCGAAGCTCGCATGGTCCTGATAGCCGTTGCCCCGCACGTCGCTGGCGAACAGGCTGATCTCGACGGGACCGCTGACGCCGCCCACCGTGAAGAAATTCGACAGGTAGCCGTAGGAGCCCGCGTCGACGCCGACCTCGTAGCCGTCGATCTCTCGGCCGGTCCGCGTGCGGAAGGCGATGGCGCCGCCGGTCGCGTAGTTGCCGAACAAGGCCGATTGCGGGCCCCGGAACACGTCGATCCGGCTGTAGGCGCGCGGATCGGTGTAATCGAAACGCGAGGCCCCGTCCGGCTGCGTGACCACGAAGCCGTCCTCCAGCACGACCATGTTCTTGATCACGCCGGTCGAGCGGGCATTGTTGCCGCGAATGGAGATGATGACGTCGCGGGCGCCGTTGCCCTGGCGCACGGTCACGCCGGGGCTGTTGACGAGGACCGAGCCGACGCCCGTGGCAGGGCGGTTCGCGATGACGTTGCGGCGGTCGATCCCGGTCACGACCTGCCCGACCGGATTCTCGATCACCACGGGGGCCGAGCCCTGAGGCGCCGCGACGCCGAAGCCCGGAGCAGCGGGGCGGGCCGGGCCGCCTTCGCCGACCACGGAGAGTTCCCCGAGGGTGACGCTGTCGGCGCCCTCCCGGGCCCGTGCGGCGGCCGGGGGAAGCGTGACGAGCACAAGCGCGGCGAGGCGCAGGGCGCCGCCTGGAAGACGAAACGACATGGATAACGGTCCGGGTCTGAGCGATCGGGAGGGCGGATCGATCAGAGTGCGGGCGGACCTCGTGGACTGACGGACCGATCGGGGGGCGCCCGGGCCTGGACGGGCCCGGCCTCGCGCCAGACGGCGGAGGCCACCTGAACCGGGATCCAGTTCACGGTCGCGTATCCCGCCGGGAGCGGGGGAAGCCAGCCGGCCCCCTGCACCGCCGTGCAGCAGACGTGATGCCGGCAGGCCGAGCCGTGGTCGCCGGGGGCGCTCGATGCGTCGTGCCGCGCGCAGATCTCCGGGTCGGCCGAGACCGAGACCGAGACCGGCGGGACGAGCCCTCCGAGGAAGGCCTGGAGCAAGAGCGCGTAGAGCGCGATCACCCCGATGATCGCGCGGCTCTGGACCATTCGAGGCAGGCACCGGCGCATGCCTGCCCTTACGGAACGGCCAAGCCGTCGGTCAATCCATCCGGGGCCGGTCAGCGGTGAAGACCTGTCTCCATCCGACGCGCTGGCTGCGCCGTCGCCTCGGGCCGACGCAGGCCTGCGCCCACACCGGAACGGCAGGCGCCTCTCGAGAGCGCTCTCCGCCGGAGTCGAGGCCGGTTCGGCGCAAGAGAGCGCGTCACAACAAAGGTTTAGACCCATCCCGACTGCAACGCGATCGGGAACGGCTCTAAAGCTTGGCTCATTTGGCGCCAGCATCCCGAAAAGGCGCACAAAGTTCCCAATAATCCCGCAGATAAATTCGTCCTTGTCGCGCTTGCACGACCGAAACGCGCGGCCATGTTCGTCAACCAGGCACGTCGTAACGCTGCCCGACACGGCAAAGACGGAGGATGATCATGGCGAATGCCAACAGGCACCACATGGGTCCGGGCGCGCAGGGCAAGGGGGCCGGGACCGGCGCATTGACGGATCTGCCCGACGGCATCCTTCCGGAGAACATGGTGCTGAGCAACCGGGACAAGAGTCTGCACGGCGACGCGCGCGGCCTCGACGGCAAGCACGTCCAGACCGAGCAATACCAGGACCATGCCGGCAACCGGCAGACCGCCCCCGATGACGCGGCACAAGCGGGGAGCGCCAACAACAGCGGCCTGTCCAGCCCGAGCATGGGGTCCTCCGGCGACGAGAGCAGCCTCAAGCGGCGCCAGAACGGCTGAGGCTCGCACTCTCAAGCTGAACCGGCAACCGGTTCGGCTGACGAGGGCGTGTCACAACAAGGACCGCGAGGCGATCTCGCAACGCGATCGGGACCGGCGCGAGCGGCCGGGAAACCTTCCCCGCTCCCACGGCCTTGATCCGGGACCAGGCGCGCGCGCTGCGCGGACGTGGATGGCTCGGCGAGAACGAGCGGTTCGAAACGAAGGTTCGGAGCCGCTCCCGGTCGCAGCGCGATCGGGAGCGGCGCGCATCCAGGGGTGGAGGAGGCCGCATGGACATCTGGCATTTCATCGAGCGCGACCACGCCAATATCGCGTATCTGATCCACGAGATGCCTGCCGCCCTTCCCGGCGCGGACGTGCTGCGCAGTCGCAGCCGGCTTCTCGCCGACCTGATCGACGAACTCGACCGGCACGCGAAGGCCCTCTCCGGAAGCCTCTATCCAGTGCTGCGACGCGATCCCGGCACGGAGCGCCTCATCGCCGATCTCGCCGCCGAGGAAGCCGAGTTCATGCGCGCCCTCCGCCGGCTGCAGCGGCAGCGGACGGACTCGCGCGGCTGGCTCGACCGCTTCGCGGACGCCACCTACGCCGTCGACCGCTGGCTCCACCGCCACCGGCACGAGCTGGTGCCGGCCGCCCGCGCCCGGCTCTTCGGCCCGGATCTGGACCGGACCGGCGATGCCTTCATTCGGGCGCGCAGGCGTCTGCTGAACGAGCGGGGCAGCGGCTTCCCGGGGCATCTGCGCAAAGCCGGTGCCGTCGTCGCCCTGACCTCCGCGGTCGCGCTGCTGATCTGGCGCCTCGGCGCGGCGGACCGGCACCGGGGCGCGGGCCAGCCGGTGCCCGCGAAGCGGGCGGACGGCGCGGCCCCGCAGCCGCCGCGGGAGCGCGGCGAGGATCTGCGCGAACGGCAGGAGCGCCTGCTCGACGAGGCGATCGAAGAGACGTTTCCGGCGAGCGACCCGATCGCGCCGTCGCGGATCACCCGCTGACGGGGCCGGGTCTGGCCGCAGCGAAACGTTCGTTCTTCAGGACGCGCTGGGAGAGCAAGATCCGTCTCCTGAATAGATTGGACGGAAAATATTTTCCGCTTAGTTGAGGTCCGATAAGGCGTTGAGAGAGGATCGCGATCACGGGAGCCGTGTGGACGGTGCGGTCCAGGCCCGCAGCGACGCTTGACATCGTTCTGTAAAACGAACACCACAGGGCATCCCAAACGGCCGCGCGGGGCGCGGTCGATCGCAGGAGGTATCCGTGGCCGTTCAGCGCGCTTCTCGACAGGACCGGACCCCGCGGGCCCGGCTCGCATGCCGGATGCTCGCCCTCGGCCTCGCGCTCTGCACCGCGGCGGCCACGCTGCCGGTCGACGCGCAGGCCCAGTCCGCCCTGCTCAACGTCTCCTACGACCCGACGCGCGAGCTCTATCGCGACGTCAACGCCGCCTTCGCCGAGGCGTGGAAGGCGAAGACCGGCGAGGACATCACGGTGCGCGCCTCTCATGGCGGCTCGGGCTCGCAGGCCCGCACGGTGATCGACGGCGTGCCGGCTGACGTGGTGACGCTCGGCATCCCGTCCGACATCGACGCGATCGCCAAGATCTCCAAGAAGATCAGCCCCGACTGGCGCACCAAGCTGCCGAACCAGGGCCTGCCCTACACCTCGACCGTGGTCTTCCTCGTCCGCAAGGGCAACCCGAAGGGCGTGAAGGACTGGGCGGACCTCACCAAGCCCGACATCAAGGTCATCACGCCGAACCCGAAGACCTCGGCGGGCGGGCGCTGGAACTTCCTCGCCGCCTGGGGCTACGCCTACGAGCGGGACGGCAAGGACGCGGCCAAGGCCGACGCCTTCGTCGGGCAGATCTACAAGAACGTGCCGGTGCTCGACACGGGCGCGCGCGGCTCCACCGTGACCTTCGCCCAGCGCGGCCTCGGCGACGTGTTGCCGGCCTGGGAGAACGAGGCCTTCCTCGTGCTGCAGGAATTCGGCGCCGACAAGTTCGACATCGTGGTGCCGCCGGTCTCGATCTACGCCGAGCCGCCGGTGGCGCTGGTCGATGCCAATGTCGACGCGAAGGGGACCCGCAAACAGGCCGAGGCCTATCTGCAGTTCCTGTTCAGCGATCAGGCGCAGGCGATCTTCGCCAAGCACCACTACCGGCCGATCAAGCGCGAGGCCGCCGACCCGAAGGACCTCGCGCTCCTGCCCGAGATCAAGCTCTTCAAGATCGAGGACCTGCAGGGCGACTGGGACACGATCCAGAAGAAGAACTTCGACAACGGCGGCCTGTTCGACCAGCTGAGCAAGGCCGGCCGCTAGGGCGACGCGATGAGCGAACCGCGCAAACCCCGCCGGCAGTTCCGCCGGCCGAGCGTGCTCCCGGGCTTCGGGATCACCTTCGGCTACACGCTGACCTGCCTCTCCCTCGTCGTGCTGCTGCCGCTCGCCGCCCTGGTCTGGCGCGCCTCCGGGCTCGGCCTCTCGGGCATCCTCGACGTCGCCCGCGACCCGCGGGTGGCGAGCGCGCTGAGGATCAGCTTCGGCGTGTCGCTGCTCGCCGCGCTCACGGCCTCGATCTTCGGCTTCGTGGTGGCCTGGGTCCTGACCCGCTACCGCTTCCCCGGACGGCGGATCGTGGACGCCACGGTCGACCTGCCCTTCGCCCTGCCGACGGCGGTGGCCGGCATCGCGCTGGCCTCGCTCTACGCGCCGACCGGCCTCGTCGGCGCGCAACTGGAGAGGATCGGCATCCAGGCGGCCTACACGCCGGTCGGCATCTTCATCGCGATGGTGTTCATCGGCCTGCCCTTCGCGGTGCGCACCGTGCAGCCGCTCATCGCCGAGATCGACAAGGAGGTCGAGGAGGCCTCGGCCACCCTCGGCGCGAGCCGCCGCGCCACCTTGGTGAAGGTGGTGCTGCCGCCCCTGATCCCGGCGGTGCTGACCGGCTTCGCCCTCGCCTTCGCCCGCGGCGTCGGGGAGTACGGCTCGATCATCTTCATCGCGGGCAACCTGCCCTACGTCTCGGAGATCGCGCCGCTGCTCATCGTCATCAAGCTGTCGGAATACGACTATGCGGGCGCCGCGGCGATCGCCACGATCATGCTCGGCATCTCGTTCCTCACGCTTCTGGCGATCAACCTGATCCAGGCCTGGAGCCGTCGGAGATTCGGCTATGTCTGAGGGCGCCGCCATCCTGAGCGGGCCGGCTCACGTGTCGCGGCCGACGAGCGCGGTGGGCGAGGGCCGGGCCGTGCGCTGGACGCTGATCGCCGTGGCGATCGTGTTCCTGGCCCTGTTCCTCGTCCTGCCGATGCTGACGATCTTCGTGCAGGCCTTCTCGAAGGGCTGGGAGACCTATCTCGCCACCTTCCGGGAGCCGGACGCGATCGCGGCCGTGAAGCTCACGCTCACCGTCGCGGCCATCGCCGTGCCGTTCAACCTCGTCTTCGGGGTGGCGGCGGCCTGGGCCATCGCCAAGTTCGAGTTCCCGGGCAAGAGCCTGCTCGTGACGCTGATCGACCTGCCCTTCTCGGTCTCGCCCGTGGTGTCGGGGCTGATCTACGTGCTGGTGTTCGGGACACAGGGGGTCTTCGGCGGCTTCTTCGCCGCGCACGGCATCCAGATCCTGTTCGCCCTGCCGGGCATCGTGCTGGCGACGATCTTCGTCACCTTCCCCTTCGTCGCCCGCGAGCTGATCCCGCTGATGCAGGAGCAGGGCACCGCCGAGGAGGAGGCCGCGCTGACGCTCGGCGCCTCCGGGCTCTGGGCCTTCCTCACCGTCACGCTTCCGAACATCCGCTGGGGCCTGCTCTACAGCGTGCTCCTCTGCAACGCCCGGGCGATGGGCGAATTCGGCGCGGTCTCCGTGGTCTCGGGCCACATCCGCGGCCTCACCAACACGATCCCGCTCCACGTGGAGATCCTCTACAATGAGTACAACTTCGTCGCGGCTTTCGCCGTCGCCTCTCTCCTCGCCGGCCTTGCCCTTGTCACGCTCCTCCTCAAATCCGTCCTGGAGTGGCGCTACGCGGGCGATCTCGCCGCCGGCGGACGGCACTAGGTCCCACCCCTCCACGGCGATCCGCGTCGAGGGCCTGTCGAAGACCTTCGACACGGCGGCCGTCCTGCACGATTTCGACCTCGACGTGCGGGCCGGCGAGCTGCTCGGCCTGCTCGGCCCCTCGGGCTCGGGCAAGACCACGCTGCTGCGCATCATCGCCGGGCTCGACTTCCCCGACCGCGGCCGGGTGCTGTTCGGCGGCGACGACGCCACCGGCCTGCCGGTGCAGCAGCGGGCAGTGGGCTTCGTGTTCCAGCACTATGCCCTGTTCAAGCATATGAGCGTGGCCGACAACATCGCCTACGGGCTCAATGCCCGGAAGCGGAGCGACCGGCCGAGCCGCACGGAGATCCGCCGCCGCGTCGGCGACCTGCTCGACCTGATCAAGCTGTCGGGCTTCGGCGACCGCTACCCGTCGCAGCTCTCGGGCGGCCAGCGCCAGCGCGTGGCGCTCGCCCGCGCGCTCGCCGTCGAGCCGCGGGTGCTCCTCCTCGACGAGCCCTTCGGAGCCCTGGACGCCCAGGTGCGCAAGGACCTGCGCCGCTGGCTGCGCGAGATCCACGACCGCACCGGCCAGACCACGATCTTCGTGACCCACGACCAGGACGAGGCGCTGGAACTCTCCGACCGCGTCGCCGTGCTCGACCGGGGCCGGCTGGAGCAGGTCGGCACGCCGGACGAGGTGCAGGACAACCCGGCCTCGGCGACCGTGCTGAAGTTCCTGGGCGACGCCGTCGAGATCGAGGCCATCGCCGAGGGCGGGCAGGTGCGCGTCGACGGGCGCCCGGTGCCGAGCGTCGTGGCCCCGGAGGGGCTGATCGGCCCGGTCAAGCTCTACGTGCGTCCCTGGCAGATCCAGCTCACCGAGCCCGCGGCGGCCCATCTCCACGGCACGGTGCGCGCCTCGCACCGCAGCCAGGGGCGGCAGCGCATCGAGGTCGACCGCGGCGAGAGCCGGCCGCTCCTCGTCGAGGATTTCGACGGCGAGCGCTACGCAGCCGGCCGCGAGGTCGGCCTGCGCATCGTCGGCGGCTACGTCTTCGCCTGAACGTCGACTTGGCGCGCGTCGGCCTGGTGAGAGCCCATCCGGGCCTGCGCCCGGCGCGCCGCCACCGCGTCGGCGAGCAGGCACAGGATCTCGAAGGCGATCTGCCCGCCCGCGAGCGCCGTCACCCCGGTCGGGTCGAGGGAGGGCGCCACCTCCACGAGGTCGGCTCCCACGAGGTCGAGCCCACGCAGGGCCCGCACCAGGGCGAGCGCCTCCCGGCTGGTGAAGCCGCCGATCTCCGGCGTGCCGGTGCCGGGCGCGTAGGCCGGATCGAGGGCGTCGATGTCGAAGCTGAGATAGGTCGGCCCCGCGCCAACGATCGCGCGGGCCTCGGCCGCGACCTCCGGCAGGCCGCGCATCGCCGCCTCCTCCATCGTGATCACGCGGACGCCCTGCGCGCAGGCCCAGTCGCGCTCGTCCGCGGCATCCATGCTGCCCCGGATGCCGATCTGCACGCAGCGGCGCGGGTCGAGCACGCCGTCCTCGATCGCCCGACGGAACGGCGTGCCGTGGGTGAGCCGCGTGCCGCCGTATTGCGCGTCGTCCGTGTCGCTGTGCGCGTCGATATGGACGAGGCCGAGCGGCCGTCCGGCCCCGAGGGCGCGCAGGACCGGATAGCTGACGAGGTGATCGCCGCCGACCGAGAGCGGCACGATGGCGGCGGCGCGCAGCCCGCCGAAGAACCGCTCGATCCGTTCGCACGTCTCGGCGGCGTCGATCGGGTTGACCGGCACGTCGCCGAGATCGGCGCAGGCCGCGAGCGCGTAGGGCGCGATCCCCGAGGCGTGGTTGACCATGCGCGTGCCGGTCGAGGCCTCGCGCACCGAGCGGGGGCCGAGCCGCGCGCCGGGCCGGTTGGTGGTCGCCCCATCGAAGGGGATGCCGACGAGGCCGATCTCGACGCCCTCCGCCGCCTCGGGCGAGCGCAGCGGAAGCCGCATGAAGCTCGACAGGCCGGCGAAGCGCGGCGTCTCCATGCCGGAGGCGGGGCGAAATCCGGCGATCCGCGCCGCATCCGATTCGCTGACCCTGTGCGGCACGTCCGATCCCCGTCGCAATCCGGCCCATCATCCGTGAGGGCGATGGACCGGATCAACCCAGAGGCGCGCGCCGTGATCCCCGGATCCAGGCGGACTCAGCAGGTGCGGTCGAGCTGGTAGCCGTTCGGGCCGGCATTGCCGCGGAAGCGGCAGCCGCCGAAGCTGCCGGCGAAGCCGTAGGAGTCCTGCCCCGTCTTCCAGCTCGCACCGCGGCCGCCGGGATAGGCGACCGCGCGGTGCTCGCGCGGCGCGCGGGCGGCGTTGCGTGGCCTCGTGCGCGTGCAGCGCGACGGCAACGGCACCACGCCGGGTCTCAGCTTCGCGGTGGCGAGCGACTCAGCGTTCAAGACGAAGCGCGCGCTGCTCGCCGATTACGTGAGCCTCCTCGCCCGCGCGCC
>NZ_CABFPH010000067.1 GCF_902141845.1 Methylobacterium symbioticum | reverse complement strand
TCGCGCTCCAGGCGCCGGCGGTCCTCCAGCAGGGCCGCGAGCCGGTCGGGCGCCTCGGCGACGGGCGCCTTGAGCAGGCCGGCGAGGGCGGCGAGCGAGCGGCCCTCCTCCGCGCGGTGGCGGCGCGCCGCATCCGCGGTCATCGCCTCGATGCGGCGCACGCCCGCACCCACAGCGCTCTCCCCGACGATGCTGATCAGGCCGATATCGCCGGTCTGCGTGACATGGGTGCCGCCGCACAGCTCGATGGAGAAGTTCGGCAGGCGCCCGCCCTCGGTCTCGGTGCCGGCCTCGTCCACGGGCCGGCCCATCGAGACCACGCGGACCTCGTCGCCGTATTTCTCGCCGAACAGGGCGCGGGCGCCGGACTCGATCGCCTCGTCCACCGCCATCAGCTTGGTCACGACGGGGGCGTTCTGCAGCAGCACCGCGTTGGCGATGTCCTCGACGCGCGCGAGCTCGGCCGCCTCGATCGGCTTCGGGTGGCTGATGTCGAAGCGCAGGCGCTCGGGCGCCACCAGCGAGCCCTTCTGCGCGACGTGGTCGCCGAGCACCTGGCGCAGGGCCTCGTGCAGCAGGTGGGTGGCCGAGTGGTTGGCGCGGATCGCCCGGCGGCGGGCATGGTCGACCTTCAGCTCCACGGCGCCGTCGCGGGCGAGGGTGCCCTCCTCCACCGTGACGTGGTGCACGAAGAGGTCGCCGAGCTTCTTCTCGGTGGCGGTGACGCGGGCGCGCAGGCCGGCGCCGGCAAGTCGCCCGGTATCGCCGACCTGCCCCCCCGATTCCGCGTAGAAGGGGGTCTGGTTCACCAGCATCAGGCCGCTCTCGCCGGCCTGCAGCGCCTCGACCTCGGCACCCTCGCGCAGCAGCGCGGTGACGACGCCCTCCGCGCCCTCGGTCTCGTAGCCGAGGAACTCGGTCGCCCCGACGCGGTCGCGCAGGGCGAACCAGACGGTCTCGGTCGCGGCCTCGCCCGAGCCCTTCCAGGCCTCGCGGGCGGCCTGCTTCTGGCGCTCCATCGCGGCCGTGAAGCCCTCGGTGTCGACGCCGATGCCGCGGGCCTTCAGCGCGTCCTGCGTCAGGTCGAGGGGGAAGCCGTAGGTGTCGTAGAGGGTGAAGGCGGTCTCGCCCGAGAGGCGGCCGCCCGCGCTGAGGTCGCGGCTCTCCGCGTCGAGGATCGCGAGGCCGCGCTCGAGGGTGCGGCGGAAGCGGGACTCCTCCAGGCGCAGCGTCTCGGAGATCAGGCTCTCGGCCCGCATCAGCTCGGGATAGGCCTGGCCCATCTCGCGCACCAGGGTCGGCACCAGGCGGTACATCATCGGCTCGCGCGAGCCGATCAGCTCGGCGTGGCGCATGGCGCGGCGCATGATCCGGCGCAGCACGTAGCCGCGGCCCTCGTTCGAGGGCAGCACCCCGTCCGCCACCAGGAAGGCGGAGGCGCGCAGATGGTCGGCGATCACGCGGTAGGAGGCGAGCGTCTTCGGATCGGGGGCGCGGCTCACCGCATGGGCGACGGCATCGATCAGCGCGCGGAACAGGTCGGTCTCGTAGTTCGAGTGCACGCCCTGCAGGATCGCCGCCATGCGCTCCAGGCCCATGCCGGTGTCGATGGACGGCCGCGGCAGGGCGAGGCGGTTGCTCGGCTCGATCTGCTCGTACTGCATGAAGACGAGGTTCCAGAACTCCAGGAAGCGGTCGCCATCCTCGTCAGGCGAGCCGGGCGGGCCGCCCTGCAGCGCCGGGCCCTGGTCGATGAAGATCTCCGAGCACGGACCGCAGGGGCCGGTATCGCCCATCTGCCAGAAATTGTCCGAGGTGCCGATGCGGATGATCTTCTCGTCGGGGAAGCCGGCGATCTTCTTCCACAGGCCCGCCGCCTCGTCGTCATCCGCATAGACGGTGACGAGCAGGCGGTCCGGCTTCAGGCCGAACTCCTTCGTGATGAGGGTCCAGGCCAGCTCGATCGCGCGGTCCTTGAAATAGTTGCCGAACGAGAAATTGCCCAGCATCTCGAAGAAGGTGTGGTGGCGCGCGGTATAGCCGACATTGTCGAGGTCGTTGTGCTTGCCGCCCGCGCGGACGCATTTCTGCGCCGTCGTCGCACGCTGGTAGGGCCGCTTCTCGACGCCGGTGAAGACGTTCTTGAACTGCACCATGCCGGCGTTCGTGAACATCAGGGTCGGGTCGTTCTTCGGCACCAGGCTCGAGGACGGCACCACCGCGTGGTCTGCCTTGGCGAAGTAGTCGAGGAAGGTCGACCGGATCTCGTTGACGCCGCTCATAGAGGACAGACTCTGCCTGGAACGTTCGTGTCGGTGCCGGGGGTCCCGGGGACGGGGCCTGGCCGCATTCCGGCCCTCTTAGCCGAGGGACGCCGCTCAAGTCACGGACAACCTGTCACCCCTCCGTCCACAGCTTGTGGGAGGCGTTTGCCACAGGATGGCCCCAACCGCGGCCGTGTTGTCGCCACATCTGTCAAGCCAGATCGGGATCACGGCGCCGTCAGCGGCGCGGGACGAGGATTTCGAGTCGCATGCAGGCCCGCCCGGACGGTACGTCGCGCAACGCCTCCAGCAAGAACGCCCGCCAGGCCCCCGGCCGCTTCGGCTCGGGCCCGGCCGATGCCCTGACCGCCCTGCCCCGGGTCGGCCGCGACCACGGCAGCCGCCCCGCCATCGCCCGCTCCCTCCTGTCGATGTCGCTGCTCGCCGGGGGCTTGAGCGCCGTGCTGATCGGCTCCGGGGCGGAGCTCGGCCGGATCGGCCTCGACCGTGCGGTCTCGACCGCCCAGGCCGCCACCGAGATCCCGATGCCGCGCCCGCGCCTCCAGACGGTCTCCCTCGTGCCGCAGGCCGTGGCGGACCCCGCTCCGCCCGCGGTGCTGCGCGCCTCCTCGGCCTTCGCCGCGGTGCACGATCTCGACACCGATCTCGGCTCCAACACCGTCGACCGGGTCTCGTACGACGTCCTGCTCTCCGAGAGCGCGGTGGGTGACCCGAACGAGGTGCTCGAATTCGGCCCGATGAAGATCCGGCGCCACCTCGTCCAGACCATCGTGCGCGCGGCCCAGGCGGTCCAGACCGATCCGGTGCTGCTGATGGCGGTGGCCGACAAGGAATCGAGCTTCATCACGGCCGTTCAGGCCAAGACCTCCTCGGCCACGGGTCTCTACCAGTTCATCGAGCGGACCTGGCTCGGCGTGGTCCGCGACTTCGGCGCGAAATACGGGCTGGAGAAGGACGCGGCCCTCGTCGTCGCCGACGGCAACGACAAGCCGAGCGTGACCGATCCGGCGGAGCGGGCCCGCATCCTGGAGATGCGGCGGGATCCCTACCTCTCCGCGCTGATGGCGGGCGAGATGCTGAAGCGCGACGCCGCCCGCATCGCCCTGCGCATCGGCCGCGAGCTGACCCTCGGCGAGGTCTATCTCGCCCACTTCCTCGGGCCGGACGACGCCGAGGAGTTCCTGGCCAAGGTCGTCGACAAGCCCGGTGCCGCCGCCGCGCAGCTCCTGCCGGGCCCGGCGCGGGCGAACCGCACCATCTTCTTCGCCGCGCAGCATGGAAGGCGCAAGAAGGCGGTCAGCCTCTCCGTCGCGCAGGTGCACGAGAAGTTCGAGGCGATGATGAGCACCCGCGGCGCCCGCTACCAGAACGTGCGCGCGGTCTCCGGCATGATGGCCTACGCGGACGCCGAGGCGCCGTAGCGACCGCTCTGCCGCCGGCGCTCGTCTCACGCGGGTTTCAGGGGCACGGAGCGCAACTGACGACGTTTTCCCGACTTCTCTCCACAAGCGCCGCGCGGGCGGCGTGACACCACGGCTTCCGGGGGGAGTTCTTGACGAAGGGGAACCGCGACGGCACCGGGCGGCGCGCGCCGCCGCTGGACACCCTGTCGCCCGGCGTGCCGCTCGATCAGATCGGCGAGACCCTCGCCTCGATCTACGACAGCCTGGTGGCCGAGGGCGTGCCGGAGCACCTTGCCGTGCTCGTGCGCCGCGTGCGCCAGGCCGAGCCCGAACCGGTGGCGGATGGCCGCGACGGCACGGAGGCATCCCGGGTGCCGCAGGACCGGATCGCCCTCATCGTCGAGGACGATCCGGAGCAGCGCGCCCTCGCCGAGGCGCTTCTGGAAGAGACCGAACTCGCGGTGATCGGCTGCGCCAGCGCCGAGGCCGCGCTCCGCCTGCTGCAGGACCGCGGCGGCGAGGTCGCCCTGGTCTTCGCCGACGTGCGCCTCGCCGGCGCCATGGACGGGCTGCAGCTCGCCCGCGCCGTCGCGACGCTTTGGCCGCGGGCGCGGCTCGTCCTCACCTCCGGCCACGGCCTCGACCGCCCGGACCTGCCGC
The DNA here is from genome assembly GCF_902141845.1 of Methylobacterium symbioticum. Lineage (GTDB taxonomy): Bacteria > Pseudomonadota > Alphaproteobacteria > Rhizobiales > Beijerinckiaceae > Methylobacterium > Methylobacterium symbioticum. Next base: position 24,457 of record NZ_CABFPH010000067.1, on the reverse strand, counting down.
CCGAGGCCGTGTTCATCCCCAAGCCCTGGCGCCCGCGCGACGTCCTGGCCGAGGCGCACCGCGCCGCGGGCGAGCCCCCGCCGCCGGTCGTCTGAGCGCCGCGCACCGACAGGCGCGGGACTTGCATCGACCCTCCCCGTCCCGATCCCGAGCCTCCGCCGCGCGTGCCGATCCTCTCCGTCCGCCACGTCACGACCTACCGCTACCGCCGGCCCGTGGCGTTCGGCGAGCACCGGCTCATGTTCCGGCCACGCGACAGCTACGACCAGCGGCTGATCGAGACGACCCTGGAGATCGAGCCCGAGCCGGCCTCGCTCCGCTGGATGTTCGACGTGTTCGGCAATTGCGTCGCCGTGGCCTCCTTCGACCGACGCGCCGAGACGCTCCGCTTCGTCTGCGGCATCACCCTCGACCACACGCCCGAGCATACCCCCGACTTCCCATTGGCCCCGCACGCGACCCATTACCCCTTCGGCTACGGCGCCGAGGACATGCCCGACCTCAGCCGCTCGATCGAGCGGCAATGGCCGGACCCGCGGCACGAGGTCGATGCCTGGGCGCGCAGCTTCATCCCGGCCACGGGACGGATCCCGACCCAGGAGCTGCTCGCCGACATGACCCGCAGCGTGCGCCGGAACTTCACCTACACGGCGCGCAGCGAGAAGGGCGTGCAGGACCCGCTGCACACGCTCCGGACCAAGTGCGGCTCGTGCCGCGACTTCGCGGTGCTGATGATGGAGGGCGTGCGGGCTCTCGGCATGGCTGCCCGTTTCGTCTCCGGCTACCTCTACAATCCGCGCAACGACCGGGATCGCCATGTGGGCGGCGGCTCGACCCATGCGTGGCTGCAGGTCTACCTGCCGGGCGCGGGCTGGGTGGAGTTCGATCCGACCAACGGCATCGTCGGCAACCGCGACCTGATCCGGGTCGCCGTGGCCCGGGATCCCCGTCAGGCCGTGCCGCTGCACGGCTCCTATTTCGGACTCGCCAGCGACGATCTCGGCATGCGCGTCGACGTCGAGGTGGTGGAGCTGCCCGAGAGCCCCCCCGGCCAGCACCCGCCCGAGGTGCCCTCCGTCGAACCGCCCCTCGCGGCCATCCGTTGAGCCGGGGCGAGTCACCCGTCCGGTCCTTCCTCTCGCAACACCCGGTGCACACCATGAAGATCAGGGCCGGCTTCAACATCGCCTTCGACGCGGCGCAGGCGACGCCGATGATCCTGATGCTGAGCGTCCATCCGTCGCGCATGCCGGACGTGCTGACCCCGCACGTGATCCGCTTCGATCCGCCGATCGAGGCGCACGAATACCAGGACCTGTTCGGCAATCTCTGCCACCGGATCGTCATGCCCCCCGGACCGCTGACCATCTCGGCCGATTTCACCGTGCAGGATTCCGGCGAGCCCGACTTGGTTGTGCCGGAGGCGCGCCAGATCCCGGTCCAGGACCTGCCCGACGATGTGCTCGTCTACCTGCTCGGCTCGCGCTACTGCGATACCGACAAGCTTTCGCAGACCGCCTGGTCGCTGTTCGGCACGGCGCCCGAGGGCTGGGCCCGTGTTCAGGCCATCGTCGACTACACCCATGACCGGATCCGCTTCGACTATCTGCGCGCCGATGCGACCCGGACCGCCCATGACGGCTTCATGCAGCGCGAGGGCGTCTGCCGCGACTTCGCGCATCTCGCCATCGCCTTCTGCCGCTGCATGAACATCCCGGCCCGTTACGCCACCGGCTATCTCGGCGATATCGGCGTGCCGCCGGTGCCGGACCCGATGGATTTCTCGGCCTGGTTCGAGGTGTTCCTCGACGGTCCGGACGGTCCGCGCTGGTACACGTTCGACGCCCGTCACAACCGGCCCCGCATCGGCCGCATCGTGATGGCGCGCGGGCGCGACGCCACCGACTGCGCCATCACCACCAATTTCGGCTCCGTCTATCTCGCCCGCTTCGACGTGCACACCGACGCGGTCGCCTGAACGGCGCGCGGCCGCGGTGGACAAGCGGTGGAGGCCCTGTGCGCGAAGACACCGAACTTACAGCCGAGCCTACGTATTCCTGAGCCGTCCAAAATCTTCGTCGGTCTGTGGAACCGGCGGCCTATGCCCACGCTTGTAATGGCAAAGGTTATTGCACAGGTAGGCTCCTCATGAAGACCTCCGCCTCCGCGCTCGCCGCGCTCCTCGGCGTCTGTGTTCTCTCCGCGTCTCCCGTCCTCGCCGCCACGGCCTACGATCCGTTTGGTTCGAGCGATGTGGAGGACTATTACGGCGACGACGCTCCCAGCTACGGCTACCAGGGCACGCCGAGCCGCGGCTACGCGCCGGGCTATGGCCAGGGCATGCAGGCGGCCCCGCAAGCGCAGGTCCAGCCGATCCCGCGCGAGATCGTCGCCTTCAACGCGCCCTACAAGCCCGGCACGATCGTGGTGTCGACCTCGGAGCGCCGGCTCTACTTCGTGATGCCCAACGGCGAGGCGATCCGCTACGGCGTCGGCGTCGGCCGGCCGGGCTTCACCTGGTCGGGCGTGAAGACCGTCACCGCCAAGAAGGAGTGGCCGTCGTGGGTGCCGCCGAAGGCGATGCTCGCCCGCCGCCCCGATCTGCCGCGCTACATGGCCGGCGGCATCGAGAACCCGCTCGGCGCCCGCGCCATGTATATCGGCAGCACCGAGTACCGCATTCACGGCTCCAACGAGCCGGACACCATCGGCCAGGCTGTGTCCTCGGGCTGCATCCGCATGACCAACGAGGACGTCACCGACCTCTACGACCGCGTGAAGGTCGGCGCGAAGGTCGTCGTCCTGAACTGATCATCCGGCGAGCCGGACGATGCGAAGCCGCGGAGCCCGTCGGGGCGCCGCGGCTTCGTCTGTTCCGGGCGGGTGCAGGCTCAGGGCACCACGCGGCCGACCGCCGTCTGCGGCGGGCTGAACGAGACCGCGGGCAGGTCGCAGAAGCAGCGCGCCCCGAGCGGCCGCGGGCCCGGCAGCGGGCAGGAGAAGGGCTGCAATCCGGTGATGCCCTGCTGCACGGCATCGCAGTTGAGGCCGACGGGGCGGCGCGGAGCCGGCCGGTAGGGCCGCTCCTCGTAGCCGCCGCGATAGGGCGCGTCGTAGTACTGCGCCTGCGCCGTCGCCAGGGATCCGGCGAGGCAGGCCGCCGCGAGGCCGAGGATGCCGATCTGCCGCATGGGGCGTTGAACTCCGTCTCAGGTCCGGACACGCGCCGGACCCGACCGTCTTCTCCCGTCAATGGGGGCGAAAACGAGACGGCCCGCCTCCGAGGGAGGCGGGCCGTCCGTATCGGTCCTGCGTGACTGCGGCCCGGCGGCGGGTGCCGCCGGCCCTGCGCGAATCAGTGCGTGGCCTTCTCGGCGGCGGCCTTGGCGTCGTCGGCGGTCTGCTGGGCCGAGCTCAGGCCCTGCTCGAAGGCCTTGCGGGTGTTGTCGGCACCTTCCTGCATCGCGCTCTTGGCGCGCTCGGCGCCCTGCTGCATCGCGCTCTGGGCGATGCCGCTGAACTCCTTGGCCTGGGCCTGGATCGCGGCGAACTGGCTGCGCACGAACTCGGCCTGATGCTGCATGGCCTCCTGGATGTCGCGCGAGCGGACGAGCTTCTGCGCGAGGTCGAAGGCGGCGTTGACGTTCTGCTCGGCGTACTCGAACCCGCGCGACGACACGTCCTGCGCGTTGGTGCGGGCGATGTCGGCCGAACCCTGGACCGTGTCGGCGGTGCGACGCGCCGCGCTGATGAAGCTGTCGAAGGCCTTGCGGGCCTGCTCGACGCTCTTCTCGGCGAAGTCGCGCATCTCGCCCGGCACCTCGTAATTCGGGATGTTGCTCATGTCGTCTCCTCTCATGCACCTGTTGCGCGGGACGCAAGCGTTTGTGCACTGCACAAGTAGCATGTGCGCCGCGAAATGCCACCCCCTGGACCGAGCCATTAAGGTTGACATGACGTAAACGTGTGACGCTGGATTGAACTGTCCAGCGGTCGCGGGCAGATCAGCTTACAGAAAGGGCTGCGGCAGAGTTCACTTTCACGCAGTCATGGTTTCCGCGCAAGGCCCGCCGCTCGGGCCGGCCCGCGGCGGTGCGAAGGCGGGAGCGTGAGCCGATTCCTCGGGATCGGGCAGGGTTCCGGATGGGACGGGATGGCCAAGGGCACGGGTTTGGACGACGCCTCTTGCAGTGCAGCATTGCCGGCCCCGGCCCTCGCGGCCTGGCAGGCGGATTCGGGCCTCGCTGCGGCTCTGGCCGATGCGGCTTCCATCCGTCTCGTGCTGGACTCGGACGGATCGCGGGTGCTCGACGCATCGGAGCCCGGCCGGCAGCTTCTCCGGCGGATCGGGCGGCCGGACGCGCTTCCCGCGCATCTGGCGGGACAGGTCCTGCGCGGCGCCGGCCCCACCCCGCGCCTGCTCCGCCTGCGCCTCGATCCGCGCGGCGTCGCCCCGCCGGCCCTTTGTCGTCTGGCGCGCGCCGAGGGGGAGGATGGACGCGCCGTCTTCCTGCTGGTCGTGGCCGGGCCGCTGCCGAATCTGCGCGCCCCCGCCATCCGGCAAGCGGATCTGGACCCGGATCCGGACCCGGTCGCGGAGGCGCCGCCCGTGAGCGCACCCGAACCGCCGCCCCTGCCCCTGCCCTTGCCGCAGCCCGGCAGCCGCTTCCTCTGGCGGACGGATGCGGCGGGCGCGCTGACGCAGATCTCCGACGGACAGGACGCCCTCGCGGACTTCGTCGGGCAGAGCTGGGAGGCCCTGGCACAAGCGGGCCGGGTCGGCGGCGCGGCCGAGGCGCTGCTGGCGGCGCTTGCCGCGCAGCGGACCTTCCGCGCGCTCGCACTCGACCTGCGAACGGGCACCGGCTCCAGCGTGAGCGCGGACCTCTCGGGCGCGCCCGTCGCCCCGGCCGGCCGGCCCTTCGTGGGATTCGGCGGCTTCGGGATCGTGCGCGCGGACTGCGAGGCGGGATCCGACGCGGCGCGTGACGCGGTGCGAGCGGAAGCGCCCCCTGCCCCGGCCGCGCCGGTCCCCGCCGCGGCGCTGGCGAGCGATCCGATCGCCCTCGCGACCATGGCGGCGCCGTTCTTCGCCGCCTGGATCGGGCAGACCTGGTTCGGAGAGCCGCGCCCGGCCCCCGCCGCCGACGCACCGGCCGACCCGCCGGCCCCGGAAGCCCTGGAGCCGGCCGCAAGCGCGGCGCCCGAACCGACCGACGCGCCGGTGCTCGCCGACGACCCGCTGCTGGCCGATGAGCCTGCGGCAGCGGATTCGCCCTTGGCGGCCCTGCCCGAGGCCGGGCTGTCGCTGACCGAGCACGATGCCTTCCGCGAGATCGCCCGTGCCCTCGGGGCCCGTTACGCAGGCGACGAGGAGCCGGAGGAGGCAGGTCCGGACGGGGCGTCAGAGGGGCGCTCGGAGGGCGCTTCGGTGACCTTCTTCCCCGGTGCGCGGCCGCTGGCCGAGACCGAGCCGGCCGCCCTCCTCGAAGGGATCCCGGGCGCCGTTCTGGTCTATCGCGGCAACGCGATTCTCGCCGCGAACCGCGCGCTCCTCGCGCTCGCGGGCTACGCCGATCTCGCCGCGCTCCAGGCGGCGGGGCCGGAGCGCCTGTTCCGCGGTCTGCCGCCCGAGCGCCATGCCGGGGCGGGTGAGGAGCCGGTGACGGTCGCGATCGAGGCCGCGGACGGCACGGGCCGGCCCGTCGCCGTCACCTGCGGGCGGATGGTCTGGCCGGGCGGCCCGGCTGCCTGCCTGCTCCTGCGCCCCGTATCCGCCGACGATCCGGAGGGACGCCACGCGGCGGAGGACCTCGCCCGCCGGGTCCGGGAGACCCGCGGCACCGACGCCCTCGCCGCCCTCGATGCGATCGACGACGGCGTCGCCATCCTGGACGGCGCCGGCCGCGTGCTCGGTCTCAACCGGGCGGCGTCCGCCCTGTTCGCCTGCGATCCGCGCGAGGTGGTGGGCGGGGCCTTCGGCGCCCTGTTCCCGCCCGAGGCGGTGCCGGCCGTGCAGGCCGTCCTCGACGGCCGGCCCGCGGACGGGAGCGTCACCCTCGCCGGCCGGACCCTCGCCCTGCGCATCGCCCCCCTGCCCGGCGACCGGCGCGCGGCCGTGCTGCGGGTGCCGGACCGGCCGGACGACGCGGGCGGCCTCCCGGCCCTGGCCAGCGGCTTCCTCGGCACCCTCGACCGGGGCATCCGCACGCCGCTCACCGGCATTCTCGGCTTCGCGGACGTGATCCTGAAGGAGCCCTACGGGCCGCTCGGCCATCCGCGCTACCGCGCCTATCTCCAGGACGTCCGGACCTCGGGCGAGCAGGTCCTCGGCCTCGTCACCGACCTCATCGACCTCGCCACGATCGAGGGGTTTGGCCTCCCCCTTGCCCGTGAGCCGCTGCCGCTCAACGAGCTGATCGCGGCCTGCGTCGCGGAGCTGCAGCCGGAGGCCGCCCGCAGCCGCATCGTGCTGCGCACCAGCTTCGGCGACGATCTTGCGCCCCTCGAGGCCGATCGGCCGACGATCGCCCGCGCCGTGCGCATCGTGATCGCCAACGCCATCCGCCTCAGCGGATTGGGCGGCCAGGTCATCGTCTCGACCACGATGGCCGAGGCGGGCACCGTCGCCTTGCGGGTGCGCGATACCGGTGCCGGTCTCAGCGCCGACGAGATCGCCGCCGCCCTCGAACCGTTCGCCGGCGCGGCCGCGGCGCGGCCGGAGATCGGCGGTGGCCTGGCGCTGCCGCTGATGCGGGCCCCCGTCGAGGCCAATGACGGCGCGCTGCACATCTCCAGCCGCAAGGACGAGGGCACCCTGGTCGAGATCCGGCTCCCCGCGACCCGCGCCGCCAAACGCGCCTGAATCCGGGATCCCAAAGGGATCATCCCTTTGGCGGGGGGCCGGGGCGGGGCCCCGGCTCGTGCTTCTCAGGCCAGGGCTCCGTCCTGGACCCGCGAGAGGGGTAACCCCTCTCGACACCGCGACTTCAGGCCGGCGCCGCGATGGTGGCCGGCGCGTCCGCCCAGGCGCCGAGGGTCACGGTCCGGTCGCGGGCGACGGGGGGCTGGGCCGCGCCGTCCGGCACCGTCTCGGGCCGCGCGCCGCCGATCGCCGCGAAGGCGGCGCGCGCATCCGCGTCGGCGGTCACGCGGGTGAACAGGGCCCGGTCGAGGCAGGTCAGGCGTCCCCCGGCGTGGCGGGCATAGGCCTGCCCGCTCTGCGGATCGGCGAAGTCGACGCTGCGCATCCGCCGGACGCAGGCCCGCAGGAAGCCGGTGTTGCGCTCCGGCGCGAGGGCCGCTGCGTCCGGATAGACTGCGGCGGCCGAGCGCGCCTCGATGTCGATCTTCCGGTAGCGCTCGATCGCGAGCATGCCTGAGAGGTCGAGCACCACCATCGCCCCGTTCGTGCCGAAGGCGACGGTGCGCGGCCGGGCACCGAGCGGCACGCTGTTGTCCAGGAACTCGTAGTGGACTTCCTTGCCGGCGTTCAGCGCCCAGGTGAAGAACAGCTCCGGCATGCCGGTGAAGGCCTCGACGTTGTGGGCCAGGAGGTCGTCCACCGCCTTGTAGCGGCCGAACTGCTCGCCCCGGAGCCAGGCCCGCTCCACCGTCGCCTCGGGCGGCGTGATCATGAACAGCATGAACACCCGCCGGCCGAAGCGGGTGAGGAGCTGGCTGCCGTCCTGCGTGCCGGAGACGGCGTTGAAGCTGTCGAAGCGGAAGCGGTCGATCAGGAGATGGGAGATCCGCCCTTCCCGGCCCTTGCGCGCCATGTAGCGGTCCAGCTTGCGGTCGACGATCTCGACCTCGTGCCCGGTGAGCGTGCCGGCATAGCCGTAGGCGGCGCCGATGCTGTCGTAGTCGAGCAGGAACTTGCGCCAGATGTCCGGCGTGATCACCGCGAAATCGGACCAGGGCGTGCCGAGCCGCTCGGCGAAGGCGCGCTGCAGGGGGCGCATGGTGCTCTTGCCCGAGGCCGAGGCGCCCTTGACGTTCATCACGATCGGGTCGGCCTGGGGCCGCACGGCGGTGTAGCCCTCGCGCGCTACGGCCTCGGCGAACCACGGCTCGATCAGGCGGCCGATGCGGCGGCTGCCGAGATCGTTGACGGCGAGCACGGTCGCGAGCGCGGCGACGAGGCCCGGATCGCCGATCAGGCCGCCGCGATGGCGGATCAGGCTGGACACCACGCGGGCCAGGCCAGCCTGGGCGGCCTTTTCCACGGCATCGCCCGCGGCCTGCTCCGCCCAGGCCGCGAGATGGTCGAGGGCGCGGGTCTCGAGAGGCGGGGCCGGGCCCGGCGCTTCCTGCGACTTCCCGAGGCCGAGCAGGCCGAGCAGCCCCCGCCGGGGCGGCGCCTCGGCCGGCGCGGGACGCGCGTGAATCGCATCGAGCTCCGCGGCGACGCGCTGCGCGACCGCGTCGCGCACGGCCGCGTGCTCGGTGCGGATCTCATCCATATGCGGCTCGACATAGGCCGAGCGGATGCGGGCGACGATCGCCCGGAAATTCACGCCGAGATCGCCGTAGGTCTCGCCGACCGGGACCGAGAGGTCGGCCATCACGCGGATCAGCAATTCGTGGACGACGAGCCGCTCGGGCCGGAACGCCACCACCTCGGTGGGCGGCAGGCCGGAGAAGGCGCTCAGCTCCTGTGCCTCCGCGAAGGAGGTCGAGACATTGTCCGGGCGGAAGACGGTCGCGAGCGGCAGGAAGGCCCGCGGCAGCGTCGATTCGATGCCGGGGTTCCAGGGGCCGCGTGGCGGCCCGGCCGCGTCGCGATGCGGGGAGTCCTCCTCCGCTGCGACGCGGAGCCTGCGCGCGGCCGGCTCCGCTGCTGCCGACGGCGCGCCGGCAGGGGCCAGTGCGGCTGGATCAGGCGGCAGCGGGGGCCTCCCGGAACAGGGCGGTGCAGCCCGCATCCCGATGCATGCTCAGGATCGAGGCACGGTCGATCTCGGGATGCGCCTCGAGAACCGAGCGCACGCAGCCCAGCACCTTCTCATACTTGGTCGCGTCGTAGTTCCGCTCCAACGGACTGACCGCGATGTAGGTCTCGACCACCAGAACCCGCTCCGCGCGCTCGGGCGTGACTTCGACCGCGATCCAGGAAGCCTTGATCAGGCGACTGCTCGACAGCATGGAAGATCTCCTTGGACGCACCGCTGTCGCGGCTCTGTTTCACGCAGGATGAACGCGCTACGGCGCCTTGTGAAGCAATTTAATCCCTCTCTCCGTCAAGAAATCATCGATCTCGCTGTCGCGAGATCTTTTCGTGTGCAGTGCAGCGTGGTCCGATGCGCTGCTGAGCCGGGATCGAACCGGCTACAAATCAGTCGAACGGGCCGGGTGAGACAGCCGGACATGTTTGACACATGGCATCTGGTATGCCAACAGAAGCGTGTCGCGGTCGACGGGATCCGCGCGGGCCGGGTCGGGCGCGCGAGACCCGGCGCGTTGGGCAGAAACGACGATGCCGTCATGGGCGGCATCGCGAGTCATGGGAGGGAGCGGTCATGGGGCACAGCGCCCGCATCCGAGCCGGCAAGGCGGGCCGCACGGGCCTACCGAGCGAAGGCCGCCGCCGCCTCCAAATCCTGAGGGTTTCCTCCGGCCTCCGTCACGGCTCCGGGCTGCGCTCGGTCTCCCGCAGTGGCGCGCGGGGGCGGCTCATGTATCCGTGATCGCGTATACCAGATACACGTCGTGCGAAGGCGGTCCGCGCCCGGAGGGGGCTCCGGCGGACCGGCGAACAGGGTTCCGCGCGGACGGCGAAAGACCCGGCAGGGGCACGCCGCACCCGCATTCCGATCAACCGGTTTCAGGACGAGTAAGACGATGAGCAAGGCCCTGGAAGGCATCAAGGTTCTGGACTTCACCCACGTGCAGTCCGGTCCCACCTGCACGCAGCTTCTCGCCTGGTTCGGCGCCGACGTGATCAAGGTCGAGCGTCCCGGCGTCGGCGACGCGACCCGCGGCCAGCTCCAGGACATCCCGGATGTGGACAGCCTCTATTTCACGATGCTGAACCACAACAAGCGCTCGATCACGCTCGACTCCAAGAATCCCAAGGGCAAGGAGGTGCTCTGGCGCCTCATCAAGGAATGCGACGTGCTGGTGGAGAACTTCGCTCCCGGCGCGCTCGCCCGGATGGGCCTGACCTGGGAGAAGATCCACGAGACCAACCCGCGCATGATCCTCGCCTCGGTGAAGGGCTTCGGCCCCGGCCGCTACGAGGATTGCAAGGTCTACGAGAACGTCGCGCAGTGCGCCGGCGGCTCGGCCTCGACCACCGGTTTCCGCGACGGCATCCCGATGGTGACCGGCGCCCAGATCGGCGATTCCGGCACCGGCCTGCACCTCGCGCTCGGCATCGTCACGGCCCTGTTCCACCGCACCCATAGCGGGCTCGGCCAGAAGGTCGACTGCGCCATGCAGGACGGCGTGCTGAATCTCTGCCGCGTCAAGCTGCGCGACCAGCAGCGCCTGGCGCACGGCCCGCTCAAGGAATACAGCCAGTTCGGCGAGGGCGTTCCCTTCGGCGATGCCACCCCGCGCGCGGGCAACGATTCGGGCGGCGGCCAGCCCGGGCGCATCCTGAAGTGCAAGGGCTGGGAGCACGATCCCAACGCCTATATCTACTTCATCACGCAAGGGCCGGTCTGGGAGCCGATCTGCGACATCATCGGCGAGCCCGGCTGGAAGACCGACCCGGCCTACGCCACGCCCAAGGCGCGCCTGCCGCATCTCAACGAGATCTTCACGCGCATCGAAGCCTGGACGATGAAGCACGACAAGTTCGAGGCGATGGACATCCTCAACAAGTACGACATCCCCTGCGGTCCGATCCTGTCGATGAAGGAGATCGCCGAGGATCCGGCTTTGCGCGCCACCGGCACCGTGGTCGAGGTCGATCATCCGACCCGCGGCAAGCACCTGACGGTCGGCAACCCGATCAAGCTGTCGGCGAGCCCGACCGAGGTGGCGCGCGCGCCCCTGCTCGGCGAGCACACCGAGGAGATCCTGCGCGACGTGCTCGGCTACAACGAGTCCGAGATCGGCGAGATCGCCAATTCGGGCGCGATCGGCGCGGTGCAGAAGATCGCCGCGGAGTGATACGATCGGCGCCGCGGCCTTTTCCGGCCGCGGCGCCGTCGAGACCGAAGAGCGGATCGGCCGGCAGGCAGCGAAGGGACATTCATGCGCATCGCCTTCATCGGACAGCAGGATTTCGGCAAGGCCGTGCTTGAGGCCTTTCTGGAGCGCGGCGACACGGTCGCCGGCGTGTTCTGCGCACCCGAGAAGGCGGGCGCCAAGCCCGACATCTTGAAGGTCGCGGCCGAGGAGAAGGGGCTGCCGGTCTTCCAGTTCCCGAGCCTGAAGAGCCCCGAGGCCGAGGCGGCTATGCGCGGCCTGAATGCCGATATCGGGGTGATGGCCTACGTGCTGCAATTCGCGCCGCAGAGCTTCGTCAGCATCCCGACGCACGGCACGATCCAGTACCATCCCTCGCTGTTGCCGCAGTATCGCGGCCCCTCCTCGATCAACTGGCCGATCGCCAAGGGCGACACGGCCACCGGCCTGACGATCTTCCGGCCGACCGACGGCCTCGACGAGGGCCCGGTCATCCTCCAGAAGACCTGCGAGATCGGGCCCGACGACACGATCGGCGACGTCTACTTCAAGAGCCTCTTCCCGATGGGCGTGCAGGCGATGCTGGAGGCCGCCGACCTCGTGGTCGCGGGCGAGCATGTCGAGATCGATCAGGATGAGGACGCGGCGAGCTACGAGGGCTGGTTCCGCGCCGCCGAGGCCCGGATCAACTGGGCGAACCACGCCACCCAGGTCTACAACCTGATCCGCGCGGCCAACCCCGCCCCGGGCGCCTGGACCACCGTCAACGGCGCCAAGCTGCAGATCTTCGACGCGCGCCTGCATCCGACGCGGACGCTCAGTGCCGTGAAGGGCAAGCCCGGCGAGGTCGCGGCGATCGGCGACGAATCGATCCGCGTGACCGTCCAGGGCGGCCAGATCGAGGTGTTCCGGGTGAAGGCCGAGGGCGGCAAGAAGGTCTCGGCCGCAGCCTTCGCCCAGGAGAGCGGCCTCGCCGTGGGGACGATCCTCGGCACCTGAGAGCCTGCTTGAGCGGGAACGGGAGATGATGCTCGTCCCACCCATCCACCTCAGGACGAGGTCGAGGAGAGCATCCGCCGGATAAGAACCCCGCGCGATCTGCTCAAACGAGCTCCGAGACCGCGGATGGGAGAAGGCCGACGGCGTCAGTCCGGACGATCCTGCGCCTTCAGCCCGTAGCTCCTGAACTTCTCGACGTTCCGGGCGATCTCGTCGTCGGGCAGGATGACCGGCGTGCCGACCTGGAGCGCGACGGCGTATTGCCGGCAGAGCGTCTCCAGCTCCACCGCCAGCCAGAGGGCCTTCGGCAGGTCCGGCCCCGTCGCGATCATGCCGTGATTGGCCAGCAGGCAGCAGCTCCGCCCTTCCAGCGCCGCCAGGGCGTGCGCCGAGAGCTCGGGCGTGCCGAAGGTGGCGTAGGGCGCGCAGCGCACGGTCGGTCCGCCGGCGGCGGCGATCATGTAGTGCACGGCCGGGATCTCCTGGCGGCACATGGCGAAGGCCGTGCAGTAGATCGGATGGGCATGCACCACCGCGTTGACGTCCGGGCGGCGCGCCAGGATGTCCCGGTGGAAGCGCCATTCCGAGGAGGGCTTCAGCCGGTGGTCGTAGGCGCCGTCGAGTTCCATGAACACGATGTCGTCGGCGCTCATCGTCTCGTAGGGCAGGCCGGAGGGCGTGATCAGCAGGCCGTCCTCCCAACGCAGGCTGATATTGCCGGCCGTGCCCTGGTTGAGCCCGAGCCCGTTGAGGCTGCGCGCCGCCTCCACGATGGCCGTGCGGACCTTGAAAGCGTCGTGCCGCGCCATGCGCGCCCCCGGAAAACGAAAGGACCCGGCGCCGCGGGGCGCCGGGTCCGATGCCTAGCCCAAGGCCGGCTCTAGCCCAAGGCCAAGCCGAGCCCTCCCGCTACTGGGCGGCCACCGTCTGGATCGGCGCCTCGGCCGACTTGGTGTAGTGCGCGCGCATCGGCTTGAGCACGAACAGGGCCATGAAGGCGGCCAGGATGTTCAGGCCCGCGGCGAGCAGGAACACCGTGTGCCAGGAGCCGGTCATGGTGGTCAGCACGCTGGTATAGGGCACGATGAGCGCGGCGGTGCCCTTGGCGGTGTAGAGCAGGCCCGCATTGGTGGCCGCGTACTTCGTGCCGAAGGTGTCGCCGCAGGTCGCGGGGAACAGCGAGTAGATCTCGCCCCAGGCGAAGAACACGAGGCCGGTCAGGATCACGAAGGCGATCGGGTCGTGACCGAAGACGCTGAGCGCGTAGATGCCGACGCCCTCGATGCCGAAGGACAGGAACATCGTGTTCTCGCGGCCGATATGGTCGGAGACCCAGCCGAAGAACGGGCGCGTCACGCCGTTGAGGACGCGGTCGAGGGTGGCCGCGAAGGTCAGCGCCGGCAGGGTGATGCCGAGCAGGCTCACCGGGACGTCGGCGATGTGGAAGTCCTTCGCGATCGGTCCGAGCTGCGCGGTCGCCATCAGGCCGCCCGCGGCCATCATCACGAACATCGCGTACATCACCCAGAAGATCGGCGTCTTCACCATCTCGGACGGCTTGTAGTCGCGCCGGCTCTGGCTGACCTTGGCCACGGTCGGGAGCGTGCCGGCCTTCGGCGCCTTGAGGAACAGGGCGATCGCCATGACGATGATGCCCTGGCCGATGCCGAACCAGAAGAAGGCGGCCTCGTAGCCCTGGGACTTGATCATCGCCTGGATCGGCACGACCGTGAGCGCCGAGCCCGCGCCGAAGCCCATGGCGGTGAGGCCGGCGGCGAGGCCGCGGCGGTCCGGGAACCACTTCAGCGAGTTGCCGACGCAGGTGCCGTAGACTGCGCCCGCGCCGGTGCCGCCGATGGCCGCCGCGACGTAGAGCAGCCCGAGGCTGTCGGCGTAGGAGTTCATGATCCACGAGATGCCGCAGAGCAGGCCACCGAACAGGGTGACGATCCGCGGACCGTACTTGTCGACGAACCAGCCCTCGACCGGGACCAGCCAGGTCTCGGTGACGACGAAGAGCGTGAACGCGATCTGGATCGCGGCACGGTCCCAGCCGTGACGCTCCTGCATCGGGTTCACGAAGAAGGTCCAGCCGTATTGCATGTTCGCGATCATGCACATGCACACGATCCCGAAGACCAGTTGCAGCCAGCGGCCGCGGCCTATCCCTACCTCGGACTCAGACATGGGTGTTCCTCCTAATGCTTCTCGAGCGGTGTCTGCGTTTTCTCGTTCTTGTCGGGTGCCGCAAAATCAGTCATGCACGAGCGTCCGCGGGTCTTAATCCGCGACCTCACATGGTCGACGGTATACCAGTTGCGATTTTGTGCCGAATCTCACCTCTCTGTCAATCGCCATGGAATAAAAGTGCAGGCGGCCTGAAACGCCCCGCTCTCGGGCACGGAGACGTGTCGGTCGCCCTGTCCCCAGCCTGCGGCGGGCCGGCTCCTACGCAGCGGATTTGACACGTGGTATGCCCAATACCGATATAGGGAGAGGTCGGGTCGGCGCGGATGCGCGGCTCTCTGTGGGCTTTCGCAATCGCCCGCTAGGAGCCGAATACGGATTCCGCTAGGTCTCGGTTGGGAAGCGGTCGCAGAGCCGCGGTCATGCAACAGACTCTGGGTCCAGGATGTCGAACACGGAACAGTTCAGCATCAAGCCGATCGTCGCGACGTCGAGCCTGCGCACGCTGGCCTATGAAGCGCTGAAGCAGGCTATCACGAACATGGACCTGTATGGCCGGCCCGACGAGGTCCGGCTCGACGAGCGCAAGCTCTCGCAGGATCTCGGCGTCAGCCGCACCCCCGTGCGCGAGGCGCTGACCGTGCTGGAGCAGGAGGGCTTCGTGCGCTCCGAGGCGCGGCGCGGCATCTTCGTGATCAAGAAGACGAAGGCCGAGATCGTCGGGATGATCCACGCCTGGGCGGCGCTGGAGAGCATGGCGGCGCGCCTCGCCTGCTCCCGGGCGAGCGACGCGCAGCTCAAGTCGCTGCGCGACGAGTTTCCCGAATTCTACGAGGGCCGCCCGTCCGAGCACATCGACGAGTACTCGGACGCCAACATCCGCTTCCACCAGAAGATCATCTCGCTCGGCCAGTGCGAGGTCATCGCCGGCCTGTCGAGCAATCTGCTGATGCATGTCCGCGGCATCCGCAACACGGCCCTGCGCCAGGGCGAGCGCGCCGAGAAGTCGATCCGCGAGCACGTGGCGATCATCAAGGCCCTCGAGGCGCGGGAGACCGGGCGGGCGGAGCAGCTCGTACGGGACCACGGCCTCGGCCTCGCCCAGCACGTCGACACCTACGGGCACTACCTCGACTGAGACGCCGCCGGGCCTGTCCGGCCGACCGGAGGCCGGTCCGATCTCGTGAATGTGTTGCGCCGGCTGGGCGATTCGCGGACCTGCGTGGTCTGCGCAAGGATTCGCTCACCAATTCGGTGCTATGGTCAATAAACCGTTGACCCATAGCGAGCCGTCGAGGGCGCTGACGTGGCACTGGGCGCCCGCATCGAGGACGATCCCTTCGTCCTGCTGCTCTCGGACCGGCCGTCCGAGCGAGCGGCACTCGCGCGCGCCATCGGCCATGTCATCACCTGCCTGACCGCCGAGACCGGGGAGGCCCTGCCCGGCCGCGGCGCGGCGCGGCTCGCGGTGATCGACCTCGATGCCGCGGGACTCGCCACCGCTTCGACCATCCTCGACCAGGGCCCGTGGCGCAGCGTGCCCCGCCTGGTGCTGGCCCGCAGCGACAGCCGCCCGGTGCGGCTGCCGGCCGCCTCCCGCGTCCTGCCCGTCGCGGCCCCGCGCGAGACGGTGCTCGCCGGCATCTTCGCGATGATCGAGGCGGCCACCCGCGACGTCCGTGCCCGCGGCCGCAAGCTGCACGAGCAGGGCGCGGCGGCCACCGGAATCGTGGCCGACCTGTTCGACAGCGCGGCGCTCGGGGCCCGGATCGACCCGGCCGCGATCGAGCAGGGGACGGAGATCGTGCTGGCGGCCGTGTCCGAGGCGGGGATCCGCACCTGGCTCGACATCGTCTGGCGCCACGATGCCGGCGTCTACCAGCACACCTTGAGCGTGGCGGGCTACGCGGCCGCCTTCGGCGCGGTGCTCGGCCTGAACGGAGCCGACCAAGAGCGCCTCGCGCGGGCCGCGCTCCTGCACGATATCGGCAAGTCGCGGATCCCAGCCGAGATCCTGAACAAGCCGGGCCGGCTCTCGCCCGAGGAATGGCGCCTGATGTGCCGGCATCCCGTGATCGGCGCGGACCTCCTCGAAGCCCAGGGCATCGAGCCGGAGGTGATCGCGGTGGTGCGCCACCATCACGAGCGCATCGACGGAATGGGCTATCCGGACCGTCTCGCCGGGCCCGCCATCTCCGACCTCACCCTGCTCACCGCGATCTGCGACGTGTTCTCGGCGCTGACCGAGCGGCGGGCCTATCGCAAGCCTCTGGCCCCGCGCGAGGCGCTGGCCGCCATGGCGGCCGAGCGTGGCCATCTCGACCCGGCGCTCCTGCGCGCGTTCGCGCCGGTGGCCGAGCAGGGGACCTGACCGAGGCCCACCGCGGGACCGGTTCATGGCGATGTCGACGCGCCGGTGAGGGGCCGGGCGCACCGAGGCGCCCGGCGGCGTGACGCCCATGCCACACCGGGCGGGCGCGATGGCGCGGCGGCCGGCGCCGCCCCGCTTTCGCCGCAGCCGCAGACAAGGGAGGCGCCTCCCCGTCACGCGACCCGCCTTGCCGTGCAGACCTTCCGCGCCGCCCTCCTCGCCTGCCTCGTCCTCGGCCTCTCGGCCTGCGGGACCCCCGCGATCCTGCCCGAATCGGCAGGGCCCGTGACGCCCGTGGTGCTCGACGAGGCCGCCGCCGCGGCGGCGATCTCGCGCTACCGGGCGCAGCACGGGCTCGGCCCGGTCACGATCGATCCCGGCCTCGTGACGGCCGCCGCCTTCCAGGCGGGCAACAACGCCCGGGCCGGCCAGCTCAGCCACGATCTCGGCGGCACCTTCACCTCGCGCATGGCCGCCGCCGGCCTCGGGCGGACCCACACGGCCGAGAACCTGAGCGCGGGCTCGGAGACCTTCGATCAGGTGCTCGCCCGCTGGAAGGCCTCGCCCCAGCACAATGCCAACATGCTGATCCCGCAGATCCGCCGCATCGGCATCGCCCGGGTCGATGCGCCCGGCACCCGCTACCGCCGGTTCTGGGCGCTGGTCATGGCAGGGGGTTGAGCAGGCGGCCAGTTATACACGCTAACCGAGCGAGGGTGCCGCATTGTCCTTCGCGGGACCGGCAGCCTCGTCCGCGGACAACGCCTTAGAGTGCGCTCCGCCGAAGTGGATGCCGGTTCGGCGAAAGAGAGCGCGTTAAAACAATGGCTCTAGAACCGGGCCGCCACACCGCCCATGATCGTCCGGGGCGCGCCCGGTGTCGCGTAGCGGTTCTGATAGGCACGGTCGTAGTAGGTCGTGTCGAGCAGGTTGTCGACGTTGAGGTAAATCCGCACCTCCGGCGTGATCCAGTAATACGAAATCAGGTTGAAAATCGTGTATTCCGGCAACCGGAAGGTCGAGAGCGCAGTGCCGGCCGCACGTTGGCCGACATAGGTCACGCCAGCACCCAGGCCGAGGCCACGCAGATCCGGCCCTTGGAACTCATAGACGCTCTGGACGGCGAGACTGTCCGCGGGGATGTTGGCGATCCGTGTCCCAACCGGCAGCGTTGTGTTGCGCGAGACCGCGGCGTCGGCGTGCGTGTAGGTGCCGAACACGCGCCAGCCGGGTGATAGATTGCCTGCGACGGTCAGATCGAAGCCCCGGCTGCGAACCTCACCGGTCGCGACGCTGAAGTTCGGATCGACGGGATCGACGGTGAGGACGTTGGTGCGCCGAATATCGAACAGCGCCGCCGTGGCGCTCAAGGTCCCGTCGAGGAGGCTGAGCTTCGCGCCAGCTTCGTAGCCCTCGCCCTGCTCGAAGGCGAAGGGCCGGCCCGCCCGGTCCGTGCCGGTGTTCGGCCGGAAGGAGCGGCCGTAATTGCCGTAGAGCGAGACCGCGTCGGTCAGATCGTAGACAAGGCCGAACCGCGGCGTTGCGACGGTCCCTTGGAGGCTCGTGGTGCGGCCGGTCCGATAATCCGTCGAGACGAGGCCGAGATCCTCCACGCGCACGCCGACGAGGGCGTGGAGACGCGCGGTGATGTCGATCTGGTCTTGGATGTAGCCCCCGAAACTCTGCGTGTTCTGGAGGAAATTGGTGATCGAGACCGGCGGCGGCAGTGGAACTTGCCCGTAGCGGGGCGCGAGCAGGTCGAGGACGAACGGATTGGTGTTCACGTTCGAGCGGTTGAAATTCTCTCGGTACCGGAAGCTGTCGTACTCGAAGCCCATCAGGAGGGTGTGGCGGAGGGCGCCGGTCTCGAACTTGCCCGCGAGGTTGAGCTGAAGGTCCAGATCGGCCCAGCTCAAGTCGCGAGGCTCGAAGGTGCGCCGCAGGGTGCGCCCGTCGCCGAGCACGTTTGTGGCGCCCACGCCGGCGCCGTGGATACGGCCGCCGAGTCCTTGCGCGCCCGCGGTCACCACCCAATCCGGGTCGAGCCGGTGCTCGATGCGGAGCTGGCCGAGCGCGTTGTCGTTGCGGGTCTGCGGGATGCCTGGCTCGCCGATGAAGCGGTTCCGCGGCACGGCGCCCAGATTGCCGTTGATCGGCACGATACCGCGGTCGAAAGTCGCCGCGGAGCTCAGCACCTCGCCTTCCAGGGTGATCGTGGTATCGGCCGACGGCTTCCAGGCGATCACCGGGGCGAGATAGTAGCGGTCGCTGTGCACGAAGTCGCGGAAGCTGCCGTTGTCCTCGACCGCGCCCGTGAGGCGGGCGAGAACCCGGCCCTCCTGATCGAGAGGACCCGTGGCATCGACGGTGCTGCGCTTCTGGTTGAAGCTGCCGTACTCGGTTCCGATCGTGAGGGAGCGCTCGGCCAGGGGCTGCTTGGTGACGATGTTGAAGGTGCCGCCCGGATCGCCGCGCCCGTAGAGGAAGGCCGAGGGCCCCTTCAGAACCTCGATCCGCTCGATCGAGGCAATGTCGGGCGAGTTCGGGTAGCCGCGATTGATCGGGAAGCCGTTGCGGTAATAGTCGCCCGTGAAGAAGCCGCGGATGGTGAACTCGGTCAGGCCGAGCCCCCCGAAATTGTTCGCCCGGCCGACGCCGGCGAGGTCGAGCGCGCTGTCGACACGGGTCGCGGCGGCGTCTTTGAGAACCTGATCGGGCACGACCACGACCGTCTGCGGCACCGCGCGCAGCGGCGTATCGGTGCGCGTGGCGCTGACGCTGTCCCTGGCGAGATAGCCATCCGCCTTGCCGGCTGGTCCAACATTGCCGAGCACCGACAATTCGTCGAGCTGCACCTCCTGAGAGGCGTCGGCCGCGCCGCGAGCCGCGGCCGAGCTCGATGCGATGGCGATCAACGACCCCGATTGGACCGCGAGCACGAGGGCGACCGAAGCGGCCGGTGCACGGAGGGGTCTGATTTTCATGTTCGAGACGGCCACGGACGCACACCAACCTGGATCAGCGTTCGGCCGTTACAATCCGGAAACACATACGGTCAAGCTTGGCCGACCATGTCCAAAAAAACCTCGTTCATAGGTTTCTAAGGGCGCATTCGCGTCGCCTTGAAGCCCTATAATCCTCGGCCTCGCAAGCGTGTGCCCCGCCCCGCGCTCGCAGGGGCGTCCGCGACTACTCCACCCGGTTCGGCGCCACGACGTTCCCCGTGCCTCCGTCTGCATTGTCGAGGCTGCTGCCGAATGGGTAGCCGGCATCCTCGCCGCAATAGAGTCGCCAGCCGTTGCGGGAATTGACCACGATGGCGTCCGCCCCGAACAGGCCGACGCCGCGGAAGACGTTGCCGGTGATCACGTTGTCGGACGGGGTCTGGTGGCGCACCGTGCCCCCCTCCCCGCAATTCCGGTAGAGCCGCACGCCGCCCTGGCCGCTCAGCGTGAAGCGGTTGCCGGTGATGCGGTTGCGCGCCGAGCCGTCCACCGCGATCGCCTCGCGCCCGGTCTCGGCGACGACGTCGTTGTCCTCGATCCGGTTCTCGGCGCTCTCGGCGTCGAGATAGAGGGCGGTGGCAACCGTGCGGCCGGCGAGCCGCGAGCCCGTCAGCGTCACGCGGGTCACGCCGGGGCCGAGATAGAGCGGGATCGGGCCGGACGCGGTGATCGTGGTGCCGCTGATGGTGATGTCGGTCGGCGCGGCCGCTTGCGCCCGCTCGGTATGGCCGAGGCTGTGCGAGGATTCGCGGAGCGCCGGCGCCTGCCCGTTCACGCCCATGCCCCAGATCCGGACATGGCCGAACACCGCGCAGTCGCGGATCGTGATGCCGGAGGGCCGCTCCCAGGACTCGCCCGGCCGAGACGGCGGCCGGGAGCGGATGGCGACCGTGACCGCGTCGAGGCGGGCGGGCTCGCCCGGCCTGCCGATCGCCGCGCCCGCGCAGTCGAGGGTGACGCCGGAGGCGGCCCGCCCTTCGAGCACGATGCGCTTCAGCACCCGGTCGCCGGGGGCGAGGCGCACGGAGCAGGTGAGCGCGACGCTGTCCCCGTCCGCGCTGGGCGGCGCGAGCAGGCGCGCGCGGGTTGCGGGATCGCAGGCGGCGGCCACCCGCGCGGTGAGGGCCGGCGGGGCGGGCGGCAGGATCGGCATCGGCATGGGCGGGCCCCTCGCAGCAGAGCCCGGCATTTTCGGGACGGGCCCCGCCCCCGCCTCGGCGACCTGCGGAAAACTCCGAACGGGTGCCCTGCCCGGCGGCGCGGCGCGCCTATATCGGCACCGGGCATCCCGAACGGAACATGGCTCCTTGGAAGACGCACTGATCCGCTGGGTCCAGTCCACCGCCGTCCTGCGGGCCGACGTCCTCGCCGTCATCGGCACGCTGCTGGCGCTCGCCGTCACGGTGCACGCGCTGATGCGCAAGCGGCGGGTCAGCGTCGCGGTGGCCTGGGTCGGCCTCGCCTGGCTCACGCCGATCCTCGGCACCGTGCTCTACCTGATGTTCGGCATCAACCGGGTGACGCGGCGCGCCCGGCGCCTGCGCACCAAGCCCTCCGAGGCGCTGGAGGCCCCGAGCCAGGAGGATGCGGTGGTGCCCCGCATCCTGTGGCCCCTCGACCGGGCCTTGCGCCGCATCACCGGCCTGCCTGCGCTCGCCGGCAACGCGGTGCGCCTCTACCGCAACGGCGACCAGGCCTACCCGGCCATGCTCGAGGTGATCGATGGGGCCCGCGAGAGCCTCGTCTTGACGAGCTACATCTTCCGCGACGATCCGACCGGCCGCACCTTCTGCGACGCGCTCGCCCGGGCGAAGGCGCGCGGCGTCGCGGTGCGGGTGATCATCGACGGCATCGGCGGCGGCTATTTCCGCGCGCTCGCCTACCGCCGCCTGCGCGCGGCCGGGGTGCCGGCGGGCCTGTTCATGCACTCGGCCCTGCCCTGGCGGATGCCCTTCCTCAACCTGCGCAACCACAAGAAGCTGCTGATCGCCGACGGGCGGATCGCCTTCACCGGCGGGGTCAACATCTCGCAGCCGAACCGCCTCGCCTCGCGGCCGGACCATCCGATCCGCGACACCCATTTCCGGATCGAGGGGCCGGTGGTCGAGCAGCTGATGATGGCCTTCGCCAGCGACTGGGCCTTCGTGGACGGCGAGATCCTGGACGGGCCGGCCTGGTTCCCCGACCTCGTTCCCCTGGGCCCGACCATCGCCCGGGCCGTGACCTCGGGGCCCGACGCCGATGTCGAGAAGATCGAATCGGTCATCCTGCACGCGCTCAACGGCGCCCGCGAGAGCGTGCGCCTCGTGACGCCCTACTTCCTGCCGGACGAGGTGGTGATGAGTGCCCTCGCGCTCGCGGCCGAGCGCGGCGTCACTGTCGACGTGGTCATCCCTCGCCGCAGCGACCATCCCTTCGTGGACTGGGCGACGCGCGCCCACGTGCCGCCGCTCCTCAAGAGCGGGGTCCGGATCTGGCTCGACGAGCCACCCTTCGACCATTCCAAGGCGCTGGTGATCGACGGCGCGTGGTGCTTCGTCGGCAGCGCCAACTGGGACATGCGCAGCTTCCGCCTGAACTTCGAGCTGAACGTCGAGCTCTACGACGCGGCGATGGCGGCGGAACTCGGGCGCTTCATCGCGGGCAAGATGGAGACGCAGCTTCTCTTGGGCGACATCGTCGCGCTGCCGCTGGCCGTGCGCCTGCGCAATGCCGCGGCGCGGCTGATGCTGCCTTATCTGTGATCCGTCCTACCGGTGATCCTTGCGGCGCCGGATCGAGGCCGAGAGGCGGTTGGCGAAGCGGTCCATCGGCGTCGGCCGGAGGCGCACCGGCCGCTCCGCCTCCGGCGCCTCGCGCAGGTGCACCACGATCGGCCGGTGGTCCGAGGGACCGCGCGGCAGCACCGCCCGCTCGTGGCAGGCGAGGCCGCGCACGAGGCAGCGGTCGAGGCGCAGCGGCACCATCTGCGCCATCGCGTGGGTCGGCGCGCGCGGCCCCACATCGCGGAAGCCCGGCATCAGGGCCGGGCCGACGATGTTGTAGTCGCCGAGGATTGCGGCCCGCTCCGGCAGCGTCGCGATGATGCGGCGGAGCTGGCGCCGGTTCAGCACCTGGCCATGCGAGAGATGGACGTTGGCGACGCCGACGCCGCCGAAATCGAGCACTTGGCAGACGCGGTCGAACATCGCGCCGGAGGGCAATTCGATCACCCGGGGCTGCACGGTCCAGGGTGTCGGACTCCACATGGCGAGGCCGTGAATCCGATTCGGCAGCTGCGCCCAGGCATAGGCGCCGCCGACCCGGTCCGGCAGGGCGCCGATGCAGCGCGTTGCCTCCTGCATCAGCAGCAGGTCGGGCCTCTCCTGCTCGATCAGGGCGACGAGGTCGCCCACCGCCGCGCCGGTTCGGCGCAGGAGGTTCCAGCTCACGATCTTCCAGGTGGTCGCGTCCCGGTCGGCCTGAGCGAGGGGCTCGGCCGCGACCGAGGCGAGGCCGATCGGCCGGGAGCGAGTCTTGTCGAGCATGCCGGAGCGGGTCTCTTCCTCGGCGCGGCGAATCGGCGGGGCCGTGCCTTAACGCGGTTGCGGCCGCTCCGTTCGCCGATTCGGCGAGCGCCGGATGACAACGGCCCGGGACTGCGGCCCGCCCGAGCGGATTTTTTTCGTACCCTAGCGGCAGGGCTGGCCCGGCGGGCAGGGGCGATGGCCGCCACCGCCCGGAGGCGGACCGGCCGGCCGCTGCGGCATGGGGGCCCGCTGCATCGCCTGCTGATGCTGGGCGGCCTGCTGGCGCTGCTGCATCGCCTGCTGACGCTGCGCGGCCTGCATCTGCATCATCTGCTGGCGCTGGGCGGAGTGCTGCATCTGCTGGGCGCGCATCGCCTGGGCCTGCTGGGCCCGAGCCGCCTGCATCTGCTGCATCGCCTGCATCCGGCCGGCCTGACGCGCTTGGGCTTGGGCTTGAGCCCGGGCCTGCTGCGCCTCGGCCCTGCTCCGCCTCTTCCGGACGCCGGGTTCCCCTCTCCCGACCCGCTTCGCGGGCCACCCTCCCCCGCAGAGGGGGGAGGGCTGGAGTTTGGGAGCACCGTCGGTGGCCTGGGCGTTGAAGGCCGAGCCTCGGCGCATGAGGAACACTTGCCGCGTCCCGATCCCGCCGCCGACCCTGTCGCCGCCCTCTGCACCGCCGCCGCCGCCCTCGGCATCGCCTCGCCGCGGGCGCCGCTCCTGGCCCTGCGGGTGGGGCGTGCCATCACGGGCGCCCATTCCAGTACACCGCCCGGATACGCCTCGGTCCCCGAGCCGGGCGAGGCGGCGCTGACCGAGGCGGCCCGCCTCGTCCTGGCGCATCGCGCCACCTCCCTGCCCGCCCCGGAGGCACCGCCGCAGGACGGGCCGGACGACGCGCCGGAGCCGGACTCCGCCGAGACTCCCGAACCGCCCGAGGATCCCGGCCACGCGCCGGAGCCGCCCGGCGACGTGGTGCTCGCCGCCGTGCGCGCGGCGATCCCGCCCGACCTGCTCGCCCGGCTCGAAGCCGGCGCGCCCGTCTCCGGCCCCCGGGCCGGGCGCTTCGGTCCGGCGAAGGCCGATCCGCGCGGCGGCCGGCCCGCGGGCGCGCGGCCGGGCGACCCGCGCCGGGGGCGGCTCGACCTCGTCGCGACGCTCCGCGCCGCCGTTCCCTGGCAGCGCCTGCGGCAGGGTTCACAACCGGGCTTGCGGCCGATCCGCATCCGCGCGGAGGACCTGCGCATCCG
>NZ_CABFPH010000066.1 GCF_902141845.1 Methylobacterium symbioticum | reverse complement strand
ATCGCCCGCGACGCCCTGAACGGCGGCCAGGCCGCCTTCCAGTTCCAGTCCTACCCGTTCCGGATGAGCGCCGAGAACATGGCCCGGCACCGGGCCGACGGGCTCGACCGGCGCCTCGCGGCCAAGGGCGGCAGCGCGGACGAGTGGCTGCGGCTGGTGCGCTCCTACAGCGCGCTGGGCGAGCGCGAGCGCGCGGCCCAGGTGCTCGAGCGGGCGCGGATGGCGCTGGCCGCCGACAGCGCCGCGGGCGGCCGCCTCGATCTGCTGGCCCGCGAGCTCGGCCTGCCGGGCCGCCCCGGCAAGCCCTGACCGGGCCTGCGGATCGAGGCCCCCGGACAATCGGTCCGGCCCCGCGGACTTGACCGGGCGCCCGCCCGGGCCGACACCCCTCTGAACGAAAGCGGCCGGCCCCCGGTTCGGGCCGCCCCGCAGCCATGGGAAAGACGCACGTGACCCGCAAGAGCCGCCGCCTGGTCCTGATCTGCGTCTGCGGCGCGGTGCTCGTCCTCGCCGTGGGTCTCATCCTCACGGCCATGAGCGGGTCGATCGTGTTCTTCCGCTCGCCCTCGGACGTCGCCGCCCAGGGCGTCGGGCCCGGCGTGCGGTTCCGCCTCGGCGGCCTGGTGCAGGAGGGCTCGCTCCGCCGCGGGCCGGACCAGACGGTCGAGTTCACGGTGACCGACACCAACGCCACCGTGCCGGTGCACTACAAGGGCCTGCTGCCCGACCTGTTCCGCGAGGGGCAGGGCGTGGTGGCGGAGGGCCGGCTGGAGACCGGCGGCCTGTTCCGGGCCGATACCGTGCTCGCCAAGCACGACGAATCCTACATGCCCCGCGAGGTCGCCGACGCGCTCAAGGCCCAGGGACGCTGGCAGGAGGGCGCGGGCAAAGGCGCGGGTCAGGACAAGGCCGCGGCGGCGGACAAGACCCTCGGGCCGCGCAGCGAGCGCTGAGCCCATGGACGCGACGTGCGGGTGGTTTGAGAAGGACGTCTGAGGCAGTGCTCGTCGAGACCGGTCACTTCGCGCTGGCGCTGGCCCTTGCGCTCTCCCTCGTCCAGGCGGTGATGCCCGCCTGGGCCGCGCGGGCGGGCGAGCCCGCTCTGCGGCAGGTGGCGGTGCAGGCGGCGCTCGGCAGCTTCGCCTGCGTGCTCTTCGCCTTCGCGGCCCTGACCTACGCCCACGCCACCTCGGACTTCTCGGTCCAGAACGTGGTCGACAATTCCCACACGGCCAAGCCCTTCATCTACAAGATCTCCGGCGTCTGGGGGAACCACGAGGGCTCGCTGCTCCTCTGGGTCCTGATCCTCACCCTGTTCGGCGCCTGCGTCGCGGTGGCGAGGAACGCGGTGCCGCCGGTGCTGCGGGCCAACACCCTGGGGGTCCAGGGCTTCATCACCTTCGTGTTCGTGCTCTTCATGATCGCGACCTCGAACCCCTTCGCCCGGGTGATGCCGGCGCCGGTCGAGGGCCGCGACCTCAACCCGCTCCTGCAGGATGCCGGCCTCGCGATCCACCCGCCGCTCCTCTATGTCGGCTATGTCGGCTTCTCGATCACCTTCGCCTTCGCGGTCGCCGCCCTGATCGACGGCCGCATCGACGCGGTCTGGGCGCGCGCGGTGCGGCCCTGGACGCTGATCGCCTGGAGCTTCCTCACCCTCGGCATCGCGATGGGCTCGTACTGGGCCTATTACGAGCTCGGCTGGGGCGGCTGGTGGTTCTGGGACCCGGTCGAGAACGCCTCCCTGATGCCCTGGATCGCGGGCACCGCGCTCCTGCACTCCACCGTCGTCATGGAGAAGCGCGACGCCCTGAAGGTCTGGACGGTGCTGCTCGCCATCCTCACCTTCTCCCTGTCGCTGCTCGGCACCTTCATCGTGCGCTCCGGCGTGCTGACCTCGGTGCACTCTTTCGCCACCGACCCGACCCGCGGCGTCTTCATCCTGGGCATCCTGATCCTGTTCATCGGCGGCTCGCTGACCCTGTTCGCGTGGCGCGCGCCGTTGCTGCGCCAGGGCGGCCTGTTCGCGCCGATCTCCCGCGAGGGCAGCCTCGTCCTCAACAACCTGTTCCTGGTGGCCGCCTGCGCCACCGTGTTCGTCGGCACGCTCTATCCGCTGCTCCTCGAGATGCTGACCGGCGAGAAGATCTCGGTCGGGCCGCCCTTCTTCAACTTCACCTTCGTGCCCCTGGCTGTGCCGCTGCTTCTCATCGTCCCCTTCGGCCAGGCGCTGGCCTGGAAGCGGGGCGACGCGCTGGCCGCCGCGCAGCGCCTGTTCGCGGCCATGGCCGCGGCGCTCGTCGTCGGCCTCGGCGCCGCGGCCCTGCACTGGGGCGGTCCCGTCCTCGCGCCCGTGGGGGTCGGGCTCGGCGCCTACCTGATCGTCGGCTCCGCTCTCGAGATCGTCAGCCGCGCCCGCGGCTACGGCGCCTCCCGCGCCCGCGGCGCCGCGGTGATCGGGCGGCGGGCGCTCGGCCTGCCGCGCTCGGCCTGGGGCACCGCCACCGCCCATGCCGGCGTCGGCGTGGTCGTGCTCGGCATCGCCGCCCAGGGCTGGGCGACGGAGGGGCTCGCCACCCTGAAGCCCGGCGGGACGCTCGCCGCCGGCCCCTATGTCGCGACCCTCGACCGGGTCGCGCCGCGCACCGGCCCCAACTACGAGGAGACGGTCGCCTACCTCACCATCCGCAACCGGGCGGGCGACGAGATCGGCCATGTCGAGACCTCGAAGCGCTTCTACCCCAGCCGGCAGATGGCGGTGACGGAATCGGGACTGCTCACGGTCGGCGCGAGCCAGGTCTATGCGAGCCTCGGCGAGATCCAGCCGGACGGGGCGGGCCTGCGCCTCTACCACAAGCCCTACGTGCTGCTGATCTGGCTCGGCGCGGTGGTGATGGCTCTGGGCGGCGGCCTCTCGCTGACGGACCGGCGCATGCGGGTCGGCGCGCCGGTGCGGGCCAGGGCGAAGGGGCTGCCGCCCTCCGCGGTGCCCGCCGAATGAGAGCCGCGCCCCTCCTTCTCCTGGCCCTGCTCGCCGCCGGCCCGGCCCGGGCCGTGCAGCCGAACGAGGTGCTGCCGGACGCGAGCCTGGAACACCGCGCCCGCGAGATCTCCGCAGGGCTACGCTGCCTCGTCTGCCAGAACCAGTCCATCGACGATTCCGACGCGCCCCTCGCCAAGGATCTGCGCCTGATCGTGCGCGAGCGCCTGAAGGCGGGCGACACGAACCAGGCGGTCGAGGATTATGTGGTGCGGCGCTACGGCGAGTTCGTGCTGCTGCGTCCGGTCTTCGGCCTGCACACCCTGCTGCTCTGGGCGACGCCGCTCCTCGCGATCCTCCTCGGCGGGTTCGGCATCTGGCGGCTCTCCCGCCGCAGGGCGCCCCCACCCGAGCGGAGGCTGACGGCGGCCGAGGAGGCGGAGGTCGCCGCGCTGATGCGGCGCGATTGAGCCCCCGCCGATCGGCACCATCGGCGCGCCGCGCCTGCGCGGCCCTTACGCGGCGGCCCTTACGCGGCGGTCCTTGCGCGGCGGCCCTTGCGCGCGAGAGGCGAACGGCACGAGTCTTGGATGCGGCGAATCGGACGGAATCCATGACCTGAGCCGGGGTCCCCTCACGGCGCAGGCGTATCCCGGGAGGCCAAGACTCATGCCGAAGGCGACGCTGACGATCTCGAGCCGGAACTACTCGTCGTGGTCCCTGCGCGGCTGGTTGATCTGCCGGATGGCGGGGCTCGACTTCGGGACCGAGATCCTCTCGGGCGACGACGCCGCGAGCCGCGCCGAGCTCCTGCACCTCTCGCCCTCGTTCCTGGTGCCGCGCCTGCGCCACGAGGGCATCGTCGTCTGGGATACGCTGGCGATCGCGGAATACCTCACCGAGACCTTTCCCGCCGCCGGCTTCCTGCCGCAGGACATGGCCGCGCGCGCCCATTGCCGCTCGATCTCGGGCGAGATGCATGGCGGCTTCGTCAACCTGCGCTCGGCCCTGCCGATGAACCTCAAGGCCTTCCATCCGGGCTTCAAGATCTTCAACGGCGCCAAGGTCGACATCGACCGCATCGTCACGATCATCGACGATTGCCTCGCCCGCTATGACGGCCCGTTCCTGTTCGGCGAGCGTCCGACCCTGGCGGATGCGATGTACGCGCCCGTCTGCACCCGGTTCCGGACCTACGACGTGACGCTGCCGCCACGCGCGGCCGCCTATCGCGACACCATCCTGCGCTGGCCGCTGATGGCGGAATGGGCGGAGGCCGCCGCCCACGAGCCGGACGAGATCGAAGAGCTCGACATGGAGTTCTGATCGGGGCGGGCCGCGCGCCTCTGCATCTCGCTGCTCCCCAATGGCGTCGGGATCGGCAGAAATTTAGTGCAGATGCCGCCGTTCCGGCCCTGGCATGGGGTGTCCAGGGCCAAGGCTTAACAAAATTCCCTTGATGATCGGCGGGCGCTTGACGGGGGTCTCCCTGCGTCACGCGAGAGGGCGAGCAGCCGGGCCGGCAGGCCGAAGTTACAGTTTGACAGAGATCCTTTGTCAGACAACCGGACCGCTTGATTGAAGGGAACCGGCATTTCTGTTCATCTCCCCACTTAGAAATGGAAAAAAGTGGGTAGGGAACGATGCCGCGTTTCGAACCCTGGAGCGCTCCGCGCGCCGCCGGGATCATCGCAGAGCACACACACCTCGAAGGCGCGACGCTGCCGATCCTGCATGCCCTGCAGGAGGCGTTCGGCTACGTGGACGAGGGAGCCGTTCCGCTGATCGCGGATGCGCTGAACCTCTCGCGCGCCGAGGTCCATGGCTGCATCACCTTCTATCACGACTTCCGCCGTGAGCCGGCCGGCCGCCACACGGTGAAGCTGTGCCGGGCCGAGGCCTGCCAGGCGCAAGGCTGCGACGCGCTCCATGCCGACATTCTCAAGCATCTCGGCACGGAGTGGCACGGCACCACGGCGGACGGGAACTGCACCGTCGAGCCGGTCTATTGCCTCGGCCTCTGCGCCAACGGCCCCGCCGCCCTCGTCGACGGCGAGCCGGTCGCCCAGCTGACCGTCGACGTCCTCGAGGCGGCCCTGACGGAGGTGCGCCAGTGAGCGTCACGATCTACGTCCCGCGCGACGCCGTCGCGCTCGGCCTCGGCGCCAACAAGGTCGCCCGCGCCCTCTTCGCCGGCGCCGAGCGCCGCGGCCTCGACGTCACCATCGTCCGCACCGGCTCGCGCGGCCTGTTCTGGCTGGAGCCGATGGTCGAGGTCGGCACCCCCGAGGGCCGGATCGCCTACGGCCCCGTGAAGGTCGAGGATGTCGACGCGCTGCTCGATGCCGGCCTGACCACGGGCGGCGCGCATGCCCTGCGCCTCGGCGACCCTGAGCAGATCCCCTTCCTGGCGCGTCAGCAGCGCCTGACCTTCCACCGCTGCGGGGTGATCGATCCGGTCTCCGTGACGGATTACCGGGCGCATGGCGGCTATCGCGGCCTCGAGGCCGCTCTGAAGCTCGATGCCGAGGGCATCGTGGCGCAGGTGCGCGAGTCGGGCCTGCGCGGCCGCGGCGGTGCCGGCTTCCCGGCCGGCATCAAGTGGAACACGGTGATGCTGGCGCAGGCCGACCAGAAATACGTGGTCTGCAATGCCGACGAGGGCGATTCCGGCACCTTCGCCGACCGGGTGATGATGGAGGGCGACCCCTTCAACCTCATCGAGGGCATGACCATCGCCGGTGTCGCGACGGGCGCCACGCGCGGCTACATCTACCTGCGCTCGGAATATCCCCAGGCCTTCGAGACCCTGAAGGAGGCCATCGCCAACGGCGTGAAGGCCGGCGTGCTCGGCGAGAACATTCTCGGCTCGGGGAAGAGCTTCCATCTGGAGGTCCGGCTCGGCGCCGGCGCCTATATCTGCGGCGAGGAGACCTCGCTCCTCGAGAGCCTGGAGGGCCGCCGCGGCATCGTGCGGGCGAAGCCCCCGATCCCGGCGCTCAAGGGCTTCCTGGGCAAGCCGACCCTCGTCAACAACGTGATGACCTTCACGGCCGTGCCGTGGATCCTGGAGAACGGCGCCAAGGCCTATGCCGATTACGGGATGGGCCGCTCGCTCGGCACGCTGCCGATCCAGCTCGCCGGCAACATCGCCCAGGGCGGCCTGATCGAGGTGGCCTTCGGCATCACCATCCGCGAGGTGATCGAGTCGTTCGGCGGGGGCACGCGCTCCGGCCGTCCGGTGCGCGCGGTGCAGGTCGGCGGCCCGCTCGGGGCCTATTTCCCCGACCACCTCCTCGACACGCCCCTCGACTACGAGGCCATGGCCGCCAAGAAGGGCCTCGTCGGCCATGGCGGCATCGTGGTCTTCGACGACACCGTCGACATGGCCAGCCAGGCCCGCTTCGCCTTCGAGTTCTGCGCCGCCGAGTCCTGCGGCAAATGCACCCCCTGCCGCATCGGCGCGACCCGCGGGCTCGAGACGATGGACAAGGTCATCAAGGGCATCCGGCCGGAGGCGAATCTGAAGCTGGTCGAGGATCTCTGCGAGGTCATGACCGACGGCTCTCTCTGCGCCATGGGCGGGCTCACCCCGATGCCCGTCATGAGCGCGATCACCCATTTCCCCGAGGATTTCAGGCCGGCCGGGTCCTTGCCCGTCGCGGCCGAGTGAGGAGGCGTCCATGGCCCTCATCAAGGAAATCGACTACGGCACGCCGATCCGCGTCGCCGAGCAGACGGTGTCGCTGACCATCGACGGCATGGCCGTGAC
Organism: Methylobacterium symbioticum; assembly: GCF_902141845.1. Classification (GTDB taxonomy): domain Bacteria; phylum Pseudomonadota; class Alphaproteobacteria; order Rhizobiales; family Beijerinckiaceae; genus Methylobacterium; species Methylobacterium symbioticum. Next base: position 22,361 of record NZ_CABFPH010000066.1, on the reverse strand, counting down.
GGTGCCGGCCGGCACCTCCGTGATGGCCGCGGCGATGACCGCGGGCACGCAGATCCCCAAGCTCTGCGCCACCGACTCGCTGGAGCCCTTCGGCTCCTGCCGCCTCTGCCTCGTGGAGATCGAGGGACGGCGCGGCACGCCCGCCTCCTGCACCACGCCGGCCGAGAACGGCATGGTGGTGCACACGCAGACCGACAAGCTCGCGCGCCTGCGCAAGGGCGTGATGGAGCTCTACATCTCCGATCACCCGCTCGACTGCCTGACCTGCGCGGCGAACGGCGATTGCGAGCTGCAGACGCAGGCGGGCGTCGTCGGCCTGCGCGACGTGCGCTACGGCTACGAGGGCGACAACCACGTCCGCCCGAGCTCCGAGCGCTACCTGCCGAAGGACGAGTCGAACCCGTATTTCACCTACGACCCGTCGAAGTGCATCGTCTGCAATCGCTGCGTGCGGGCCTGCGAGGAGGTGCAGGGCACCTTCGCGCTGACCATCGCCGGCCGCGGCTTCGACAGCCGCGTCGCCGCCGGCCCGACGAACTTCATGGAATCCGAGTGCGTCTCGTGCGGCGCCTGCGTGCAGGCCTGCCCGACCGCGACGCTCCAGGAGAAGTCGATCCACGAATACGGCCAGCCGGAGCACGCCGAGGTCACGACCTGCGCCTATTGCGGCGTCGGCTGCTCCTTCAAGGCCGAGATGCAGGGCGACCGCGTCGTGCGCATGGTGCCCTACAAGGGCGGCAAGGCGAATGACGGCCATAGCTGCGTGAAGGGCCGCTTCGCCTACGGCTACGCCACTCACAAGGACCGCATCACCAAGCCGATGATCCGGGAGAAGATCACGGATCCGTGGCGCGAGGTCACCTGGGAGGAGGCGATCGACCGGGCGGCCTCCGAGTTCAAGCGGATCCAGGCCACCTACGGCAAGGATTCGGTCGGCGGCATCACCTCGTCCCGCTGCACCAACGAGGAGGCCTACCTCGTCCAGAAGCTGGTGCGCGCGGCCTTCGGCAACAACAACGTCGATACCTGCGCCCGCGTCTGCCACTCGCCGACCGGCTACGGCCTGATGTCGACGCTCGGCACCTCGGCCGGCACCCAGGACTTCGCCTCGGTGGCGCATTCCGACGTGATCCTCGTCATCGGCGCCAACCCGACGGACGGCCATCCGGTCTTCGGCTCGCGCATGAAGAAGCGCCTGCGCGAGGGGGCGAAGCTCATCGTCGCCGATCCGCGCAAGATCGACCTCGTGAAGTCGCCCCACATCAAGGCGGACTTCCACCTGCCCCTGAAGCCCGGCTCCAACGTCGCCTTCATCAACTCGATCGCGCACGTCATCGTCACGGAAGGGCTGATCGACGAGGCCTATATCCGCGCGCGCTGCGACCTCGGCGAGTTCGAGTCCTGGGCCCGCTTCATCGCGGAGGAGCGCCACTCCCCCGAGAACCAGCAGCAGTTCACCGGCCTCGATCCCGAACAGGTGCGCGGCGCGGCGCGGCTCTACGCCACGGGCGGCGCGGCCGGCATCTATTACGGGCTGGGCGTCACCGAGCACAGCCAGGGCTCGACCATGGTGATGGGCATGGCCAACATCGCCATGGCCACCGGCAACATCGGCAAGCTCGGTGCGGGCGTAAACCCCTTGCGCGGCCAGAACAACGTGCAAGGATCCTGCGACATGGGCTCGTTCCCCCACGAGCTCACCGGCTACCGCCACGTCTCGGACGATGCCACCCGCGAGAGCTTCGAGGCGATCTGGGGTGCCAAGCTCGACAACGCGCCAGGACTTCGCATCACCAACATGCTCGATGAGGCCGTCGATGGCAGCTTCAAGGGCATGTACATCCAGGGCGAGGACATCGCGCAGTCCGATCCCGACACCCATCACGTCACGTCAGGCCTCAAGGCGATGGAATGCATCGTCGTGCAGGACCTGTTCCTGAACGAGACGGCAAAATACGCCCACGTCTTCCTGCCCGGAGCCTCATTCCTGGAGAAGGACGGCACCTTCACCAATGCCGAGCGCCGCATCAGCCGCGTGCGCAAGGTCATGCCCCCGATGGGCGGCTACGGCGATTGGGAGGGCACGGTGCTGCTCTCTAACGCGCTGGGCTACCCGATGAACTACAGCCACCCATCCGAGATCATGGACGAGATCGCGGCCCTCACCCCGAGCTTCACCGGGGTGTCCTATGCCAAACTCGAGGAACTCGGCTCGGTACAGTGGCCCTGCAATGAGAAGGCGCCGCTCGGTACGCCGATGATGCACGTGGACCGCTTCGTGCGCGGCAAGGGCCGGTTCATGATCACCGAGTTCGTGGCGACTGAGGAGCGCACGGGGGCGAAGTTCCCGCTCATCCTCACCACGGGTCGGATCCTCTCCCAGTACAACGTCGGCGCTCAGACCCGGCGCACCCACAATTCGCGCTGGCACGAGGAGGACGTGCTGGAGATCCACCCCTTCGACGCGGAGCTGCGCGGTATCATGGACGGCGACCTCGTCGCCCTGGAGAGCCGCTCGGGCGACATCGCTCTGAAGGCCAAGATTTCGGAGCGCATGCAGCCAGGCGTGGTCTACACCACCTTCCACCACGCTAAGACCGGCGCCAACGTCATCACCACCGACTATTCGGACTGGGCCACGAACTGCCCCGAGTACAAAGTGACGGCGGTGCAGGTCCGGCGTACCAACCGGCCCTCCGACTGGCAGGCGAAGTTCTACGAGGGAGATTTCTCCCTGACCCGGATCGCCCAGGCCGCGGCGGAGTGAGACAATGAGCGCAGTGACCCAGGAGGACAAGCTCCTCCGCATGGCAAACCAGATCGCGACCTTCTTCCGGTCCTACCCTGAGGACGAGGCCGTGGCGGGCGTCCAGAAGCACATCACAGCCTTCTGGACGCCGCGCATGGTCGACCGGCTGTCGGCTGCCCTGCCCGACATGGGTGAGCGTGCCGACATCCTCGTCCGGCGCGCGATCCGCGGGCCAGAGACCGCGGAGGAAGGCCCAGTACGGCCCGCGACACGCGACCCGCAGAAGCTCGGCGAGGGTGCCAGCGACGCGGGCTGACGGCAGCCCGCGGGACGCGTCACGCTCCCGCCACCGAACATGCAGGGCCGGCGGCCGGATCATCCTCCGGTCGCCGGCCCTCGCGTTTTTGGAGGATTGCCATGCTGCCGAGCCCAATTGTGGCAGGCGCCGGCCCACCCTACCTTCCGGCACGCCCGACGCCGTCCGCGCCGTGGCCGGCCCGGATACACCCGTGATCGACAAGCTGGACTTCCTGCTCGCGCTCGCCCGCGAGCAGCATTTCGGCCATGCGGCCGAAGCCTGCGGCGTGACCCAGCAGACCCTGTCGGCCGGGGTGAAGCAATTGGAGAACCGCTTCGGGGTCCAGCTCGTGCTGCGGGGTTCGCGCTTCCAGGGCTTCACGCCCGAGGGCGAGCGCGTGCTCGACTGGGCGCGCCGCATCGTGGCCGATGCGCGGGCCATGCACGAGGACGTGTCAGCATTGCGGAAGGGCCTGACGGGGCATCTGCGCATCGCCGCGATCCCCACCGCGCTCCCCATGGTGGCGACCCTCACGACGCCATACCGCGCCCGGCATCCGGGGGTGCGGCTCACGGTGGAGTCGACCACCTCGCACGACATCTTCTCGCTGATCGAGAACCTAGAGGCTGATGCCGGCCTGACCTACCTCGACAACGAGCCGCTCGGGCGCGTCATCGCCGTGCCGCTCTACCGCGAGCGCTACACCCTGCTCACGGCAGCCGGTGGCCCCTATGACGATCGCGCCTCGGTGACCTGGGCGGAGGTCGGGCGCATCCCGCTCTGCCTGCTGACGCCCAACATGCAGAACCGGCGGATCATCGACCAGCAGATCCGCGCGGCCGGCGGCGAGCCCGCCGCAACCCTCGAATCGAACTCGATGATCGTGCTGATGACCCATGTGCGCACCCTGCGCTGGGCAAGCGTGATGCCAGCGATCCTCGTGGATACCTTGGGGCCCATGGACGGCGTGCGCGCGATCCCGATCACGGCGCCCAACCTGGAGCATACGATCGGCCTCGTGGCGGCGCGACGCGAACCCTCGACGCCGATGATCACCGCTCTCGTCGGCATCGCCCGCAGTCTCGTCAGGACACTCGACGAGGGCCTCGACGGCATCCGGCCTGATCAGGGCCTGTAGGCTGGCGGCGACCCGGCGATGCGCATTCTGGCCCGACAGCGAGGGCCGAAGCGGCGCCTCGACAGTGCGTTCGCGGACCATGCGGATCCAGGGCCGATGCCTCCAGCCGGAGACCAGAAGCGGAGCCCAGCATCCGGTTCCGGAACCGGATCCTGCTTGACCTTTTGTGCCGGATCGGGCATTCACCCGCCCGTATTCGGCCGGGCCTGCCCGGCCCTTTTCGTTCTTGCGTTTCGCTCACGCGGAATGCCGCGAGATTCTGGAGCGCCGCAACATGGCCAAGGCCGTCACCGTCAAGATCAAGCTCATCTCCACTGCCGACACGGGCTACTTCTACGTTACCAAGAAGAACTCCCGTACGCAGACCGAGAAGCTCAGCATGCGCAAGTACGATCCCGTCGCGCGCAAGCACGTCGAGTTCAAGGAAGCCAAGATCAAGTAAGCTGTCGCCCGGCTATCACCGGCGTCATGACGAGGCCGTCCCCGTGAGGGGGCGGCCTTTTTTGTTGTTCGATTTTGCCGCTGCATCAGAGCGGACGGACACCGCGCATCTGTTGCAGTTCGTAGACGGCAAACCCGAGCGGCGGCACGATCAGGAGCAAGGCGAAGACGAGACCCATGGCTGCGTGACCTCCGTGGCGACGGGGATCAATGCGCGAGCCATCTCCAGGGTTCTACGCAAAGGAGCCGCCCCTATCCCGAGGCGGCTCCTGCGTTCCGGCGAAAGCGGCGGGCGCCGCGTCAGCCGCGCTGGGTGATCGGTACGTAGTCGCGCCGGTCGGAGCCGATATAGAGCTGGCGCGGGCGGCCAATCTTCTGCGAGGGATCCTCGATCATCTCCGCCCACTGCGCGATCCAGCCGACCGTGCGGGCCAGTGCGAACAGCACCGTGAACATGTCAGTCGGGAAGCCCATCGCCTTGAGGGTGATGCCCGAGTAGAAGTCGATGTTCGGGTAGAGCTTCTTCTCGATGAAGTACTCGTCCTTGAGAGCAATCTCCTCGAGCTTCACCGCGACCTCAAGCAGCGGGTCGTCCTGCTTGCCGAGCTCCTTCAGCACCTCATGGGTGGTGGTCTGCATGATGCGCGCGCGCGGGTCGTAGTTCTTGTAGACCCGGTGGCCGAAGCCCATCAGGCGGAAGGGATCACTCTTGTCCTTCGCCTTGGCAACGTAGGCGTCGACGCGGTCGGGCGTACCGATCTCCATCAGCATCTTCAGCGCTGCCTCGTTGGCGCCGCCATGGGCGGGCCCCCACAGGCAGGCGATGCCGGCCGCGATGCAGGCGAAGGGATTGGCACCAGACGAGCCGGCCAGACGGACCGTCGAGGTCGAGGCGTTCTGCTCGTGATCTGCATGTAGAATAAATATCTTGTCAAGCGCTCGGGAGAAGACCGGATTGATCTGGTACTCCTCGCACGGCACCGCGAAGCACATTCGCAGAAAGTTCGAGGTGTAGTCGAGCTCATTCTTCGGATATACGAAGGGCTGGCCGATCGAGTACTTGTAGGCCATCGCCGCCAGCGTGGGCATCTTGGCGATCATGCGGATCGAGGCGATCATCCGCTGCTGCTCGTCCGAGATGTCCGTGGAATCATGGTAGAAGGCCGAGAGCGCGCCGACGCAGGCCACCATCACCGCCATCGGATGGGCGTCGCGGCGGAAGCCCTGAAAGAAGCGGTTCATCTGGTCGTGCACCATGGTGTGGCGCGTGACCCGGTAGTCGAAATCCGCCTTCTGTGCCGCGGTCGGCAGCTCGCCGAACAGCATCAGGTAGCAGGTCTCGAGGAAATCGCCCTTCTCGGCGAGCTGCTCGATCGGGTAGCCGCGATAGAGCAGCACGCCCTCGTCACCATCGATATAGGTGATCTTCGACTCGCACGAGGCGGTCGAGGTGAAGCCCGGGTCGAAGGTGAAGGCGCCGGTCTGGGCATAGAGCTTGCCGATGTCGACGACGTCCGGACCGATGGTTCCCTTCTTGATCGGAAGCTCGACCTGCTTCCCGTCCACGGTGATGGTGCTGGTTCCGCTCATGGGACGTGGACCTTTCCTGGCAACGGATGCGGTGCCGGCCTTGCGCCGCGTCATCCGGCGGCCGGGGCCCCGAGCCCCGCATTTATGCTGCAGGTGCTCACAGGACCACCGGGTTAGCGGATCGACGGTGCGCCTTCAACGGGGCGCCCCCCGGCCACCCCTATCGCCGAAGCGAAACCCAGGCCACGATGTCAGGGCTGCGTCAGCTTCGTGCGGCCTGATCACGCAGCCGCGCGAGGCTCTCGTTGCGCCCGAGTACGGCCAGCACGTCGAAGAGCGGCGGAGAGGTCGTGCGGCCGGTGAGTGCAGCACGCAGCGGTTGCGCGACCTGTCCGAGCTTCACACCGCTGCTCTCGGCGAAGTGCCGAACCGCTGCCTCGGTCGCCGCAGCGTTCCATTCCGGCAGCGCCTCCAGCACGGGTAGCACCTCCGCGAGCCGCGCCCGGGCCTCCTCGCCCAGCAGGCCCTTCGCCTTCTCGTCCAGAGCGAGGGGACGGGCGGCGTAAAGGTAGTAGGCGCTGTCGAGGAGTTCGATCAGGGTCTTGGCTCGCTCCTTCAGCCCCGGCATCGCCGCGATGAATGTCTCGCGCAGCAACTCCGGGAGGGGCGCGGAGAGGCCGCGCGCAGCACCGATAGTCGGCAGCATCGCCTCGATTCCGGCCACTAGATCGGCATCGGCTGCGCCGCGGATATAGAGGCCGTTGAGGTTCTCAAGCTTGGCGAAGTCGAATCGCGCGGGCGAACGGCCAATCGCCTTCAGGTCGAAGGCCGACACCATCTCATCCGTGGAGAAGACCTCTTGGTCGCCATGGCTCCAGCCGAGGCGGACCAGATAGTTGCGCAGGGCGCTCGGCAGGTAGCCGAGGTCGCGATAGGCATCGACGCCGAGCGCGCCGTGGCGCTTCGACAGCTTGGCCCCGTCCGCCCCGTGGATGAGCGGGATATGGGCCATGGCCGGCACCTCCCAACCCAACGCGCGGTAGATCTGGGTCTGACGCGCGGCATTGGTGAGATGATCGTCGCCCCGGATGATCTGGGTGACGCCCATGTCGTGGTCGTCCACCACCACGGCCAGCATGTATGTCGGCGTGCCATCCGAGCGCAGCAGGACGAGGTCGTCGAGATCCCGGTTGGCCCAGGTTACGCGGCCCTGCACCGCATCCTCGACAACCGTCTCACCCTCGGTCGGGGCTCGCAAGCGAATCACGTAGGGCGCGCCGGCCGGCGCCTCGGCGGGATCCCGATCGCGCCAGCGCCCGTCATAGCGGGAGGGGCGCCCCTCGGCGCGGGCGCGCTCGCGCATCTCGGCGAGTTCCTCGGCCGTCGCGTAGCAGCGATAGGCGTTGCCTGAGGCCAGCAGGCTCTCGGCAACCTCGCGATGGCGCTCGGCGCGGGCGTACTGGAAGATCACCTCGCCGTCCCAGTCGAGACCGAGCCAGCGCATGCCCTCGATGATCGCGTCGATCGCCCCTTGCGTCGAACGCTCCCGGTCGGTGTCCTCGATGCGCAGCAGCATCCGCCCGCCATGGTGGCGCGCGTAGAGCCAGTTGAACAGCGCGGTGCGGGCACCTCCGATATGGAGGTAGCCCGTAGGCGAGGGCGCGAAGCGCGTGACGACGGGTGACGACATCGAACTCGGATAGCAGGTGCTGCGCGGGCGTCCAGCGGGGACGCATCGGCGTGCGGGCGGGAAGGATCGGTCGAGCCGAGCAGGCGGCTGTAGCATGGCCCTTCCGATGCGTTAAGAAAGCATCGGCGCCGCGCAGTTGTTCAGCGGCGACGAGCACAGGCACCAGCAATGGAGCGGATCGGCGCGGGTCGGACCGGGGGGAGCCTTGTGCTCGCCGCGGCCTCGCGTCCGCTGCGCTTCGCCGCGCCGGCCCTGCGAGACTGGTGCGGTGCTTGTCTCGTGCGGGAGGCCGCGCAGCGCCGGCTGTTCCCCTGGCTCGCAGTTGCCTACGGCGTCGGGATCCTTACTTTCTTCGCGCTCACGGACGGCGCGCCCGCGCTCTGGGCCCCGCTCGTCGCGGCTACGCTCTGCCTCGGCCCCCTACCCTGGCTCGGCGGCCGGCCCGTCGCCAGCGCGCTTCTGCTTGCCTTGGCCACGGCCTGGCTCGGCTTTGCGACCGCCGCCTGGCGCGTCTCACAGGTGGAAGCGCCCATCCTCACACGCATCACCGTCGCGACGCTGGCAGGCCTCATCGAATCGATCGAGGAGCGCGAAGAGGGTGCACGCCTTGTCGTGCTGGTCGGACACTTCGGCACGCTCCCGCCGGAGCGGATGCCGCGCCGGGTTCGCGTCTCCTACCGCAAGGCGCCGCCGCTCCGGCCGGGCGACTGGATCGAAGCTACCGCGCGCCTCTTGCCCCCGCCTGAGGCGGCGCGGCCTGGCGGCTACGATTTTGCCCGCGACGCGTGGTTTCGCGGGATCGGTGCGGTCGGATCCCTGGCGGGCCGCATCGCGGTGAAGCCCCCCGCCGAGGCGCCTCATCCGCTGACTCGCATCGCGGCGGAAGTCGACGCCGCCCGCAACACGCTCACCCGCCGTATCGCGGAGGCGACCGGCGGCCAAGCGGGTGCGGTCGCCGCCGCTCTGGTGACGGGCAAGCGGGGACTGATCGCGCCCATGACCAACGACACCCTGCGCGCGGCCGGGATCTACCATGTGGTCTCGATCTCCGGCCTGCACATGGTCCTGGCGGCAGGCGTCGTCTTCTGGTTGGTTCGGGCCGCTCTCGCCCTTGTTCCCCATCTTGCCCTGTTCTGGCCGATCAAGAAGATCGCCGCGGGCGCCGCGATGGCGGGCGTCACCGCCTATTGCATCTTCTCGGGCTGGGATGTCGCGGCTCAGCGCTCCCTCGTTATGACCCTGATCATGCTCGGCGCGATCATCGTCGACCGTCCAGCTCTCTCGATGCGCAATCTCGCGCTCGCCACCTTCGCCGCCCTCGCGCGCGAGCCCGAGGCCCTGCTCGGCCCGAGCTTCCAGATGTCGTTCGGGGCGGTCGCCGGGCTGATCGCCTGCGCGCGCTTCCTCGGCGGCGATCTGTTCCGCCGCGAGGGCGCCGGGCGGTTCGGGCAGATCCTCGCGGCGGCGCTCGCCACGGTGGTCGGTACGCTCGGCACGACGCTCGTCGCGCAGATCGCCACCGCCCCCTTCGCGACCTACCATTTCCAGACGCTGCAGCCGTTCGGGATCGTCGGCAATGCGCTGACCTTGCCTCTCGTCTCGCTGGTCGTGATGCCCTCCGCGGTGGCTGGCATCCTCGCCTATCCCTTCGCCCTCGACATGCCGGTCTGGTGGCTAATGGGGCAGGCCGTGCGGGGCATGCTCGCAATCTCGGCTTGGATCGAGGGGTTCGGTGGCGCGACGGTCGTGGTGCCGGCTTTCGCCCCGGCTGCCCTCCCCTGCCTCGCCGCCGCGCTCCTTCTCGCCACGCTGCCCATTTCCGGGCTGCGTTGGCTCTCTCTCGCGCCGGCCCTGGCCGGGCTCGCCCTCGCCGCGACGCCGGAGCGTCCCGACATCTACGTCGACCGTCAGGGCAGCGGGGCGGCCCTGCGCGGCGCCGACGGGCGGCTCTTCGCGCTCGGCAAGCCATCGGGCTTCGTGATGGAGCAGTGGCTCAAGGCGGATGGGGACGGACGCAAGCCCCAAGAGGCGGCGGGAGGTAGCGTTTGCGATCCGGTCGGCTGCGTCGGGCGCCTCGCCGATGGCCGCGCTGTAGCCTTCATCCGCGACCGCCGCGCCTTCGCGGAGGATTGCGCCCGGGCCGCGGTGGTCGTCTCAGGTCTCACGGCGCCGATGCATTGCAACGCCTTGGTCATCGACCGTGCTTATCTCGCACGGTACGGCGCCACAGCCCTTCGGGCGACACCGCAGGGCTTCGTCGCATCACACGTGCGTCGGACCGATCGTCCTGAACCACGCGGGTCCGACGGGTCTACGGATCGCCGCGCGACCGTGACGGACCCGCCCTCCACGGTGAGGCCATCCGATCCCCAGGATGAGCCTGCCGCCGACGATCCAGGGGATGATGCCCCTCAGTAGCGGCGGACGAGGCTGACGAGGCGCCCCTGGATCTGCACCCGGTCCGGACCCAGAACCCGCGTCTCGTAGGCTGGATTGGCCGCTTCCAGCGCGATCGAGGAACCGCGCTTGCGGAGCCGCTTCAGGGTCGCTTCCTCGTCGTCGATCAGGGCGACGATGATGTCGCCGGTATTGGCGGTATCTTGCTTGCGGATGACCACGAGGTCGCCGTCGAGGATGCCGGCCTCCACCATCGAGTCGCCGCGCACCTCCAGGGCGTAGTGCTCACCGCTCGCCAGGAAGTCGGGCGACAGGGTGATCGCGGAACTCTGGTTCTGAATCGCTGCGATCGGCGTACCGGCGGCGATCCGGCCCATGATCGGGATGGAGATGGCGCGGCCATGCTCGTCGGTGGCCTGCGCGGTCGGCCGTGCCGGTCCCTTCTTGCCGCCCTCGACCACGCTGGGGGTGAAGCGGCGCGCCTCGCCACCGGCCGGCGCGGCCGGCGCCGAGCCCAAGCTCTCGGGCAGGCGGATCACCTCGATCGCCCGCGCCCGGTTCGGCAGGCGGCGCAGGAAGCCACGCTCCTCAAGAGCGGTGATCAGGCGGTGGATGCCCGACTTCGACTTGAGGTCGAGGGCGTCCTTCATCTCATCGAAGGAGGGCGGCACGCCGCTCTCGCGCAGCCGCTGCTGGATGAAGCGCAGGAGATCCAGCTGTTTACGCGTCAGCATCGTGCGGCACTCGCATCCAGGAGAAGTCCGATTCGCGGCTTCTGAAAACAAACCACGAACACGTTAAACGTTCCACAAGTGTTCCGCAAGGGACCCTGGTGAGCGGAATGCTTCGTCAAACCCGCTCAGAGCAGGCGTCGGTCGAGGCGGATGATGCGGCAGGGCTCACCCGCCCTGGCGGCCGGAGCATGCGGCGGGCGGATCAGCAGGGCCTCGGAGCGGCCCAGCACCGCCAGCATGGAGGAATCCTGGCGCTGCTCCGGCACGGCCACCGGCAGGCGATCCGGGGCGGTGTCGAGTTGCGCGCGCATATAGTCCTCGCGCCCGTCATTGGCCTCGAGGTCGCGCCCGAGCAGGGCTGGCTCGCTGCGGTCGGCCCCCGCCTCGGGGTCGCCGAGCAGGGCCCGGATCGCCGGCACCACGAACAGGTAGCCGCAGACGATCGAGGAGACCGGGTTGCCGGGCAGGCCGATCACCAGCATCGGCCCGAGGCGCCCGTGCATCAGCGGCTTGCCGGGCCGCAGCGCGACGCGCCAGAAGCCGAGGTCCAGCCCGTCCCTGGCGAGTGTCCCCTGGACGAGGTCGTGGTCGCCCACCGAGGCCCCTCCGAGCGTCACCAGAAGGTCGGCCCGGGCCTCCTTCGCGTGGCGGAGGGCGTCTTCCAGCGCGACGGGGTCGTCCGCGGCGATGCCGAGGTCGATCGCCTCGCCGCCGGCCGCCTCGATGAGGGCGGAGAGCGCCAGCGCATTCGAGGCAACGATCTGGTCCCAGGCCGGGCTCTCACCCGGCGCGACCAATTCGTCACCGGTGGCGAGCACCGCGACACAGGGCCTGCGGCGTAGGGTCAGGAAGGGGCGGCCGGCAGCGGCAGCGAGGGCGATCCGGCGCGCATCGAGGCTTTCACCTGCGCGCAGCAGCATGTCGCCCTCCGCAAAGTCGAGGCCGGCGCGGCGCAGGAAGCGGCCGGCGGCGACCGGCTCCAGCACGCACACCGTCCCGTCCCCGGCCCGCGCGTTCTCCTGGATCAGGATGGCGTCGGCGCCCTCCGGCACCGGCGCGCCCGTGAAGATCCGGACCGCCTCGCCGGGCCCGATCGCCTCGCGGAACCCGTGGCCGGCGGCGCTGATGCCGATGAGCTTGAGCGTCGCTCCGGCCCGGTCCGCATCGGCGGCCCGCACCGCGTAGCCATCCATAGCGGAGGCCCGGAAGGGCGGCTGCGTGCGCGTCGCCGTAACATCTTCGGCGAGGGTACGTCCGGCGGCTCGGGCCAGGGGCACGGTCTCGGCTTCGACAGGCCCCGGCACCGAGGCCAGCACCCGCCGCAGCGCCTCCGCAACCGGGATCAGGCCGCTCACGCCCGCGCCTCGTCCGCGCGGTAGGCGCCGGAACGGCCGCCATCCTTGGCGATCAGGCGGATCCCCTCGATGCGCATGCCGCGGTCCACAGCCTTCACCATGTCGTAGACCGTGAGGCAGGCTACCGACACGGCGGTCAGCGCCTCCATCTCGACCCCGGTCGGTCCCTGCACCCGCACCTCGGCGGTCAGGCGCAGACCCGGCAAGGCATCGTCGAGGGCGCACTCCACCTTCACCTTCGAGAGGAGCAGGGGGTGGCAGAGGGGGATCAGTTCGTGGGTGCGCTTGGCCGCCATGATGCCAGCGAGCCGCGCCGTGCCAATGACGTCGCCCTTCTTGGCATCGCCTTCGCGGATCAGCGCGAGGGTCTCGGGCCGCATCGCCACGAAGCCCTCCGCCACCGCCGTGCGGTCGGTCGCGGGCTTCTCGGTGACGTCGACCATGTTGGCCGCGCCGCTCGCGTCGAGATGGGTCAGGCCCGTCATGGCGCGCCGCTCACGCCTTCGCCTTGCGGGCGGCCTTCTCGCCGAACAGGAGCGCGCGCGTCGCCGCAGTCACATCCGCCTGCCGCATCAAGCTCTCGCCGACGAGGACGGTCTCGAGCCCATGTGCGCGGAGGCGCTCCACGTCGTCATGTATGGAGATGCCGCTCTCGGCCACGGCGATGCGGTCCTTCGGGATCCCGGGTCCGAGCCGGATTGCCGTGTCGAAGGAGACGTCGAAGGTCTTGAGGTTGCGGTTGTTGACGCCGATCAGCGCCGTGCCGAGCGGGATGGCGCGGGCGAGCTCGGCCTCATCGTGCACCTCGGCCAGCACGTCCATGCCGAGGTCGTGCGCGGTCTCGACCAGGGCCTCCGCCTCGTCGTCGTCGAGGCAGGCCATGATCACAAGGATGCAGTCGGCTCCCCAGGCCCGGGCCTCGTAGACTTGGTAGGGCTCGAACAGGAAGTCCTTGCGCAGCACCGGCAAGGTGCAGGCCGCGCGCGCCTCGCCGAGATAGTCCGGCTTGCCCTGGAAGGAGGGCTCGTCGGTGAGCACCGAGAGGCAGGTGGCGCCTCCTTCTGCGTAGGCTGCGGCGAGGGTTGCCGGGTCGAAATCGGCCCGGATCAGGCCCTTGGAGGGCGATGCCTTCTTCACTTCGGCAATCAGGGCCGGGCGGCCGGCCGCGATCTGCGCGCGGATCGCGTCGGCGAAGCCGCGGGGCGGATCGGCCTCGGCCACGCGGGCCTCGAGCGTCGAGAGCGGCACGCGCAGCTTCGCCTCGGCGATCTCGCGGCGCTTGTAGGCCTCGATCCGGGCGAGCACGCTCGGGCGCTCGGCGCCGGCCCCGGCGTCCGGCACGGGCGCGGAGGGGGTGGCGGAGGACATCGGTGCTCCTATCCGTTCGAGACCGCGACGAGGCGGGCGAGCGTCGCGCGGGCCGCACCCGAATCGATCGCATCCTGCGCCCGCGCGACACCCTCGGCCAGGGTGCCGGCGGCGCCTGCGACGACGAGGGCCGCGCCTGCATTGAGAACCGCGATGTCGCGGTATGCGTTGCGTTCGCCCGCGAGAACCGCCTCGAGCGCCCGGGCATTGTGCTCGGGATCGCCCCCGCGCAGCTCCTCGAGGCTGCGCAGCGGCAGGCCCACCGCGCGCGGATCGATGGTGAAATGCGTGATCCGGCCCGCCTCGAGGGCGACGACGGCGGTGGGGCCGGTCACCGTGATCTCGTCGAGCCCGTCCGAGCCGTGCACGGTCCAGACCCGGCGGCTGCCGAGCTCGGCGAGGACCCGCGTCAGCGGCTCGGCCCAGCTCCCCTGCGAGACCCCGAAGAGCTGGCGCTCGACGCCGGCCGGGTTCGAGAGCGGCCCGAGCAGGTTGAAGATCGTGCGCACCGGCAATTCCGCGCGCACGGCGGCCACGTGGCGCATGGCGCCGTGATGGGCCTGGGCGAACATGAAGCAGAGGCCGGCCTCCGCGAGGCAGCGGCTGAGCGCCTCCGGGGGCAGGCCGAGCTTGACCCCGAGCGCGGCGAGCACATCCGCGGCGCCGGAGCGCGAGGTCGCGGCGCGGTTGCCGTGCTTGGCCACCGGCACCCCGCAGGCGGCCGTGAGGATCGCGGCGAGCGTCGAGACGTTGTAGCTGCCCGAATGGTCGCCGCCGGTGCCGACCACGTCGACGGCCTCCGCGCCGCCCGCGACCCGGACCATGCGCGCGCGCATGGCCTCGACGGCGCCGACGATCTCCTCGACGCTCTCGCCGCGGACCTTGAGGGCGACCAGGAAGGCGCCGGCCTGGACGGGCGTGACCTCGCCGGAGAGGAGATCCTCGAAGGCGGCGCGCGCCTCGGCGCGGTCGAGCGCCTGGCCGTTCGCGACCTTCGCCAGATAGGGCTTGAACGATTCCATGCGCGCGGGGTGAGCGAGACCGTGGGCGTCACGCGTGTGCGTGACGCAGGCGTCAATGCACGCCCGGCCCGCGCTTGTCACGCGCCGCGTTCCAGGCCGCGGCGATGTCGAGGAAATTGCGCAGGATCCGGCTGCCATGCTCCGAGAGGATGCTCTCGGGATGGAACTGCACGCCGTGCACGGGGAGCCGCGTGTGCTCCAGCCCCATGATCAGCCCGTCGGCCTCCGCCGTGACGGCGAGGCTGTCCGGGCAGCCGTCCCGCTCCACCACGAGCGAGTGGTAGCGGGTGGCGTCGAAGCTGTCGTTGAGGCCGCGGAACACGCCGCGCGCCGCGTGCCGGATGGTCGAGACCTTGCCGTGCATCGGGGTCGGCGCACGCACCACCGCGCCGCCGAAGGCCTGCCCGATCGTCTGCAGGCCGAGGCAGACGCCGAAGATCGGGATCTCGCCGCTCAGGGCCTTCACCGCATCGAGGCAGATCCCGGCCTCGTTCGGCGTGCAGGGGCCTGGCGACAGCACCAGGGCGTCCGGCGCCTTGGTGCGGATCTCGTCCACCGTGACCGCATCGTTGCGCACGACCTCGATCGACCCGCAGAGCGGGCCGATCAGGTGGACGAGATTCCAGGTGAAGGAATCGTAGTTGTCGATGACGAGGACGTTGGCCATGGCCGGCGGCTTTCCGGAAGATCCCTGCCGATGTGGACGTCTATCCGCCGATGGTCAACCGGAACCCGCGGACGCACCGGCTGCATCCGGCGGGCGGCCGCTACGCCCCGGCCGCGCGCACCCGCCGCAGGAAGGTCGTGACCGCGGCCTCGAGGCTCGCGGCGCCCTCGCCCACGCGCACCGCCCCGCTGCGGACCTCGCCCGCCCGCTCGGCATTCGAGGCGGCGGCGCCGCGCATGTCGGCGACGCTGTCGGACACCGTCCGCACCTCGGTCGCCGCCCGCGCGATGGCCGAGGCGATCTCCTGGCTGGCCTGCCCCTGCTGCTCGGCCGCGCCCGAGACCTCCGACGCGATCAGCCCCAGCTGCACCACGGTGCTCCGGATCGAGCCGATCGCCGCGGCGGTGCCGCCGGAGGCGGCGGCGATCGCCTCCACCTGGGCGACGATGCGGTCCGTGGCGAGCGCGGTCTGCCCGGCCAGAGCCTTGACCTCGGCGGCGACCACGGCGAAGCCGCGGCCCGCGGCGCCCGCCCGAGCCGACTCGATCGTGGCATTGAGGGCGAGCAGGCTGGTCTGGTCCGCCACGCTCCGGATCAGGGAGATCACGGTGCCGATCTCTGCCGCCGCCTTGGCGAGGGCCTGGACCGTCTCCTCCAGGCTGCGGGTATCGGACAGGGCCACATCCGAGATGGTGCGCGCCCGCTCGACCTGCTCGGCGATGGCCTGGGCCGAGCTCGACAGCTCCTCGGCCGCGCCCGCGATTCCGTTCCCCAGCTCGGCCGACTGCCCGGAGGCGCCGGAGACGATCCCGGCGCGGCCCGCCATGTCCTGCGCCGTGCCGGTCAGGGCATCGGCGGCCGCCCGCATCGCGTCGGACGAGCCCGCGAGTTCGGCGACGGCGGCGCCGGTCTCGACCTCGAAGGCCTGGGTCGCCGCGGCGAGCCGCGCGGCCCGCGCCGCGTCCTCGGCCACCCGCGCCCGGGCCGACAGGTCGAGCCGCTCCTTCTCGATCAGGGCCGCCTGGAAGGCCGAGATGGTCCGCGCCATGGCGCCGACCTCGTCGCGGCGGGCCGTGAACGGCACGGCGCCGTCGAGCCGGCCCGCCGCCAGCGCCTGCATGGCCTGCCGCAGCCGGTTGAGGGGATCGCGGATCTGGGTGATCACGATCCACAGGGCCGCGACGAGGCCGAGCCCGATCGCCAGGGCCGGGCCGGCGATCAGCGCGAGGGTGGCGCGGTGCCGCGCCGCGGCCGTCGCCTGCCGCTGCGCGTCGAGGGTCGCCAGCACGCTGCGGCCGAGATCGTTGATCCGCGCCACCATCCGCTCGCGGTTGGCCACCGTCGCCTCGTCGGTGCCCTGGATCAGGGCCGCCTTCGGCGAGACCGTGAGGCCGAGCTCCGCCGTATCGGTCTGGTAGGCCACGAACTCCTTCACGGCGAGGTCGAGCCGGCGCGCCTCCGCGGGCGGAAGCTGGCTCTCCATCGCGGTGAGGAACGGCCCGCGCAGTCGCTCCACCTCGGCGAGCGCCGCCTGCAGGCCGGCGAGGCGCCCCCGCGCCTCCTCCGTGTCGGCGGCGGTGTAGAGGCCGGTGGCCTGCACCACCGCGTGCTCGATGGCGTGGGCGAGGCCGCTGGCCTGGAGGCCGGCATTCCACACGGCCTCGGTCCGCTCGGACCAGCGCTGGCGCTCGGCCGCCTCGTGGAGGGCGAAGCCCGAGATGCCGGCCGCGATGCCGCCGAGGAGGACGATCACGGCGATGAGCTTGAGGCTTAAGGAGATGCGCATGTCGCTGCTGCCGCATGCATTCGTGTGCGATGCAGCGAGCGGATAAGCCGCGTTCCTTGCGCGAACTTTAAATATAGTCACCTAAGCTTCAGAATAGCTCAGAAATATGCTTCCCTCACGCAACAACGCCAACTCTTCGACTTTCAGCCGTCGAAGAAGTATTTTCGATCAATCTTTCAACAAACCCGGCGTCACTGCCCCCGACGCGCCTGGGCCGCGAAGCGCACGGCCTCCTCCGCCGCCCGGAACAGGGCGCGCGCCTTGTTGACGCATTCCTGCTGCTCGGAGGCCGGGTTCGAATCGTAGACGATGCCGGCGCCCGCCTGGACGTGCATGCGCCCGTCCTTCACGATCGCGGTGCGCAGCACGATGCAGGTGTCCATCTCGCCGCGCGCGCCGAAATAGCCGATGCAGCCGCCATAGGGGCCGCGCTTCTCGCGCTCCAACTCGTCGATGATCTCCATCGCCCGCACCTTCGGCGCCCCGGAGACCGTGCCGGCGGGGAAGCCCGCGGAGAGCGCCGAGAGGGCGTCGTGGGCGGGATCGATCTCGCCCTCGACGTTCGAGACGATGTGCATCACCTGGCTGTAATATTCGAGGAAGAACGAGTCCGTGACGCGCACGCTGCCGATGCGGGAGACGCGGCCGACATCGTTGCGGCCGAGATCGAGCAGCATCAGGTGCTCGGAGCGCTCCTTCGGATCGGCGAGCAGTTCCTCGGCGAGCGCCCTGTCCTCGGCCGGCGTGGCACCGCGGCGGCGGGTGCCGGCGATCGGGCGGATCGTCACTGTGCCGTCGCGCAGGCGGACCAGGATCTCGGGGCTGGAGCAGACGATCTGGAATCCCTCGAAATCGAGGTAGCACAGGAAGGGCGCCGGGTTCGTCCGGCGCAGGGACCGGTAGAGCGCGAAGGCGGGAAGCGTGAAGGGCGCCTCGAAGCGCTGCGACAGCACCACCTGGAAGATGTCGCCCGCGACGATGTACTCCTTGGCCTTGGCCACCATCGCCGCGTAGGCGTCCGGCGGCGTGTTCGAGACGGGCTCGGGCTGGGCCACGTCGCCGAGGTCGATCCGCGCCTCGATCGGGAGCGGGCCCTCCAGCGCCTCCGCCACCCGGTCGAGCCGGGCGAGCGCGGCCTCGTAGGCGGCCCGGGCCGGGACGCCCTCGGCGGGCCGCACCGGGCAGACCACGGTGATGAGGTCGCGCACCGCGTCGAACACCACCATGGTGCGCGGGCGGATCATCACCGCGTCCGGCACGCCGAGCGGGTCCGGGTTCGGCGCGGGCAGACGCTCCATGGCCCGGACCATGTCGTAGCCGAGATAGCCGAACAGGCCGGCCGCCATCGGCGGCAGGTCCTCGCCCGTGTCGCCGATCGCGCTCTCGGCGATGAGCGCCCGCAGGCTCTCCAGCGGCGCCCGCGCATCCGGCTCGAACCGGGCGAGGTCCGGTCCGTGCGTGCGCTCGGCGCGGCCGTCGCGGCAGCGCCAGATCAGGTCGGGGTCGAGGCCGATCATCGAGTAGCGCCCGCGCACGGCGCCCCCCTCGACGGATTCGAGCAGGAAGGCCGGCCCGGCCTGGCAGGCCCTGAGCTTCAGGAAGGCCGCGACCGGGGTCTCGAGATCGGCCACCAGGGTGAGGCTGAGCAGCGTCGGCCGGCCGGCCTCGTAGGCCGCCCGGACGGCGGCGAAGTCGCTCGATTCGGGCATCAGTACTCGCCGCCGATCGCGCGGCGCAGAGCGGCCTGGTTGATGCTCACGCCCGCATTCTTCTGGACCTCGGCGATGTACTGGCCGAGCACGTCGTCGGCGAGCGCCGTGCGGAAGTTGCCCTCCACCGTCTTGTCGCTCGGGCTGCCCGGCACGTAGGCCGGCATGGTCGCGGCGGTGACCTTGAACACCACGCGGTTGTCGCCCGCGGGCGCGGAGCCGGCCTTGCCGACATTGGTGGCGAAGAGGCGCTCGACCACGTCGGTGGTCAGACCCTCCTTCGCCTGGTTGCGGGCGATGTCCTCGGTCTTCTGCACGTTGAGGCCGGCCGACTGGGCCACGGCCTCGATGTCCTCGCCCTTGTCGAGACGCCCGGCGAGCGCCTTGGACGTGTCCTGCAGGCGCTTGGCGATCTCGGCCGCGCGCCAGCCGGCGGCGACCGCGTCGCGGACCTGGTCGAGGGGCTTGTCGTGGGCGGCGTCGATCTTCGTCACGTCGTACCAGACATAGCCGCCGGCCTTGGTGCGCAGGGGCTCGTTGTCGCCGCCGATCTCGGCCCGGAACAGGGCCGGCAGCGTCGTGTCGGGCTCCGGGATGTCGGCGACCTTCGCGCCCGCGGCATCCTGTCCCTGGGCATCGACGGCCGGGACGGTGACGAGGGGCAGGTCGCGCTCCTTGGCGATCTCGGCGAGGGGCTTGGCGCTGGCGCGCTGGTCCTCGACCGCGTCGTGGATCGTGTCGACCTGCTCGCGGGCGCGGGCCTGCGCCACCTGCTTGCGGATCTCCGGCTCGACCTCGGAGAGCGGCTTGGTGGTGCCGGGCTCGATCGCGGTGACGTGCAGGAGCACGGTGCCGAAGCGGCCCTTCACCGGCGCGCTGACGCCGCCCGACGCCAGGCCGAAGGCGGCCTCGGCCACGGCGGGATCGAACAATTCGGCCTTGGTCAGGGTGCCCAGCGTCAGGTCCTTGCCGTCGGTGCCGCGCTCGGTCGCGACCGCCTCGAAGGTCTTGGCGCCGGATTCGATCGCCTTGCGCGCCTCCTCGGCCGCGGCCGCGTCGGGGAAGACGATCTGCTGGATGGTGCGGCGCTCGGGCGTGCCGAACGTGCTCTTGCGCGCCTCGTAGAGCTTCTGGACCTCCTCGGCGCTGACGGCGTCGGGCTTGGCCAGGCGCTCGGGATCGAGGACGAGGAGGCTCGCGGCGCGGGTCTCCGGAGCGCGGAAGCCCGACTTGTTCGCCTCGTAATAGCCCTTGAGGTCGTCCTCGCTCGGGCTCGGGATGTCGCCCGCGACGGAGGGCGTCAGCACCATGTAGGACGCGGCGCGGCGCTCGGTGGCGTAGCGGTGCACCGCCTCGCGCATGGCCTGCGGCACGGCGAGGTCGGCGGTGACGGCCTCGGCGAGCTGGAGCCGGGCGATCACGGCGCGCTGCTCGCGCACGAACATCGGCTCGTTGAGGCCCGCCCGCTGCAAGGTCTGGTAGAACAGCGCCGGATCGAAGCGCCCTTCCGCGTTCTGGAAGCTCTTCTCGTCGTGGATCGCGCGGATCACCGCCGCGTCCGGCACGGCGAGGCCGAGGTCGCGCGTCTTCTGGTCGAGGGCGGCCTCGGTGACGAGCTGGGCCATCACCTGCCGCTCGATGCCGAGCGCCCGGGCCTGGTCCGGCGTCAGGTTGCGGCGGAACTGCGCCTGGAAGCGCTGAAGCTGGTTCTGGTAGGCGGTGCGCACGGATTCGGCGCTGATCGGCGTCTTGCCGACGGTGGCCACCGTGGTGCTGGCGCTGCCGCGGAAGAACTCCTCGACGCCGAAGATGCCCACGCCCGCGATGAGCAGGGTGAAGATGACCGTCAGCACGATCTTGCCGAGCCAGTGCTGGCTCGCGTCCCGGATGTTCTGAAGCATGCTCGCGTCCTCCCGCGCCCGTGGGCGGCGGGCCGTCCTCTTCGTTTGCGCCCGCGATAGACCATCCCGGGGCGGGGAGCAAAGGCGGCATCCCCGGGTCGGCCCGGTTGTCAGCCGGTTGCAGGCCGGCCGGTTTGCGCGCCCAAGCTCGCTCTGCTAGGCCCCGGGTCGCTTCAAGAGGCGCGTGGGGGTGATGGGTATGGCGAGCAGGCGGCGTCCTCTGGTTGCAGGCAACTGGAAGATGAATGGCACGCGCGCCTCTGTCGCGACGGTCGAGGCGATCCGGGACGGCCTGTCGCCCAAGCTCGTCGAGACGATCGACGTGCTGATCTGCCCGCCCGCGACGCTGATCGGCTCCTGCGTCGCCGCCACCTACGGCTCGGCCGTCGCCATCGGCGGCCAGAACCTGCACGCGCGCCCGAGCGGCGCCTTCACCGGCTCGATCTCCGCCGAGATGCTGGCCGATCTCGGCGCGAAATACGTGATCGTCGGCCATTCCGAGCGGCGCGCCTACCACCACGAGACCGATGACGGCGTGCATGCCAAGGCCCTCGGCGCCCGCCGCGCGGGCCTGTGCGGCATCATCTGCGTCGGCGAGACCCTGGAGGAGCGCGAGCAGGGCCGGGCGCTCAGCATCGTGCGGGCGCAGCTCGCGATCGGCACCCCGAAGGGCGCGACCGCCGCGGACACGGTGATCGCCTACGAGCCGGTCTGGGCGATCGGCTCGGGCCGCACCCCGACCCCGGCCGAGATCGCCGAGGTGCACGCCTCCTTGCGCGAGATGCTGGACAAGCTCGTCGGCGACGAGGCGCAGAAGATCCGCATCCTCTACGGCGGCTCGGTGAAGCCCTCGAACGCCCGCGAGCTGCTCTCCGTCGAGAACGTCGACGGCGCCCTGGTCGGCGGCGCGAGCCTCGTCGCCGAGGACTTCCTGGGGATCTGCAACGCCTACGCCTGAGGGCGCGCGGATCCGACAGGCCGGCCGCCATCCGGTTGGCGTGGGGCCGCTTCTGGTGTAAGGGCCCCGGCAAGATTCGTGGCCCGGGCCGTCTCACGGCCGCCGGGCCACCCTGCGCGCGCTCCTCAGCTCCTGCGAAGGATCGGCCCGCGCCGTGGCCTTTTTCGGAACACCGATGCAGACCGTCCTGATCGTCGTCCACCTCATCATCGTGCTCGCGCTGATCGGCGTGGTGCTGCTGCAGCGCTCCGAGGGCGGCCTCGGGCTCGGCGGCGGCGGCAGCGGCGGCGTCTCCGGCTTCATGACCGGCCGCGGCCAGGCCAACGCCCTGACCCGCGCCACCGCGATCCTGGCCGCCCTGTTCTTCGTCACCAGCATGACGCTGGCCGTGATGTCGCACCGCTCGGCCGGGCCGCGCTCGATCCTGGAGGGCGCCGGCGGCGCGAATCAGCCCGCCCGCCAGCAGCCGGGCGGGGCCGACAACCTGCTCGACAGCCTGCGCCAGCAGCAGAACCAGCAGGGCCAGGCCGCGCCCCAGGCCACGCCGCAGACCCCTGCGCCCGCCGCGCCGCAGGCGCCCGCTCCGGCCCAGCCGGCCGAACCCCAGGCGCCGCAGTC
>NZ_CABFPH010000065.1 GCF_902141845.1 Methylobacterium symbioticum | reverse complement strand
CATGCTGATCGTCGTCATCGATGACCCCTATGATCGGTTCCGATTCAACCATCAGGCATACGAGATGCCGGTCGGTGGGGGCATCCACCGCATCAGTTCTAAGGAGGTCGTGGATGGATGAGGTGGTGGCGGAGAGCAGGGCGAGCGCGCCGGACCTGGAGGCCGGCACTGCGGGCGCAGCGCCATGGCCCCTGTCCGAGCGGCCAGGCTTCCTCGCGCGCCGGATGCATCAGATCCACGTCAGCCTGTTTTCGGAGCGGTGTGCTGCATTTCGCGTCACACCGCTGCAGTACAGCCTGCTCTCGCTGCTGCGCGATCTCGGCGCGGCCGACCAGACGACGCTTGCCAACGCGGTCGCCCTCGACCGGACCACGACGACAGGGGCCCTCAAGCGGCTCGCTGCCCGCGGATTGGTCAACCGGGCGACCTCGGCAGCGGACCGCCGTGCCCAGCTCTGCCGCCTGACGCCGGCGGGCGAGGCGTTGCACGCCGCCATGGAAGCCGCTGCCCACGAGGCTCACGCCCTGACCGTGGCGGCCCTCGATGCGCAAGACCAAGCCCTCCTGATCGGCCTGCTGAGGCGGGTCATCGCGGGCCACGATGACCGGCGGGGCGGCGCCGACCTCGATTGAAGCGCTCTCCGACGACGTGGGCACCGGTTCGGCGAAAGAGAGCGCGTTAGAACAACGACTTATACCCGTTCTCGGTGATGCCGACCGATGGTCGGCCTCACCAAGGCCCGGCGGACGACCGCCGCCAAGATCCGTCCCCCTGTGCGCGGGCAGACCTCGATGAGTCAGGCTCATCGAGGTCTGGTATTGAGAGCCTGTTTGATCGGATCGAGCCGGTGTTCACTCGGCCAATCCCCTCCTCGACCTCATCCTGAGGTGGATGGGTGGGACGAGCCGGATCTCTGCGTGACGATCCGTCGATCCCGCTCAAACAGGCTCTGAGAGCCGCTCCCGACGGCTCTCGGCGCACGGTGCCGCGGATTGTGGCCGGCACATCACCTCTGTAGGCTTCGGATCCGCGGGCGGAGGGCCCCGCCCATGCATCATCGCCTCGACCCTGCCGGATCGGCGCGCGCCGCAGCCGGTGCAACGCTTCTCGTGCTGGCCCCCCTCGGACTGGCCAGCCACGCTGCGGCGGAGCCGTCCGGGCACTTCACCGCGACCTACGACATCTCCTTCCTCGGCCTGCCCGTCGGCGAGGCGAACCTGGCCATCAGCAGGGACGGCGAGCGCTATGCCCTGGATCTCGGCGCGGGGTTGCGCGGCGTCGCCGGGTTCTTCGTCGATGGATCCGGCACCGCCACGGTATCCGGGCGCCGCGGCCGGACGGGCGCGGTGAGCGGCGCCTTCCACGTCGAGAGCCGCTACGCCGGCAAGCCGATCCGCGTGGCGATGCAGATCGCGGACGGACGGGCCCGCGACGTCACCGTCGAGCCCGAGCCCACGCCGCGAGCGGACCGGGTGCCGGTGACGCCGCAGGACCGGACCGGCATCGTCGATCCCCTGACCATGCTCGCGATCCCTGCAGGCTCCGCGCCGCTCGCGTCCGGCCTGTGCGACCGGCGCATCCCGGTCTTCGACGGGGCCTCGCGGGCCGATCTCGTCCTGTCGCGCGGCAGCCTCGTCACCGTGCGCGACGGCGCCTATCGCGGTCCCGCCCTCGACTGCCGCGTGCGCTGGGTCCCGATCGCGGGGCACCGCGCCAATGGGCCGAATGTGCGCCGGATGGCAGCGAACGACGACATGCAGGTCCGCCTCGCGCCGGCCCTCGACGGCGTCCTCTTGCCTCTCGCGATCTCCGTGGCGACGGGTTGGGGCACGGTTCGCATCGAGGCCCGGCGCTGGGGCGGCCCCGACCGACCGGCGGAGGAGGCAGGCCGGCCCTCCGTGAAGGTCAGCCTGCCCGCTGCGCGCTGACCGGTCCGGACAGCCCGAGGCGCCGCACCGGGCATCGCCCCGCTTACGCCGCCAGCCCCATGAATCCGCGCATCGGCGCGGCATCCGCGCGGAGATCGGCGGCACGGCCCTCGTAGACCACGTGGCCGTTGTTGAAGCCGTAGACCCGGTCGGCGAAGCTCAGCACCGCCGCCACGTTCTGCTCGACGACGACGATGGTACGGCCGTCCGCGGCGAGCCGCTTGGTCAGCTCCACGAGATCCTGCACGATGAGGGGGGCGAGCCCCTCGAAGGGCTCGTCGAGCAGGATCAGGGAGGGGTCGCGGATCAGGGCGCGGGCGATCGAGAGCATCTGCTGCTCGCCGCCCGAGAGCGTGCGCCCGCGGGAGGTCCGGCGCTCCTTGAGGCGCGGGAACACCTCCCAGATCCGGTCGAGCGGCCAGGGCTTCTCCGCCGTGAGGCGGGCGACGCGCAGATTCTCCTCGACGGTCAGCCCGCCGAAGACGGCGCGCTCTTCCGGCACGAGCTGCATGCCGGCCCGGGCGATCCGTGCCGGGGCCAGGCCCTGGATCGGCCGGCCATTGAGTCGGATCGCGCCGGAGCGGGGCTTCAGCACGCCCATCAGGCTGCGCAGCGTCGTGGTCTTTCCCGCGCCGTTGCGCCCGAGCAGGGCCACGACCTCGTTCTCCGCGACATGCAGCGAGACATCGAACAGGACGTGCGAGTCGCCGTAGAGGGTGTTGATCCGCTCGACCTCAAGCAGGCTCATGGACGGCCTCCCCCGCATGGGCCGCATCGTCCTGCACGGCGCCCAGATACGCTTTCTGCACGGCGGGATCGCGCCGCACGGCCTCGGACGGGCCATCCGCGAGGAGGCGCCCCTCGCTCAGCACCGTGATGCGCTCGGCCAGCCCGAACACCGCGTCGAGATCGTGCTCGACGAGCACCACCGTGCAGGCGCGGCCGATCCGGCGGATCAGGGCGCAGGTCGCGGCCCGCTCGGAGGGGCTCATGCCGGCGAGCGGCTCGTCGAGGAGGAGCACGTTCGGGCTCGTCGCCAGCGCCATCCCGATCTCGAGGCGACGCTTCTCGCCATAGGCGAGGACGCTCGCCGGGGTCTCCGCCCGCTCGGTCAGGTCGAGCAGCCGCAGCATCGCGTCGATCTGTGCCTCGACCTCGGGCCGGCCGGCGCCGGGCAGGAGCAGGTCGAGACGAAAGCGGCCCCGCGCCCGGGCGAGGGCCGCCACCCGCAGGTTCTCGCGCACCGTGAGGCCGAGGAAGAGCTGGTTGAGCTGGTTGCTCTTGGCGACGCCGCGCTGGGCGGCGCGGGTGACGCCGGCCCCGGTCAGGCGCTCCCCGAAGAGCAGGACCTCGCCGGCGCTCGGCGAGACCTCGTCGGAGAGCATCTTGAACAGGGTGCTCTTGCCCGCGCCGTTCGGCCCGATCACCGCATGGATCGAGCCGCGCCGGACGACGAAGCTGACGCCGTCGACCGCCTTCAGGCCGCCGTAGTGGCGGGCGAGGCCGCGGGCCTCGATGGCGATCTCGGCCTCGGCGTCGCGCGCATCGATGGACGGCCGCGGCATCGGCAGGGCGACATCCGCAGCGATGGTCGGGGCGGCCGTGGCGGCGCCCGCCTCGATCGCCTCGGTCCGGGCTTGCGCCGCTCTGAGGCGGGCGGCGTCGCGGTG
The DNA here is from genome assembly GCF_902141845.1 of Methylobacterium symbioticum. Lineage (GTDB taxonomy): Bacteria > Pseudomonadota > Alphaproteobacteria > Rhizobiales > Beijerinckiaceae > Methylobacterium > Methylobacterium symbioticum. The sequence goes on along the minus strand of NZ_CABFPH010000065.1, from coordinate 25,529 downwards.
GATGCGCCAACGGTGAAGGATCTCGCCGCAGATGCCCCGGCGCAGGCCCATGACGAGGCCGATGAAGGCGAGGCCGAGGACGAGCTTCCAGAGGGGGCCGAAGCCCGGGATCAGCTGGAGGTTGTCGCGCAGCCAGAGCCACAGGGCGGCGCCGACCAGCGGCCCGACCAGCGTGCCGACGCCGCCGACGATGGTCTGCACCACGAGCTGGCCCGAGGTCTCCAAGGCGAAGGCGTCGGGCGGCATGTAGCTCTGGAAGGGCCCGAGCATGGCGCCGGCAAGCCCCGCATAGAGCGCCGCGATGGTGAAGGCGGCGAGCTTGTAGGCCGGCACGTCGTGGCCGAGCATGGCCACGCGGCCGGTATTCTCCTTCACGGCCTTGAGGATCAGGCCGACCGGCGAGTTGGCGATGCGCCGCGCGAGCACGAAGCCGAGGAAGAAGGCCACCGCAAGCAACGCGTACATCGGCAGACCGGCGGTGATCTTCACGGCAGAGGCGCCGAAGCCCAGCACCGGCACGGGCACGCCCGCGATGCCGTTCTCGCCGCCGGTATAGTCGGAGAGCGGCGAGTTCTCGATGAAATACGCCATCTGGCCGAAGGCCAGGGTGATCATGGCGAAGTAGATGCCGATGCGCCGCACCGCGAGCCAGCCGACGGCGAGGCCGAGGACGCCCGCCGCGACCGTGCCGACGAGGAGCGCGAGCCAGACGCTCTGAATCGTGCCGGAGACGAGCAGATAGGCGGCGACGAACCCGCCCATACCGTAGAAGGCGGCCTGCCCGAAGGAGAGCAGTCCGGCGAGCCCGAACAGGATGTCGAGTCCGAGCCCGAACAGGGCCCAGTTGAGCGCGCGGCTGAGGAGGTCGTGCGAGAAGCCGAGCGGCGGCAGCAGGACGGGCGCGGCGGCGAGGACCGCGAGCAGCACCAGTTCCGGCAGGACGGAGCGGAGACGAGCCGGCATCAGACCCGGCCCTCCGTGCCGAACAGCCCCTGCGGCCGCGCCACCAGGACGAGGGCCATCAGGCCGTAGAGCATCACCTCCGAATAGGCGGAGTCGAAGGCGCTGGTCAGGCTGATGATCTCGCCCGCGATCAGGCCGCCAATGACGGCGCCGGGGAAGGAGCCGAGCCCGCCCAGCACGATCACCACGAAGGACTGAACCATGAAGCTCGCGCCCATGTCCGGCGTCACCGCGACGACGGGGGCGTAGAGCATGCCGGCGAGCCCCACCGCGACGATGCCGACCGCGAAGACGAACAGGAAGGTGCGCCGCACGTCGATGCCGAGGATGCCGACCATGCCGGCATTCTCGATACCGGCGCGCACGACGAGGCCGACCGAGGTCCGGTAGAGCACGAGGTAGAGGCCCGCCAGCAGCGCGGCGACGATGCCGATGAGCTGCAGCCGGTAGGTCGGGTAGACCATGAAGCCGAGCTTGGTCGCCCCGATGCCCCAGGAGGGGACCGGCACCCGCTGGCTGTTGCCGCCGAAATAGGCCCGCAGGGCCTCCACCAGGACGATGCCGATGCCGTAGGTCACGAGGATCTGGTCCTCGTCCGGCCGCGCGTAGAAGTGGCGGATGACGAGCCGCTCCATCGCGAAGCCGATGATCAGCATGATCGCGCAGCCGCCGAGAAGGGCCAGCACGAAGGAGTGCGTGGCCTGCATCATGACGAAGGCGGTGTAGGCGCCGACCGCGAACAGGGCCCCGTGGGCGAAGTTCAGGACCCCTAGGGTGCCGAGGATGATGGTGAGCCCGCTGGCGACGAGCGCCAGCAGGCTGCCGAGGGCGAGGCCGTTGAAGGCCTGGGAGACAAGGGCGGCGGTGCTCGGCATCGGGCGGCTCAGGTGTAGGAGCCGAGCTTGCAGCCGAACAGGTCGGGCGGGTTCATCACGCTCTCGCCGTCGACCACGTCGATGACCTCGTAGAAGTCCTCCGGGCCCGTCATGGCCGAGGGCGCCTTGCCCTTCAGGATCGGGATCGGCCGGACCATCTGGTGGTCCTCGGCGCGGAAATAGACGCGGCCGACCGTGCTCTCGTAGGGCTGGCTCTTCGAGGCCTCCATGACCTTGATCACGTCGACCGGGTTGAACCCGCCCGCCCGCTCGACCGAGAGCGCCCAGAGATAGGTCTGCATGTAGCCGATATGCGCGCCCCAGCGGGGCTTGTACTTGTTCTTCTCGGAGAAGGTCTCGACGAACGTCTTGGCGAGCGGGTAGCGATCCTGGATCGTCCACCAGAAGTCGCAGGAGCCGTAGACGCCCTGCATCAGCTCGGGACCGACCTCCTTGTCCTGGAACGAGGACAGGTTCGGCACCACGAGCTTCATGCTGGACAGGATGCCGAACTGCTCGGCCTGCTTTGTGGAGGCGACGGCGTCCGACCCGAAGCAGATGTTGACGAAGACATCGGCGCCGCTGTTGGCGATGTTGAGCAGAGCCGAGCTGTAATCGGCCGTGCCGAGCGGAACGGTCTCCTTCAGCACCTGTGTCCAGCCCTGCTCCTTCGTGAACTTCGCGAAGGAATCGTAGACCGTCTGGCCGTAGGTATAGTCCGGGACGAGGAAGGCGGCCTTGAGCTTCTTGCCGAGCGCCTTGGCGACGACGGGGGCGAGCGCCTTGGCGGCCATGTAGGCATTCTGCTGCGAGCGGAAGCCGTAGCGCTGGCAGTTCTTGCCGGTGACGTCGTTCGAGCCGGCGATGCCGACCATGTAGAGGACCTTGTCGCGCGAGGCCAATTCCTCGAGCGCGATCGCCTCGGCCGAGCTGACCGAGCCCTGGAACAGGATCGCCTTGTCGCGCTGCACGAACTGGGTCGCGGCCTGGACCGCGACGTTGGGCTTCCCTTCCGTGTCCGCGACCTTGTAGCGGATCTGGCGGCCGAGCACGCCCTTGCCCTTGAGGCCCCAGGCCGCGGGAATCGCGCCGCCCGCGTTGATTTGCGCGATCGCCAGCTCATAGCCGAGCCTCAGATCCTTGCCGTCGCCCGAGAACACGCCGGTCAGCGGCATGTTGAGGCCGACGAAGACCGAGTCGGCGGAGACGCCCTCCGGGAAGGTGCCGATCTGCGCCGGGCTCATGGGAGCGCCCTGCGCGAGCGCGCCGCGCCCCAGCCCCGGCAGGATCAGGCCCGCGGCACCCCCGAGGAGAAGCTTGCGACGGTCGAACAGCATGGAGTCACTCCTGTTTGGGCGATCAGCGGGGGCGGGTCGGCACAACCTGCGGACGTAGCCGTGCGAGCAAGTCACGCGCCGTCGGCCTCGGCGGCGGCGGGCTCGGCGGCGCGGGGCGGCCCGTCGCGGAACTGCGCGGGCTCGAGCCGGCGCCGGTTCACCGCGAGGTCGAACACGTCGAAACGATTGTAGTAGCCGACGACGTCGTGGAACTGCTTGGGCTCGACGCAGGCGTTGAGGTCGATCTCGGCATAGAGGATGCCCTCGTCCTGCAGGACCTCGCCGATCTGGGCGCCGGTCGGGTCCAGGAAGAAGGTCGGGGGGCGCGGCGTGCCCTCCAGGACCTCGGCGGCGGCGGGGTCGTGGGCCGCGAGCAGGTCGAAGGCGGCCTTGTCGAGGACGCTCGCAGTGGCGAGGCCGAACACCTTCGCTTCGAAGCAATGGGCGGCGGTGCGGATGCGGTTGGCCGCGACCACGTCGTAGTTGCCGCCGCCTTTCGGCCGCCGCGTCGGCCAGACCGGGGGCCAGGACGAGATGTGGAACTGCTCGCCCTGGGCCATCAGGCTGTAGCGGGCGAGCGGATTGGTGTTCTCGCCGCAGATCAGCTGGCCGATCCGGCCGATGGAGGTCTCGACGACTTTCAGCCCGGCCCCGTCGCCCGCCGCCCAGACGAGCTTCTCGTAGAAGGTCGGCACCAGCTTGCGATGGTGGTTGAGGAGGCTGCCGTCCTCGCCGATCAGCAGGTTCGTGTTCCAGAGGCAGCCGACGCTCACGGGGGAGCGCTCGCTGATGCCGATCGAGACGACGATCCCTGAGGCCTTCGCCGCCTCGCGGATGCGGGCGATCTCGGGCCCGTCGACCCGCACCGATTGCTCGGCCATCCGAGCGAACAGGTCGTGGTTGTCGATCGGGGCCGAGAGGGCGGCCCAGACCGGGAAAGCCGGGATGAAGGTCTCCGGGAAGGCGACCAGGGCAGCACCGGCCCGCGCCGCCTCACGGATCAGCGCGACGGCCTTCTCCGTTGTGGCGGCGGCGTCGAGGAAGACGGGGGCGGCGTGAACCGCAGCGGCTTTGAAGCGTGGAAGCATGACTCACCTTTTCGTGAGGCAGCTTACGGGCCAGGTTCCATGCGCGAAGCGGACAAATCTGCAAGGCGCCTTGCATGGCTCCGGCGTGAGCGCGAAGCTTGGCGCAAGTCTTGCCGGGAGGCCTTCATGCGCGCGCTCGACCTGCTCGACTGGGATGACCTCAAGGTCTTCATCAATGCGGCCCGGGGCGGCAGCCTCGCGGGGGCCGCCAAGCGCCTGCGGGTCGATCAATCCACGGTGAGCCGTCGCCTCGCCCATCTCGAAGGCGCGCTCGGCATCGCCCTGTTCGAGCGCGTGCCTTCGGGCCTCCGGCTGAGCGAGGCCGGCCAGCGCCTGCTCGGCCATGCCGAGCGGGTGGAGAGCGCGGTGATCGCCATGGGCGAGGAGGTCTCACCCTCGACGGGGCAGGCCGGCGGGCGCGTGAGACTCGCCACGATGGAGGGCATCGCCTCCCTCTATCTCGCGGAGCGGTTCGGCAGCCTGCGCGAGACCCACCCCGACCTCACGGTCGAGCTCGTGACCTCGTCGCAGACGGTCTACGTGAACCGTCGCGAGGCGGATCTCTTCCTCAGCTTCTTCAAACCGCCCGGCCAGGGGCTCGTCTCGGAACTCGTCGGCCGCTTCCGGCTCGGGCTCTACGGCGCGCCGGGCTACCTCGCCCGGGCCGGCATCCCGAAGAGCCTTGACGATCTTCGGGAGCACGCCTTCGTCTCCTATATCGACGACCTCATCCAGGTGGATTGCGTGCGCTGGCTCGACGACGTGGTGCGCGACCGCCACGTCGTGTTCCACTCCACCAGCATGATCGCGCAGAAGCAGGCGGCGGCCGGCGGACTCGGCCTCGTCCTCCTGCCGAGCTTCGCGGTGAGCGGGCGCGACGACCTCGTGCCGGTGCTGCACGAGGCCGCCTCGACCAGCCGCGACCTCTGGCTGAACGTCCATACCGACCTGCAATTCGCCCCGCGTATCCGCGCGGTCGCCGGCTTCCTGAAGGGGCTGTTCCGTTCGGACCCGTCGCTCCAGCTCGGCCTGCGCCCGCCGCCGACGCCCTGCCGCCGCAGCCTGGTCGTCGAAGGGCTGCACTGAGCCGACATCCCCGAGCGCGGAGCGTCAGCCCGGCGTCACGCCGAGCCGGGCGCCGACCCTGCGGGCGGTCGCCTCGCGCCGTGCGGTGATCTCCGCGGCGCCGGCGCGGGCCCGGGCACTCACCGCCTCCGGTGCGCGCGCCGGGGTGCCGGCGTCGAAGGGCGGCTCGGGGGCGTATTCCATGTAGAGCTGGATGACCTGGGCCGCCTCGTCGCCGCGCAGCTGCGCCGCGGCGGTGAGTGCCCCGTCGATCCCGGCCGTGACTCCGGCCGCGAAGACCATGGGGCCATCGACCACCACGCGCGCATCGACCGCGGTCGCACCGAAGAGCGGCAGCAGGTGGTGGGCGCTCCAATGCGTCGTCGCCCGCCGCCCGGCGAGAAGGCCGGCCGCGCCGCAGACGAGCGCGCCCGTGCAGACGGAGAGCACGCAGAGCGCGCCCGCGGCCTGATCGCGAATCCAGCCGAGCACGGCCTCGTCCTCCATCAGCGCCTCCTGGCCGTAGCCGCCGGGCACGTGCAGCAGATCGAGCTGGGGCGCCTCCGCCAGCGTCGCGTCCGGGCTGAGGCGCAGGCCGCGCACGTCCCGCACCGGCTCCCGATCCTTGGCATAGATCCGGTAGGTCGCATTCGGGATCCGGGACAGGACCTCGAAGGGGCCGGTCAGGTCGATCTGGTCGAGCCCCTCGAAGAGCAGAGAGCCGATCTGCAGGTGACGCTCGGAATCGATCATGCGGTTGCACTCCTCTCGGGCAGGGTTTGCTGGGATAGGCGCCGCTCGGCGCGGAAACGGTCGCGGTAATCGCCCGGCGGCACGCCGACCTGGCGCAGGAAGGCGCGCCGCATGGTCTCGTCGGCCTGGAAGCCGCAGAGGGTCGCCACCGCAGCGAGGGCGGCCCCGTCGGATTCGAGCATGCGGCGCGCCGCATCGACGCGCAGGCGCTCCAGCATGCGGGCCGGCGTCGTCCCCGCCTCGGCCCGGAAGGCGCGGGCGAACTGCCGCGGGCTCAGGCCGACGCGCGCGGCGAGCGTCTCGACCCGCAGCGGCCGGTGCAGATTCTCGCTCATCCAGGACGGAAGATCCGCGAGGCGCGCCGACAGACCGGTCCGGTCCGTCAGATGCGGGCTGAATTGCTTCTGGCTCCCGGGCCGGCGCAGGAACATCACCAGTTCGCGGGCGACCGCCAGTGCCAGCGCATGGCCATGGTCGGCCTCGACAAGGGCCAGTGCGAGGTCCATCCCGGCCGTGATCCCGGCCGAAGTCCAGACGCGACCGTCCTGGACGTAGATCGGCTCGGGATCGACGGCGAGGCCGGGATGGCGCCGGGCGAGTTCATCGCACCAGCGCCAATGGGTGGTGACGCGCCGGCCGTTCAGGCAGCCCGACGCCGCAAGGATGAAGGCGCCCGTGCAGACGCCGACGACGCGCCGCGCCCGGGACGCGAGATGGCGGGTGAGGTCGCGGATCGCGGCCTCGTCGCCACGGCGGCGCGCGCCCTCCCCGCCTGCCACGATCAGGGTGTCGAGGGCGCTCCACCCGAGCAACGTCTCGGCCGTGACGGTGGAGCTCAAGGGGAGGCCCGCCGAGGTCGCCGGCGTGCCGGGCTCCGGAACGATGTGGCAGGCGAGATCGTAGAGGCGCGCATCCGAGCCCGTCGCCGGGCCGAGACGGCTCGCCTGCGCCAGGATCTCCGCAGGTCCGGCGATGTCGAGGAGCTGGGCCGGCGCGGCGGCGAGGATCAGGACACGGCGCGGTGTGTGGACGGTCGAGGACATGCCGGGAAGGTCGCACCCGCCAGGCGGCGTCACAATGTCGTTGTTCCCTCGAATTCTGCCATCGCCGTGCCTCCCGGATCCCGCCGGTGGTCTTGGACCGGACCGTGGCGGGCGCGCCGTCACGCATCGGCACTCAGGTCACGTGCTGCACCATGGCGCGCCGCGCCCGGATCGCCTCGCGGGCGTGATCGATGGCGGGGCCGATCAGGGCGGGCATCCCATCGCCGTGGGCTTGGCGCACCAGCGCCGTGCCGACGAGCCGGTGCAGCTCCTGCGACAGGGCGTCGAGTTCGGCGGCGTCCGCGGTATGGGCCCGGTCCGCGATGGCGACGAGGTCCGCGATCAGGCCGCGGTCCAGGGCGGCGTGGCGCCGCCGCCAGGAGCTGACGGCGAGTGCGAGCCCCGAGCCGGCGAGGCTGAGGAGGATGCCGCCGAGATAGAGGTAGTTCTGCGAGGTATCGAAGAAGCTCTGGTCGCCGTTGTTGATATAGGCCGCGACGCCCGGATGGACCGGGATGAGGGGCATCTTGTCGTCGAGGTCGGGCGCCTCGATCTGCCCGGCGAACGGCGTCGCCTCCGTCAGCATGCCCCGCGCCGTGAAGACCGATCGGGCGACAGCCGCGGCCACGATGTCGAGCATGCTTCGCGCGGCGACGAGCCGGTAGATCACGGCGAGGCTGTTCACCGCCTCGGCCGGGACCGGGGGGCGGCCACGGAAGGCGCCCACCGGCACCTCGATGGGCTCGAGACCCGGATAGCGCCGATGAATCGACTCGCCCTCGTCGAGCGCGAGAAGCTTCGGATTGCCGCCGGTCGCGCGCGCCACGGCCGCGACGGCATCGACGACCGCGCCCGCGCCGACCGGGCCGATCGCGAAGACCGCCGCCGCCCGGTGCTCCTGGAGGGCGGCCCGCAAATCGGTGGGGTCGAGGAAGAGGTGCCCCACCTTGGCGGCTGGCACGCCGACATAATCGAGCAGCGTGTCGAGGACGCGGGCATCGTCCGCTTGAAACGGGCCCGCCTGGATCGCCACGGCACGACCCGTAAGCTGACCGAGAGCCGTCACCGGACTGTGCGGCGGCAGGACGATGGCGACCACGTCGCGGCGCAGGATCGCAACGGTGAGGCCGTTCACCGGCGGCGGCAGGTCGCTGCGGATCACCGCGAGGTCGACGCGCCCGTCGTCCAGGGCGGCGCGCGGCGAGGTCGCCCTCCTCCACGGGGAGGAGACGCACGCGCGGATGCGGCCGCGCGTTCGCTGCCGCGAAGGTCGCGATCAGGCGCTGGCCCGCGCTGCCGGGTGGCCCGGCGGCGATGCGCAGGTCGGCATGGACCAGCCCGGAAAAGCCCGGCGCGGCGGCCGGCCCGGGGGGGGGGGGGGGCGCCGGGGCGGCCCGCAGGATCACGTCTGCCGGGCCCGGCCTACCAGCGCCGGACGCCGCGCCGGTAGACCACGGTGCGCGGCCGGTAATAGCCGCCCCGCACCACGGCGCGCCGCGGGCCGTAGACGCCGCGCCGCACCGCGACGCTGCCCCGGGGGCCGACGCAGCCGGCCCGGTAGACGCCGCCGGCGCAGACGACGGCTTCGGCCGGCGTCGGCAGGGACAGCGCGAGCCCGACGACGGCGCCGAGAAGGATGAGCGCTTGGTGCAGCAGGGACATACGTCTCATGGCTGGATCTCCTCATGTCTCACGCCCCGGCGGCCCCTGCGGCCGGGTCCATTCACGGTCTCGCCGCGTCATGGATGGGCCAACAGCCGCAGGCAGGTTCCGGCTCGCTCCGCGGCGGGACGGGCGTCGAGCTCGGTGATCCGGCCAGCCTCGACCAGGGAGCGCGTCTCGGACACGACGGTGTCGCGCAGGGTCTCCAGGCTCTTCATATTCCGCAACGAGGCGTCGTAGATCATCTTCGAATCCGCCGGCAGGCCGGCCGCGCAATGCGTCGAGGCGCTGTTGGCCTGGGCCAGTTGCATGATCGGGGCGGGTGCCGGGACCGGGCTCGTCGCGCCGATGGCCGCCGCGACGGCGGGTTGCGCAGCCAATCCCATCAGGCTGGTCAGCAGACAGAAACCGATCGCTCTCATCGCTTCCTCCTCTCGTCAGAGTCCGGACCCGCTGCCGGTCGCGGGCGTCGCCCCCGCCCCCGGCACGGCCTCGACGGCTGCACCCGGCCTGTGTCCGCGCTCCGAGACGCGCTGGAGCATCACGAAGAGCGGCGGCACGAACAGCACCGCCACGAAGGTCGAAGCGAGCATGCCGCTGCACACGGCGATGCCGATGGAGCGCCGGGCCGCCGCCCCTGCCCCCGTGGCGAAGACGAGCGGCAGCACGCCCAGGATGAAGGCGAGGGAGGTCATCAGGATCGGTCGGAGGCGCAGACGCGCGGCGGCGAGGGCGGCCTCCGCGATCGGCAGGCCCTGCGCGAGCCGAAGGTCGCGCGCGAAGGCCACGACCAGGATGGCGTTCTTGGCCGCGAGCGCGATCAGCAGGACGAGGCCGACCTGCGTGTAGATGTTGTTGTCGGCGCCCGCGAGCATCAGCGCCGTCACCGTGCCGAGCAGGGCGAGAGGCACGACGAGGATCACCGCGAGGGGCGCCGTCCAGCTCTCGTACTGGCCCGCCAGCACGAGATAGACGAGGAGCAGCGCGAGGCCGAACACCCAATAGGCCTGCCCTCCGAGTTGCGCCTCTTGGTACGAGATGCCGGACCAGGCGAAGCGGGTGCCCGGCGGCAGCGCAGCCTGTGCCAGGCTCGTCATCGCGGCGAGCGCCTGGCCGGAGCTGGTGCCGGGCGCCGCCACGCCGATCACCGCGGCGGACGGCGCGAGATCGAACAGAGGCACCAGGGCCGGTCCCACGGCCGGCGTGAGCTGCGCCAGAACGCCGACCGGCACCGCGCCCCCGCTCGCGTTGCGCACTGTCAGGGTCTCGACCGTCTCAGGGGTCAGGCGGAAGGGCGCATCGGCCTGGACGAAGATCGGGAAGGTGTGCCCGAACCGGGTGATCTGGCCGACATAGGTCGAGCCCACATAGGTCTGGATGGTCTGGAGCGCGTCGCCCGGATTCACGCCGAGCGTCTCGGCCTTGCGCCGGTCGAGATCCACGCGCAGATGCGGCGCCCCGGCCCGGAAGGGCGTGGTGACGCGCACGAGGCCCGGCTCCGCGGCGGCCGCCGCCACGAGCGCGTCCGCGGCCTGCTGCAGCCGGCGATAGTCGAAACTGCCGTCGACCAGCTGGACCTGCATCTGGAAGCCGCCCGTAAGGCCGAGCCCCTGGATCGGCGGCGGCGGCACCACGGTGAGACGCGCCTCGGCAAGGCCCGACAGACGCGCCTGAAGCCTCCCGTAGATGGCGCGGAGGGTCTCGTCCGCCCCGCGCAGGCTCCAGTCCTTCAGGATGACGTAGGCGACGCCGGCATTGGCGAGCGAGGCGTTGTTGTCGAGGAGCGAGACACCGCCGATCGCGACCACCTGCTCGACGCCCGGAACCGCCCGCGCTTCCGCCGTCAGGCGGTCCATGGCCCGGGCGGTGCGCTCGAGCGACGCGCCGTCCGGCAATTGGACCGAGACCATCAGGTAGCCCTGGTCCTCCGTCGGGATGAAGGCGGTGGGCAGGCGCGTGAGGCCGTAAAGGCCCAGCGCCAGGAGTGCGAGCGCAGCAGCCGAGGCGCCGGCGGCATGCCGGACGAGGCGAGCGGTCAGCCCGAGATAGGCCGCCTCGAACCGTCCGTAGGCGCCGTCGAAGCCGCGGCGGTAGGCGGCCGCGAAGCCGATCGACGGCGCGACCCGCGGGCGCAGCCAGCGCGCGCACTGGGTCGGCTTCAGGGTCGCGGCGTTGATCGCGCTCAGCACGGCGGTCGCCGCGATCACGAGGGCGAACTGCCGGTAGAACTGGCCGACGATGCCGGGCAGCAGCGTGGCCGGCAGGAAGACGCAGAGCAGCACGAGCGTGATGGCGAGGATCGGCCGCATCAGCTCGCCCATCGCGGCGACCGCCGCCGACCGGGGATCGAGGCCCGCCTCGATGTGATGCGTCGCCCCCTCGACCACCATGATCGCGTCGTCGACCACGATGCCGATGGCGAGCACCAGACCGAACAGGGTCAGCAGGTTGATGCTGAAGCCCAGCAGCCACAGGGCCGCGAAGGCGCCGATGACGGTGACCGGCACGGTGGTCGCGGGCACCAGGGTGGCGCGCCAATCGTGCAGGAAGAGCAGGATCACGAGGAGCACGAGACCCGCCGCCTCGGCGAGCGTCAGGTAGACCTCGTGGATCGACGCCTCGACGAAGCGCGTCGTGTCGAAGGGGATGGCGGAGGCGACGCCCTCCGGGAAGCCTGCCCCGAGGCGCGCCATCTCGGCGCGCACCGCGTCGGCGACGGTGAGCGCGTTGGCGCCGGGCAGCTGGAAGATCGCGATCCCGGCTGCCGGGGCGCCGTCGAGGGTGAGGAACTGGCTGTAGGTCTGCGCGCCGAGTTCGACACGGCCGATGTCGCGGATCCGGGTGATGCCGCCACCGGGCTCCGTCTTCACCGCGATCGCCTCGAACTCGGCCGCGTCGGCGAAGCGGCCGCGCAGGTCCAGGGTGACCTGAAAGGCCTGGGTGGTGGGCGCCGGCGGCGCGCCGACCTGCCCGGCCGCCACCGCCTGGCTCTGCTGCTGGATCGCCGTCAGCACGTCGCCCGGCATCAACCCACGCGCCCGCATGGCATCCGCGTCGAGCCAGACGCGCATGCCGTACTGTCCGACCCCGAAGACAGAGGCATCGGCAACGCCCGGAATGCGCGCGAGCGCGTCCTTCAGGCTGATCGCGGCGTAGTTGCTGAGGAAGAGGCCGTCGCGGGAGCGATCGGGCGAGGTCAAGGTGACGATCTGCAGGATCGCCGTGCTCTTCTTCCGGCTCGTCACCCCCTGCGCCTGCACGGCCTGCGGCAGGATCGCGAGCGCGGCCGAGAGCCGGTTCTGGACCTGGACCTGGGCCTGATCGAGATCCGTCCCGACCGCGAAGGTGACCACGAGCGTGTAGCTGCCGTCGTTGGCCGCGGTCGACTGCATGTAGAGCATGTTCTCGACGCCGTTGACCTGCTGCTCGATCGGCAGAGCCACGGTCTCGACCACGGTTCGGGCGTCTGCGCCGGGAAAGCGCGCCGTGACCTGGACGGTGGGCGGGGTGATCGGCGGATACTGGGTGACGGGCAGGAACAGCACGGCCACGAGGCCGATCAGGCTGACGATCAGCGCGCTCACGTTGGCGAGAACCGGACGGTCGACGAAGGTGGCGGCGTTCACGAGCCCCCTCCTCACTCGGCCCGGGCCGACACGGTCGGCGCGCCGATGACGCCCGGCACCGCGACGACCGTCCGGCCCGGCACGGCGTGCTGGATCCCTTCGGTCACCACGCGGTCGGCCGGCTGGAGCCCGGAGGCGATCACCTGGAGGCCGTCGCGGTTGGGTCCGAGGCCGACGCGACGCAGATTCACCACGCCGCCGGCATCGACGACGAGCAGGCTCGGTCCGACCTGATCGACGCTGATCGCGGCGGCAGGCACCCAGAGGACGGGTTGTGGCGACCCGAGCGGGATGCGCAGGCGCACGAACAGGCCCGGTGCCAGGCTCCGGCCCGGATTGTCGAGGCGGGCACGGACGACGAGCGTGCCGGTGCCCGTGTCGAGGCCGGAATCCACGAAATCCAGCTGCCCCCGATGCGGCAGGTCCGGCTCGTCGGACAGGCCGGCCTGAACCGGCACGCCCTGCAGAGTCTCCCGCGTCAGGGCTCGGTCCCGCATGGCCGCCTGCAGGCGGCGCAGGTCGCGCTCGTTGACCGAGACGGTCGCGTAGAGCGCATCGATCTGCGACAGGGTGCCGAGCTTGGTCGGCGCACCCGATCCGACAAGGTTGCCCGGATCGACGAGGCGTCGGCCCATCCGTCCCGCGAAGGGGGCCTCGACGCGGGTATAGGCGAGATTGATCTGCGCGACCTTCAGGTTCGCCTGGGCAGCCGCGACCGCGCTGCGGCCGGTATCGCGTGCCGCCAGCGTGCTGTCATAGGTCGATTGCGTCGCGATGAGCTGCTTGCGCAGCGTCTCCTGACGCGCGAACTCGGCTTCGGCGCTCTTCAGGGTGGCCGTCTGCTGATCGAGATTCGCCTGCGCGAGCGCAACCTGCGCGACGTAGGAATCGTCCTCGATCCGGAACAGGAGCTGCCCCTGGCGAACGTCGGCGCCGTCCGCGAAGCCGACCTCGCGCAGGAAGCCGGGCACGCGCGCGACGAGATCGACGCTCGCCGTGGCCGCGGTCTGCCCGGTCAGAAGGATGCTGTCCTGAAGGGGCGCGACCAGGGGGTTGGCGGCCGCGACCCGCGGCGCGGGCGGCACGGCCGGCGGGGGCGGATCGCAACCGGCCAGGACCATCGCCGCGCAGGCGGCCGTGAGCCGAGCCTGAGTCCGGATCCATCGACGAGGCAGAGGCGCACGCTGACGCAAGCACACCTCCATCGAGCGATGATTCGCGTGCCGCGATGGGAAGACATTGGATTCCAACGGACAGGCTTGTCAAACATCTTTTCTCATCTACTCTGAAACCGGCAAGACGGAAACTTATCAAATGATAAGACGCACGACGGAACGATAGTTCATGACCGATGGAGAGATGTACGACTTAAGTTTGGATTGCGGATTTGGCACCTGAAAACGCTGGCATCCTCAACGCTGTGAGAATAACCCAGTCCCCAGACCAGATTTTGCCGAGCCGAGTTTCGATTCGGCCTACAGTCAGGCTCCGCGAGAACGACATGGATCCGGCGAAGCGGGCCATCTGCGCCGGAGATGCATGGGGTAACCGACACGCAGCGAGAGGTATCGGCATGGATCACGACACGATGCGCCGGGCGACGGCCGAATTCTTCGGCACCTTCTGGCTCACCTTCGGCGGCTGCGGCGCCGCCATCCTGTCCGCCGCCTTTCCCGAACTCGGCATCGGCTTCCTGGGCGTCGCCTTCGCCTTCGGCCTCACCGTCCTCACGATGGCTTACGCCGTCGGCCACATCTCCGGCGGCCATTTCAATCCCGCCGTCACGCTGGGTCTCTGGTCGGCGAGCCGCTGCGCCACCCGTCACGTCCTGCCCTACATTGTCGCCCAGGTGATCGGCGCCGCGATCGCGGCGGCGATCCTGTACGGCATCGCCTCGGGCAAGGCGGGCTGGGTCCCGAACGGCTTCGCCTCGAACGGCTACGGTGAGCTCAGCCCCGGCAAGTACGGCGTCGTGTCCTGCCTGCTCACCGAATTCCTGACGACCTTCTTCTTCCTGTTCATCATCATCGGCACGACATCGAAGGGCGCTGCGGTGGGGTTTGCCGGCATCCCTATCGGATTCACCCTGGTCCTGATCCACCTCATCTCGATCCCGGTGACCAATACCTCGGTCAATCCGGCGCGGAGCACGGGGCCGGCCTTGATCGCCGGCGGGGAGTACGTGGCGCAGCTCTGGTTGTTCTGGCTGGCACCGATCGCGGGCGCGATGATGGCAGGCGCCCTGGCCCGGTGGCTTTACGAACCCGCGGACATCGTCGAGACCACCGTGGTCGAGAAGCGGGCCGCCGCTTGAGGCCGGCTGCCCGGACGCGCGGATTGTGACGGCTGACGGCTGACGGCGCACCCCTCGCGCGTCAGGCGTCCGCCCGCTGCAGTTCCGGCACGGCGAAGGCTTCCGGCTCATGACCCGCCGCACGCAGGACCGCGAGGAGATCGCCGGGGAGGAGGCTGACGGTGCGCGTACTCACCAGCGGGTGAACGTTGATCCGCGCCGCCTCCAGCAGGCTGTCCTGGATCAGAATCCGCACGCTGCCCGGTGCGGCGTTGAAGGCTGCGAGCGGCGAGACCGCACCGCTCGCGACGCCGAGCTGCTCGCGCAGCGCGTCGGCGCTGGCAAAGGAGAGGCCACCGCGGGCGCCGAGCACGGAGCGGAGCGCCTTGAGGTCGACCCGTGCGTCGTGCTGAAGCGTGACGAGAAAGTGCGCCTTCTTCCCGTCGCGCAGGAAGAGGTTCTTCGTGTGCGTGCCGGCGATGTCACCGCAGATTGCCATCATCGCCTCGACGGTGACGACCGGGGGGTGCTCGTAGAGCTCGTAGGCGATACCGCCCTCGCGCAGGCGCGCCAGCACATCGTCGGGGCTCAAGGACATGGATCGCCTCGTATCCTGGATCGAAGCGCCGCTCGTACACGCCTGGGCCGGCCCCGTGGACTGATCACGACACCGGAGCCAGCGGCGCGCGATCTGTGCTCCGAAGACCCGACGACCAAGAGGCGATACGAACTCCCAAGAATACGAGAGCGACAGAACAGAACTGATAACGGCAAATCTTGCATCGGATCAGACGCTTGTCCTTGCCTTCAGCTGAACGCTCAGCAAAGATCATACGCGTGCTTCCACGATCTCGGATGGAGGGCGGCATGACGGTCAGGTCCTGGAATCGGCCCAGTCCATTGTCCGTATTCGCGAAAAGCGGCTTCACAGGCGGAGGCTGGGCGACCGTGCTGCGCGACGCGATCAAGATCTTCAACGATCTGATGGCGACCAACGGCGTGAAGGTGGCCCTGGCCGAAGCCAAGGAGGAAGCGGGCGCCCACATCATCGTCGATGCCGTCGCGAAGCAGGCATCCTTCAGCTATGGCGGCGCCTCCTATTCCAAACCCTTCTCGGGGGATGGATTGCATGGGCTTACGGTCCCGGTGGCCGAGCAGGATACCGGCCTGATCGACCGGTCATTCGTGTTCGTGCCGGCGACACCACGCATCGATGCCGCGAACAAGAAATCCCGCGAAGTGGGGCAAGATGCGCGCCGCTTCATTCTCGTGCACGAGTTCATCCACGCAGCCGGCCTGAGCAACGACGAGCACACCCTCGAGGATGTGTTCTGCTTCCCGGGCGAATTCGTTCAGGGCAACAGCGCCGGAGCCGACAAGATCCAGCCCTGGGGTGGCCTCGGCAAGCCGATGCCGCCCTGCACGATCATCGCCAAGACGGTGTCCAACCTGCAGAAGGCGTGGCCCTGACCAGGATGGGTGTCCGGGCGTTCTGCCGCAGATCCGAGACGTTTCTGCCCGCGCAAGGCACCTGCCGCGCGCCAGCCCCGGCGCGGCACCCGGAAGCCGGTCATCGCGGCAAGCGGGAGCCCCGCCCGGTTGCAACGCGATCAGGGCCGGTTCTAGAAGGCGCGCCAGTGCCGGCGATCGCCCGGCAAAACCCCCGAGGGCCACAGCATGAGCATGGCGGACGAGACCCTGAAGGCCCGCGCCGACATGATGGCGCTGAAGCTGCTGGTCATGGATGTGGCCGCGCGCTTCTACACGGATCACGACGTTTCGCCGGAGCATATCCGCGCCGTCGCGCGCGACCACGTTGCGGTCGTCGCGTCGGAGACCGACGCCGCGGGCGGCGAGGCCGATCCCGAGCGGGTGGAGTTCATCGTCCAGACCTACGCCGAGGCGATCGCCGACACGTTCGGCGGCGTTGCCGAAGCCGTCGAAAACCTGAAGACGCGCAAGGAGGCGGGGCGTTCGTAAAGCGCGCCGCCGGGGCGCGGAACGCCCCCCTGCGGAGGCAGAGGCTCCCCGAATCCATAGGTCGAGGACGGGATCGCGCGGATGAAGCCCCGCTCGATCCTCTCGATCAGGTTCCGAGAGCAGACCGAGGAGAACATCCACAGAGCTGTCCAGCCATCGCGCCGGCACGTTACAATGCGGCAGATGATCTTCATGGACGGTCAATGCCTGGGCGAAATACTCAGGTATGGCCAGCAACGTCGACCCAGCCAGGATCATGGCTGCCGGATTCGCGCTCGGCGGTCTGATCGTCATGATGAGCGCGCCGAGCCCGTCATGGGCAAGCGTGAATATCGGCGCGCTCTGTCTGCTCATGTTCGGCGTTCTGTGGCTCGCGCCCCTTCTGCGGCGGCCGAAGCCTCCGCGACGTCGAGAACCACCAATCCGCTACGAGATCATCGAGGCGCCCGACGTGCCCGGTCAGCCGCTCACAATCCGCGAGATGCTGCCCTCGCAGCTGCCCGAATATCCGGCTTTGCGCACGCGGATCCAAACCTGGCGGACCAGGCGCCTCGCTCCGGATCCCGCACCGCTTCAGATCACCTCGGCGCGGCCGGAGTGATCCGCCCCGACCCATGAAACACTTGATCCGTCCCGGACCGGATTCCGGTAGCGAGCACAGCCGATATCCCGTGTGACCGGGCGCACAGCCGCAGGCTGCGCGATCTGATCACCTGCCGATCTCCGCTTCGGGAGGGTTCAGCTGATGCCGAACGCTTACGATCAGCTTATCGCGGCGCTACGCGCAATCACCGTCCAGACGAGCGATCCGCTGCCCGTCGTCGTCTTCGCGCTTCAAGCCATCGAGCAGGAACGGCTGGCAGGCCGAAAACAGCCGCCGGAGGGGATCGCGGGACCGTCCGCGCCGATGTCCCGGCCGATCCGCGCGGAACGGATGTCCTGATTGCGTCCGCGCCCGGCCGCTCCTCGGGATGCGAGGCTGCACGGGCCGACAGCCGGGACGCGCCGGATGAACCGAGGGGAGTCACGAAAGGGGGATGGGCCGCAGCCATCACGCAAGGAGGCGATCATGGACCGGATGTCGATCTATCTCACGCGACTCGTGAGGATACAGGTTCCTTCGGGATCCCAGATCCGGCTCGAGATGTATTGCAAAGCGAATGACAACTATGCGCAGTATTTCTTCTCGCAGGACGTGCAGAGCGCGGTCAGCAATCAGGTCGATTTGATCGAGATCGACAGGACATCGTCCGGCCGCTCGGTCAGAACGGAAGCCGAGAGCCATATCGACGATATCGGCGACACGGATGGAGCCTACGCCTTCACCAACATCATGGAGGTGGACATGTTCGCTCCCCATAAGCCCTACGTGAAAGCGAAATTGACCTTCAGCAAAGCATCGTCTCACACATTCCGCTTGGCGCTGTGGTCATATTTCGGCAGCGACGAGGCCGTCTGTAGCTGGAGCCTGAAAGGCAAGATCGACGACCGATTCAAGTACACCCCGATCCGTGGCCACTTGGTGCGGGTCGACGGCCGGCCGCCATACCTGATCGACATCTAGAGCGCGCAGCCTCCAAGTGGCGACCGATGAGGTTCGGCAGCGCATCGAGATGATGGGGACTGCGAGCCGGAGGCTGATCGGGACCGTAGAGGGACGGCAACGCGGCCAGTCCGCCGCCTTGTCCGACATCGCCGAGGGCAACGACGGCACCGGTTGCCGGGCTTCAGCCGAGGGTCGTGATCAGTTGATCAGGCAGAAGCCAGTCCCCGAGTCCCCGACGCCGCCGACACGCCGCTCGGGGGTGCAGGCTGGCACCGCGACCCGCGCCTCCTGCACATGCGGGGCCGGCGTGTTCACGGAACGTGAGGCCGCAGAAGCCGGTTCACCGGTCGCGCGTGATTGAGGAACGGCCACGACCGGCGCCACGGCAGAGGCTGCAGCCGGTGCCGTTGCGATGGCCGGCCGAAGGCCGATCCTGCTGATCCGAGTGGCATCCGGGCGCGTTCCCGCTGCGGATGTCGTTGCGACGGGCTGGTCGCGCGTCGGCGCCTTTCCGGAGAACAGGCGGCCGAAGCCACGTCCTCGTGCCTCCGCGGCCTGGATACTGCCCGCGAGCGCCAGAGCGGCCACGCCAACCACCAAGGATGTCCGCATGGATGACCTCCATCACAGACGGAGAGGCTGCACATGATCTCTTAAGCGCGCCTGAAGCCGAACTCCTGCATTCGAGGGATGGCACGTTTCCCCCGTCGCATGCGCGCTTGAGGCAGCCGCCACAGCGCCTCCTGCCTGACTGACAGGCTTCATCCATCAGATCTCAGGCGACGAGATCGAGCCAACTGTTCCCGCCCGGCTTGGAATTGGGATAGACGGCCTGGAGCTGCGGATTGGTCGCGATGAAGACACGTCCCTGGACAGGGCTCGGTCCGGACAATTGGAAGAAGCCCTTAT
Source organism: Methylobacterium symbioticum (assembly GCF_902141845.1). GTDB lineage: Bacteria > Pseudomonadota > Alphaproteobacteria > Rhizobiales > Beijerinckiaceae > Methylobacterium > Methylobacterium symbioticum. The sequence continues at coordinate 6,389 of NZ_CABFPH010000065.1, read as the reverse complement.
CCTGCGTGGGTAGCAATCTGATGTTCTGATTGTATTGTGGCCCGCCGGAGGAGCACTGAGCGATGGTCAGCTTCACCTCCGATGCGCTATAACTCTGGATACTGTCCACGATGACGATGTGATACCCGTTCTCGGGCGTCCCGAAAATCAGGAGACTCAGCGGCTGAACGTCCTGCAAGTTCCAGGTCCTGGAAAAGCCGCTGCCAACCTTCAAGTATTGATGCGGGAGGTATCCCGGGTACGCGGTATAAACATTGATTTGATAGAGGTAATTGAACACAAACCCGATACAATCCCATCCGTAGCCGCGTTTGGCGATGAACTTCTGCATCCCGGTCGCGAAATCCGATTTTGATGTGAGGAACTCGGACATGGGGACGCCGATCCGCTCGACAACGGTCTTCTGGCTTCCCTTCCCATCCTTCTCGTCGTGCTTGAGATCGACCTTGAGCTTCTGCACGGCATCGAAATTGTCGTAGATCCACTCCCAAACCAGGATGAAATCCGCGACGTAGCCCTGGCCCTTGCCGATATTCGCCCATTGCTTGGTGTTCTTGGCTGGGCCCTGGCCCATCGTCGGACCGGCAACGCTCTTCATCCGGACGATCTGGTTCTGCAGCCCGTCGGATGTGTAGTTGAAGCCGTTCTCGTGAGATCCGCTCACGTATTGGTTCAGTTTGATCGGCTCGTCGCCCCAGCGGCCGAACATCCCTATCGTGGAGATCCAGGTGGCGAAGGCGGAGGGGGGCAGGAGGATCGCGCGAGCCATGACATCACCTCGTGTCTGTGGACGCATCGCCCTGCCGACTTTTCGATCGGCGAGGACACTCGTTGTCCGCGATACTCAGACGACAACGAATCAAATCGTTGCCGAGGCTAGCATGCGCCGTTCCGGCAAACGAGCATTATTCATTCACGGCAGACTATAAGCAAAGCAGACCGAGCCAGGACAGTCGATACGATCCTTGGGCCGGCCGCCCGCGGCGATGGCGACGGCCTCGGGTCGCTGTTCCAGACATCAACCCTCTAACCCTCCTGCCAGACGAACAGGATGAGGCGAGAGATCGCGCAGATGGGATGATGGAGCCTTGCTGGCCGCGGACATCCGCCACGGTCGACCGTTATCGGCCGGCCGGCTTTCGCCCTCGGCGAGAAGGACAGGCCAACCACACGGGCAGATGAGCCACGGGAAGAGCGAATGGCGGAGACGAGAGATTGCTTTGTTTAGCCACCCAAGACAGTGACAACCACCTCAGAGATGGGCGCGATGTCGTCCGACAGATTGGCATGCTCCCCGACCTTATACCTGAGGCCGCCGATGCCCAGTTGTCGATGCCTCCCGCGTGAACGAGGACATTCCCGGCATCGATACCGAGATGGCGGATCGTGCTCTCGATCCTCGTGTGGCCGAGCAGGATCTGAACCACCCGTGGGTTTCCAGTGTGCTTGGAGATCAGCGAGACCTTCTTCCGGCGCAGCGAATGCGATCCGTAGTCTTCATGCCTCAGATCGATTCCTGTTACGCACTTGTTCACGAGACGGGCATAGTGCTGGGTGCTGACATGGGCCGCGTGGTCGAACCGGACTGTCAGCCGCCGAGGATCAGCTCGCATCCGGCTCGGCATCCCCGCCTGCCGTCCTGACGGCCTCCTGCGGCTCGACGTGCGCCCCGGCGGGCAGGACCACGACCTTCGTGCTGACGGGTACGCGCCCGTAAAGATCGATGATGTCTTGGTTGAACATCCGGATGCAGCCGGACGAGACGTTCGTGCCGATGGTGTCGGGCTCCGTCGTGCCGTGGATGCGGTAGAGGGTGTCCCGGTCGCCGTCGAAGAGGTAGAGAGCCCGTGGGCCGAGCGGGTTTGCCAGGCCCGGCGCCATGCCGTTGCGCCAAGGGCCGTTGCGCTCCGGCTCGCGCCGGATCATGTCGGCCGTCGGCGTCCAGCGCGGCCATTCCGCCTTGCGCTTGATCTCGGCGGTTCCATTCCAGGCGAGACCGGCCTTGCCGACACCGACGCCGTAACGCAGGGCCCGACCGTTCTCGCGCACGAGGTAGAGAAACTTGTTGCCCGGATCGACGACCAAGGTACCTGGGGGCTCGCGGCGCGGGTAGGCGACCTCCTGGCGGAAGTAGCGTGGGTCGACCTCGCTCACGTCGGTCGCTGGCAGCGGAAAGCGCTCGGTGGGCTTCGCCGCGTACATGGCGAGGACGCTCGGATGCACCGGCGCGACGCTCGCGATTGCCCCTACGTCGCGATCGGTCGCCATGCAGCCCGTCGTCAGCAGCGTGAGCGACAGAACCGAGGCGCGGTGCAGCACTCGGGGACGGGGGGAGTGCAGGCCGTCGGGAATGCATTTCGTCATGGCTTTGCGGTCATCTCCAATCATCGCGTCGCGCGCCGTCATATTGCTGCTGCTGATCCAAGTCGGACACTCAGGCTGTTGCCGCGTACCCTGAAGGCGGTCCTTCTTTCAGATACTCGACAATTCGGTTCGAACCCGAACCTGTCTTGGCAACCAACGAGTGTCATCGATTTGAGAAGACGAAGAGCTTGCGACCCGGTATAGAGCCGTCTGCACCACGCGCTTGAAATCCGACCCTCTCGAGCAAACGCCACGAGGCTTCGTTGTGCGGCCGACACTCTAAGATGATGCAACGGTCGGGATCGGTCACGGAAAGCGCATTGCAGGCTCGAGCCAACGCGACCTACCGAGCGCGCCCCCCAGGATCGACGCGCACGCTGTCTCGATGAATCTCTGAGAGCCTGTTTGAGCGGGATCGACGGATCCTCATTCAGCCGAGTGAACACCGGCGCGATCCAGCCCAAACAGGCTCTGAGATCGTGGAAGCCGCTCTCGAAGACGTGGATCTCGGTTCGCCCCCTGCTCAACCCTCGTCTTGCCATCTGCGCAGATGCGTCTGGTCATGATAAGCCATGCGGTCCGGCGCAGTGATGAATTCGATCGTGGTCCCCCAGGGCATACGGCAGTAGCAAACCTTGTTTCCCGGACCCTTCTCGGTTGTGTAGGGGATAGCGCGGGGCGCCGTGAGAGGGGTACCTCCAGCCCTTTCGAAGCGCTCAACCGATGCGTCGATGTCGTCGGTGTAGAGAGCGAAGTGCGTAATGCCGATGTCGCTCGCTCGGACCGGCTGGGCCTGTTCGGGGCCATGCATTTCGAAGAGCTCGATATCAGGCCCGGTTCCAATTTTGACCATCGCCTGCGCACGCACGACCGTTCCAGGAAATGCGCCAACCGCCCGCTCGAACTCGGGCCCTTGCCGCGCCGGATCCTGCGGCCCGAAGGATTGATAGATGACCTGGCCGCCAAGAGCTTCCATCAGGAACGATTTTGCGGCTTCGATGTCAGGCACCGTGATGCCGATATGGTTCACCCCGCGAATGGCAGGAGCGGTCATGACTGTCTTCCCTTTCCATTGGACGATCGCGATCCGGCCGGCCCACCACCGCGCGGGTCCGGTGTATTCAATTGGCCCTGAGGAATTCGATCAGAGCGTCCGCGACTTCGTGCGGTCGCTCGTCCGCAAGATAGTGGCTGCACCGCGCAATCGAGCCGCCTCTCACATCGAGGGCGAATTCCTTGAGCATCGGCACCATCTGTGCACCGAAGCGCTGATCGCCGCCGAGACCTAGCACTGGTATTTCGAGCGGCTGCTTCTTGTACTCGAACGCGGCCGCATGGTCGGCGGCGAGGGTACGATACCATTCCATGCCGCCGCGGGTGCGGCCGGGAAGCGCCATCGCTTTCGCATAGATCTCGATGTCCGCCGGATTGAAGGTGCTGTGATCGTAGAACCGCTCTGCCATGAAGGTCGAAACATAGTCGTACTCACGGCCATGGATCAGACGCTCGGGCAAGTCCCGATTCATATGGAAGCCGAAATGCCAGAACTGCGCGGTCGTCGCCTGCCACTCGGTCCAGCCGGGAAGCGGAACGTCGAGGACTGCAAGATGCGTGACAGCCTCTCGATGAAGTGCCGCCTGCGGCAATGCCACCATGCCGCCGATGTCGTGTCCGCACACGGCATACCGCTCATACCCGAGGGCAACCATGACTTCGTGCGCGTCGCGCGCCATCGTCGCCTTGTCATAGCCGTCGAGCGGGCAGTCGGAAAAACCCGCGCCGCGCAGATCCATCGCCACCACGCTGAAATGCTCGGCCAGCAGCGGCATCACGTGGTGCCATTCCCACCATGTTTCCGGCCAGCCATGAAGAAGAAGAATCGGCGGGCCGGAGCCCCCCGTGACGGCGTTGATCTTGATGCCATTCACCGGCACCAGCTGCTGGGTGAATCCCTTCAACGTTGCGACCATGATCGCTTCCCGGTCGATGGTGACATTCGAACAGAGCTCGCGACCAGCGCTCAGTGCTGGTCAAAATCGGTGGCGATCGTGATGTCGCGAACCGTCATATCGGCCATGATCGACCAGTCCTTCTCTCCGAGGCCCGCTGAGACAGCTTTGCTGAGCCCCTCGCGGACAGCTTCAAGCATCGGGAGCGTGCGTCCGATCTGGTTGCTCGCCTCGGTCGCCAGGCACATGTCCTTCAGCGCGAGCTTGGCTTTGAAGCCGGGCTCGAATGACCGTTCCGTGATCTGCACGCTGTAGGTCTCATAGGCGCGGCCCGAGAAAAGGGTGCCCAGGATGAGGTCGAAGAAATCCGCACGGCCGAGGCCGACACTCTCGGTCAGCACGACACCCTCAGCCATCGCCTCGATAGCCATGGCGATCATCATGTTGCAGGCGATCTTGGCGGCGTTCGCGCGCGCGGGATCCTCGCCCAACGTCCAGACCTTCTGACTCAGGGGGGCGAGCAACGGCTCGATCGCCGCAACTGCCTCGGCCTTCCCGCTCGCCAGGATATTGAGCTGGCCACTCGCCGCTACGTTCGGCCGCCCGAGAACTGGTGCGGACACATAGCCAAGGCCCGCCTCCTCGTGCAGCGACTCCAGTTCTCGCGCGAAAGCCACCGAGATCGTCGACGTGACAACATGGGTCAGCCCCGGCCGCGCGCGTGCGAGCAAACCCGCATCAAGGATGACCTCCCGGATGGCTGGATCGTCGGATAGCATCGTGAAGACTGCGTCGGCTTGGAAAGCATCCGCCGCGAGCTGAACCAGCGTTACTCCGGGAACGCGATCCTGGGCGACCCTGCCACGGTTCCAGGCCCGCACCTCATGGCCTGCTTTCACCAAGTTCAGGGCCATTGCTGACCCCATACTGCCGAGACCAATGAATCCGACCTGCATGATCTACCTCTTGCTGTTCGGATGAGAGCTGCAGGCGGGCTTGGACGCAGGCTTTTGTGCGATCATCGGGCTGAGCCCTGCACCTTCAGACGATGGCCGGAATCTAGATGATTAGATTTGTTCCTGAAGCGACATAATTGTATTCTCGGCGTTCAGTTTTGTGCGGGTGCCGCGATGGAATGGAGTGACGTCAGAATCTTCCTGGCCATCGCGCGGTCCGGCACGCTCGGCGGCGCCGCGCGTTCGCTCCAGACGAGCCATCCGACCGTCGGCAGGCGTCTGCGCGCATTCGAGCAGGCGATCGGTCACACGCTCTTCCAGCGCACCGCGGACGGTCTTGTCCTGACCGAAGCGGGCCACGGGATCATCGCGCCGGTCGAACGGCAGCGCGGAGCGGTCCAGGAGCTGAGGCTGGACGACGACTGCCGCACACGGGTCAGCTTCCCCGCTCAGCGAGAGGTGGCTCACACCGAGCGCGACGACGTGCGCGTCCCTGACCTCGGAGATGACCGTGCCCGCGAAGGAGTGGCCTACCAGCACGGTCGGTCCCTCGGTCCGCGCGAGCACGCGCCGAACAGACTCGGTCGCCGCCTCGAGCGTCGTCACGTTCAAGCCCGCCGATTGGAGGCGGCCGATCACGTCCGACCAGCAGGAGCCGTCCGCGAAGAGGCCGTGCACGAGCACGACGTTGCGGGCGGGCCTCGTCTCACTCTTCGCCCGGGCCGGCGCCGGCAGCCCCAGGACGGAACATGCAGGCTGGCGGCGCAGTGGCTCGTCCGCAGCTGCGGTGTGTTGCGCGCTTTGGTCGGTGTCTCGCCCCCGGCGAACCTCACACGTCAGCCGAAGAGCGGACCTTCGGCATTGCGCTCCATCTCGGCCAGTCAGGTGCCTTTGCCAAAACCTCCAAGGTGGACATCCCGGGAGGCCAAATCGCTTCGGCCGGGTCCGATGTTGGTGCGCTGCGGAGGGAGGCTCAGATCGCGCTCCGGAGAACACCGTAGGTATCGCCCGGATGATCTCGTGACAGGCAGCGTGTACCTCCTTTTGCTTGGCATACGACCTCAGGGCAGGAGCGAGCGATGCGTGCAGTCGTCTACAATGGCCCGCGGGATGTCGCCGT
>NZ_CABFPH010000064.1 GCF_902141845.1 Methylobacterium symbioticum | reverse complement strand
GGGGCGAGCCCGCGGCTCGCGGGGCTCGCCTGGGATGCCGAGGCGCTCGCCGCCGATCTCGGGATCGCGCTCGACCGGTCGGCCGCGTGGCCGGCCCCGCTCGCGCAGGCGCGGGGGCAGGTCGTGCTGGCGGCACGGGTGGCCGGCGTGCCGGCCTTCGAGACGGTGCGCCGCGATTCCGCCTCTCTGGCCGGGACGGCCGAGGCGGCCCGGCTGGACGGGTTCGCGGGGATCGCGGTGCGGGATCCGGCCGAGGCCGCCCTGGTGGCGGCTCAGCCGCCCTTGTAATCCCCCGCGCCCTTCGGGCGGCGCATGGTGAAGCGGTTCTCGGGGCGCACGGCGAAATAGTCGAAATAGCCGCCGCGCATGATCGGGATCATCGCCGCGGTGTCGACGAGGCCGTCCGTCACGTAGCGGTCGTCGATGTAGATCGAGACCACTTGGCCGATCACCAGGAAGTTGACGGCCTCCGAGCCGTCGAGCGGTGTCAGCGGCACGGTCTGGAGCCACTTGCACTCGACGGCGGCGGCGGCATCGGCCACGCGCGGCGGGCGCACGAGGCGGGAGGGCGCGGTGGCGAGCCCGGCGAAGTCGAACTCGCTCACGCCCCGCGGCAGCGGCGCCGAGGAATCGTTCATCGCCTCGCGCAGGTCCCAGGTCGCGAGGTTGCAGACGAACTCACCCCCCTCCTCCGCGAAGGTCATCGCGTCCTTCCGCCCCGTGGAGGAGAAGGCGACCATGTCGTCGCCCACCGCGTTGAAGAACGAGTAGGGCGCGAGGTTGAGCCGGCCGTCGCGGCTCATGGCACTGATCCAGCCGATCGGGCGCGGCGCCACGATCGCCTTCAGCGGGTTGTGCGGCAGGGTGCGGTTGTCGGGGCCGTAATGCATGCCTTGCCTTTCTTCCCGCCGTGCGGCGGCACGGCGCAAGCGCGACTGCGCGTCGCCGCATTCTCTTCTCGCGCAGCCAGCGTGGACTTGGCGGCGGGCGGCGGATCGAAAGGTCCGATTCCCGGACCTTTCACACCTGTTCACAGACGCGTCACGATGTCGGCGAGCGCCGGCCGCGGCCGATCGCTCGGCACCGCGTCGGCGCGGCCGATATGCACGAAGCCGGCCAGCCGCTCGGTGGGCGCGAGGCCGAGCGCGTCGAGGACGCGGCGGTCATAGGCGAACCACTCGGTCAGCCAGGCGGTCGCGAAGCCCGCCGCGTTGGCGGCCACGACGAGGTTCATCGCGGCCGCGCCCGCCGAGAGCACCTGCTCCCATTCCGGGATCTTCACGTGCGGGCCTGCCCGCGAGACCACCGCCACCACGGTGGGCGCATGGCCGAGGCGGCGCCGCTCCAGATCGAGCCGGGCGGCATCCGCCTCCGGGTTGTCGGCCGCATAGGCCGCGGCGATGGCCTCGCCGATGCGGGCCTGCGCCGCGCCCTCGATCACGATGAAGCGCCAGGGCGCGAGCTTGCCGTGGTCCGGAACCCGCGCGGCGACCGTCAGGATCGCGTCGAGGGTCGGGCCGTCCGGGCCTGGCTCCGCGAGCTGGATCGGCGGCACGGAGCGGCGGGTGCGGAGCAGGTCGAGGGTGGCGTTCATCGGCGCGCGGGGGCTCGCATTCGGGCGGACGGACTTGGGCTAGACGGACTTGGTGCGGATCTAGGGCGGACTTGGCACGGCCCGCCGGGGGTTCACAAGGGCGGATCCGCGGCGGGGCCTTCACGGGTCGGCCTTGCGGGCGCCATGGTCGCGCGGCACATCCTGCGCGGGACGATCAGGAGACGGCTTTCTCGAATGCGCGCAACGCTCATGCCCTGGCTGATCCTGGCGGCGCTGACGGGCACGGCGGCGGCGCAGGACGACGCCTTCCCCAACCGCCTCGGCGGCGGCGTGCCCTCCCCCTCGATCACCGCGCCGTCCTTCCCGCCGGCCCCGGCCGAGGCGGAGGCAGTGCTCTCGGTCTCCGCGCTGCCCGCCGGCATCGGCACGCCGCTGAAGACGGGCCTCGCCTGGCGCGTCTACGATGATCGCGGCGACGGGACCCGCCCCAACATCGTCGCCCGCTCGACGGAGGCGGAGCCGAGCTTCAAGCTGGCCCCGGGCCCCTACGTCGTCACCGTCACCTACGGCTTCGCCAGCGCCCTCAAGCGCGTGACCATGGCCGGGCAGCCCCTCAGCGACACCCTGCGGGTGAGCGCGGGGGCGCTCCGCCTCTCGGGCGCGGTCGGGGACGTGCGGATCGCCCCCGCCCAGCTCTCCTTCTCGGTCTTCGTGCCGGTGGGGACCAATTCGGAAGGGCGGCTCGTGCGCAGCGGCGTGAAGGCCGGCGACCTGCTGCGCCTGCCCGAGGGCACCTACCACGTGGTCTCGACCTACGGGGAATCGAACGCGATCCAGCGCGCCGACCTCAAGGTCGAGAACGGCAAGATCACCGACGCGACGCTCAACCACCGCGCCGCCACCGTGACTCTGAAGCTCGTCGCCGCACCCGGGGCCGAGGCCTTCGCGGGCACCGCCTTCAGCGTGCTGACGCCCGGCGGCGACACGATCCGCGAGGCGATCGGCGCCTTCCCGCAGGTGACTCTCGCGGAGGGCGACTACGTCCTCATCGCCCGCCACGACGGGCAGGTCTTCACCCGCGAGTTCAAGGTCGAGAGCGGCATGGACCGCGACATCGAGGTGGTGGCCAAGCCGTCCTGAGGTCCCGCGGTCCCGGGGCCGACGATCCGGCCCTTCTCCGACGTGCGATCTCGGAGCCTATCCGAGCCGATTCGACAGGCCTCTAAGGCGTCGATCCCAGTCTCGACCGCATCCCTGAGGTGCCGCGCCAGCAGCCTCGAAGGAGCCCTCCAGAGGCCTCCGTGATCCCTGGAGGCCTCCTTCGAGGCTGCTGGCGCGGCACCTCAGGATGAGGTCGAGGAGAGGAGCGGCGGTCGGAGGACCCGCTCCCTTCCCTCGAAGCCGTGAGCCCGAGCCTCGGTCAGCGCCGGATGGCGCCCACCAGATTGCCGACGCCGCCGAGGAAGTTGCCGACCTCGCCGAGGGAGGCGCCGCCCCCGCGCTGCGGCTGCGCCTGCTGCGGGGCCGGGCGGGCATAGGCCTCGTTCCGGGCCTCGCCGTGGGCCGGCGCCGGGCGCGGCGGCCGCGGGGCGACGGTGCGGACCCGTTCGACGGGCTTGGCCGCGGCGAGCTTGCGGAAATCCTCCTCGCTCTGCTCCCAGAGCGCGGTCTGCTGCAGCTTCGACAGGAAGCCGGATTCCGGGATGCCGCGGGTCTTCTGCCAGTTGGTGATCGCCCGGCGCGTGCCGGGGCCGAACTTGCCCGTGGTGCCGCCGGGATCGAATCCGAGGGCCTTGAGGCGCTGCTGCGCTTCCGCGCGGTCCTTGGGCGAGAGCTTCAGGGATTCCTCGGTCGCGGCGCTGCCGGTCTCGGCCTTCAGATCGGCCTCGCTCACCGCGGTGCGGGCGGGCGCGCCGGGGGCCGGGGCGGCGGCGCGGGCGATGCGGTTGCGGGCGATCTGGGCGAAGTAGCCGTTCGGATGGGCCTCGAGATAGGCCTTGTAATCCTCGGGCGCGCCCGAGCGCTCGGCGGCCTCCCACAGCTTCATCTCGAGGGCCTGCGGGTTCGGCAGGGCGCCGGAGGCGACGCCCGGCACGGCCGGGGGCAGCGGGGCTCCGGGGGAGTCGACGGCGGCGACCTTCACGGTCGGAGCGACCGGGTTGAGGTAGAACTCGCCGATGATCGAGGTGTTGACCCAGGGGCGCTGCTTCTCGTTGGTCGAGCGCCAGACATCCTCGCGGACCCGGTCCATCACCGTGCTGATCGAGACGCCGGGCGTCTCCATGTGCTTGAGGAGCGCGGTGGTGAAGGGGCTGTTCTGGCCCGCCACCCCGTCGAGCGCGGTCTTGCCCGGGTCGGTGGCGAAGGCGATCATCGTGCCGGCCGCCGAATTCACCTGGATCTCCGACAGGCCGGCCCCGACCGCGGCCGAGCGCGTCTTCAGCGAGCGGGCGAGCTCCTTGGCGAAGGGGTTGTCGCGGCAGGCGTCGAGCACCACCACGTTGACCCGGTCCTCGCGCTGCATCTGCCGCAGGACGAGGTTGATGTTCATCGTGCGGAAATCGAGGTCGGCCTCGCTCTTCAGCACGGTGTCGGTGGGCAGGAGGTAGTTCTCGCCCGCCACCGCGACGCCGTGGCCGGCATAGTAGACGAAGGCCACCTTGGCGCCGTCGAGCTTGGCCGCGTACTCGCTGACGAGGCTGCGCATCCCGTCGAGCTTCAGGTCGTAGCCCTCCACGACCTCGAAGCCGATCCGCTTGAGGGCGGCGGCCATGGCCTTCGAGTCGACCAGCGGATTGTCGAGGCTCGGCACGGTCTGGTAGGCGCCGTTGCCGATCACCAGGGCGACGCGGCGCTCGGCCGCCGCCTCGGTGCCGGGCACGACGGCCACCACCAGCGCGAGGCCCGCCGTGGCGGAGAGGGCGAGACGCGCCAGCGCGGCGCGCGCACGAAACAGAGCCTGCCTCATGGTCCAGTAAGCCCCCGTCGTCCTGGGCGTGGGCCCGAGGCCCCGACCGCGTTCGTAAGCCTATGTTTCGGCGAAAGCTGGGCGGTGTTCAATATCCGTAGGCCAGCGGGCGCCGGGTTACGCGGCCGTTGCGCGTGACCCGTTGCGTCGATGCCATCCCGGCCGTCGCCTCGGCTGTGCCGAATCAAACATCGGCCGCACCGTCTCGCGCGGCTCAAGATGTGGGACCCGGGTCTGCCAGGAGCCTGCAGGGCCGCCTCTCATCCAAATCAGACTTGCCCGATACGGTCTCGGGCAATGTCGGGCCGAACGGGGCAGCTCAGGCGAACCGGCGCGCCCCGGCCACGCAGGCCGCCACCAGCGCGGCGGCGAGCGGCATGCCCGGCTCGATCGCCTCGCCGAGGATGAGCGCCGCGAGGGCGAGGCCGAGGAAGGGTTGCAGGAGCTGGAGCTGGCCGACCGCCGCGATGCCGCCCGCCGCGAGCGCCCGGTACCAGAACACGAAGCCGATCAGCATGCTGAACAGCGCCACGTAGCCGAGGCCCAGAAGCGCGGAGGCGGGAGGCGGCGCGACGGGCACGCCGAGGAGCAGGGCGGCCGGAATCGTCACCGGCAGGGCGAGCACGGTCGCCCAGGCGATCACCTGCCAGCCGCCGAGATGCCGGGCGAGCCGCCCGCCGGCGGCGTAGCCGAGCCCGCAGGCCAGGATCGCGGCGAGCATCAGCCCGTCGCCGAGCGCCGAGCCCGGCCCGGCGCCGCGGGCGGCGTAGCCGGCGGTGACCGCGCTGCCGGCGCCCGAGAGGAGCCAGAAGGCCCGTGAGGGCCGCTCGCCGGCGAGCAGCGCCCCGAACAGGGCGGTGGTCAGCGGCAGCAGGCCGACGAACACGGTGGCATGGCCCGCCCCGACATGGCGCAGCGCCAGGGCGGTCAGCAGCGGGAAGCCGACCACGACGCCGAGCACGACGAGGCCGAGGAGGGCGAGATCGCCCCGGCGCGGCAGCGGCTGGCGCAGGAGGACGAGCATCAGACCCGCCGCGAGCCCGGCGATCGCCGCCCGCATCAGGGTGAGCGGGATCGGCGCGAAGCCGGCCAGGGCCAGCCGCGTCGCCACCAGGGAGCCGGCGAAGATGGTGATGCCGATCAGCCCGTCGATGAGAGCGCGGATCGGGGCGGTGCGGCCGAGGCCGGACCCGCCGACGGAGGCGGCGCGCATCGGCTCAGGCGAACGGCAGGATCAGCAGCAGGGCGAGGGCGAGCCCCGCGGCGGAGACGACCGCGTCCTCCAGGCGGCGGATGATCCAGCCGTCCCGGGCTCTCCGGCGATCGATCGGTTCCCGTCCGCGCATCGGTCCCTCCCCTGGTTCGACGCCGCCACCTCTCCCGCGGCGGCGGCTTTCAAGACAGAGACGGTTGCAGTACGATTTCGTTGAACTGTCCGGTACGAGAGCCGGTACGGTCGGTCGAAGGGAGGCGAGCATGGACCAGCCGGTCCCGGGGCGCGCGATGCCGGATCCGGGCCTGACCCGGGTCGAGACGGTGATGGCGGTGATCGCGGCGCGCATCGCCGGACGCCTGCTCGCGCCCGGCGCGCGGCTGCCCTCGGTGCGCGCCTTCGCCCTCGCGCAGGGCGTCTCGAAATCGACGGTGGTGGAGGCCTACGACCGGCTGGCGGCGCAGGGCGCCATCGTCTCGCGGCCGGGCTCGGGCTTCTACGTGGCCGGGCGCCCGGCCCCGTTCTGCCTGGCGGCGGCGGGCCCCCGCCTCGACCGCGCGGTGGACCCGCTCTGGATCAGCCGGCAGACCCTCGAATCCTATCCCGACGCGCTCAAGCCCGGCTGCGGCTGGCTGCCGCCGGACTGGATGCCGGAGGAGACCCTGGCGCGGGCCTTGCGCCGCGTCGCCCGCGAGGGCGGCTCGGCGCTCACCGCCTATGACCGGCCGATCGGGCTGACGCCGCTGCGCACGCAGCTGGCCCGCCGCCTGACCGAGCGCGGCGTCGAGGCCCATCCCGACCAGATCGTGCTGACCGAATCGGCGACGCAGGCCGTGGATCTCGTGCTCCGCTTCCTCACGGGCCCCGGCGACACGGTGCTGGTGGACGATCCCTGCTACTTCAACTTCCACGCCCTGCTGCGGGCGCAGCGGGTGAAGGTGGTGGGCGTGCCCTTCGGCCCGCAGGGACCGGACCTCGCCGCCCTTGAGGCCACCCTCGCGGCGCAAAGGCCGCGCCTCTACCTGACCAATTCCGCCCTCCACAACCCGACCGGCGGCGCCCTCACCCCGGCCATCGCCCACCGCGTCCTGCGGCTGGCCGAGCAGCACGGCACCCTGATCGTCGAGGACGACGTCTACGCCGATTTCGAGCTGGAGCCGGGGCCGCGGCTCGCCGGCTTCGACGGGCTCGAGCGGGTCATCCAGGTCGGCGGCTTCTCCAAGACCCTGTCCTCGGCCGCCCGCATCGGCTTCGTCGCCCTGCGGCCGGACTGGGTCGACCAGTTCGTGGACCTGAAGGTGGCGGTGAGCCTCGGCGACCCGCACCTCGCCGCCAGCGTGGTGCTGCAGGCACTCACCGACGGCAGCTACCGCCACCACATGGACACAGTGCGCGCGCGCCTCGCCGAGGCGCGGGGGCGGACGCTGGCGCGCCTGCGCGCGGCGGGGCTCACTGTGCCGCATATCCCGCCGGCCGGGATGTTCCTGTGGGCGCGCCTGCCGGACGGGCTCGACGCCGCCGAGATCTCGCGCCGGGCGCTGGCCGAGCGCGTGGTGCTCGCCCCCGGCAACGTGTTCAGCCTGAGCCAGGGCGCGGCGGGGTTCCTGCGCTTCAACGTGGCCCAATGCGCCGACCCCCGGGTCTTCGCCGCGCTGGAGCGGGCGATGGCCGGGGCCTGCGGGCCCGCGGCGATCTGATCCGCGCGGGGCCCCGCGCCCCGGACCGATCGCCGCGTGATCGCGTCGGGGCGGTTGCCGGCCGGCCATGCGGCCTCTACATCGGCGGTCCCCGTGGCCGATGCGCCTGAAGGTTTCGCGAGCCCGCTCGGGCCGGCATGGTAGCGGGGTCGGCAGTGACGGGGCGGCCCGGACCAGTTCTCTGGACCGTTCCTGTGAGACCCAGTGGGCCGGGCCGCTGCAGGGGTGTCGGAGGCGCGGGGAACAGGAACCGCGGATCCGGCGCATGGCCCACAACGCTTTCCTGCCCCGTTCCGGGACGGCGCCGCCGCCGGGTGTTGTCCCTTCGTTCACGCTCCCTGGTAAGGATGATGGCGGGGCCGGGAACGGCCCGCGTGCCACCGCGTTTCCTCGGGCCTGACGACCATGCGACGCCTCCTCACGGGTGGCATCAAGGCGATCCTGGCGATCGCTGCCCTCTCCACCGCAGCCCATTGGGCCCTCCGCGTGCAGCGGGAGCCCGCCGCCACCGTCGCCCGGGCCCCGGCCGCGCCGGAGCCCGCCACCACGGGCTCGATCGAGCCGCGCAAGCTGGAGCGCCCGAGCGTGGCCGAGAGCCCGACCCGCGGCCTCGACCAGCAGCATCTCGGCGCGCTCATCGCCACCCATAGCGGCCCGGCGAAGGTGCAGAAGACGACCGCCAAGCAGCGCTGATCGGCCTCGACGCAGGTGAGCCCTGCACCGGGCAGCCTCGCCCGCGCCGCCATCCTCCGGTAGCGGAGCGGCGCGCAGTCGCCCGAGAGACCTTTCAGACGTGACCCAGGCAGAGGCCGAGACCGATCCCCGCGCGGTTCGCAACCGGCGGCTTCTCGGCATCGCGCTGATGTGCGGGGCGGTGATCTCCTTCGCGAGCCTCGACGCCTGCGGCAAGACCCTGGCGCGGCTCGGCGTCGATCCGCTGCTCAGCACCTTCATGCGCTACGCGGTGAACGTCGCGCTGATCACCCTGGTGCTGAACCCGGTGCGCCGGCCGGAGGTGGTGCGGAGCCGCCGCCTCGGCCTGCAGGTGGTGCGCTCGCTCCTCCTGTTCGGCACCACCGCGCTCAACTTCCTGGCCCTGCGCTACCTGCAGATGGCCGAGACGGTCTCGATCCAGTTCGCGGCGCCGCTGGCCGTGGCGCTGCTGGCGGGGCCGCTGCTCGGCGAGCGCTCGTCGCGCGAGCGGCTCGCGGCCATCGCGGTGGGCTTCCTCGGCGTGCTGGTGATCGTGCGGCCGGGCGTCGGCGACGTGCATCCGGCCGTGCTGCTCAGCCTCGGCAACATGGCCTGCTACGCCTTCTACGTGATCCTCACGCGCAAGCTCGCGGCCTACGATTCCACCGCGACGACGATGTTCTTCTCCGGGCTCGCCGGCCTCGCCGTGATGGCGCCGGCCATGCCCTGGCTCTGGACGACGCCGCAGAGCGGGCTGATCTGGGCCCTGCTGATCGGGATCGGCCTGCTCGGCACCTTCGGGCACTGGCTGCTGATCCTGGCCCATGCCCGGGCCCCGGCCAGCGTGCTGGCGCCCTTCATCTACACCCAGCTGATCTGGTCGGTGACGCTCGGCTTCGTCGTCTTCGGCGACGTGCCGAGCGGCTGGACGCTCGCCGGCGCCCTCGTGGTGATCGGCTCGGGCCTCTACCTGCTCGCGCAGGAGGCCCGGCGCCGGCCGCGGGTCGGCTGAGATCACCTGGAAGGGTTGGCCCGGCCCTTATGGCCGAGCACGACGCGCTCCCTCTCCCGTTCGGGAGAGGGTTGGGGTGAGGGATGAGAACGATCCGGAGAGGTCGCGACGGCGAGGCGGCCCCGGCTCTGCTCATTCTTGAGAGTTCTCGACCCTCACCCTGTCCCTCTCCCGAACGGGAGAGGGGACCCGCGCCTCACTCGGTAAGCGGCGCGCGGGGCAAGCTCGGCGAAGCGAGGGACACGCGGCCAAATCGACGCTCGGATAAGGGATCAAGCGGATTCGGCAGCAGACGCGAACGGCCCCTCCCCGGCTTGGGAAGGGGCCGCGCAGCGCGACTCGGATGCGGCGGAGGTCTCAGCCCCCGAACAGGCCCCGCAGCTTCACCAGGAGGCCGCGGGCCTCGGGCTTGGCGGCAGCGACCTCGGCCACCACCGGAGCGGCGCGCTTCGTCTCCGCAGGGCGCGGCGCCTGGACCAGGCCGAGCGCGGCCGTGTCGGTGGTCTCGCGGTCGATCAGGATGAGGCCGCCGGTCTCGCGGTTCTCGGCATAGGGGTCAAACGCCACCGGCCGGTCGAGGGTGATCGTCACGTCGGCGATGTCGTTGGCGGTGAGCTGCTCGGCCGGGCCCGGCTGCCCGGTCTCCGGGTCGATGCGGGTGCGGATCGCCGTGACGGTGGCGTTCGTCGTCACCGTGCCGATCTTGGCGAGCAGCGCGGCGCCGGGGGCGAGCGGGCTCTCGGAGGCCCAGAACAGGCGGACCTCCAGGGTGTTCGAGGCCTGGACCGGGCGGTCGGCGGCCGCGATCACGTTGCCGCGCGAGGCGTCGACCTGATCGGCGAGCACCAGCGTGACCGATTGGTCCTCGCCGGCCTCGGCGAGGTCGCCGTCGGCGGTGTAGATGCGCGCGACCGTCGAGGTCCGGCCGTTCGGCGCGATGACGACGCGGTCGCCCGGGCGCACCCGGCCCGAGGCGATGCGGCCCGAATAGCCGCGGAACTCGGAATTCGGCCGGTTGACCCACTGCACCGCCATGCGGAACGGAGCGGCGAGCGCCTCCTCGCGGATCGGCACCTCCTCGAGATAGGCGAGCAGCGTGCCGCCCTCGTACCAGGTGGCGGCGGTGCCCGGCAGGACGACGTTGTCGCCGTTCTTGGCCGAGAGCGGGATCGCCCGGATCTCGGAGAAGCCGAGATTTCGCGTGAAGGCGTTGAAGCCGGCCAGGATCTCCTCGAACTTGGTCTGCGACCAGCCGACGAGGTCCATCTTGTTCACCGCGAGCGCCACCCGCTTGATGCCGAGCATCGAGACGAGGAGCGCGTGCCGCCGCGTCTGCCGGGTGAGACCCTGGCGGGCGTCGACCAGGATCACGGCGAGGTCGGCCGTCGAGGCGCCGGTCGCCATGTTGCGGGTGTACTGCTCGTGGCCGGGCGTGTCGGCCACGATGAAGGAGCGCTTCTCGGTGGAGAAGAAGCGGTAGGCCACGTCGATGGTGATGCCCTGCTCGCGCTCGGCCTGGAGGCCGTCCACGAGGAGCGCCAGATCGACCTCCTCCCCTTGCGTGCCGTGCTTGCGCGAATCCCGCTGCAGCGCCGAGATCTGGTCGTCGAAGATCTGCTTGGTGTCGTGCAGCAGGCGCCCGATCAGGGTGGACTTGCCGTCGTCCACCGATCCGCAGGCGATGAAGCGCAGCACCTCCTTGCGCTGGTGGGCGGCGAGGAAGGCCTCGTAGCCGAAGGTTTCCGGCGACTGGTGAATCGTCATCAGAAATACCCCTCCTGCTTCTTGCGCTCCATCGCGCCCGCGCCGTCCTTGTCGATCACGCGCCCCTGCCGCTCCGAGGTCCGCGCGGCCAGCGTCTCGCCGATGATCTCCGGCAGCGTCGTGGCGGGGCTCTCGAAGGCGCCGGTGAGCGGGTAGCAGCCGAGCGTGCGGAAGCGGACCTGGCGCATCTGCGGGGTCTCGCCCGGCTCCAGCGGCAGGCGCTCGTCGTCCACCATGAGGAGCTGGCCGTCGCGCTCGACGACGGGACGCTCCTTGGCGAAGTAGAGCGGCACGATCGGGATGTTCTCCTGCTCGATGTAGAGCCAGATATCGAGCTCGGTCCAATTGGAGAGCGGGAAGACGCGCAGGGATTCACCGCGCTTCTTCTTCATGTTGTACAGGTGCCAGGGCTCGGCGCGCTGGCGCTTGGGGTCCCAGCGGTGCTGCGCGGTGCGCAGGCTGACGATGCGCTCCTTGGCGCGGCTCGCCTCCTCGTCGCGCCGCGCGCCGCCGAAGGCCGCGTCGAACTTGTGCTTGTCGAGCGCCTGACGCAGCGCCTGCGTCTTCATCACGTCGGTATGCACCTCGGAGCCGTGGCTGATCGGGCCGACGCCCCGGGCGAGCCCGTCGGGGTTGGTATGCACCAGAAGGTCGAGGCCGAGCTCCTTCGCCCGCTGGTCGCGGAAGGCGATCATCTCGCGGAACTTCCAGGTCGTGTCGACGTGGAGCAGCGGGAAGGGCAGCCGGCCCGGCGCGAAGGCCTTGAGCGCGAGGTGCAGCAGGACCGAGGAATCCTTGCCGATCGAGTAGAGCATCACCGGATTCTCGGTCTCGGCGACCGTCTCCCGGAAGATGTGGATGCTCTCCGCCTCCAGGCGCTGCAGATGCGTCAGCCGGTGGTGGCGCTGGGCCTCGCTCAGTTCCTGGGTCAGCGCGGCTCTCGCCGAGGAAGCGGCGCTCATCGGGCCATCTCCAAATTCCGTGAGGTGTCGGGTTCGAATGCGGCGGCCTCGCGGCCGGGCTGCACGGAGGCTTCCGGGCGCCCGATATGGAGGCCGCATTCCTTCTTCTCTTCCTGCTCCCACCACCAGCGGCCGGCGCGCTCGGGCTCGCCGACGCGCACGGCGCGGGTGCAGGGGGCGCAGCCGATCGAGGGGAAGCCGCGGTCGTGGAGCGCGTTGTAGGGCACGTAATTGTCCCGCACGAAGCGGTCCACGTCCTCGCGCGACCAGTCGGCCAGCGGGTTCAGCTTGATCAGGTTGCGCTCGGCATCGAAGCTGGCGAGCGGGGTGGCGGCGCGGTTGGCCGACTGGCCGGCCCGCAGGCCGGTGAGCCAGCCGCGCGCGCCCGCAAGTGCCCGGCCGAGCGGCTCGACCTTGCGGAAGCCGCAGCAGGCCTGCCGCGCGGCGACCGAGTGGCGGAAGCCGTTGATGCCCTCGTCCGCCACGAAGCGCTCCTCGGCCTCGCGCTCCGGCACGTAGGCGCGGATGCGGATGCCGTAGGCGGATTCGGTCTCGGCCCAGACGTCGTAGGTCTCGGGGAAGAGCCGGCCGGTATCGAGGGTGACGATCTCCGTGCGGCCCTTGGCCAGCGCGATGGCGTGGGTCAGCACCTGGTCCTCGATGCCGAGACTCGTCGTGAAGACGAGGCGGCCGGGCAGCTCGGCCTCGATCAGCCGGATCCGGCCGGCGAGGTCACGCTCCCGCATGGCGGCGGCGAGGGCGTCCGCAGCCTGTGAATCCAAGGTGTGCATGGTGTGTCGGGTGAAAAACTGCATTTGGTGTCTTCAGAAATGTTCGCTATAACGAACGAAGTCAAGGCGGGGGCGCCTTGCAAGCGGTGCATCCGGCATCGCAGCGAAGGGTGAAGGCGCAACGGAGGCCGTCCGGCCGGGTTCCGCCTCAGGGAAGATCCTTCTCGCAGGCTGGCCCCTCCCCTCTCTCGCAGGAGGCTCCGTGGATTCGATTGACCTGAAGATCCTGGCACTGCTTCAGACGGACGCGACGCTGTCGATCGCGGCGATCGGCGAGCGGGTGGGCCTGTCGCAGACGCCGTGCTGGAAGCGCATCCAGCGCCTGGAAGCGGATGGGGTGATCGACCGGCGGGTGGCCGTGCTCGATCCGGTCAAGCTCGGCCTCGGCCTGACGGTGTTCGTCTCCATCGAGACCGCCGACCATTCGCGCGACTGGCTGGAGCGCTTCGCCGAGACCGTCGCCTCCATGCCGGAGGTGCTGGAATTCTACCGGATGGCCGGCGACGTCGACTACATGCTGCGCGTGGTGGTGGCCGACATGCAGGCCTACGACGCCTTCTACAAACGGCTGATCGCCACGCTGCCGCTCAAGAACGTCACCTCGCGCTTCGCCATGGAGAAGGTGAAGTCAACCACCGCCCTGCCCCTGCCCGCGCCGCCCACCAACGGCCGCCATCTGCCGGGGACAGTCCCCTCGCTATCGGTGGTTGGAGAATGAAATTCTCTTTTGCATCGCAACAACAGACGGCTTCTTCTCTCGGCCTCCGGTTCTATAAAAAGAACGTTCCCCGTTGACAGAAGCCTCACCGCCGACGACATGGTTCCCCTGATGTCACGCCCTGCCCTCCTCCCCCGAACCGCGCCTTTCGCCGACAGCGAGCGCGCCAGTCTCGACGCCGTGCTCGGCACGGCGACGCCCATCCAGCGTGCCTGGCTCGCCGGCTTCCTCGCGGGGCTCGACGCCGCGGGCGGCCAGCCCGCCGCCGTCCCGGCCGCTCCGCCGAAGGCCGCCGAGCCGCTGACGATCCTCTACGCCAGCGAATCGGGGAACTCGGAGAAGCTCGCCGGCGATGTGGGCAAGCTCGCGCGCAAGCAGGGCTTCAAGCCGAAGGTGGTGGATTTCGCCGATCTCGACGTGGCGACCCTGCCGAAGGCCGGCAAGATCGTGGCCATCGCCGCCACCTGGGGCGAGGGCGAGCCCCCGGCCCGCGCCGTGCGGGCCTATGGCGAGCTGATGGGTGATTCGGCTCCCCGTCTCGACGGCGTCGAATTCGCGGTCCTGGCTCTCGGCGACACCAGCTACGTGGAGTTCTGCGCCATCGGCAAGGCGCTCGACGCGCGGTTCGAGGCGCTGGGGGGCAAGCGCGCGGCCGAGCGCGCCGACCTCGACCTCGATTTCGAGAAGCCCGCCGCCGACTGGATCAAGGGCGCGCTGCAGGCGCTGGCCCCGGCCGCCGCCGACAACGTGGTGGCGGTCGATTTCGCCCGCGCCGGGGCGGCCGAGGACGACGAGGCCGAGCCGAGCCGCGAGCCGGTCGTGGTCGAGGTCGTCGACCACGTGAATCTCAATTCCTCGCGATCGAACAAGGAGACGATCCACCTCGCCCTCGCCTTCGAGGACGGGGCCCCGGCCTATGAGCCGGGCGACTCGCTCGAGATCTATCCCGAGAACGATCCGCAGCTCGTCGAGGAGATCCTGAAGGCCGCGGGCCTCGAAGGGGACGAGGCCCTGCGCAAGGCGCTGCTGGCCGAGCGCGACGTCACCACCCTCTCGGCCGCCACCGTCGAGCGCTTCGTGAAGGCCACGGGCCATGCCGAGGCGCAGAAGCTGATCGAGAGCGGCGAGGTCCGCGCCTGGATCGAGGGCCGCCACCTCATCGACCTGATCGAGACCTACCCGGCCAAGCTCTCGGCCGAGCACCTCACCACCATCACCCGGCCGCTGCCGCCGCGGGCCTACTCGATCGCCTCCTCGCGCAAGGAAGTCGGCGACGAGGTCCACCTGACCATCGCGGCGGTGCGCTACGAGACCCATGGCCGCGCCCGCTCCGGCGTCGCCTCGGTCCACGTGGCCGACCGCATCCGCAACGGCGCGAAGCTCCGCGTCCGCGTGAAGCCGAACCGCCATTTCCGCCTGCCGGCCGACCCGGCCACCGACATCATCATGGTCGGGCCCGGCACCGGCGTGGCGCCCTTCCGCGCCTTCGTGCAGGAGCGCCGTGCCGTCGAGGCGCCCGGCCGCTCGTGGCTGTTCTTCGGCGACCGCCAGTTCACCCACGACTTCCTGTACCAGCTCGAGTGGCAGGAGGCCCTGGAGGACCGCTCGCTGACCAAGATCGACGTCGCCTTCTCCCGCGACCAGCCCGAGAAGATCTACGTGCAGGACCGGATCCGCGAGAACGCCAAGGACCTCGTCGCCTGGCTCGACGGCGGCGCCCATCTCTATGTCTGCGGCGACGCCAAGAACATGGCCCGCGACGTGCGCGCCGCGGTGGTGAGCGCCTACGAGACCGTGAAGGGCCTGAGCCCCGCCGAGGCCGAGGCGCAGGTCGCCGGGCTCGAGCGGAGCCACCGCTACCAGCAGGACGTTTACTAGCTTTCCCTTTCCCGCTTCCGCGGGTGAGGACGGCTTCGGGCTGGCCCGGGGTCGTGCACGGACAATGGGTTGGAGCAGGATGGGGCGCGGGTCCCCTCTCCCGTGCGGAGAGGGACAGGGTGAGGGATCCAGGTCTGTCCGGTGAGGGCTCATCCCTCACCCCAACCCTGTCCCGCACGGGAGAGGGGGCCTGTCGCGGATCCTTTCGAAACCCGGAGCCGCCGCTTTTCCGTCCCGCCCCGCCCGGCAACCCTCCCCGCCTCAGGGGGAGGGAGACGCGTTCAGACAGTCGGATACATCCCATGGACGACCACAGCCCCCGCGACGACGCCGACGCCCCCACCGAGCGCGTCTACGAGACGCCGCCCACCGAGCGGCCGATCACCGAGGCCGAGGCCGCACGCGCGGCCCAGCTCGCGGCCAACGAGCACATCAAGATCGCGAGCGGCTATCTCCGCGGCACCCTCGCCGACGGCCTCCTCCAGCACGCCACCGGGGCGATCTCGGAGGATGACGGACAGCTCGTGAAGTTCCACGGGATGTATCTGCAGGACGATCGCGACATCCGGGCCGAGCGCACCAAGAAGAAGCTCGAGAAGGCCTACAGCTTCATGATCCGCCTGCGCATCGCCGGCGGCGTCGTCACCCCGAAGCAGTGGCTGATCCTCGACGACATCGCGACGACCTACGCCAACGGGACGCTGCGCGCGACGACGCGCCAGACCTTCCAGTATCACGGCGTGATCAAGTCGAACCTGAAGCGCACGATGGCGGCGATCGACGCGGCTTTGCTCGACACCATCGCGGCCTGCGGCGACGTCAACCGCAACGTCATGGCCGCGACGAACCCGGCCCAGACGGGTGCCCACAAGGCGGCCTACCAGCTCGCCAAGGACATCTCCGACTCGCTCCTGCCGAAGACCAATGCCTGGCGCGAGATCTGGCTCGACGGCGAGCGCGTGGTCGGCGGCGAGGACGCGGCCGAGGTCGAGCCGGTCTACGGCAAGACCTACCTGCCGCGGAAGTTCAAGACGGTGGTCGCGGTGCCGCCCTCCAACGAGGTCGACATCTTCGCCCACGATCTCGGATTCATCGCGATCCTGGACAAGAAGAACAAGCTCACCGGCTGGAACGTCACCGTCGGCGGCGGCATGGGCATGACCCACGGCGAGCCCGACACCTTCCCGCGCACCGCCGACGTGATGTGCTTCGTGAAGCCCGAGGACGCGCTCAAGGCCGCCGAGGCGGTGATGACGGTCCAGCGCGACTGGGGCAACCGCAAGAACCGCAAGAACGCCCGCCTGAAATACACGATCGAGCGCTACGGCCTCAAAGCCTTCCGCGCCGAGGTGGAGAAGCGCGTCGGCAAGCCGCTCGCCGATCCGAAGCCCTTCACCTTCACCGGCAACGGCGACCGCTACGGCTGGGTCGAGGGCGAGGATGGGCGCCACCACCTCACCCTCTACGTGCCCTCGGGCCGCATCAAGGACATCGCGGGCGGCCCGCGCTTCCTCTCGGGCCTGCGCCGCATCGCGGAGGTGCACGAGGGCGATTTCCGCCTGACCGGCAACCAGAACGTGATCATCGCCAACGTGCCCGCGGCCAGGAAGGCGGAGATCGACGCGCTCGTCGACGAGTACGGCCTGACCAAGGATGCCGGCGCGCTGCGCCGCAACTCGCTCGCCTGCGTCGCCCTGCCGACCTGCGGCCTGGCGCTTGCCGAGAGCGAGCGCTACCTGCCCGATCTCGTCTCCGAGCTGGAGGAGAGCCTCGCGAGCCACGGCCTTCAGGACGAGGACATCACCATCCGCTCGACCGGCTGCCCGAACGGCTGCGCCCGGCCCTTCATCGCCGAGATCGGCCTCGTCGGCCGCGGTCCCGAGCGGTACCACCTCTATCTCGGCGCCGCCTTCGACGGGTCGCGCCTGAGCAAGCTCTACCGCGAGGACGTGACCGCGGGCGAGATCCGCACCACCCTCGATCCCCTCTTCGCGGATTACGCGAAGGGCCGGCAGCCGGGCGAGCATTTCGGCGACTACCTGATCCGCGCCGGCCACGTCGCCCGCACGACCAACGGGCCGGACTTCCACCTGCGCACCGGCGCGCTGAAGCCGGCGGCCTGATCCTCCCCGCGCCCCGCTCCGGCGGGGCGCGCACTTCGCAGTCCTGTCCGACCAGCGCGGGATCGCCCTCCCCCCTCTGCGGAGGAGGGAGAGTGAGCAGGATCCCCGTCCCGCTTGCCAAGCGGCCGGGCGCCTCGATACAGCCGCGGGCGAAGTAATCCGCGTGACGAGACGAGCGCCCATGGCCAGCTACAACCTCCTGCTCCTGCCCGGCGACGGGATCGGCCCCGAAGTGATGGCCGGCGTCGAGACGGTGCTCGCCGCCCTCAAGGAGACGGGCATCGCCAGCTTCGAGACCGAGACCGACCATGTCGGCGGCTCGGCCATCGACGTGCACGGCAAGCCGCTCGCCGACGCGACGCTGGCCCGCGCCAAATCCGCCGACGCCATCCTGCTCGGCGCGGTCGGCGGGCCGAAATGGACCGGCGTCGCCTACGACATCCGGCCCGAGGCGGGGCTGCTGCGCCTGCGCAAGGATCTCGGCCTGTTCGCCAATCTGCGCCCGGCGATCTGCTACCCGGCGCTGGCCGATGCCTCGGCGCTCAAGCGCGAGCTGGTCGAGGGCCTCGACATCATGATCGTGCGCGAGCTCACCGGCGGCGTCTATTTCGGCGAGCCGAAGGAGATCACCGTGCTGCCGGACGGCTCGAAGCGGGCCGTCGACACCCAGGTCTACACCACGGGCGAGATCGAGCGGATCGCCCATGTCGCCTTCGACCTGGCGCGCAAGCGCTCCGGCCGCGTCGCCTCGGCCGAGAAGAACAACGTGATGAAGTCCGGCGTCCTCTGGAAGGAGGTCGTCACGCAGGTCCACGCGCAGCACTACACGGATGTGGAGCTGGAGCACGTGCTCGCCGACAACTGCGCCATGCAGCTCGTGCGGCGGCCGAAGCAGTTCGACGTGCTGGTGACCGACAACCTGTTCGGCGACGTGCTCTCGGATGTCGCCGCCATGCTCACCGGCTCGCTCGGCATGCTGCCCTCGGCCTCGCTGGGCGCGGCGGAGGATGGCGGCCTGCGCAAGGCGCTGTACGAGCCCGTGCACGGCTCGGCTCCCGACATCGCGGGCGCCGACAAGGCGAACCCGATCGCGATGATCGGCTCGCTCGCCATGTGCCTGCGCTATTCCTTCGGCCTCGGCGAGGCGGCGGACCTGATCGAGCGCGCCATCACCGACACGCTCGCCGCCGGCACCCGCACTGCCGACATCGCGACGGACGGCGCCCAGGCGGTCGGCACCAAGGCCATGGCCGAGGCGATCGCGGCGGCTCTGCGCGCCCGCGCGGCCTGAATCCGGGTGTCGAGAGGGGTCACCCCTCTCGCGGGTCCAGGGCAGAGCCCTGGTCTCTGCCGGGGCTTTTCCCCGGCACCCCACCAAAGGGATGATCCCTTTGGGAACCCGGATCTTGAACGAGAAAGGGGCGCGCGGCCCTCGCCGCGCGCCCCTGTTCGTATCGGGTGAGGGTCGCGATCAGTACGGGTTGCCGTAGCGCGCCACGTAGGAGGTCGGGTCGATCGCGTCGATCGCCGAGAAATCGACGTTGCGGATCGCCGACGAGCGGGCGCCGATGAACGGGCCGTTGGTGATCGGGTCGGGCAGGATGCCGCCGCCGAAGCGGTCGTTGCGACCATAGACCGGGTTCAGCGCGTTGGACTGCGCGATCAGCACCGGATTGGTGGCCGGGTTCGAGACGGAGCCGTTGCCGGGTTCGACCACGTTGCCGGCATCGAGCCAGCTGCGCGGGCGGATGCGGATCGGCAGCGGACGGCTGACGCGGTAGTAGCCGGCGCCGGGGGCGTAGCCGTCCTGCGCCTCAGCGGGGGCCGGTGCGGCAAGGCCGAGGCCGGTCACGGCGAGGGCGCCCAGGAGGGCGATCTGGATCGAGCGCATGTCGCACCTTGATTGAAGCCGGGATAATCGTGGCGCCGATGCGTTAACAATCCGCGCCGCATTCTTGTGGAGTAGACGCCTGAGCGTTGCCGTTTGTTCCGCTCGCACGGCCGAGCTAACATGGTTTCGCCCAGGAATCGCCTCAATTTTTGTTTCCCGCCCGTCGCTCCGGGCTCAGCCGCGCGAGCCTGCGGCCGGACGGCGCCCGCGGATCGATCCCGTGCGCCCGGCCGCCTCCGCCGCGGCATTGGGGCGGACGGTGCCGCAGGCCGGATCGCGCCTCGTCTCCGCCTCGCGGAACAGGGCCGCCGCCGGCTCCTCCCCGCCTTCCAGGGTCAGGCCGTCGAGGGCGCAGGCGAGCGCCCGCGGCTCCGGCGGCTGGCCGAGGGGCGCGCAGAGCCAGCCGTCGATCCGCGCCGGCGCGGCCTCCAGGGTCATGAAGCCGGTGCAGATCCGGCGCGCGTCGCCCGCGAGCGTCGCCTCAAGGGTCTCGACCGCACCGAATTTGGTGGCGATCCGGCCCCGCGCCCCGGTTCGGATCACCGCCAGCGCCGGCCCGTCCGCGGCGCGGCGGGCGAGGGTCACGAACAGGCTCGGCGGCGCCTCCGTGCCGGCGTCGCGGGTCAGGGTCAGCCGCAGGGAGGGCGACTCGATCGCCGCGAACGCGCCGCGCGCCACCACCTCCTCGCGCAGGCCCGTCGCCGGGTTGAGGCGTGCCGGCTCGATCCGCACCGGGTCGAGCCCATCGGGATCGGCGAGCGCCAGTCGACCGGAGAGCGGCGGCAGGGCGGGCCGCGCGGGCGCGGCCGGGGTCGAGGGCACGAAGGGCGGCTCCGCCGCCATATGGGCCGCCATGTCGGCCGTCATGCCGGTCACCTTGTCGGCCACCACGTCCGACCGCTCCGGCGCCGCCGCCGGTGCCCGCCGCAGGGCGCCCTGCGCGACGAGGCTGAGCGCCGCGATGGCGGCGGAGGCGGCGGCGAGCCGGAGGGTGAGCGACAGGACCGGCACCCGGCGCCGATCGGCCGCGCCCTCCCCTGTCGGATCCTCGAACCTGTGCTCGCCCAGCATCGCGGCCTTGTCGCGTCCTCCGGCGGGACGGCCCCGCCGCCGGTGAGCATGCCGCGGCGGCGCCGAGCGAAGGGTTTCCGACGGGCGGGCGGCGCGGCGCTTTCTCCCGCTCTGGTGAATCCTCCGTTGCCGGATCGGCGAACCGCCTGTCCTGTTTCGTGCGCGCCCTTGACAGGGGCGGGAACCGAGCGTCTTGCTCGGGCCGGCCGCCGGCCCCACCTGCCCCGTCAGGTCGGGCCCGCCCGGCCATGCCCGGATTCGGGCAACGATCCGTGCCGGCCCGCCAGGCGCGAGGCCGCCGGGACCGAAGGATCGCCGCGGACGGATCGTCGGACAGCGGAGAGGTTGAGATGGGCTACAAGGTTGCCGTCGTCGGCGCCACGGGCAACGTGGGCCGCGAGATGCTGGACATTCTGGCCGAGCGGGCATTCCCCGCCGACGAGGTCGTCGCGATCGCCTCGCGCCGCAGCCAGGGCCAGGAGGTCTCCTTCGGCGACAAGATCCTGAAGGTCAAAGCCCTCGACACCTACGACTTCTCCGACACCGACATCTGCCTGATGTCGGCCGGCGGCGAGGCCTCCAAGGAGTGGAGCCCCCGCATCGGGCAAGCCGGCTGCGTGGTGATCGATAACTCGTCGGCCTTCCGCTACGACGCCGACGTGCCCCTGATCGTGCCGGAGGTGAATGCCGACGCGGTGGCGGGCTTCACCAAGCGCAACATCATCGCCAATCCGAATTGCTCGACGGCCCAGCTCGTCGTGGCGCTGAAGCCGCTCCACGATGCGGCCGGCATCAAGCGCGTGGTGGTCTCGACCTACCAGTCCGTCTCCGGCGCCGGCAAGGATGCCATGGACGAGCTGTTCAACCAGACCCGGGCCGTGTTCACGGCTGGCGAGGTGACGAACGCCAAGTTCACCAAGCGCATCGCCTTCAACGTCATCCCGCACATCGATGTGTTCATGGAGGATGGCTACACGAAGGAAGAGTGGAAGATGGTCGCCGAGACCAAGAAGATGCTCGACCCGAAGATCAAGCTCACGGCCACCGCCGTGCGGGTGCCGGTCTTCATCGGCCACGCCGAATCGGTGAACGTCGAGTTCGAGCGTCCGATCACCCCCGAGCAGGCCACCGAGATCCTGCGCGCGGCTCCGGGCGTGCTCGTGGTCGATAAGCGCGAGAACGGCGGCTACATCACCCCGCACGAGGCGGCCGGCGAGGACGCGACCTACATCTCCCGCATCCGCGAGGACGCGACCGTGGAGAACGGCCTCGCCTTCTGGTGCGTCTCGGACAACCTCCGCAAGGGCGCGGCGCTGAACGCCGTGCAGATCGCCGAGGTGCTGATCAACCGCAAGCTCCTCGGGAAGGCGAAGCAGGCCGCCTGATCCGATCGGGCCCGCGCCGAGGCGCCGGGCCAGCCACACCGAACCGACGCCGTCCCGCTCGCGGGGCGGCGTTTTTCTTTGCCGGCACACTAGGAAAGAAGACTGGATATTCGTGGTTTGTTCTGGTATTTGATCCTAATCAAGGTCGATTCGGATCGGTGCGATGGCGAGACAACCACGGGTCGGTGACGAAGTCCGAAGCCTGAGGGGCCTGCTGGCCGGGCTGTCCCTGGAGACGAAGCTGCTCCGCCTCGAGCACAGCCTGCGGCGGAAGGATTGGTCGGACCAGCCGCGCGCGCCGGCCGGACAGTCGAATGGCGGGCAGTGGGTCGCCGAGGGTGGTGGGCGCGACGGAGGGCGGACGCTCCCCGACGACGCGCTGCCGCTGATCAGGCCGCAATGGGCGCAGCTCCCCGGCGCCCAGCCGACGCAGACCCGCGAGGAGACGCTCCTCGACGACGGCACCCGCGTCCTGTCGATCCGCATCCATGCGGGCCGGCGCGACTTCGACGAGCAGCACACGGTCACCGCGCCGGACGGCGAGAGCCGGATCTTCGAGACCTCCGGCGCGACGCAGACCATCCGGGACGGCGTCTCGGGCGACGTGCTCTCGCGCAGCACGTTCACCGCGAGCGGTACCGAGCCGGATGCAACGGTTCAGCCCGCTTTCATGCCGGCTCTCGTGCCGGCCGCGGTGGCAGCCGTCCAAGCCCTGCGGACGATCGAACTCGGCGCGCTCCTCGCCACGGTCCTGTTCGCGCGCAAGGGCGGGTTCGGAACCGTCCTCGGCATGACGGTGCAGGAATACGAGGCGTCTCCTGAGAAGGCTCCCGTCACGGTCACCTGGGTCGGTCAGCCGAGCCAGTCCGATTTCCACGCTGCCTGCCCGCGGTACGGCTACGTGATGGAACTGACGGACCGGGTGACGGCTCGGGTCAAGGCAACTGGGCTTTATCCAACGAAGCAGCTGCTTGGAACGCGCATCCACTTCGAGATCGCGGAGGAGGTTCGGGCTCTGCACGATGAAAATTTCGTCGCCGAGCTCTTCATTCCCGCGGCACTCGCTGCCGGCAGACCGCCTTCGAAGGGGTCGGTGCGGCTCGATCTACTGGAACGGGCCCGACCTGGAGTGGTCTGCATTTACGACTACAAGGTTGGAGATCGCGTTCTCGATGTAAAGCGTGCGCTCGATCTCGCCTTGATGGCAAAATTCAGATTTCGCGACACACGCCAGATCATGGTCATACAGGTGAAGCCTAACACATGACGAACGCTCGCCAAGTCAAAAAGCTCGTCGCGCCGCTCCTCGCGCGGAACCCGGATCTCATCCTGTCCGAGCACAAGACTCAGGGTTACGAACTCTGCCTGGTGCCGGTCCGGCATGTGCTGCGGCACATCTGGATCCAGCGGGTCTCGATGGCGAACCATTTCGGTCTGCAGTTTCAGGTCACGGAGATGTTCCGGCCGGAGCCGCACGATCCCATGACCTTCGGCTGGTGCTTCGATCTGGTCGGCCGCTCGCCGCTGACGCATCCACCCGGAACGGGCGGGTGCTGGTACTGGGCCGACCCGACCATGGCGGCCGATTTCGTGGTCCAGATCGAGGAGCGGGTGCTGCCGGTCCTGCGCCCGCTCGACACCGTGGAGGCCTTCATCGCCTACGCGCGGCAGCACCGGGAATGGGCCTGGAGCGGCGACTTCACGTGCCGCACGATCATGGAGATCGTGCTCGGCAATCTGGAGGCGGCCCGGGCCATCTGGGCAGAGAACGGGGGCTGGTTCGTCCCGGGCAACAGGCCTCCTGGCAACCCCGGCGATGATCCGGCCTTCGACCGCTACTGCGCCTTGGGCGCGGCGTTGATGGCCGACGACCGGGCGGAACTGGCGCGCCTGCTCCACGCCTGGGAGGGGGAGTGGGTCGCTGCCCGCAAGCTCTCGGCCCATTGGCAGCCGACGCCCTTCCCGTTCGAGCGCGCGATCTGATCCAGCTGGCCGGGGCCACGCACATGACGAACGCCAAGCAGAAGACGTGGCTCTTTCGCGCGTTGCTGGAGCGCAATCCGGATCTTTTCCAGGCCCATCCACACGCGATCTGGATCCGGCCGATCCGACATTTCATCGCTCAGGTCTGGGTCGAGCCCTGTCTCGATCCGAATGTATTCCAGCCGATCCTGAGTCTGACGCCTTTGTACTGGGGTGGGGGTTCAATTTACTCAGATAGGGGTAGTTTTTTCGAGAGATTCAGTCGTGAGCCTCGTCCGGCGCCGTTCACCAGAGAGTATTTTCTGCAGGTGGAATATTATCTGCGACCGGAGTTTCCTCAGCTTGCCGCGTGGGGGCGAACGATCGGCCCATGGGAATGGACCGTTCCCGAGATCGATCAGATCTTCACACGGGCCGTCGAGGAGCAGGTGTTGCCGCTGCTGCGCCCGATGGCGCTGGACCATCGTGCCTATCTGGCCTTCTATCACAGCTTCATCGTGCCCAACGGAAACCTGCACGTTGGGCAGCGCATGGCCGTCGCGCTCGCGGAGGGCGCTCTGGACGAGGCGCGCGCTGTCTTCGCCCGAGTCTGGGACTATCACGAGACGGATTATTTCGGAGACTACGAACCTCCGGATCCCCCCCGTTTATCCGAAGCGCGGCCGGCGCACGCGCAGCGCCATGGATGCATGGCACAAGGCCTGTGAATGCATCCGGTACTGGGCCGAGCGTCGCCGCTACCTCGAGATCGCCGAGCCGCTCCGCGCGGGTGACCGCGCCGCCATCGCGGCGATCCTGCATCGCTGGGAGGCCGAGGCCGCGCGCATCCACAAGGTCGAACGGTACTGGGAGCCGACGCCCTTCCCGATCGAGGACGGTTGATCTGACACGCGGATTTGTGGGCAAATTTCCCACACAGTCCGGAAACATGAACTCGGCACAAGGCGCCCTCCCCCCAGGACGCCCGCCCATGCCCGTGCCGAACCCGCCCCGCCCGCGCTTCCGCGAGATCTCGCTGCTCTGCCTGCTCGCCCTCTGGATCGCGGCCGTTCTCCGCGTCGAGCATGCGCCGCCCCTGACCCCGCCGGCCGTGCCCTACGCGAAGGCCTCACGCTGAGGCGGCTTCCTCCAGCCGGTCGACGCTGCCGTCGCTGATGGCGCCGAGGTTCCGGGTGATTCGCTCCGCGTCCCAGTCCCACCAGGCGATGCGCAGGAGCCGGGCGATGTCGGCCTCGGGGAAGCGCATCCGCACCACGCGGGCCGGGTTGCCGGCGACGATCGCGTAGGGCGGCACGTCCGCGCTCACCACCGACTTCGCTGCCACGACCGCGCCGTCCCCGATCGTGACGCCCGGCAGGATGGTCGCGTCGTAGCCGAGCCAGACGTCGTTGCCGATCACCGTGTCACCCCGGTTGGGGAACCGGCCCGCCGGCGCGTCGGCGGCCCAGGCGCCGCCGAAGATCACGAACGGATAGGTCGAGGGCGCGTCGAGGCGGTGGTTGCCGCCGTTCATCAGGATGCGCACCCCGGTCGCCAGCGCGCAGAACTTCCCGATGATCAGCCGGTCGCCCAGGAATGCGAAGTGGTAGAGGATGTTGTCGAGGAAGGCCTGCGGTCCGGCCGGGTCGTCGTAATAGCTGTAGGCGCCGACCGTGACGTTCGGCGGCAGATCGAGATTGCTCAGGAAGGCGACGCGCGGATGCGCCGCCAGCGGATGGAGGCGCGCGGGATCCGGGCCGGTGGCGTCGTCGTGGGGCATGCCTGCTCGCCTCTCTCGGGTCGGGAGGCGGCCCGATGGCAGGCCGGTCGGGCGGAAATGGGAAGCCTTCCGATCCGTCGAACTTGAACTTGCCCCGATCCGGCGTTATCTACGCGGCAACAGTTCTGATGGCAGTCGCGAGGCTGCGGTTCGGAGTGGGTCCCCCGGGGCCCGCTCTTTTTTATTGCCGCACCCCGCCGCCCCACGTCGCGCGCCCTCGAGGCGCCGGAGATCGACCAGCATGGCGGATATGGCGGAAGCCACCGAGAAGCGTCTCGTCAGCGAGAGCGGCGTCGCCGCGCGCGTCGTCCAGGTGATCGAGGGCGCGGTCGAGGGGCTCGGCTTCCGGCTCGTGCGGGTGAAGGTCACCTCCGGCGGCAATGCCACGGTGCAGATCATGGTCGAGCGGCCGGACGGCACCTGCGCCATCGAGGATTGCGAGGCGGTGAGCCGCACCATCTCGCCGCTCCTCGACCTCGACGATCCGGTGGGCGGCGCCTACAACCTCGAGATCTCCTCGCCCGGCATCGACCGGCCGCTGGTGCGGGTCTCGGATTTCGCCCGCTGGGCCGGCTACGAGGCCAAGGTCGAGCTCGCCCGTCCGCTGGACGGCCGCAAGCGCTTCCGCGGCATCATCGGCGAGCCGGACGCGGACGCGCGCACCGTGCCGATCGACCTGCCCGACGTGAAGGAGGGTCTGCCGAGCCGCATCGTGCTGCCGCTGGCCGACCTCGCCGAAGCCCATCTCGTCCTCACCGACGAGCTGATCCGCGAATCACTGCGCCGCGGCGGCCCGCCAGCCGAGGAGGAGCCGGAGGCAGACGACGAGCAGCAGGAGGAGGAGGCGACGCCGCAGGTGCGCTTCATCCCGGCCCCGAAGCGCCCGAAGCCGAAGGCCGACAAGCCCGTGAAGGCCAAGCCCGCCAAAGGGGCCGGCCCGAACAAGGGGCCCGGTCCGAAGAAGCCCGTGATCTCGAAGGCCGCCCGCCTCAAGGACCGCGATTCGCTCCACTAGAGCGCGCGTCCGCCGAAGCGGATCCGCTTCGGCGGACGCGTGCGCAGTGAAGACGTTGATTCCGTTTCCACGGACTGCCCCGGGCGGTCCGCACGTTTGACGAGTAGAAGGAACCTGAACCGATGGCCGTCGTCAGCGCCAACAGGCTCGAACTCCTCCAGATCGCCGACGCGGTCGCCCGCGAGAAGGTGATCGACCGCCAGATCGTCATCGAGGCGATGGAGGAGGCGATCGCCAAGGCCGCCCGCTCCCGCTACGGCGCCGAGACCGACGTCCACGCCGAGATCGACCCGAAGACCGGGGCGCTGCGCCTCTCCCGGCACCTGCTCGTGGTCGACCTCGTCGAGAACGATGCCCGCGAGATCACCCTCGACCAGGCCCGCCGCTACAATCCCGGGGCGCTGGTCGGCGACGTGATCTCCGACACCCTGCCGCCCTTCGATTTCGGCCGCGTCGCCGCCCAGTCGGCCAAGCAGGTCATCGTGCAGAAGGTGCGCGACGCCGAGCGCGACCGCCAGTACGAGGAGTACAAGGACCGCATCGGCGAGATCGTGAACGGCCTCGTCAAGCGCGTCGAGTACGGCAACGTCATCGTCGATCTCGGCCGCGGCGAGGGTATCGTGCGGCGTGACGAGATGATCCCGCGCGAGACCTTCCGCCCGGGCGACCGCATCCGCTCCTACCTGTTCGACGTGCGCCGCGAGGTGCGGGGCCCGCAGATCTTCCTGTCGCGCTCCCATCCCCAGTTCATGGCCAAGCTGTTCGGCCAGGAAGTGCCCGAGATCTACGACGGCATCGTCGAGGTGAAGGCGGTGGCCCGCGATCCGGGCTCGCGCGCCAAGATCGCGGTGATCTCCCGCGACGGCTCGATCGATCCGGTCGGCGCCTGCGTCGGCATGCGCGGCTCCCGCGTCCAGGCGGTGGTCGGCGAGCTGCAGGGCGAGAAGATCGACATCATCCCGTGGTCCGAGGACCAGGCGACCTTCATCGTGAACGCCCTCCAGCCCGCCGAGGTGGTGAAGGTGGTGCTCGACGAGGAGGCCGACCGCATCGAGGTGGTGGTGCCCGACGATCAGCTCTCGCTGGCCATCGGCCGCCGCGGCCAGAACGTGCGCCTCGCCTCGCAGCTCACCGGCTGGGACATCGACATCCTGACCGAGGCCGAGGAATCGGAGCGCCGCCAGAAGGAATTCGCCGAGCGCACCCAGATCTTCATGGAGGCGCTGGACGTGGACGAGACCGTCGGCCAGCTGCTCGCGGCCGAGGGCTTCCGCTCCGTCGAGGAGATCGCCTATGTCGAGCCGGGCGAGCTCGGCAACATCCAGGGCCTCGACGAGGAGACCGGCGCCGAGATCCAGGCCCGCGCCCAGGATCACCTCGCCCGTATCGAGCAGGAGCACGACGACCGCCGCCGCGAGCTCGGCGTCGCGGACGAGCTGCGCGAGATCGAGGGCGTGACCACGCCGATGCTGGTCGCCTTCGGCGAGAACGATGTGAAGACGATCGAGGACCTCGCCGGCTGCGCCACCGACGATCTCGTGGGCTACACCGAGGGCCGCGGGCCCGAGGCCGTGCGCCATGCCGGCTATCTCGACGGGTTCGACCTGTCGCGCGCCGAGGCCGAGGCCATGATCATGGCCGCCCGCCGCCATGCCGGCTGGGTGCAGGCGGAGCCGGAGGCCGAGGACGGTCAGGCCGAGGAAGGCCAGGCCGAGGGCGAATCCGCCGAGGCGCAGGCCTGAGGACGCTGCCATGGACGCCGCGACCGCGAACGAGGACGAGCTGGCGCTCGATGCGGGGCCCGGCGGCCGCGCGCCGCAGCGCACCTGCATCGTCACGCGCGCGGTCGCTGCGCCCGAATCGCTGATCCGCTTCGTGCTCGATCCCGAGGGCGTGGTGGTGCCGGACCTGCGCGGGCGGCTCCCCGGCCGCGGCGCCTGGGTCGACGCCCGGCGCGAGACGGTGGCCGAGGCGGTGCGCCGCCGGCAGTTCCAGCGGGCCTTCAAGGGCAAGGCGAAGGCCGTGCCCGAGGATCTCGCCGACCGGGTCGGCGCCGGCCTGCGGGCAGATCTGCGCCAGGCGCTGGCCCTCGCCAACAAGGCGGGCTGCGTCGTCACCGGCTTCGGCAAGGTCGAGGCGGCGATCGGGGGCGAGCCCGGCATCGCCGCCCTGTTCCACGCGGCGGAGGCGAGCGCGGACGGGCGGCGAAAGCTCGCTCAGGCGTTGCGCAGACGGCATGGCGACGCCATATCGCGGATCCCGGTCGTGGATGACCTGTCCGAGGACGAATTGGACATGGCCTTGGGTCGGGATCATGTGATACACGCTGCGCTGGTCGCAGGAGTCGGAGCCACCGGCTGCCTGGCGCGTTGGCGTCGGCTACGCTCCTTCGAGGGCGCCGGTACGGCGATCGAGGAGCCGGGCTTGGCCCGCGATGACGGGGGCGGCCCGCCCCCGCCGGAAGGTGCATAGGCCTTCCGGTGGTAGCGGGGTCGAGGCTCGCGGTCATTGCGGGACGCGACATCTTAGGAATTCTTGGCCGGATCCGTGGGCTCAAGCTCACCGCTTCCTGCTCAGGACGAGTCAGGTCGGCGTCCAAGGGGACGCCGGTTCACGGGACGATGGAAACCCTCAAGGGTTCGAACTGAATGAGCGATACGAACAACCCGGGCGACAAGACTCTGACGAAGGCACCCGCGAAGCCGCTGTCCCTCAAGCGGCCGATCGAGTCGGGCACCGTGCGCCAGAGCTTCTCCCACGGCCGGTCGAAACAGGTCGTGGTGGAGACGGTCAAGCGCCGCGTCATCGGCGCCACGCCCGGCACCCAGGCCCCCGCCCC
>NZ_CABFPH010000063.1 GCF_902141845.1 Methylobacterium symbioticum | reverse complement strand
GCTGTTGCATGCGCCGCGCACCACTTCCGGGCGCCCTCTCCGCGGGCGGACGGGTCTTCACGGCGCACGGGCCGATCCGGCGCAGCAGTCCGTGAGGGCTTGAAGCTGAGGCTGCAGCCATCGAGCGCAGACCCGGTCCGACCGAGGATCATGCATGCCTTTCGACAGTCTCGATGGGCAGAGGGGCGCGATCCTGATCACGGACGGTTTAAGCGCGGCGCCGTGGCGCCGGCGGGGCTGATGGAGAAGCGCGGGTGGTCCACCAAGTCGGGCAACGGCCCATAGGGGGGATCCGATGACCTTTGCTATACGTGTCAGCATCATTGCTTTCGCGGGTTCTCTGATGCTGCTGCGCAGCGATATAGGCAGCGTGCAAGCAGATTGCCGTCTAAGCCGTAGATTTCCGTTGAAATTCATGGCCGGAGCCTGTGTCACCGCTTGCTATGCAGGATTCGAGTATCATGCCCGCTAGTGCGAACTGCGACGTGGCGGTGGCGGACCGTGAGTGCAGGTGACTCTGTTAAAACTGAAGAATCCATCGGCGGATCCGTCCATTCAGATTCTTTCTTGGCTTCGTGTCATGAGCATCGAGATAAAATTATCTTAGATGATTTTTATACCATAAGCAGTCGTCGATATTTGTGTATTGGATCAATTATACGATCGTCCATGTTTGAGCAGCCTAGCGGCACGAGAGTCGCGGCCATCTCTGCTGTACAGATCTACTAGGCGCGAGCCGCCCACGTCTTGCTGCTCACCGTAAAGTCATAGGGCTGCGCCGGACCGTCAAAGCTCTCGCGTTTCGGCCGATGCTAAGACCACAGACTAAACTCGATCATGTGGAGAGAGCTCTTGGACGCTCAGGCACCGATTCATCCGATCGAGCCACCTGCAATAGGGCTCCCATCTCGACGCAGGCTCAGGGCGTGGTTCGGGGCAGCCGTGCTTCTCGTCGCGCTGTGGACGGCACGCTCATACTTGGCCGCGATTGTCTGGGCGATCATCATCGCCGTTGCGATCTGGCCCCTTTACCGACGGATGCTGCGATCTGGGACAGACCGCGATTGGCTCGCCCCCGCGCTGGTCACCCTCCTGAGCGCAGTTGTGCTGATGACGCCGTTGTTGCTGGCCGCCGCCGAACTCGGCCGGGACGGACAAGCCGTTCTCGATTGGATCGGGCGCGTCCAGCAGAAAGGCATTGAGATGCCGGGATGGCTGACGCGCCTTCCCATTCTCGGCGAGCACGTGGATCGCTGGTGGCGGTCTCACGTCAGCGACCCGAACGGATTGAGGACGCTCTTCGCCGACGTGAACTTCGAATCGTGGGCAACCTGGATGCGCAGCCTCGGCGGGGAGCTGGCCTATCGCGTACTCCTGGCATTCATCACCTTTCTGACCCTCTTCGCGCTCCTCCGGGACGGGGAGAAGGCTGGAACGCGCGTGCTCTGCCTCGCGGAGGAGTGGCTGGGGCATCCCGGCGAGCGGCTGTTCGAGAAAGTGGCCGTTGCGACCAGGGGCGTGGTGAACGGAACGGTGTTGGTGGCGATCGGAGAGGGATTGCTCATCGGTGTGGGCTACTGGGTCGCCGGGCTGCCGCAGGCTGTGTTCTTCACTCTGCTCACCGCCGCGTTCGCGATGTTGCCCTTCGGAGCTTGGATCGCATTCACGGCCGCGGCCCTGATGCTCGCCCTCCAGCATGACGCATGGTTCAACGCGGCCGGCGTGTTCGGTTGGGGGGCCGCCGTCATGCTGGCTGGCGACAACTTCGTTCAACCAGCCCTCGTCGGAGGATCCGCGCGGCTGCCGCTCGTATGGACCTTGGTCGGGATCCTCGGTGGCGTCGAGACGTTCGGGCTTGTCGGGCTTTTCGTTGGGCCTGTCGTGATGGCGGCGCTCTACGCGATCTGGCGGGATTGGACAAAGCCTGGGGCTGCGGCTGTCGCTAGAGTTGGCCGGCGCTGACGGGGCAAAATCGTTCGGGAGGGCTGGGCATGAGTGGCGAAGCGACGATCGACCGGCGCGCATGGCTGGCGGGAGCCAGTGCTCTGCTAGCGGCCGGTCCGGGCCGCGCGGCCGAGCCCGCCCGCCCCGGGGAGTCCCTTCCCGCGCTGATGCTCGCCTTCGCGCTGCTGGACGCTGTTACCAACGGCGTCGCGGTGACGCCGGAGGGCCGGATCTTCGCCGTGCTCGCGCGCATCGACGGCAGCGCCGGTCCCCGCGTCGTCGAGATCCGCGACGGCCGGCCGGTGCCGTTTCCGGACGAGGCCTGGAACGCCTTCACGGATGGGGCCGATCCCGCCCGCACTCTCGTCTGGGTCAATTCCCTCCGGATCGGCCCCGACGGCGACCTCTGGCTCGTCGATACCGGCTCGCCCGGCTTCGGGCAGCCGATACGTCCGGGCGGCTGCAAGCTCGTCCAGGTCGACATCGCCGGCGCCCGAGTGCGGCGGACGATCCCACTCGACAGCGTGGTGACGGACAAGAGCTTCATCGACGACGTGCGCTTCAACCGCGGGCGCGCCTACCTGACGGATGCGGGGGCGCCGGCGCTCGTGGTGCTCGATCCCGCGACGGGCCGGGGCCGGCGCGTCCTCGAGGGCCATCCCTCGGTGACGGCCTCGCGACCGATTTCGGCCGAGGGGCGGATCGTGCGCGGGCCGGACGGCGCGCCGGTCTACGTCCATGCCGACCAACTCGAAGTATCGCCCGACGGCGCCTTCCTCTTCTACCAGTCCTGCACCGGTCCGCTCTGGCGCGTGCCGGCACGCTTGCTCGACGATCCCGGAACGGCGCCCGCCACCCTCGCCGCGGCGGTCGCGATCGTCGCCGACACGCCGCCGACCGGCGGCACGGCGATCGCCGCCGACGGCAGCCTGTTCGTCAGCGACACCGATACCCAGCGCATCGTCCGGATCGCACCCGACGGTACCGCCTCGACCTTGATCCACGACCCGCGCCTGCTCTGGGTCGACGCGATGTGGATCGATTCCCACAACCGTTTGTGGCTGCCGGCCGCCCAGCTCAACCGGCTCGCCGTATTTCAGGGCGGCCTGAGCCGGGTGCGCTTTCCGGTGGAGGTCTACACGCTCCAGCTGGACGTCGGGCCGGCGCCCAACGACCACCGTTAAGGAGCGAGGTCTCGTGCGGAGAAATATCTTGAGCAGCGAGGTCTTGGCCGACAAGGCACCAGCCCCGTCACGGCGCATGACGCAACGGGGTTTCTGATGCTCTGGCCGCGATCCTCAGCGCGTCGTGGCTGGCGGAGATCCGGCGCCATGAGCTGGCCTGGGGTCAAGCGTCGCGCCACGACCCATCACTACGACCCATCACGTTGAATAACGGAACTCCGACAGATTCTTCAACTCGTCCTTGCTGGCACCTGGCAGCACGATCTTTCCTTTCTCATCATCGAGATTCAGCTGATTGAAAGGTGTCGCAATCAGGTGACCGCCTAGCCCGAGGAACCCTCCCACCTGTATGACAGCAAATAAAACTTTATCTTTCCCGATAATGATGTCGTCGATGGTGCCGATTTTCTCGTCCTTATCGTTGAGTACGGCTCTGCCGTGCAGCTTCGTTGTACGCCAGCCCTTTGCGACTTCTTTCACGTCGACGCTGATGAGGCGGACGACCTGGGCGAAAGCCGGCACGGGCACTCCAACGGCGGCGATGCCTCCGGCAGACACGGCACTCACCACGATCATCGCAATGACATGATAACGCACCTTGTCAGCGTGACCCAAACACCGGCGCCAAGGAGCCCGGGGCTGGACGGTGTTCGCCAGGGTGTGCTGCAAGGATAAATCGGGTCGAACATGGCGATGAAGTTCCATGAGAATACTCCTTGGAAAGGGCATTCAATCGAAACAGTGGCCATTTTCGCCGTCAGCCTCTGTGTCCCAAGTTCTACTTCGGATAGGGAAGTGGCACATTGATCCGCGTCAGACGCACGAGCGATTGGTCGTTGCTTCTAGGGCTGGCGAGCGAGAAGTTGCGCTGCGAGTTCTACGGCCAGCCATACAAACCGCAGAGACGAGACCGCCCGAGTCAAGTTCGGCTGCCTTGAGCCGGAAATCATCTCCAGCTCTGGTCGACGCAGGCCCCAGGCTGTTCGCCGCGGTCCTGCGCCAGCGAGGGATAATCGGTGTAGCCCTTCTCGCCACCGCCATAATACGTAGTTGGGTCGTCTGCGTTGAGCGGGGCGCCAGCGCGCAACCTCTCCGGCAGGTCGGGATTTGCGATGAACTTGCGGCCGAACGCGACGAGGTCGGCCCTCCCCTCGCGAATCCATTGCGCGGCGGTCCCGGCGTCGAAACCTCCGGCGGCGATCAGCGTCCCCTTGAACCTCTCGCGGATCAGTTTGACGAGCGCCAGAGACCGCTGGTCGGCGGGCTCCCCTTTCTGCATCCGTTCCATGGCCGGATTGACCATGTGGAGATAGGCAAAGCCGAACTCGCCAAGCCGCTCGCCGACGTAGCCGAAGGTGACTTCCGGGTCATCGTCGCTGATGTCGTTCGACTTGCCGAGTGGCGAGATCCGGACACCGATGCGATCCGGTCCCCAGATCCGAGACAATGCCTCGGCAACCTCCAGCAGCAGTCGCGTCCTGTTCTCCACCGAGCCGCCATACGCGTCGGAGCGGCGGTTCGTGCCGCTTTCGATGAACTGGTCGAGCAGGTAGCCGTTGGCGGCGTGAATCTCGATGCCGTCGAAATCCGCGGACTGGGCGTTCCTCGCGGCGCGCTCGTACTGCGCTACGACATAGGGCATTTCTTCGAGGGTCAGGGCCCGCGGACGGACGAAGGGGACAAGCGCGCCCTCCCCCCGCTCGTTCTCGATGAAGGCCTTGCCCTGCGGGGTGATTGCCGATGGGGCGACGGGCGGCATGCCGTCGGGCTGCAGGGACGGATGCGAAATCCGGCCGACATGCCACAACTGGCAGACGATGCGTCCGCCGGACTCGTGCACGGCTTTGGTGATGTGGCGCCAAGCCTCGACCTGCTCGCGGCTGTGGATGCCGGGCGTCCAGGCATAGCCCTGCCCCTGCATCGAGATCTGTGTCGCCTCGCCCACGATGAGCGCCGCGGACGTGCGCTGCGCGTAGTAGCAGGCTGCAAGAGCATTCGGCACGTTACCCGGCGACCGCGCGCGTGAGCGCGTGAGGGGTGCCATGACGATGCGATGCGGAAGTTCGAGAGCGCCCAGCCGGTAGGGCTGGAACAGCACGTCCGTGTCCGGCAATGTCGCCGGGCCGCGCGTTCGCGAGAGGGTCGCTGTCCCGTCCATGGAGAGCCTCCTTCGGACCCATGCCGGCCGACATGGCCGGGCCGCCTGAATCACGCAATCCGGAAGCCCGCCGCACGCTGCAGGCTCGCCGCTCAGGCTCCGACCATAGGAGCGGCACGGCCGCAGGCCCTGACGTCCGTCAGCATCGGACGAACTCGAAGCCGCCCCTGTGCGAAAATTGTCCCGGCCTCGGCTCTGGTCCGCTGCACATGACAGGTACGAGCGCGGAAGAGCGGACGGCGCCGCCCGATCTCTACCGCCGGAACTGATGCTCGTCAGTGCCGAGACGCCCCATCTCGTAGTCAGATGCGGGATGGTCGCTCTGCAGGCCGTCCGGGAGGTACAGGATGGGACAGGTCTTAGCGCCTGGGGTCACGGCGCCCGATTTCACGCTCCGCGTCACGCCCGACCAGACGCTCTCGCTCGGCGATCTGCGCGGACGGCCGGCGATTCTGGCTTTCTATCCCGCCGATTGGAGCCCGGTCTGCGGCGATCAGATGGCGGTCTACAATCAGGTGCTGCCGGAATTTCGGAAGTACGACGCCGAGGTCATCGGGATCTCAGTCGATAGCGCCTGGTGCCATCAGGCCTTCGCCGAGACGCGCCATCTCCATTTCCCTCTGCTCGCGGATTTTGAGCCGAAGGGCTCGGTCGCCCGGCAATACGGGGCCTACCGCGACGGCGACGGCGTCTGCGAGCGGGCGCTGTTCGTCGTGGATCGCGAGGGAATCATCTTCTGGAGCTACCGCTCCCCGATCGCCGTCAACCCCGGTGCAGATGGCATCCTCGATGCGCTGGACCGGCTCGAAAACCAGGAGAAAGGCGATGGCCGAACTCAGAGTGCCAGTGTCGGCGGCTGACCACATCAGGGGTGGTGCCTCTGGAAAGGTGATCCTCGTCGAATACGGCGACTACGAGTGTCCCTATTGCCGCCTCGCGCATGTCCAGGTCATGCAGCTCGGCCAGCATTTCGGCGACGAACTCACCTATGTGTTCCGCAATTTCCCACTCACTGAAATCCATCCGCTGGCGGAACCGGCGGCAGAGGCCGCCGAGTTCGCGGGGGCGCAGGGTCAGTTCTGGGCCATGCACGATGCGATCTATGCACATCAGGAGCAGTTGAGCCTGCCGTTCCTCTTAGGGACAGCCCGGGCGCTCGGCTTGTCGGAGAACAATCTTGCGGCCGCTCTCGAGGCCGGCACCTACGAGCCGAAGGTGAAGCAGGATTTTCTCGGCGGCGTTCGGAGCGGCGTCAACGGAACACCGACCTTCTTCATCAACGGGCATCGGTATGAGGGCCCATTCGACTACCAGCATATGGCGGCAGCTATTCAGCCTCTGCGTCCCAGGCTCTAGCACATTGTCGCTTGTCGGTGGCCGCGGCGCGACGTATCGCGCGTTCCTCGCTCGACACGCCCCCCGAACCGATGCTTGCCGGCGCCGCCACCCGGGGGAGGACCACATGATCGCCGCATCGCATCGGCGTTTGTAAGGGGGCGTTATGGACGCGCGCGAATTTCAGGCTCGGACGGATCTGCGTCCCGACACGCTTCGGATCTGGCTCGAAAGCGGCTGGCTTCGACCGGCCGCCCAGGAGAACGTCTGGCAGTACGTCGAGATCGATTTGGCCCGGGCCCAACTGATCCAAGATCTGCAGCACGATCTCGGGATCAACGACGATGGCGTCGCGGTCGTGCTCGATCTCATCGATCAGGTCGGCGGCCTGCGGAACGTGCTGCAGGCGATTCTCCGGGCCCTGCAGGCGCAACCCGAAATGGTCCGCCGGCAGATCGTCGATGCCTGCGCGGCGCAGGGGCCGATCTCGCCGCCGAACTGACCGGCGTCATCGCGATCGTGCTCGTAATCCTGATGCGCGCCACCGACCCGATGGTGCTCCTCATCAACCGTGCGCACAGCCGGAACGAGACCACTGCCGACGATGTAACGGCCGCTGGACCCCGTCCAATACCGGAAGAAGTCCAGGGATCACATCCGCGCACTTTGGGACCCTGCGAAAGGAACAGGCAAATGGTCAAGTTTGCACTTCTTGTCGTCCTAGACGCCAAGCCCGGACAGGAAGCGGCGGTCGAGACTTTTCTGAGAGACAGTCTGCCCATTGTTCAGGACGAGCCTGGAACCGTCGCATGGTTCGGCCTCCGCCTGGGCCCGTCGACCTTCGGAATCTTCGATGCGTTTCCCGACGAAGCGGGACGGCAAGCGCACCTCTCCGGCCGGGTGGCGGCGGCTTTGACGGAGAAGGCGTCCGAGCTCTTCGCCTCGTCCCCGCGAATCGAGAGGCTCGACGTGCTCGCGACGAAACTGCCCTGAGCGTCTGCGACGGGGAGATCATCGAGCACGACTGGATCCAGGTCTCTGATCTTGCCGCATCGTCTTCGGCGGACCGGGATCGACTTCGTCGCAAGACACTCCATCCCCGAGGCTGATCACCGAAGGATGCTTCGCCATGGTACGCGTAGTCAGGTTTCATCGGACCGGCGGACCGGAGGTGATGCAGTTCGACGATCTCCCGGTTGGCGATCCGGGACGCGGAGAGGTGCGCGTCCGCATCGAGGCGATCGGCCTTAATCGCGCCGAAGCGATGTTCCGGTCGGGCGCCTACCTCGAAACGCCGCTGTTGCCCGCACGCCTCG
Organism: Methylobacterium symbioticum; assembly: GCF_902141845.1. Lineage (GTDB taxonomy): Bacteria > Pseudomonadota > Alphaproteobacteria > Rhizobiales > Beijerinckiaceae > Methylobacterium > Methylobacterium symbioticum. Next base: position 23,626 of record NZ_CABFPH010000063.1, on the reverse strand, counting down.
GCGCCGAAGCCTCCGCGGCGATCGAGGCCGTGGGAGAGGGCGTCACCGGGTTCGCGCCCGGCGATGCCGTCAGCGTCATCCCGGCCTTCTCCATGAATGATTACGGCGTCTACGCCGATACGGCCATCGTGCCGGCTTACGGCGTCGTCCCACGCCCGGCCGGCATCTCGGCGATCGAGTCGGCGGCAGTCTGGATGGCCTATCTCACGGCCTGGGGTGCGCTCATCGACCTCGGTCGTCTCCAACGGGGTGACGCGGTCATCATTCCGGCGGCGTCCTCGAGTGTCGGACTCGCGGCGATCCAGATCGCGAACAGCGTCGGCGCGATCCCGATCGCGACGACGCGGACGCGCGCCAAGGCGGCGGCGCTGGAAGAGGCAGGCGCCGCGCACGTCGTCGTCACGTCCGAGCACGACCTCGCGGCCGAGGTCGATCACATGACCGGCGGCAAGGGCGCGCGCCTCGCCTTCGACCCGGTCGGCGGCCCCCAGGTCGAGACGCTCGCCCAGGCGATGAGCCACCGCGGCGTCATCCTCATCTACGGCGCGCTCGCCACCGAGCCCACGCCGTTCCCTGTCATCGCAGCCATGCAGAAGGCCCTCACGCTGCGCGGCTACACCCTGTTCGAGTTCATTCGGGACCAAGAGCGGCTGGCCCGCGCAGCGGCCTTCATCGAGGATGGGCTCGTCGGCGGAAGCCTCAAGCCGATCATCGCGAAGACGTTCCCGCTCGACGCGATCGTTCAGGCGCACGTCTACATGGAGTCGAACGAGCAGTTCGGAAAGATCGTCGTCACCGTCCCCCGGTGACGCGGGATCCGAGTCCCGGGATGGGCTGCGGCTGAGGCCGGTCCACCACGACGACCGGCAGGGCCGGATCGTCCGGATTGCCAGGAGCGGGCAGGAGCCGGTCCCTCAGCCCTGCGGCGGCGTCGCGCTGCTGCCGCGCCGCGTGTCCTTGCGGTCCTGATCCCGCACCAGCCAGTACACGGTCCCCAGGGCAAGGACTGCGACGGCCAGTCCGGTGATGGTCAGCGGCTCGGTCTTGCTCGCATCCAGGATGATGAACTTGCGGGAGAGCGCCAACAGCGCGATCAGGACGACGGTGCGCAGCTGAATGATGCTCTTTTGGCGGCGCAGCACGCTCAGGATCGAGTGGTTGAACTCCAGGGCGATCAGCACCGTGAAGATCATGCCGAACACGGCCTGGAAGACGCCGTGCTCTGCCGGATCAAGCAGGCCGAAGATGACGAGCAGCCCGATCCGGAAGCAAAGGTTGATCACCGCCGCGACGATGACCAAGCCGATGAGGCCGGTCAGCACCAGCACGATCACTTCCTCGAAGCGCTCGTAGAGGCTCAGGCCCGGCCACGCCGCGCGCGTCTCCCGCAGCGTATCGGCTGCCACAGAAACAGGCCGCGAGACATGAAAGCGGCTCTTGGTCCGGCCGATCGTCTGGTCGCGCTCGATTGTTGGCTGTTCCATGAGTGAGCCTCAGTCCTTGCCACGCTGGGCCTGGGACGACGCGAAGCCACCAGGGTTCGGACAGGAGCAGCCTGGCCTCCAGCTGTTGATCGCCGACGCTGGGGCAATCCGAGCGAATCCGGGGGGGCCGGGGTTCAAAGTTCGGTCGGCGTGGTGGATAGCGGCCGCGGCCCCGATCAGGAGCTTTGCCTCTGCCAGGCCGAAAAATTCTCAGGGCTTGTCCAGGGCGCGCTTCGCCTCGGCAAGCGCGCCGACGCAGCCAGCGTCGTCACCCTTGTTCGCCAATTCACGAGCATGGTTGAGCGCAGCTTTCGCCTCCATGACGCCCGTGCCGCCGCCGCCAGCCTGTGCCGCCTGCTCGACGGCCGTCGCCTCGGAGGTACCGGGTTCAGGCCCCCCAGGCAGTGCCGCGGGTGGCACACCTCTTTTCTTCGCCTCCTCGGCCATCGCTTCTCGTCGGCCTGCCGCTTCCTTGCTCGCGGTGGAGGTGGATATCGCAGTCTTGGCCATGTCTTTGATGTGGTTGTCCAAAGCAGTGACGTCATCCACACACCCGGCTGCGACGACCGGTCCGACAGCGAGGAAGCAGAACGATCCGGCGGCGAGACATACGGCGGGCTTCATTGAGAGTCGTTCCCGTACTGTGCGCTGGCTGACCATGCGTGAGCCAGTGCCATCCTCAGGGGCGGCGCGATGGTCCGGTGTGCACATCGGATCCGCAGACAATTCCGAGGCGTGGTCGCCTCGGACGATCACGCGCTGAGCTGGTCGCGTATCGGTAAGCGGCGAATGCGACGGCCCGTTGCCGCGAAGACGGCATTGGCGATCGCCGGCGCCACGGGCGGCACCCCCGGCTCACCGACACCGCCGAGCGGTTTCGCATAGTCGGGATCCGGCAGGAGATGGACGTGAATCTCCTTCGGCGCTCCGTCGATGCGGGTGACCTCGTAGGTGTCGAAGTTCGTCTGCTGAGCGCGGCCGTCCTTGAACGTGATCTCGGCCGTGAGCGCGAGCCCCATCCCCATCACGACTGCACCCTCCATCTGCGCGCGCACCCTCTCCGGGTTGACCTGTGGTCCACAATCGATCGCGATGTCGGCCCGCAGCACTGTGATGTCGCCCTTCGGCCCGACCGCGACCTCGACGGCGACCGCTGTATACGTGAGGAAGCTGTAGTGCCCGGCAATGCCCAGGCCCCTGCCCTTCTCCATCTGTCGGCCCCAGCCGACGCCCTTCGCGGCCGTCTCGATCACCCGTCGCAGCCGGCCCGTGTCGATCGGATACCGGGCCGGATCCTCGCCGTAGTTCCAGACATCCCCGATCTCGGTCGGCTCGATGATCCGGGGCGGCCCGATTACGTCCAGGAGATAGTCCTTCGCATCGCGGCCAGCGGCGTTCGCCAGCTCGGAGACGAAGCACTGGATCGCGAAGGCGTGCGGGATGTTCGAGACCGAGCGGAACCAGCCGATGCGGACGCGCGCGCTCACCTCCGGATTCTCGAGCCTCAGGTTCGGGATTGCGAAGGGCGTGTTGACGAGCCCCATGCCGAGTTCGAACGGCAACTCGTGCCGTGCATCCTGCGCGAAAATCGAACCGATCGTCGGTGCCGCGCTTCGGTGCAGCCAAGCCACCGGCATGCCCCTCTCGTCGAGGCCGGCCTCCAGATGCTCGACGGAGACGGTGTGATAGTAGCTATGGCTCAGGTCGTCCTCGCGGGTCCACGTCACCTTCACCGGGGCGCCCCCCATCGCCTGCGAGCAGAGGGCCGCCTCGACGACATAGTCCGGCTTCGATTTGCGGCCGAAGCCGCCGCCGAGCAGCGTGACGTTCACGCGAACCGTGTCGGCGCCGACGCCGAGGCGCTTGGCGATGCGGTCCCGGGTGGCCTGCGGCGCCTGGGTACACGTCCAGGCCTCGACGTGACCGTCCCTGATCCGAACTGTTGCTGCCGGGGGCTCCATCGGGGCCTGGGCGAGGTGGGGCACGTAGTACTCGGCTGTCACGCGCTTCGCCGCGGTCTTGATCGCGGCGTCGAAGTCACCTTCCCGGCGCACCACCTTGCCGGGCTTGCGCGCCGCCTCCTCAAGGGTGGAGCGGTAGGCGTCCGAGTCGTAGCTCGCGTTCGGGCCGTCGTCCCACGTCACCTTCAGGGCGTCGCGTCCCTTGAGCGCCGCCCACGTGTTCTTCGCAATCACCGCGATGCCGCCGAGCGGCTGGAACTCGGCCGGTCCGGCCGGTGGCTCGATGGGGACGGCCCTTACAACGCCAGGCACCCTCAGCGCCTCGGTCGCGTCGTAGGCCTTCACGGTGCCTCCGAACACCGGCGGGCGAGCGACGACAGCGTACAGCATCCCTTCGAGCCGGGTGTCCAGGCCGTACCAAGCCTTCCCGGTGGTGATGTCGCGGTTGTCGATGAGGTCGATATTGCCCTTCCCGATGTAGCGAAACTCCTGCGGAGCCTTGAGCCTGACATCCTCCCGAGCCGGTACGGGCAGATCCGCAGCGGCCTGGGCAATGTCGCCGTAGCCGATCGAGCGCTGGGACTTGCCGTGCCTGACCTTGTGTTCGTCAGCTCTCACCTCGCTCGTTGGCACGCCCCACTGGTTGGCCGCCGCCTGAACCAGCATCTGCCGTGCCGCGGCACCCGCATGCCGCAATGGACCAAAAAAGTGGCGCAGCGAGCGTGAGCCGTCGGTGTCCTGGTTCCCGAAACGCTCTTCGTCGCCATAGGCTTGAGCGACCCGGACCTTCGACCAATCAGCGTCGAGTTCGTCGGCAATGGTCAGCGCGATCGACGTGCGCACCCCCTGCCCCATGTCGGAGCGGTGGCAGGTCACCGTGACGACGCCGTCGGGAGCGATGGCGACGAAGACCTTCGGATCGTCGCGCCAGCCGTGCGGCATCGCGTCGACACCGAATTTTTTCGGCCCGTCTCCCTGGGCTTGGGCGGGCACACGGAGAGCGAGCGCCAAGACCAGCGCGCCGCCGCCTCCAAGGAGTCTGCGTCGGCTGACATTGGTGAGGGGCGGCGGGACATCGGTGTCGTCCGCGACGAGCTTCTGGCCGTAGATCACGGGCGCTCTCCCTCGACTGCCCTTCGGGTGCTTCCAGCGGCCTGCTTGATCGCGGCGCGGATGCGCGGGTAGGCGCCACATCGGCACAGGTTGCCGCTCATCGCGGCATCAATGTCGGCCTCGCTCGGCTCCGGGGTATCCTGGAGCAGCGAGGCCGCCTGCATGATCTGACCTGCTTGGCAGTACCCGCATTGCGACACGTTGAGGTCACGCCACGCGACTTGGAGCGGGTGGTTTCCATCCAGGGAGAGGCCTTCGATGGTGATGATCGCCCGCCCGTCGACCGAGGACATCGGCGTGACGCAGGCTCGCGTCGCAATACTGTCCAGGTGGATCGTACAAGCACCGCAGGCCGCGACGCCGCAGCCGAATTTGGTGCCAGTCAGGCCGAGCTCGTCGCGCAGATACCAGAGCAGCGGCATATCGGCGTCGTCGTCATAGCTCCGTTCCGCCCCGTTGACCCTGAGACTGATCATTGTTCGCCTCTTGATAATAAATCTTATGTCTCACTAAGCTATATTTTCGATTCTATGGTATACCGTAACAAATTATTATAATAATACAGTCTCAAATGCCAGTCATATGCGTTAGTGATTACACGGGAATCATTGAAATTTACGTTAGATTAATTCGAGTGAAAGCCCGCCTCTTATGGACAGACTCGGAACAGGTAGCGAAGCAACAAGTCGGTAGAAAGCCCGCGGCTTCGAGAGGCCCGGGATGCGGAGGTCCCTGAGCGGTAGGCATTTAAGTACCCAACGCGTCCCACCGGCAATCCGGAGAAGTCCTAGGGAGAGTTCACAGCGTGAGCGTCCAGTGGGATTCGATCACAGCCGCGCCCACGGCGGCGGCATCAGGTCATTGCCGCCAGCTGATGCGCGTCAGGGCCCAGGGCCGTGGAACGTGCTTGCTGGATCAAGCGAGGCGATCATCCACCGTCGGGGTTTTCTCATGCTTGAGGCCCACAGCGCAGCCCGCCCCAGCGACACGTCCGGGTTCCAGCGCATGTTCGTCCCGGGGCACCTGACGGTCGGCGTCTTCTTCCCCATCGAGGCCTTCCAGCGCGACCAGCCGACCATGCGCGACCAAGAGCGTCTGGCAATGCGGGCGGAGGAACTCGGCTACGCCGCGCTCTGGACCCGCGACGTGCCCTTGCGGGATCCCAACTTCGGCGACCTCGGGCAGATCTACGACCCATGGGTTTGGCTCGGCTGGATCGCCGCGCAAACGCGCGAGATCGCCCTTGCGACAGGGTCGATCGTCCTCCCGATTCGTCACCCGCTCCATACCGCGAAGGCTGCCGCTTCCGTGGACCGATTGTCGGGAGGCCGGTTCGTCATGGGGGTAGCGTCCGGCGACCGCCCCGTCGAGTTTCCTGCCTTCGGTGTGCCCACTGACGAGCGCGACGTGCTGTTTCGCGAGAGCTTTGCCGTCATCCGGAAAGTCCTCGACGAGGAGTTCCCCACCCTGCGCTCGCGCTTCGGACACATGCTCGGCAACGTTGACCTCGTGCCAAAGCCAATGGGACGGTTGCCGATCCTCGTCACCGGATCGAGCCGGCAGAGTCCGGAGTGGATCGCCGAACATTCGGACGGCTGGATCACCTACCCGCGCTCGCTTGAGCGCCAGGCCGAACTCGCGGCCCGGTGGCGGGACACCACGGCGGATGTGGCGCCGGGCGTGTTCAAGCCCTTCGCCCAATCTCTCTACGTCGATCTCCACGCCAACCCGGATCACCCGCCGCAATCCATCCACCTCGGGTTCCGTGGCGGTCGCAAGGTCCTGCTCGACTTCCTCGTCGCGCTCCGCGCGATCGGCGTCCACCACGTGATCCTGAACCTCAAGTACGGCGCACGCAGTGCAGGCGAAGTGCTCGAAGAAATCGGCCTGGAGGTCTTGCCGCAGCTGAATGACTGACGTCCCGCGCCTGACGTCATGAAGGCGCGGATGCCCCGTTCGAGTGGCTTCACCGAGCCGTGTGCCACGTCGGATCGCCCGTTTCCCCTCCGGATGAGGTCCCCGCACCGCCGTGTGCCGGTGCCATCGCTTAACACGCGCTTAGATTTCCCAAGTCCAAGATTTCCAAAGGCCAAGATTTGCCAAGGCCAAGCCTCGCCAATCGGATAGCGCTTCAGCAAAACTGATCCGCGTCAGGGTCACAGGCGGCGCAGCCTGTAGCATCGGCCCGACGCGGCGCGCGATCCTCCGCGATGAACGTCGCACGTCCCTTCGGCCCTGGCTTCAGCCGGCCCGTGATGCGCGAACCTGAAGGAGTATCCCTATGGCGAAGGCGATCGGCATCGATCTCGGCACAACGAATTCGTGCGTCGCTGCGATGGATGGCAGCAAAGCAAACGTCATCGAGAACGCCGAGGGTGGCCGTACGACCCCGTCGGTGGTGGCCTTCACGGAGTCCGGTGAGGTTCTGGTCGGGCAGCCGGCCAAGCGACAGATGATCACGAATCCGGAAAACACCGTTTTCGCCATCAAGCGGTTGATCGGGCGGCGCTTCGACGACCCGATCACCAAGAAGGATATGGGGATGGTGCCCTACAAGATCGCACCCGGGCCGAATGGCGACGCCTGGGTCGAGATCAAGGGCAAGGCCTACAGCCCGAGCCAGATCTCCGCCTATATCTTGCAGCGCATGCGCGAGACCGCGGAACTGAAGCTCGGGCAATCCGTCACGCAGGCCGTCATCACGGTTCCGGCCTATTTCAACGATGCTCAGCGGCAGGCGACCAAGGATGCTGGCAAGATCGCCGGCCTCGAGGTGATGCGCATCATCAACGAGCCGACGGCTGCCGCGCTCGCTTACGGCCTCGACAAGAAGGGCAGCGGCAGGGTCGCGGTCTACGACCTGGGTGGCGGTACGTTCGATATCTCCATTCTCGAGATCGGTGATGGTGTGTTCGAGGTGAAGTCGACGAACGGCGACACATTCCTCGGCGGCGAGGACTTCGACAACCGAGTGATCGAATACTTGGCAGCCGAGTTCAAGCGCGAGCAGGGTATCGACCTGACCAAGGACAAGCTCGCCCTCCAGCGCCTGAAGGATGCAGCCGAGAAGGCCAAGATCGAGCTGTCCTCGGCGACCCAGACCGAGGTCAACCTACCCTTCATCACGGCCGACCAGAGTGGCCCGAAGCACCTCACCGTCAAGCTCTCGCGGGCCAAGCTCGAAGCCCTCGTCGACGACCTGATCAAGCGCACGATCGGGCCGTGCGAAGCCGCGCTCAAGGATGCCGGGCTGCAGCCGTCCGACATCGCCGAGGTCGTCCTCGTCGGCGGCCAGACGCGGATGCCGAAGGTGCAGGAAGCGGTCCAGGGTCTCTTCGGGCGCGAGCCGCATCGCGGCGTCAATCCGGACGAAGTCGTGGCGATCGGCGCCGCGATCCAGGCCGGTGTGCTCCAGGGCGACGTCAAGGACGTGCTGCTCCTCGACGTGACCCCGCTCTCGCTCGGGCTCGAGACGCTGGGCGGCGTGATGACCAAGCTGATCGAGCGCAACACCACCATTCCGGCCAGGCGCAGCCAGACCTTCTCGACGGCGGAGGACAACCAGAAGGCGGTGACGATCCGGGTCTTCCAGGGTGAGCGTGAGATGGCGGCCGACAACAAGCCGCTCGGCCAGTTCGACCTCGTCGGCATCCCGCCTGCCCCGCGCGGCCTGCCGCAGATCGAGGTGACCTTCGACATCGACGCCAACGGCATCGTCAATGTCACGGCCAAGGACAAAGCCAGCGGCAAGGAACAGCAGATCCGTATCCAGGCCTCGGGGGGCCTGGACCAGAGCGAGATCCAGCGCATGGTGCGCGAGGCCGAAGCCCACGCCGAGGAAGACAGGCGGCGCCGCGAGCTGGCCGATGCCCGCAACCAAGCCGATGCGGCGATCTACAGGGCGGAGCGCAGTCAGGAGGAGGCCGGCGAGCGTGTCCCCGGCGATCTCAAGGCCGAGTTGCAGCAGGCCATCGCGGCTGTGCGGGAGGCGATCGGCGGCGAGGCCGTCGACCGCATCAGGCAGGCGGCGGAACGATTGTCCCAGCTGGCACAGCGACTGGCGCAGATCATGAGTGCTCCTCCCGAAGGAGCGGGTGTCGGGGCCAGCGGCGGCGCGAGCGGTCCGCAGCCGGAGGTGGTCGACGCGGAATTCGAGGAGCACGGCCGGCAGGACCAGGGCGCCCGCTAGCGAGCCCTCGTGCGACGCGTTGCGGCGCGAGGTTTCCATGCTCGAGCAAGGTGGGATGCCTCGCCTCGCCATCAGGCGCAATCATCCGAGGTGAGCGATGCAGATCGACACGTACACCGATCATCTCAAGGGCTTGGTCCAGGCGGCGCAGAGCACGGCTCAGCGCAAGGGTCACCAGCGGCTCACGCCGCTCCACCTGCTGAAGGCGCTGCTCGATGACGACGATGACTTGGCCACGCGGTTGATTCAGTCCGCTGGCGGCCGTCCCGATGCTCTCGCGACGGCGCTCGACCGTGAACTGGCAAGGCTTCCGAACGTCGAGGGCGGCGGGGCCGGGCAGGTCTTCATGGCGCCCGAAACCGCGCGACTGTTCGACCGGGCCGAGGAGCGGGCACGCGCAGCCGGGGACAGCTTCGTCACGGTCGAAACCCTGCTGCTCGCCCTGGCCGAGGCCTCGGACAGGCCAAGCGAGCTGTTGAGAGAAGCCGGCGTGACGCCGGCAGCCCTCCAGGGCGCCATCGCCGAGCTCCGCAAGGGGCGCCGGGCCGACAGCGCATCGGCGGAAGAAGGCTACGATGCGCTGAGGAAGTACACGCGCGATTTCACCGAGGACGCCGCCGCGGGCAAGCTCGATCCGGTCATCGGACGCGACGAGGAGATTCGGCGAACCATCGAAGTTCTTTCACGTCGGACGAAGAACAATCCGGTGCTGATCGGCGAGCCGGGCGTCGGCAAGACCGCGATCGTCGAAGGGCTGGCCCAGCGCATGGTCAACGGCGACGTGCCCGACACCTTGAAGGACCGACGTCTCCTGTCCCTCGATCTCGGCGCCCTCCTGGCCGGCGCGAAGTACCGGGGCGAGTTCGAGGAGCGGTTGAAGGCTGTTCTCCAGGAGGTCTCGGCGTCGGGCGACGTGATCCTGTTCATCGACGAGCTGCACACCCTCGTCGGCGCCGGAAAGGCCGAAGGGGCGATGGATGCCTCCAACATGCTCAAGCCCGCGCTCGCCCGAGGCGAGCTGCACTGCGTCGGCGCGACCACGCTCGATGAGTATCGCAAGAACATCGAGAAGGATGCCGCGCTTGCTCGCCGCTTCCAGCCCGTCTTCGTCGGCGAGCCCTCCGTCGAGGAGACGATCTCGATCCTGCGCGGCCTCAAGGAGAAGTACGAGCTTCACCACGGGATACGGATCACCGACGGCGCGATCGTGGCGGCCGCTACGCTGTCCCACCGCTACATCGCGGATCGGTTCCTCCCCGACAAGGCGATCGACCTCATCGACGAAGCCGCAAGCCGGCTCCGGATCGCAGCGGAATCGAAGCCCCGGGACCTCGACGAGATCGACCGACGCGTGATCCAGCTCAAGATCGAGCGGGAGGCCCTGAAGAAGGAGACGGATCCAGGCGCGCGGGAGCGCCTGAAGCGGGTCGAGGACGAGCTCGCCACCCTGGAGACGCGGCAATCCGAGCTGACGGCGCAATGGGAGGCCGAGAAGGCGAAGCTCGGAGAGACCAAGCAGCTGAAGGAGCAAGCCGAGCAGGCCCGGATCGAACTCGAGCAGGTGGAGCGGCGGGGCGACCTGACCCGCGCGGGCGAACTCCTCTATGCGGTGATCCCGCAACTGGAGAAGCGCCTCGCGGACGCGATGCAGGCGAGCCAGAGCCGGCTGATCAGGCAGGAGGTCACGGCCGAGGACATCGCCGCCGTGGTCTCGCGCTGGACGGGCATTCCCGTGACGCGGATGCTCGAAGGCGAACGCGACAAGCTGATGGCGATGGAGGACAAGCTGGGCCAGCGCGTCGTCGGCCAGGAGCCGGCGGTCGTGGCCGTGTCCGACGCGGTCAGGCGGGCCCGCGCGGGTCTGCAGGATCCGAACCGTCCGATCGGCTCGTTCCTGTTTCTCGGCCCGACCGGCGTCGGCAAGACCGAATTGTGCAAGGCGTTGGCCGAGTTCCTGTTCGACGACGAGCGAGCGATGCTGCGCGTCGACATGTCCGAATTCATGGAGAAGCATGCAGTCTCACGGCTCGTCGGCGCACCGCCCGGCTATGTTGGCTACGAGGAGGGCGGCGTCCTGACGGAGGCGGTCCGGCGGCGGCCCTATCAGGTGATCCTCTTCGACGAGGTCGAGAAGGCTCACCCGGATGTCTTCAACATCCTGCTGCAGGTGCTCGATGACGGGCGGTTGACCGATGGACAGGGGAACACGGTCGATTTCCGCAACACGATCATCGTCCTGACCTCGAACCTCGGTGCCGAGTTCCTGGCCGCCCTGATGGAGGGCCAGCCGGCCGAGGCGGCCCGCGAGCAGGTCATGGAGGTCGTGCGCCGCGCATTCCGGCCGGAATTCCTCAACCGGCTCGACGAGATCATCCTGTTCAACCGACTGGGCCGCAGCGACATGCGCCGGATCGTCGACATTCAACTCCAGGGCCTCGAAGGACGGCTGGCCGAGCGGACAATCGTGTTGCAGATCGAGGACGCGGCCAAGGATTGGCTCGCAAATGCCGGCTACGATCCGGTCTACGGTGCGCGCCCTCTCAAGCGCGTGATCCAGCGCCATCTGCAGAACCCGCTGGCCAAGATGCTCCTGACCGGTGCGATCAAGGACGGCGACACGGTTCCGGTCCTAGTCCTCAACGGCCAACTCACCGTCAACGGCGCCAGCTTGGCTCAGGCCGCGTGACGCCGGCCGGGCAGACAGGAGGTATGGTATGGCCGAGAAGCCTTTGGACCACGAGAGTTGTCCGCCTGCATCCGCCGGTCACTCGCCACCATCGGATGCCTGGGAGACGAGCGCCCCCCCCCAGTCGGGCACGGACGCGACCGCAGCATTGCAGGCCGAGAACGCCGCGCTTCAGGACCGCGCCTTGCGGGCCTTGGCCGAAGCGGAGAACACGCGGCGCCGGGCGGAGCGCAGCTTGCAGGACGAGCGGCAATTCGCGGTGACGGGCCTTGCCCGCGAACTCTTGCCGGTGCTCGACAATCTGCGCCGGGCCATCGTCGCGTCGGAGCAGGCCCCCTCTCAGGGCGCGTCGCTCATCGACGGAGTGCGGGCCACGGAGCGTCTGCTGATGGGGGTCCTGCAGCGCGTTGGCGTCCAGCGGGTCGATGCCCTCGGCGCTCCGTTCGACCCGTCGCGGCACGAGGCCATGATGGAGGTCGACGACCCGTCGACCGCGCCTGGGGCCGTCGCCGCCATCATGGAGGACGGCTACCTTATTCACGACCGGCTCCTGCGGCCTGCCCGCGTCGCCGTGACCCGCCGCGGACCGTCCCGGGACGGTGACCGCGCGCACGAACCATCAGCGCAACATCAGTAAGGCGGTCGGCCCGACGGGTTGCGCGCTTCGCCGGGAGACGGCGCAGGGAGGAAGCGTTGAGCGACGATCCCTATGCGATTCTGGGCGTGAAGAGCGATGCCTCCCCGGAGGAGATCCAGAAAACCTACCGCAAGCTCGCACGTAAATTGCACCCGGACCTGAACCCGGGCAATGCCGAGGCGGAAGACCAGTTCAAGAACGTGTCTCGCGCCTATGATCTGCTGAGCGATCCGGAGAAGCGCGCGCGCTTCGATCGCGGCGAGATCGACATCTCCGGCGTCGAGCGGCCGCGACAGCGCTATTATCACGACTTCGCCGAGCAACCTGGCGGCCACGCCTATACGAGCGACACGGGCTTCGCGGATTTCAATACCGATGACATCCTCTCGGGGATCTTCGGGCGTCGTGGCCGGTCGAATCTCCGGCGCCGGGGCGCCGATGTCCACTACCATCTCACCCTCGATTTTCTCGATGCGATCAACGGCGCCACCCACATCGTGACATTGCCGGACGGCGCGACGCTCGACGTCCGCATCCCGCCGGGCACGCGCGACGCACAGACGCTGCGCCTGCGCGGCAAGGGAGAACCGGGTCAGGCCGGCGCGCCGCCCGGCGATGCCCTGATTGAGATTGAAATCCGCCCGCACCCCGGCTTCCGGCGCGAGGGCGACGACATCCATTTCGAGCAAGGCGTTCCCCTGCGCGAGGCGGTGCTCGGTGGCCGGATCGCGGTGTCGGCTCCCGCGGGGCCCGTGACGATGACGATCCCGAAATGGAGCAATTCCGGCAAGGTGCTTCGCCTCAAGGGCAAAGGCGTTCCGAGGCCTGACGGGACAGCCGGCGACGCCTACGTCAAGCTGCTGATCAAGCTGCCGGACAAGCCCGATCCCGACCTCGAACGATTGGTGACCGAATGGCACCGGCGCATGTGAGGAGCGCAAGCAAGTAAGCAAGTGCGAATTTCTCGATCGAGGAGACATCATATGGCTGGCGAAAGCTCACGATCCCGGCGTCTCGCCTGGACATCAGGCGATATCGACGTTCTGAACCATTCTCTGGCCCGGAACTGGTGGCTGATCGCCCTCCGGGGCGTCCTTGCTATCGCGTTCGCCCTCCTGGCATTCGCGATGCCGGTGTCGACCCTGATCTCGCTGATCCTGATTTTCGCCGCCTACATGCTGGTGGACGGAATCTTCGCCGTCGTAGCATCGCTGCGGGCGGCGCGGCACAGCAAGCGCTGGGGAACTCTCTTCGTGGGCGGCATCGTCAACATCATCACAGGGGTGCTGGCCGCTGCGTGGCCCGGCATCACCGCCCTCGCGTTCGTGATGCTGATTGCGGCCTGGTCGATCCTCTCGGGGAGCGCCCTGCTGGTCGCGGCCGTCCGTCTCAAGCGCGACCATGGACGATGGTGGCTCGCGCTCGGCGGACTGGCCTCGATCGCCTTCGGGATCCTTCTCGTCGTGGCCCCGCTCGCGGGTGCCGTGGTCCTGACGTGGTGGATCGGGATCTACGCCTTCGTGTTCGGCATTGCCATGCTGGTGCTCGCCGTGAAGCTCCGTGAACACCGCAACGATCGGCCACCTCTCGCGACGGCGCAGCCGGCATAGAGCGTGACCCGAGACTGCCGAGGATCACGGCCCGGTGTCACGGGAGATCAAAACCCATGAGCGAAGACGCACGTCTCGTCGTCTGCCCGCACTGCGCGAGCATCAACAGGGTGCTCTCATCCAAGCCGGCCAAGGCGGCACGATGCGGGCGGTGCAAGCGGGCGCTGTTTGCCGGACATCCTGTTTCGGTCGACTCCGCACATTTCGACCTCCATATTCAGAAGAACGATATCCCGGTCGTGGTGGATTTCTGGGCCGAATGGTGCGGTCCCTGCAAGGGGATGGCCCCCGCCTTCGATCGGGTCTGCGCCGAGCTTGAGCCCGACTTCCGGTTCCTCAAGGTCGATACCGAGGCAGAGCAGGGGTTGGCGTCTCGATACGGTATCCGTAGCATTCCGACGATGATGCTCTTGTCGAAGGGTGAGGTGATCGCCCGGCGTGCCGGCGCGGTCAACGTCGAGACTCTCCGATCCTGGCTCCGGCAGAACGCGATCCGATGATGGCCGACTTAAAGCAACGATCGGGAGGCGAGCCGAACTGACAGACGTCAGTGCGGTCTGGCACAGTAACGTCTAAGCAGGCTGAGCGTCGTTCCATACAGATTCATGGTGCTTCCATGACTGCGCTTCCCGTAGCAGGCATCGCTCGGTCCGAGCATTTCTTCCTGGAAGCGGATGCGCTCGACATCGACACGAGCGATCTGAAGCGTCTCGGTGGCTTCATCGACCGCAAGCTCCGAGACCTCGTTCTGTGCGCTGGCGCCATTGCTGAGGCGAACGGGCGCGAGATCGTCGAGTCTCACGATCTCCCGATCACCAAGGGCTTCCAGGACGGATTCACGAGTTCCGCGCCGTCAGCAATGCCGTCGCCGACAAGGAGAGCCTCGCCCATTCACGAGCGCGCCGGCCTCGATGGCGGTCTGCAGCGACGACACCGAGTCGTGGCTCCCCGAGATCGCCGGCGGCCTTTGCCTCACGCTCTCTCGGACCTTCAAGATCATCATCGATCCTCGGCTGAAAAATCCGCCGACGGAGCACTGGGGCCGGGCGGAGCGGCTCTCGATCTCCTGATGTGAGGCACCACTCCGGACTCGAAGTGCTTCGCAAAAGCAACGTGATCCTTCCGCCGGTCCTGTTCCCTGGCGTGGTGTCGCTCGACGATATCTGGCCGATTGCCGTGCAGGTCGCCCTCGATCAGGTTACCCTCAACTCCGTGGAGCGCGCCGAAGCACGCCAGCGCTTTGGCCATCAAACGGTTAGATGCCATTCACGAAGTTGCCGCTCATGCGCCGGAGGGCGCCTGGATCGAGGAGGGTCACGTAGCGCCCGTTCGTGGCGATCAGCCCGGTATGGCGCAGTGTTGTGAACGTGCGGCTCACAGTCTCGCTCGAGAGGCCGAGAAAGTCCCCTATGTCTGTGCGTGACATCGGCAACTCGATTCTTCGGGAGGCCGAGACTCTGCACGCGAAGTCGATGAGAAAATACGCGAGCTTCTGAGCAGCACTGGCGCGACCGAGCACGGAGAGATCTTCGGCGCGCTGGGTTGTCCGCAGCAGCCACGACCAGAGCTCGCTCGCGACCTGTACATCCGACGCCGCAAGCGCATCAAACCTTGAGCGGGAGCAGCGTACGACCCGCGTGTCGCTGATTGCTTCGGCGGAAGAGGCATGCAGCCGGGCCCGCTCCATCCCCAAGAGCTCCCCGGATAAATAGAACCCGCGCACGACTCTTTTGCCATCACGCCCAATGCTGACGGTACGAACCATCCCGGCAACCACCCCGTACACGAACTCGCTGGCATCGCCCTCATCGTAGAGGGGTGCGCCTGCGGCGACATGGTCAACCCGTCCAATAGATGTGATGCGACTGAGGGTGAGATCGCAGAGGGCGGCCCGGGCGGGCAGCCACGTGTGTGGAAGGCCGGAAGCGGGCTCTACGCGACCATCCTGCAGCATAACACCCTCTGCTCTGGCGGCTCGTCGATGCCCCAGGCTCGATAGATGTCGCACCCTCGTGGTTCTTACTATTCGGTGGGGACCTAGGGATCATCCCTGACACGGCCGCGCACGCATGAGCACCATCCCGGCACGGTACGGCTCGCCGGTTCGGGTCGGATGCACGAAACGGCAAAAAGAGGCAGGCCCTCGTCGGAGCAGCGGGCGCAGGCCTAGATTATGGCAGCGCACAAATGTGATGGCGACGAGATCCTCTGCCCTAGGCAGACACGCTTTGCGGTGCAGTCGAGACGCTGGGTGATCGAGCGCACCCTAGGCTGGATCGGTCCCTGCCGCAGGTTGGCGCGCGACCACGAGGCCACCGTATCGTCCGCGCTCGCCGCCTTCGTGCTGGCCGCTGCCATGATCCTCGTCAGGCGACTCGTGCGAGCCTTGTGAAACGGAGTGTTACAGGTCCGCTTCCTCCTACTGAGCGGACTTCTGGACCGGCACGCCTGAAAGTCCGCAAGGGGTCAGGAGTTCGCATGCCGATTGTTCGGCTATGCGCCAACAGCAGAATCTTGAAAGACGCCCAGTAGCGGACATTCAGTGTTGAAGAGTAAATCTTCCGATTGGGGTCCTCTGCAGCCCCAACGAAGCTCCGCCAGCCGGCAAACTGCGCAGCCCTGATTGACCGATCAAATCTGCAAAATGACCGACCACTTTCAATTTGCCATCTTAGACGATGACAAGATGCCGGTGCGCACCAGAAACGTCGCAAGATGCGGACGCAGGGGAAGGAAGAGGTTGTAGGCGCGCTCGGCAAGCGGCAACACGACAGGAGAGCCTATAAGGCGGCCTAGCCAATGCCAGCGCGGCAACGTTTGCCAAAGGAGCGAGAAGGCTGCAGCACCTGAGACGAGCTGGCCTGCTTCGTCCCGAACATGGAACCGTGAGAGCGCGACGCCCGCGGAAAGGCCGTTTGTAAGTTCCTCATCCCGGCTTACTGAGGATGCATCCACGAAGGTGATGACCCCAGCACCTTCCGCTTGGCGATACTGGGCGATCTCTACAGCGCAGAGCGGGCAGCTCCCATCATGGTACACGGTCAAGCTCGAACGGCTTGGCATCTGGACCGGCCTCTGACTCGGTGGAGGATCAACAAGAAGCTGATAACGGCGCCCGCGATCTGACGCCGTGCTGTCCCCCTCGGCTGTGAGCAGCCCGTCCTCTTCCAAGGCCGCAAGCTGTGCCTTCAGGACGCGTGCTGAGAGCCGCAGACTGGTCGAGCGGATCAGCTCGCGTGCGATACTTGCCTCGGTGGCATAGGGCCTCTGATGAGCAAGCGCCTGCAGGACTGCCTCCCGCTCGGCAGCGTGGCGCTTGATCCGAGCTGGCGCACTGAGAATCGCGAGCGCGCCAGAGATGACAAGCACGGCGACAAACAGGATCCACACGGCAAACCTCCGCCGCATCAAATAGGGTCTGTCGTCGCCTGAACCATCTCGTGTAGCGTGGGTTTCGTGCGTCTGATCCGAGTAGAGACGATGCTGGCCGAGCTGCGTGCCTCGCGCGAGTTGAGCCTCTCGACCGACTTCGGCGACCGATGATCCAATTCGGCGAGGCGCGTTCGGGGCGTTGGCGCGTCGCTTCAGTTGAGGAGGCGACTTCCCCTGAGTGCTGCGGCCGCCATGTCGACGAAGGTTCTGACCTTCGCCGGCGCCTGGCGCCCCTCGGGATACAGCACGTGGGTGGGCAGCGGCGGCTCCTCGTAGTCGGCCAGCACGACTTGCAGCTTACCTTCGAGCAGGGCGGGATGGACCGTCAGGCGCTGGTCCTGCCCGAAGCGCCACTCCGCCGACGCCCAGCGGCTCGACCCTGACCAGGGCCGAGGTCGAGAGCGCGCTGACCCGCGCCATCGCCGTGAACAACCACGAGCACGACCGCACGCTAGGGCAGCGCTACGCCGGCTGGCGGCAGAACAACTAACGTGCGCTTGGGAGCGAGAGAAGCTCGTCCGGAAGATCTTCGCCGGGGACATTCCTCTCCCGCTCGTCCGGATCGAGGCCAGCGAGCGGTGCGCCAAGCACGTCCCCCTGGCCGACGTCGCGAAATGGATTGATGACCGGATGGAAGAGGTCAGGAGAGAGTGTCAGGCGATGCATGGACTGCAGAACGAGCGATCGGCCCGATAGCTCTATAGGTCCGTTTCAGGGGTCATTGCATGGTCCAGACCATCTTCCTACTCATGGCCCGGTACGAGGGGCTCGCCGTCATCCCTGTGGCCACGGTCTGCAAGGACGATTTCAGCCACCTCAAGGTGGAGGAATTCGTCCGGAAAGTCGGCGCTGGTGAGCTCGTAATTCCGCTGCTGCGGATTGAGCGGGACAATCGCCGGGCAGCCAAGGGCGTCCAGATCACCGATCTGGCGAAATGGATCGACGCCCGCGCCGAGGAAGCCTGGAGGGAGAGTAAGGCGATGGTCGAGGCAAGGCAGCCGATCGGAGGTCGAAAATAGCCTCAGCGGTGCTCCACCCGTGTTGCATGGAGCCACGGAGGCCCAAGCGTGACCCATTGTAAAAGCAGGGGACGTGTTGCAGCGTGTTGCAACACATTCGGTGGGCGCGCAGGGAAGCAAAAAGCCGGCTAAGTGGCTGACCTAGCGGGCAAGATCTGTGGTGAGCGCGCTGGGACTCGAACCCAGGACCTACAGATTAAAAGTCCGTTGCTCTACCAACTGAGCTACGCGCTCGTTCACTGCCGGCTCGTGAGCCGGGAGGAAGCGTGGCTCGCAATAGGTGAGCGCCGGGATGGGGTCAACCGTCATCGGCCCGTCTCCTGCCCCGCCTGCGCCACGGTCCCATGGCAACGCCCCGACGATGCGCCAAGACCAGAGCCCGTCCGACGCCCGCCGGGAGGATCCAGACCCGGCCCTCGCCCCGAGAGCGGCCGATCCGGCCGCGTGGCGCCGCTTCGGCCGGGATATGGCTGTCGCCGCGCTGGCCATCGGCGCCGCGGCCGTCGCCTTCGTCATGGCGATGGACCCTTACGGGTTGCGCGCCGCACCGGGGAGGCCGGGCGGGCCGATCATGGATCGCAACCAGCGCTTCATGTACCCGCAGATCGCCCGCGGCGGTCCCTTCGATGCCGCGGTGTTCGGGACATCGACGGCGCGGCTGCTCGATCCGGAGGACCTCGACCGGGCCTTCGGCGCGCGCTTCGCCAATCTCGCGATCAATGCGGCCACCCCGGACGAGCAGGGCCGCTTGGCCGCATT
This sequence comes from Methylobacterium symbioticum, assembly GCF_902141845.1. Taxonomy (GTDB): domain Bacteria; phylum Pseudomonadota; class Alphaproteobacteria; order Rhizobiales; family Beijerinckiaceae; genus Methylobacterium; species Methylobacterium symbioticum. The sequence goes on along the minus strand of NZ_CABFPH010000063.1, from coordinate 4,736 downwards.
GTTCCTCGCTGGACGGCCGGTGCGGGCGGCCCTGTTCGGGCTCGATGCGACCTGGTGCGCGGGCGCGCCGCCTCGGCGCACGGCCCATCCCTTCCCGGATTGGCTCTACGAGCCGGAAGCGCCCGGAGCCGTCCTGAAACAGGTCAACCTCCAGGGACTGGCGGTCGCGGGCCGCGTCGCCCTGCATGCCCTGCATCTTGCACCCGAGCGCCTGCGCCCGGACGGCTACGGGGTGTTCACGCCCCCGGAGGCCGCCTACGACCTGGCGCGGGCGCGCCTGCATATCCGCGCCGGGACCCGGAGCGACCCTGAGGCCGTCGAGCCCGCCTCCGGCCCGGATCGGCCCGAGGCGGGCATGCCGGCCCTCGACCGGCTCGACGCCCTGCTCGCGGCTCTGCCGGCGCCGGCGCGCCGGATCGTCGCCTTCATGCCCGTCCACGTGGCGGCGCAGGGCGCGTCGGGGACGGAGCAGGGCCGGCGCGAGGCGGCGTGCAAGGCGCGTGTGGCCGAGATCGGCAGGCGGCGCGGCGCGCTGGTGGTGGATTTCCGCATCCCCTCCCCGGTCACGACGGAGGATTCGAACTACTGGGACGCCCTCCACTACCGGCTGCCGATCGCGAGCCGGATCGTGGCCGGATTGAAGGCCGCGGCCGAGACCGGGGCCGACGACAGCCAGGGCTTCTACCGCGTGCTCGCCCGCCCCTGAGCAGTGCGGGATCGCGCCGCTCCCGTCAGGCGCCCGCCTTCGCCGCGGCCTCGGCCTGCGCCCAGCCGGCGCGCGTCGCCTCGGCGAAGGCGGCGAACCGGCCCTCCCGGATCGCCGCGCGCATGCCGGCCATCAGGTCCTGGTAATAGGCGAGGTTGTTCCAAGTCAGCAGCATCATGCCGAGGATCTCCTCTGAGCGGACGAGATGGTGCAGGTAGGCCCGGGAATAGTCGCGCGCGGCGGGGCAGCCCGAGGTCTCGTCGAGGGGACGCACGTCCTCGGCGTGGCGGGCGTTGCGCAGGTTCACCCGGCCATGGCGGGTATAGGCGAGGCCGTGCCGCCCGGCCCGGGTCGGCATCACGCAGTCGAACATGTCGACGCCCCGCTCCACCGCGCGCAGCAGGTCGTCCGGCGTGCCGACGCCCATCAGGTAGCGCGGCTTGTCGCGCGGCAGGTGCGGCTCCACCGTCTCGATCATCGCCAGCATCACCGCCTGCGGCTCGCCGACCGCGAGGCCGCCGATGGCGTAGCCCTTGAGGTCGAGGTCGACGAGCGCCCGGGCGCTCTCGACACGGAGTTCGGGCACGTCCCCGCCCTGCACGATGCCGAACAGCGCCTTCCCGGGCTGCTCGCCGAAGGCGGCGCGGCAGCGCTCGGCCCAGCGCAGCGACAGCCGCATCGCCTTCTCGATCGCCTCCGGGGGAGCCGGCAGGCGCACGCACTCGTCGAGCTGCATCTGGATGTCGGAGCCGAGCAGGCCCTGGATCTCGATGGAGCGCTCGGGGCTCATCCGATGGGCGGTGCCGTCGATATGCGAGCGGAAGGTGACGCCGTCCTCGTCGAGCTTCCGGAGCGCGGACAGCGACATCACCTGGAAGCCGCCGGAATCGGTGAGGATCGGCCCGTCCCAGCGCATGAAGCGGTGCAGGCCGCCGAGCCGGGCCATGCGCTCGGGGCCGGGCCGCAGCATCAGGTGATAGGTGTTGCCGAGCACCACGTCGGCGCCGAGGTCGCGCACCTGATCGGCATACATCGCCTTCACGGTGGCCGCGGTGCCGACCGGCATGAAGGCCGGCGTGCGGATCACCCCCCGCGGCAGGGTGATCGCGCCGGTGCGCGCCTGACCGTCGGTGGCGTCGAGGCGGAAGCGGAATTCGGGGGTCGGAAGCGGTTCGGTCATCGGGGTCCCGTGCGGTCTGGCTCGGCCGGGAAGAGCAGGCTCGAATCGCCGTAGGAGTAGAAGCGGTAGCCCGCCGCGATGGCGTGCGCGTAGGCCGCGCGCATCGTCTCGAGCCCGGAGAAGGCCGAGACGAGCATGAACAGGGTCGAGCGCGGCAGGTGGAAGTTGGTCATCAGCGCGTCCACCGCCCGGAAGCGGTGGCCGGGCGTGATGAAGATCCGGGTCGGGCCGGCGAAGGGATGCAGGCGCCCGGCCTCGTCCGCCGCGCTCTCCAGGAGGCGCAAGGCCGTGGTGCCCACCGCCACGATGCGCCCGCCCCGGGCGCGGGCCGCGTTGAGCGCCGCCGCGGTGGCGGCGTCGAGATGGCCGATCTCGGCATGCATGCGGTGGTCGGCCGTGTCCTCGGCCTTGACCGGCAGGAAGGTGCCGGCGCCCACATGCAGCGTGACGTGGTGGCGCGTCAGCCCCGCCGCGTCGAGGGCGGCGAGAAGGTCGTCCGTGACGTGGAGGCCCGCCGTCGGCGCAGCGACCGCCCCGGGCTCGCGGGCATAGACCGTCTGGTAGTCGGCCGCGTCCCGCGCATCGACCGCGCGCTTGCCCGCGATGTAGGGCGGCAGCGGCAGGGTGCCGAGCGCGGCGATCGCCGCGTCGAGGGCGGGGCCGGAGAGGTCGAAGCGCAGCAGGATCTCGCCGCCCTCCCCCTTCTCCAGGATTGTGGCGTCGAGCCGGGCGAGCGCGCAGGCGGTGTCCGCGCCGTCCGCGCCGAACCGGATGCGGTCTCCGGGGGCGAGGCGCTTGGCCGGCCGGGCGAAGGCGCGCCAGGATTCGGCGGTCTCGCGCAGGTGCAGCATCGCCTCGCAGCGCTGTCCCGGGGCGCCGGGACGGGTGCGGACCCCGTTGAGCCGGGCGGGAATCACCCGGGTGTCGTTGAAGACGAGGGCATCGCCCGGCCGGAGCAGGCCCGGCAGGTCGGCCACCTTCCGGTCCGCGGGCGCCCGCCCCGGCTCGACCACGAGCAGGCGGGCCGAGCCGCGCGGCTCGGCGGGGCGGAGCGCGATGCTCGCCTCGGGCAGGTCGAAATCGAACAGGTCCACACGCATCGGCTGCCGCTTGCACGGAATGCGGCCGCGAATCAATTTCGCGTCGGCGCGGCGGGCGGGGAACCGGCGGCACCGATCCGCGATTTGTCTCCGCCCCCGTGCGGCGGCACGCGCCTCCCGCCGCTGCCGCGGGCCCCGATGTCCCATGGATTCGAGGAGGGATGCGCCATGCCCGCCGCCATCAAGCGCCTTCGCCGGGTCACGCTCGACGGCCAGCTCGTCGGCTACTGGGAGCGGGAGGCCGCCCGGCTCGATGCCCTCGCGGCCGAGGCGCGGTTCGGCTGGCAGCGGCGCAGCCTGGAGCGGAAGGCCGCCTATGCCCGGGCCCAGGGCGAGCGCAGCCGCGCCCGCGAGGCGGCCCGCGGATCGGATCCGATCCTGGCCGAGCCGTCCGGGGGGAATAGCCCAGGCTAAGACCTTTGCCGTGGCCTTGTGGGGTCGCGATCCCGTATGCGCCGGCCCGGACGACGGGGGCAGGAGAGCATGGACCGCACGCAGAAGGCCGCGCTGGCGAGCGCCGGGGTCGGACTCGCCGTCATGGGCCTCAAGTTCCTGGCCTGGTGGCTCACCGGCAGCCTGGCCCTGTACTCGGACGCCGTCGAGAGCATCATCAACGTGGTCGCGGCGGCCGGTGCCTTCCTCGCGCTCCGCGTCGCCGGCCGGCCGGCCGACGACGATCACCCCTACGGCCACCACAAGGCGGAGTTCTTCTCCGCCGTGGTCGAAGGGGCGCTCATCATCGTCGCGGCGCTGCTGATCCTGCGCGAGGCCTATGTCGGCCTGCTCGCGCCGAAGGCCCTCGACGCGCCGGTGCTCGGCGTGGCGATCAACGCCGTCGCCACGGTGGTGAACGCGGCCTGGGCCTGGGCGCTGATGCGCTGGGGCCGGGCCTGGCGCTCGCCCGCCCTGATGGCCGATGCCCGCCACGTCTTCGCCGACGTCGTGACCTCGGCCGGCGTGCTCATCGGCCTCGGCGCGGTGCTCGCCACCGGCTACCCGGTGCTCGATCCCGTGGTGGCCGGCCTCGTGGCGCTGAACATCCTGTGGTCGGGCTGGCAGATGGTGCGCGAATCGGTCGACGGCCTGATGGACCGCGCGGCGCCGGCCGAGATGGTCGGCGAGATCCGGGCCCTGATCTCGCGCCACGGCGCCGGCGCGCTGGAGGCGCACGACGTGCGCACCCGCTCGGCCGGACAGGCGACCTTCGTCGACTTCCACCTCGTGGTGCCCGGCGAGATGAGCGTGCGGGACGCGCACGCGATCTGCGACCGCCTGGAGGACGCGCTGGAGGCCGACATCCCCGGCGCCGTCGTCACCATTCATGTCGAGCCGGGCGAGAAGGCCAAGGGCTGCGGCCTGCCGGTGATCTGAGCCCTGCATCCGGGATCCCAAAGGGATCATCCCTTTGGCGGGTCCAGGGCAGAGCCCTGGCTTGAAGAACCCGGGCTCCGCCCGGCCCCGCGAGAGGGGTGACCCCTCTCGACACCCGGGACCCCACGCGCCTTCGGCTCCGCGCGTCTTGCTGACGCCGGAGGCCTGGCTGGAGGGAGACGCGGGACGCCGCGGAACCCAATGTGTGTGCGTACGGATACCGAGTTCCCCGGCGTCCCGCGGACGAGGGGGCGGGGATCCGCCAGCCTCGTCCGTTTATCGTCGCGGTCTCTTGCTCACCTGCATCGACCCCGATCGTGGCGGACTGCGTAGCGCCGTTGCCCGGCTCGCCCAGCCTCACCCCGGCAGACTTGAAGCG
>NZ_CABFPH010000062.1 GCF_902141845.1 Methylobacterium symbioticum | reverse complement strand
AGCAGAGCCTCGGCATCGACATCGTAGCCGCCGAAGAGCTGGCCGTAGGCCTTCACCACGCGGGCGGGCGTGTCGATCAGGCCCTCGCGGTTCGGGTCGGCGCCGGCCGCGAGGGCGAGGTCGGCCTCCCCGGCGTCGCGGACGCTGACGAGGAGACGGAGCGCGTGGGAAACGTCGCGGAAGGTCTTCGAGAAAATCACGATTTTCCGGGCAGGGGCTCGGCGAGCAGGCGGTTCTTGACGACCCAGCGCATGGCATGCGCCCAGGTGTCGTCGGTATCGGCCCGGATCACCACCTGCCCGGCGCGCACCACCTTGCCGGATTCGGCATCGGCGATGGTGACGAACAGGTTGAAGATCTGGTTCGATCCCCGCTCCACATAGCCGGTCACGGCGAGATCCGCACCCAGCGTCTTGGCGATGGGCGCCGCGCAGCCCTCGCATTTGTAGAGCGGCGCCTGCTTGGCGATCTCGGCCGATTGCGGGGCGGTGTCCACCGGCTCGATCTCCGCCTGCTTGGCGAGCGCGGTCTTGAGCTCGTCGGTGACGAGGGCGAGCTTGCGGCTCTCGTCGGGCCGGGCCTTGCGCCCGCCGACGACGCCCGGATCCAGCAATTCCACGGGGAAGATCGCCGCCTTCTGCCCGGCCGCGGCGGGCCGCGCGAGGAGCGGCCCGGCAGCCAGCGCTCCGGCCAGCGTTCCGGCGAGGGCGCCGGCGAGGAGGCGGGCGGGCATGGCGTCTCTCCCTGGTGCGGCCGCCCGGCTCGGGGAGGCGGCCTCGCGACAGCGCCATAGGTCGTGCGCCGGGACGGTTTGGCAATCCCGCGCGTTCCCGGCAACAAGGAGAGACGGGTTCGGGGGATCGTCCATGCCGTTCATCAGCGTCACGCGCCTGAGGGTCCGCTCCGTCCGCTTCCTGCCGGCCTTCGCCCTCCACGCGGTGCGGACGGCGCGCCAGGTGCGAGCGGCGCCGGGCTTCCGTGGCGGCTCGATCCTGCGCGACCGGGACTGGACCTTCTGGACCCTGACCGCCTGGGACCGCGTGGAGAGCATGCGTGGCTACATGGGTGCGGGCGCCCACCGGGCCGCGATGCCACACCTGCAGCATTGGTGCGACGAAGCGTCCGTGGTCCACTGGGACCGGGACGAGGAGGGGCTGCCATCCTGGCCCGAGGCCGACAAGCGCATGCGCGACAGCGGGCGCATGTCGCGGGTGCGCCACCCGAGCCCGCAGCACGACACCCTGAGCTACCGCCCGCCGCGCTTCGGCGGGGCCAGCCCGCTCCCGCCGGCGGCGGTAAAATCCTGAGGGAAATATGAGAGCGGCACGCCGGCCGCGCGCGGTCGCGCCCCGTTGAGTGCGGGCGGCGAATGCTGTTACGTGCCGCCTTCATGCGCGCTTCGGCACAATCCTTCATCCTCTCGCTCGTCCTCGCGGGCGCCGTCGCGGCCTCGCCCGCAGCCGGCCAGGAACCTGCGAGCCCGCCCGCGAGCCCGGCCCCGCCGCCGGGCGCCGCCCCCGCGGAGACGCGGATCGGCCTGATCTACCGGGTCCAGCCCCAGCCCTCCTCCTACGACGCGGAGGCCCCGCCCGAGGACGAGGGGCTCGCCGGCGCCCGCATGGCGATTGCCGACAACAACACCACCGGCCGCTTCACCAAGCAGGCCTACGCCCTCGACGAGGCCGCGCTCACCGAAGGCGGCCCCTCCGCGGCGGAGGCCGCCCGGGCGCTGGTGGCCAAGGGCACCCGCTACCTCGTCCTGGCGCTACCCGGCGACGCGGTGCTCGCCGTCGCCGACGCGGTGAAGGACACGGGCGCCGTGGTGTTCAACGCCGCCGCCCCGGACGACCGCCTGCGCGGGGCCGATTGCCGGAAGAACGTCTTCCACGTGGTGCCCTCCCGCGCGATGCAGACCGACGCGCTGGCGCAGTACCTGACCCTGATGCGCTGGCGGAAGATCTTCCTCATCGTGGGGCCGAACGAAGCGGACAAGCTCTACGCCGAGGCGCTGCGGAACTCGGCCCGCAAGTTCGGCCTGAAGATCACCGCCGAGAAGCCCTGGACCTTCGGGCCGCTCGCCAAGGCGCGGGGCGACACCCCGACCCGGGCCGAGGCGATGGTGTTCACCCGGGGGCTCGACTACGACATGGCGGTCGTCGCCGACGAGGCGGGCGACTGGGGCGACTACGTGCCCTATCGGACCGTCGATCCGCGCCCCGTGGCCGGCACGCAGGGCCTCGTCGCCACCACCTGGTCGCCGGTCCTGGAGACCTGGGGCGCGGCCCAGGCGCAGAACCGCTTCCGGCGGCTCGCGGGCCGGCTGATGCGCCCCCTCGACTACCAGGTCTGGGCCTCGGTGCGGGCGGTCGGCGACGCGGTGACGGCGAAGAAGGGCTCCGACCCTGCCGTGCTCGCGCCCTATCTCACCGATCCGGCCTTCAGCCTGCCCGCCTACAAGGGCGTGTCGCTCACCTTCCGCCCCTGGGACCACCAGCTTCGCCAGCCGCTCATCGTGGTGCAGCCGAAGATGCTGGTCTCGGTGGCGCCGGAGCAGGGCTTCCTGCACCAGCGCACGCCCCTCGACACCCTGGGCATCGACCTGCCCGAGACGACGTGCAAGTTCCCGTGAGGGATCGGACCAGAGAGAGACGGCCCATGCGCCCTTCCGCGGCGCACAGGCATGCGGACGAAGCGCAACGTGCCCCCTCTCCCGTGCGGGAGAGGGTTGGGGTGAGGGACGAGAACTCTCCGAAGCGGTCGCGGCGGTGAAGTGGCTCCGTCTCCGCTCTGTCCGGACAATTCTCGACCCTCACCCTGTCCCTCTCCCGAACGGGAGAGGGGACCCGCGCCCGATCCGGATCCGTTTCGGGCAGCGGTACATTCGCCCATCTCGCCCCTCCGAGATGCGGCGATGACGCGCGCCGGCCTCGCAAGCGGCGGGAAAGGCACTACAATCGGGGACGCGAGGGGCCAGCGCCGTATCGAAGAGCGCGCGCCCAAGGGAGGAACGGGATGGACCGCTGCGCGAAGGCAGGGTTGGGGCTGGCCGCGCTCGTCGGACTGACCGGCGGGACGGCGGGCGGGGCGCAGGCCTACACGGTCTACGTCTCGAACGAGAAGGGCAACTCGGTCAGCGTGATCGACACGGCCACCATGGCGGTGACCGCGACCTGGAAGGTCGGGCGGCGCCCGCGCGGCATCACCGTGAGCAAGGACGGCAAGGAGGTGTTCGTCTGCGCGAGCGACGACGACCGCATCGACGTGCTGGACGCCGCCACCGGCAAGGTGGTGCGCTCGCTGCGCTCCGGGCCGGACCCCGAGCAGTTCATCCTCGACCGCTCCGGCAACCCCCTCTACGTCGCCAACGAGGACGACAGCCAGGTCACGATCATCGACATCGAGAAGAACAAGGTGCTGGCCGAGGTGCCGGTCGGCGTGGAGCCGGAGGGGATGGGCCTGTCGCCCGACGGGAAGATCCTCGTCAACACCTCCGAGACCACCAACATGGCCCATTTCATCGACACCAAGACCTTCCAGGTGATCGACAACGTGCTGGTGGACGCGCGGCCGCGCTTCGCCGAGTTCACCAACGACGGCACCTTCCTCTGGGTCTCCGCCGAGGTCGGCGGCACGGTCAGCGTCATCGACGTCGCCTCGCGGCGGGTGATCAAGAAGATCACCTTCAAGATCCCGGGCGTGAACGACGAGGCGATCCAGCCGGTGGGCGTGCGCATCACCCAGGACGGCACCAAGGCCTTCGTGGCGCTCGGGCCCGCCAACCGCGTCGCCGTGATCGATGCGAAGACCTTCGAGGTGCAGAAATACCTGCCGGTGGGCCAGCGCGTCTGGCAGCTCGCCTTCACCCCGGACCAGAAGCTCCTGTTCTCCACCAACGGCACCTCGAACGACGTCTCGGTCATCGACGTCGCGGCCGAGAAGGTGGTCAAGAGCATTCCCGTCGGCCTGCTCCCCTGGGGCGTCGCCGTCTCCCCGCAATAATCTTGGGACCTTGCCGATGCGCACGCTCATGAGGCCGGCTTTGCTCGGGCTCGCCGCCCTGTTCGCGGCCGCCCCCGCCTCCGCCCTCGACCTCACCAAGAAGCGGGAGAACCTGCCCGATCTCGTGCTCGGCAACGAGGAGGGCAACGACTTCGTCGTGGAGAACAAGGACATCACGCTGGAGGGCGGCAAGGCCTACCGCCTGCGCATCGTCGCCAAGGGGCGGCAGGAATACAAATTCTACGCGCCCGAGTTCTTCCGTTACATCTGGTTCAACCAGATCGTGATCAACCACCTCGAGATCCACGGCGGCGGCCCGCCGGACCACCTTGAGTTCGACGATCCGGGCGAGATCGCCATCGAGTTCGTGGCGATCAAGCCGGGCACCTACACCTGGGCGGCCCGCGGCCTCGAATCCAAGGGCATGACCGGCACGATTACGGTGAAGTGACGATGCGCTCCGCTCTCCTCTGTCTCGCCGCGCTCCTCCTCGCCGCGCCCGCCCTCGCCGACGACAAGGCGGCCTGCGCGGACGGCATCGCCATGATCAAGGACGAGATCGCGAAGAACCCGCCCGAGGCCGCCCTGCCGAAGCTGAAGAAGGCGCTGCGCGTCGCCGAGCGCGAGCAGGGCGAGGGCGAGTTCGACGAGTGCCTCGACGCGGTGGGCGACGCCAAGCGGGCGCTGGCGCGGTGAGCGAGGCGCCTGCCCTCTCGGTCGCGCATGTCAGCCACCGCTTCGGCGCGCGCGCCGCGCTCGCGGACGTGTCGCTGAGCGTGGAGCGCGGGCGCTTCACGGCGCTGCTCGGGCCGAACGGCGCGGGCAAGACCACGCTCTTCTCGGTGATCACGCGCCTCTACACCAACCAGGAGGGCCGGGTCGCGATCTTCGGCCACGGCCTCGACCGCGAGCCGTCGCGGGCGCTCGCCCGGCTCGGCGTGGTGTTCCAGGCCCGCACCCTCGACACGGACCTCACCGTCGAGCAGAACCTCGCCTATCACGCGAGCCTGCACGGGATCGGCCGCGCCGCCGCCCGCGACCGGATCGGCACGCTGCTCGACCGGGTGGGGCTCAGCGACCGGCGCGCCGACAAGGTGCGCACCCTCTCGGGCGGCCAGTCGCGCCGCATCGAGATCGCCCGCTCGCTGATCCACCGCCCGAGCCTGCTGCTTCTCGACGAGCCCACCGTCGGCCTCGACCTCGAATCGCGCGCCGACATCGTCGCCATCGTGCGCGCCCTGGTGCGGGAGGAGGGGCTCTCCGTGCTCTGGGCCACCCATATCTTCGAGGAGATCGCGCCGGAGGACGACGCGGTGGTGCTGCACAAGGGCCGGATCGTCGCCCGCGGCAAAGCCGGCGCGATCGGGCAGGGGGCCGAGAGCCTGGAGGACGCCTTCCGCCGCCTCGTCTCCGAGCCGGGGAGGGCGGCGGCGTGAGCCCGGTCGAGGAACGCATGAGCACGCCCGTCACCGCCGGCAGCCAGGCCGGGCCGGGCCGCCGCGCGCCCGCCCATCTCGGGCGGCTCGACGCGCTCGGCTACCTGATCTGCCTCGGCGGCATCGTACGCCGCGAATTGCTGCGCTTCTTCAATCAGAAGGAGCGGTTCTTCTCGGCGATGGTGCGACCGCTCGTCTGGCTGTTCATCTTCGCGGCGGGCTTCCGCAACACCCTCGGCGTCTCGATCGAGCCGCCCTACCAGACCTACGTGCTCTACGAGGTCTACGTGGTGCCGGGGCTGGCCGTGATGATCCAGCTGTTCAATGGCATGCAATCCTCGCTCTCGATGGTCTACGACCGCGAGGTCGGCTCGATGAAGGTGCTGCTGACCAGCCCCTATCCGCGCTGGCTGCTGCTGCTCGCCAAGCTCGTCGCGGGCGTCTGCGTCTCGGTGGTGCAGGCCTACGCCTTCCTGGCCGTGGCCTATTTCTGGGAGACCGACATCCCGCCGGTCGGCTACCTCGCGGCCCTGCCCGCCTTCCTGGCCTCGGGCCTGATGCTCGGCGCCATCGGCCTGTTCCTGTCCTCGCTGGTGCGCCAGCTCGAGAACTTCGCCAGCGTGATGAACTTCGTGATCTTCCCGATGTTCTTCGCCTCCTCGGCGCTCTACCCGCTCTGGCGCATCCGGGAATCATCCGAGACCCTGTACTGGATCTGCCAGTGCAACCCGTTCAGCCACGCGGTGCAGCTCGTCCGCTTCGCCCTCTACGGCCAGTTCGAGCCCACCGCCTGCGCGGTGGTCGTCGGCACCACGCTCGCCTTCTTCGCCCTCGCGGTCGTGGCCTACGATCCCGGCCGCGGCATCATGGCCCGGCGCGGCGGCCCGGCCGGAGACACCGCGTGATCCCCATGCCCCGCCTGCTCAAGCCCCGCCTGCCCATGCTTCGCCTGCCCATGCCCCGTCCAGCCACGGCTCGCCCCGCCATGATCCGCCTCGGCCCCCCCCTCCTTGCCCTGCTGCTCGCCGGCCCGGCTTTGGCCCAGCCCAAGACCGATCCCGACTGGCCCTGCGTCCAGCGCAAGGTGACGGCCCTGAGCCCCGGCCAGTTCTGGACCGGGCCGGATCTCGGCGCCGCCGCCACCGAGTGGGGCAGCGACACCGACGCGGCGGCGCTCGCCCAGAAGATCGCCTCGCGCCGCACCGACCTCACCGAGGTCGACGGCCTCGTGGACGGCTATCTGGAGAAGGTCGGGCCCGACAAGGCCGCCCGCGAGCGGGGCCTCGCCCGCGTCTATGCCGGCGTGTTCGAGGTCATCAACGGCGAGCGCGCCAAGGTGATGAGCGGGATCGGCCGCTATGCGCAGGGGCAGCGCCGCATGGCCGAGCGCATCCGGGAGGAGGCCGACCAGATCAGCCAGACCAAGGACGCGCCCTCCGCGGCCGACGCCCGCGAATTGCCCAAGGAGCAGTCGGAGCTGGAGACCAAGTTCGCCTGGGACCGGCGCATCTTCCAGGAGCGCTCCCAGGCGCTGACCTATGTCTGCGAGGTGCCCCAGCTCCTGGAGCAGCGCCTCGGCGAGATCGCGCGCAAGATCCAGGCGAAGCTCTGAGACGGTCCGGGCGGGACCGGGCCCCGGCCGGACCGCCCGATTCCAGGCCGGCCCATCGCGGACCCGCGCCCCATCCCAACCCCCGGTTGAACCTCTGCAAGCGACGATTTCAAGGCCTTGCCGAATGATCCCGGCTTGACTTGCTAGTTCATCCCTAAGCCGTTGAATTTCTAAGACAATTCTGTTGCTCCAACGTCACGCGGCCGTGATTACCGCCGAGCCGCCCTCGGATTTGGCCCGGCACCCCCGCCCGGCCGATTGTCGTCCCTCCGCGATCCCGGCATGACTGACCCGAGCCCCGCGCAAAGAAGGGGCCTTGGGTCGACTGTTTTTCGAGGGTTGGGGAATGTCCGTTTGGGGGCTTCGCGGCGTGCTCGCCGCGTCCGTGTCGCTGCTGCCGCTCGCCGCTGCCGCGCAGGGCGCTGCGGTGACGCTCGGCGAGATCAGCGTTGTCGCGACGACTCCGGTCGGCGCCGCGGGGGGGCGGTTCGATCCCGGCATCGCGCCCGCGCCCGTGCCCCCGGGCGCCATCCCGCAGGTGGTCGAGCCGCGCCTGCGCGGCGGCGCCCAGCCGCTCAACAAGATCCCGAGCACCGTCGAGACGGTCACCGCCCGCGACCTCGATTTCGACCGCGCGACCTTCAACACGGTCGAGACGCTGGCCCGCCGGGTGCCCGGCCTCAACCTGTCGGACAGCCAGGGCAGCAACAACCGCGTCGACATCAACTATCGCGGCTTCCAGGCCTCGCCGGTCACCGGCGTGCCGCAGGGGCTCGCCGTCTACCAGAACGGCGTGCGCATCAACGAGGCCTTCGGCGACATCGTCAACCTCGACCTGATCCCGCAGGTGGCGATCCAGCGCATCGACGTCGTCACCGGCAACCCGGTCTTCGGCCTGAACGCGCTCGGCGGCGCGCTCAACATCCAGATGAAGAACGGCTTCACTTGGCAGGGCACCGAGATCACGGCGCTCGGCGGCTCGGACGGGCGCATCGCCGGCTCGCTCCAGCACGGCAAGGTGGTCGACAACTGGAGCTTCTACTTCGCGGGCGAGGGCCTGAACGACCGCGGCTGGCGCTACCAGAGCCCGAGCACGATCGGCCGCGTCTACGGCGACATCGGCTACCGCACGCCCGATTCCGAGTTCCACCTGATCGGCCAGATGGCGCGCACCTATTTCGGCGCCGCCGCCGCCACGCCGACCGACTTCACCCATGTGGATCCGCGGGCGATCTTCACCTACCCGCAGACCACGACGACCGAGCTCGGCACCATCCAGCTCACCGGCCGGGTCGACATCTCGCCGACCTGGGACCTCTCCGGCAACGCCTATTACCGCCGCTTCAGCCAGCGCTACATCGACGGCAACGATTCCGATTTCGAGCGCTGCAGCCCGGCCCAGACGGACTTCCCCAACAACCTCTGCCTCGACGACGACGGCTTCACGCCGGTCGGCGCCCCCGGCAGCGCCGCGCGCCGCGCCTTCCGCAACTCGCTGCGCCTGCTCGGCGGCCAGAACCAGCTGATCCCGTTCACCGCGGGCGTGCCCTACGGCACCCTCGACGTGACCAAGACGGAGGCGGAAGGCTACGGCGGCTCGCTGCAGGCGGCCAACCGCGACAAGGTCTTCGGGTTCAACAACAGCTTCGTCATCGGCGGCTCGATCGACGTCGCCCATTACGGCTTCAAGTCGTCGAGCACGCTCGGCGTGATCAACCCGGATCTGAGCGTCACCACCAACCCGAACAACCCGTTCTACGGCAACATCCCGGGCCTCGGCACGCAGTTCATCCGCACGGCCGGCGCGCTCGGCCTCGCGCCGAGCGCGGTGCAGGGCTCCAACCTCTATATGGGCCTCTACACGATCGACACGATCGATCTGACCGACGCGCTCTCGCTCACGGCCGGCGCACGCCTGAACTTCGCGCGCATCGCCACGCAGGATCTCACCGGCTTCTCGCCGGATGTGACGGGCACGCATTACTTCAACAAGATCAACCCGCTGGCGGGCCTGACCTACCGCTTCAGCCCCGGCCTGAACCTCTACGGCAGCTACTCGGAATCGAACCGCGCCCCGACGCCGCTGGAGCTCGCCTGCGCCAACCCGCTGCGGCCCTGCCTGCTGCCGAACTCGCTGGTGGCCGACCCGCCGCTCAAGCAGGTGGAAGGCCAGACCTACGAGGTCGGCTTCCGCGGCGCGCTGCCGAACTTCTACGATGGCGGCCTGGTCAACTATAAGATCGGCGCCTTCCGCACCGATCTGACGAACGACATCCTGCAGCTCGCCACCCCCGGCAACGCCGCCCGCGGCTACTTCGTCAACGTGCCGGCGACCCGGCGCCAGGGCGTCGAGGTCGGGCTCGAATACGTGGCCGACTGGCTGACCGTCTACGCGAACTACGCGCTGATCGACGCGACCTTCCAGTTCAACGGCGTGCTGTCCTCGCCGAACAACCCGCTCTCCAACAACGGCGCGATCACCGTCGTGCCGGGCAACAAGGTGCCGCTGGTGCCCGACCACCAGTTCAAGGCCGGCTTCGACGTGGAGCTGCTGCCGAACTGGCGTATCGGCATGGCGCTACAGGCCTACTCGTCCTCCTACTACCGGGGCGACGAGTCGAACCTGAACCGCAAGCTGCCGCCCTACTACGTGCTGAACCTCACCACGAGCTACCGGGTGAACCGGAACCTCGAGGTGTTCGGCTACGTCACCAACCTGACCAACAACCGCTACGCCACCTTCGGCACCTTCTTCGAGCCCGGGCTCGTCGCCGGCCGCTACCCGGTCAACGACACCCGCACCACGACGCTGGCCCAGCCGCTCTCCATCTATGGCGGCGTCCGCTACACCTTCGGCGAGGCGCCGGTGCCGATGGCCGAGCCGCTGATCCGCAAGTACTGACGCGGACGGGCTCGCAAGGCTCCCGACCAGAACCGAAGGCCCCGCGGATCGGAGGATCCGCGGGGCCTTCGCATGTCCAGCAGGTTCGAGCCGGATGGGCTGCCGCTATCCGTTCATCCCAACCGCGACCTCATCCTGGGGTCGAGGATCGGATCGACGATAAGCCCGGACCTGTACGGTCAGCCCGACGCCCCTCAGAAGAAGAACGTGGTGTTGAGATAGCCGTAGAAGGTGTTCCCGGTCCCGGGCGCGTTGGGGGCGTCGCGCAGGAAGCGGCCCTTGATCAGGTAGGCGGCGCCCATGTCGAGCAGCATCGCATCGGGGACGATCCAGGTGCGCAGCCGGGCCTCGATCTGCTGGCCGGCGAAGCGGCCGGAGCGGCCGGTCCGGTCGCGGATCAGGGTCGCGCCGAAGGCGTCGGTGGCGCTCTCGAGCCAGAGCGGCCGGTAGGCGACGAAGGCGTCCCAGGTCCGGCTCGGCGTCACCTCCAGGCGCAGCGCCGGCGAGATCAGGTTCGCCCGCTGCACCGGCCCGTAGAGCCCGGTCGGGCCGTACTCGAAGCGGCGGGCGCCGAACAGGGTGTCGAAGCGCCCGAAGGAGCCCCGTCCGCGGTCGCCGCTCGCCTGATCGTAGTGCAGGGCGATCCGGGGCCGCCAGCGGGCATCGACGGTGTAGCCGGCCTCCGCGTGGAGGAAATAGGCCGACACGCCGAGGTCGGTCCGGTCCGTGGCGGCGGCCGTCTCGCGGGCGAGGCCGGTCTGGTAGATCGCCTCGAGATCGTAGTCGACCTGCCCGGGCGCAGGCGCGCGCGCCAGCCGGATGCCGGGGGTGAAGAGACGGCGGTCGCGCGTCTGCACCGAGCGCAGGCCGGTGCCCGAATCCCGCTCCAGCAGGCCGTAGCCGTAGACCTCCAGGGCGCCGCCGAGCACGCCGGCCTTGGTGTAGGAGGCGCCGAACAAGTGCAGGTCGAGGCTCTCGCGGTCGAAGGCGATCCCGTTGTCACGGAGGCCCTCGGGGTCGTCGGGCAGGCGCGTGTGGGGCAGGGTCCACAGCACGGTGAGCCGGTCCTTGCCCGGGTTCTGCCAATCGTAGGACAGGCCGGTGAAGGCGTTGATGGTGTTGCGGAACTGCTGCCGGGAGACGAGCCGGCGCGAGCCGATGTTCTTGGTGAAGCGGCCGAGGGTGAGGCTGCCCGTCCCGCCCGCGACCGCGCCGAGATCGAGGGCGAGATAGGCCTGGCCCGGCTCCAGGGCGTTGATCTCCGTGGTGAAGGCCGAGGAGTTCCGCCTCTGGAAATAGCCGCGGCTGTCGAACAGTTCGCCGCCGATGCGGACCGGGCCGGCCCGGTATTCCATGAACAGCGTGGTGAGATAGGAGTTGAGGATGTCGTCCCGGGCAAAGCTCGGGGGCCGGAACTGGTTGGCGATGCCCTCGACGCGGGGCCGGAACGAGCCGCTGATGCGCCAGGAATCCGGCCGGCCGAGCGCCTCGTGCAGCAGGAAGCGCGGCTCCCGGGGTGTTGCCGAGAAGACCGGCGCCTCCTGGGCCGGAGTCGGAGCGGGGCAGGCGGCCAGAAGAGCCGCGCATGGACAGGCATAGAGAGCCGAGCGCGTCAAAGGATACCCCGTCGCGACAGGTCGGATAAGGATCAGGCCGGCGATCAGGCCGGCGCATCGCAGGCCTCTCCTTGTCGAACGCTCAAGCTGTATTCATTATTCCACCCGATCATCGCTGCCGAAGCCCGGACCGGGCCGACAGATCTGGTCGTTCCCGCGCGGATGACCGATCCGGGCGAGTGCGTCGGGCGGGACCGCCTGCGGCCTCAGGTCTCGGGAACGGCGGCCCCGACCGTCCGATTGCCACCGCGACGCGCGCGCTTCGCCCCCGGAGCGCCGGCAATCAGACGGAGAGACGCCCGATGCGAATGACGACCACCCTGGCTGGCCTGATGGTCCTGGCGAGCGCCGCGCCCGCCCTCGCCACCTCGTGCGCGGACGAGATCGCGACCCTGGAGCGCCGCCTCGACAGCGCCGGTGCCGCGCAGGTGACCGGCACGGTGCCGCCGGGCGGCCCGACCTCCTCGAACTCGCCGAAGGCCCTCGATCAGGCGCCGCAGGTGAAGCCGAGCGATCCGGCCACCAAGCCGACGGCCTCCGGCGTCGGGGAGGCGCGCAAGCTGGTGGAGAAGGCCCGCGCCGAGGACAAGGCCGGCAAGGCCGAGGCCTGCCGCGACACCATCCTGCAGGCCAAGGAGAAGGCCGGCGCCCTGCCATAGGGCGGCACGGGGACGGATCTCGGCGCGGTCCGCTTGACAATGTTCCTGTTTTGTGCTCATTTGCTTGCACCTGCCGCCCGGTAGCTCAGGCGCGAGTCTGAGCTGTCTCACGGGGGCCCGTCCCGGGGACCGACCGGGAGGGGCGCGGACGGCGGGGCGGTGCCCGCGTCGCCGGCCTCGGATCCGGCCGGTGCCCCGGGCGGCGTGCCGACGCAAGGTCTGCTCGGATCCGGGCGGTGAGGCGGGTTGAGGAAATGCGCCCGTCCCGACCCGGTTCTGGGGGATCGCCAGAGACTCGCCGGCCCGACCCACTACGAGGCGGGCCTCGCGCCGGACGGGCGTATGTCAGCGTGCACGGGGTTCCCGTCCCGACAGGGACCGGACCCGGCCAGCGGCAGTCGCGAGGTCGGAGGACGCCGGGACAGACACCGCGACGACAAGACGGATGGGCGGGCTTGCAGCAGGGCCTCTCATCCGCGGGACGCCGGGGAGCCGGCTTGTGCAACGTTGCGTTCAGGGCTCCGCGGCGTCCCGCGTCACCCCGACCGCGCCAGCCATGCCCCCGGCGGATGATCCGCGCGGGGCCGAAAGCGCGTGCGCACCACGACAGGCCCCCTCTCCCGTTCGGGAGAGGGTTGGGGTGAGGGATGAGAAGCTTCAGGGCCTGTCACGCCGATGCCGCTGCGCGGTCGAGCCCTGTCCTGATAATTCTCGACCCTCACCCTGTCCCTCTCCCGAACGGGAGAGGGGACCCGCGCCCCGTCCGGAACCCTTGCTCCCCTCACCCGACCCTCGCTCACGCAAGGGCCACCCTCTCCCGCAGAGGGGAGAGGGCGAGCCCGTCCCGGATGTTCACAGGGCCGGGCCCCGGTCCGGAACGGCCGATCCCGCCTCGCCGCCCTCGTCGGGACGGGAGCGGGACGCGATGTCCGCGGCCGGCCGCCTCAATAGGCGTTCTCGGTCCTGAACAGCGCGAACGGCGTGGTGAGCAGGATCTGGAGATCGAACAGGACCGACCAGTTCTCAATGTAGTAGAGGTCGTGCTCGACGCGGCGCTGCAGCTTCTCGCTGGTGTCGGTCTCCCCGCGCCAGCCGTTGATCTGAGCCCAGCCGGTGATGCCGGGCTTGACCTTGTGACGGGCGAAGTAGCCGTCCACCACCTGGTCGTAGAGGGTGTTGGCGGCCTTGGCCTGGAGGGCGTGCGGGCGCGGGCCGACGAGGGAGAGGTCGCCCTTCAGCACGTTGAAGAGCTGCGGCAGCTCGTCGAGGGAGGTCTTGCGCAGGAAGCGGCCGACGGGGGTGACCCGCGGGTCGCCCTTGGTCACCATGCGGTTGGCGGTGGCGTCGCACTGGTCGACATACATCGAGCGGAACTTGTAGACCTCGATCAGCTCGTTGTTGAAGCCGTAGCGCTTCTGCCGGAACAGGACCGGCCCGCGCGAGGTCAGGCGCACGGCGAGCGCCGCGGCGAGCATCACGGGCGAGAGCGCGAGCAGCATCAGGGCGCCGACGCAGCGGTCGAACAGGGCCTTGGTCACCACGTCCCAGTCGGCGATCGGCTTGTCGAACACGTCGAGCACCGGCACCGAGCCGAGATAGGAGTAGCTGCGCGGGCGCAGCCGCAGCTTGGTCGCATGCGCCGACAGGCGGATGTCGATCGGCAGCACCCAGAGCTTGCCGAGCATCTGCAGGATGCGTCCCTCCGCCGAGATCGGGATCGTGAACACGATCAGGTCGAGGCGGGTGTGGCGGGCATAGTCCACGAGGTCGCTGACCGTGCCGAGCTTCGGGTAGCCCGCCACCACCGCGCTGGAGCGGTCGTCGTTGCGGTCGTCGAACACGCCGACGATGCGGATACCGCTGTCGGACTGCGTCTCGAGGGCGGCGATCAGCTCCTCGCCGGCCTTGCCGCCGCCGACGATCGCGGTGCGCCGGTCGAAACGGCCCTGCCGGGTCTGGGCGCGGATCAGGCCCGAGAGGGCGAAGCGGGCCGAGAGCAGCATCAGCAGGCCGCTGCCGAAATAGGTGGCGAGCCAGAGGCGCGAGTAATGGTCGGCGACCTTGGCCAGCACCAGGGCGGTCGCCACCACGAGGAAGCTCAGCGACCAGCCGGCGGAGAGCTTCACCGCGGTCTTGAAGAAGGTGCGGAAGGCCGCGATCCGGTAGGTGCCGGCCGCCTGGAACAGGCCGACCGCGAGCACCGCCACGCCGCCAATGGCCAGGGCATAGCGCGCGCCGAAGGGGACGACCCCGCGCAGCATCAGGATGTGCAGCCCCGCGCCGAGGAGCGCGACGAGGGTGAACTCGAACAGGCGCACGAGGCCGCTGACCACCACGGCGGAAATCGGGGCGGCCTGCGGCGGAGCGGCGGTCTCGGCGAGCGGCACGGCACCGGCGCGCAGCTCGGTATCGCCGGCCGCGCCGGGCTGCCCAGCCGCCCTCAGCAGATCGCGGACATCGAAGGCACTCATTGGAGGCTCAGACCTCAAGGCGAGGCGGCAATGCGGGCCGCCAGACAACCGGCGCGTGTGAATGTCGCGGACCGACCTCTCCGAACCCTTAAAAAGGCCGATCACGGGCTTGCGACGATCCCGGTCTCTCACCGGCCACCCGCCGCGGAGAGGCCGGATGCGCGGATCGCCCGGACTCAGCCGCGCTCAGGCGGGCTCCGAGACCTTGACCGAGGCCGGGGCCTCGGCGCTGCGGCGCAGGGCGCGGAAGGCGGCGGCGTAGCCGGAGAGCACGTCCGAGCCCATGCGGTCCATGGAGAAGCGCTCGTGCACGGAGTCGCTGAGTGCCCTGAACCGGGCACTCACGCTCTCGGGCGCCTCGTCGACCAGCGCGGCGATGGCGGCCTGCAGCGCCTCCGGATCGCGGGCGGGGATCAGCGCGCCGGCGGCCTCGCCGAAGATCTCCGGGATGCCGCCGACATTGGTCGAGACCATCGGCATCGCGGCGGCGGCGGCCTCCAGCACCACGTAGGGCAGGGATTCGGCGAGGGAGGGCACGACCAGGATCCGGCCGCGCGCGAGCACGGCGCGGATCGGCTGGGCCGGCTCGAAGGCGACCGCCTCGCTGAGGCCGTGGGCGGCGGCAAGCGCAGCGAGCGCCTCGGCATCGGGGCCCGAGCCCACCATCAGCAGGCGCAAGGGGCGGCCCTGCGCGCGCAGCCGGGCGAGCGCCTCGAGGAGTACCGGCAGGCCCTTGGCCTCGCGCAACTCGCCCACATAGAGGAGATCGAACGGGTCCGCGGCCGGGGTGACCGGCACGAACTCGGCCTCGCCGATGCCGTTGTGGACGATGCGGGTCACCGCCCCCGCCACGCCGACATAGGCGCGGTGGCGGGAGGCGACGTACTCGCTCTCGAACAGGAACACGCTGGTGCGGCGGGCGAGCACGCCCTCGGCCGCCATGTAGAGCCGGTGCAGCAGGCTGCCCGGTCGGTAGTTGTAGCTGCCGCCGTGGGGGGTATAGGCCCGGATGAGCGGACGGCCGCCGGTCTCGACCACGGCGAGGCGCGCATAGGCCCCGCCCTTGGCGCCGTGACCGTGCAGCACGTCGGCCCGCACGGCGGCGGCGCGGGCGGCGACGGCGCGCAGCGCCGCGAGGTCGCCGAGATGAGGATTGCGCCGCATCGGCACCCGGCGAACCCCGAGGATGAGGTGGGGTGCGAGCTCGGCCAGCGCCCGCTCGGCGCGTTCGCCGCCGGTGTTGGAATCGCAGACGATGCCGACCTTGTGCCCGGCCGCGGCCTGGAGGCGGACGAGATCCATCACGTGGCGGAACAGGCCGCCGACCGGCGCACGGAAGACGTGCAGGATGCGGCGGGGCGGACCGGAATCAAGGGGGCTGAAGGCGGCGACCACGGCGAGTCTCCCTGGGGCGGCGGCAAGCCGCGTTCCCTGAGTTCTGACGCCGCCGCGGTGGGCGCGCGGTTAATGCGCCCGGCCGGGACCGACAGGAGCCAAGTCTTTGCGAGACGAGGGTAAGCAGTCGCCTAACACGACCCCATCAAGTGCAGTATCGTCGGCAGGATTCTCGACCTCGGTCCTCCCGGCGATCCGTGCCGGCGCGCTCGGCTACCGCCCCGTCCGCACCCGCGTCCACAACCGGGTGACGAAGCGCTGCGTGCGGTCGTCCCAGGCGGTGTTGGTGAACAGGCGCTGCATCGTCGCCTCGTCCGGATAGATGCCCGGATTGGTGAGGATCTCCCGCTTCACCAGGGGCTTGGCCGGCAGGACGCCGCTCGCGTAGGAGACGAAGTTGGTGTTGGCCGCCGCCACCTCAGGGCGCAGCATGTAGTCGATGAAGGCGTGCGCCTCCGCAGGATGGGCGGCATCCTTCGGGATGGCGAAGGCGTCGAACCACATCAGCGCGCCCTCCCTCGGGATGACGTAGGCGATCTCGACGCCGTTCTTGGCCTCGTCCGCCCGCTTCTTTGCCTGGAGCACGTCGCCCGAATAGCCGACCGCGACGCAGATATCGCCGTTGGCCAACGCCTGGATGTATTCCGAGGAGTGGAATTTCCGCACGGCGCCGCGGATCTTGGCGAGGGCGTCGGTGACGAGGGTCATGTCGTCCCAGCGCTTCGAATCCCCCTTGGCGCCGAATGCCGGCATCATGCTCGGGATCAGATCCTCGGGGCTGTCGAGCATCATGATCCCGCAATCCTTGAGCCTGTTCGCGGATGCGGGGTTGAGGATCGTGGTCCAGCTGTTGAGGGGAGCGTTGGCGCCGACACGCTCGCGCACGAGCCCGACATTGTAGCCGATGCCGGTGGTGCCCCACATGTAATCGACGGCGTAGGCATTGCCGGGGTCGAAGGCGGCGAGGCGGCCCGCGATCTCTGGCCAGACGTTGCCGAGGTTCTTCAGCTTCGCCTTATCGAGGGGCTGGAAGGCGCCGGCCCGGATCAGCCGCTGCAGAAAAGGCCCCGACGGCACGACCACGTCGTAGCCGGAGCGGCCCGCGAGCAGCTTCGTCTCCAGGATCTCGTTGTTGTCGTAAGTGTCGTAGACAACCTTGATCCCGGTCTCGCGGGTGAAGGCCTCCAGAACCTTCGGATCGATGTAGTCCGACCAGTTGTAGATGTTGACGACGCGCTCCTCAGCCCCGGCGGCGAGGCCGCCGCCGAGGACGAGCGCCGCGGCGAGTCCCGCCCGGAGAAGCGCGCGGCGCAGCAGCGTCACCGAACCCTCGCGGCCACAACCACGATCTCGACGAGATAGTCCGGCGCGCAGAGCCGAGCCTCGACCGTGGCGCGGCCGGGCGGGTTCGTCTTGGAGACCCAGGCATCCCAGGCCGCGTTCATCTGATCGAAGGTCGCGATGTCGGAGAGGTACACGGTGGCCATCAGGATATGGTCCTTGTCGCTACCGGCCGCCGCGAGCAGGCGCTCGATCTCGTCCAGAATCTGCTGCGTCTGCGCCGTCACGCCGGTGCCGACCGTATTCTGCGCGGTCTGGCCCGCCAGATAGACCGTGTCGCCGTGCACCACCGCCTGCGACATCCGCTTGCCCGGCTCGAACCGCTCGATCGCCATATCCGTCCTCTCCATCGCGCGCCTCGACCGGCGCGCCGGTGGCCGTTCTGGGACCCGCGGACGGTCCCGTAAAGGGCGCCCGCGCGCACCCGGGCGGATCGGCTCAGAAAATCTGACGTGCCCAAGCTTCCCGCGGCAACCTGCCGCCCCGCTGGCGCGTTCTGTGGGCACTCGCACTTCGCCTCAGGGGTTTGTCATGGGTATTCTCTGGACCATCATCATCGGCTTCCTCGCCGGCGTGATCGCCAAGTTCATCATGCCGGGCGACAACGAGCCGTCGGGCTTCATCCTCACCACCATCCTCGGCATCATCGGCGCCTTCGTCGCCACCTTCATCGGCCAGGCGGTCGGCTGGTACGGGCCGAACCAGGGTGCGGGCTTCATCGGCGCCATCGTCGGCGCGGTGGTCGTGCTCGCGATCTACGGCTTCTTCGCCGGCCGCAGCCGCACCACCACGCTCTGACAGGCCGGCACGGGCCCGAACGGACAGGGGCGCCCGGGAGGGCGCCCCTTTTTCGTGCCCGATCGCATCGCGTGCGGATCCCGGCCTCGCCGCCGGGATCCGCCGTCCGCGTTCAGAGGCGCTGCGCGGCGGCCTTCATGGCGCAGTGGCCGGTGGCGCCACGCAGCGCGAGGCCGACACCGACGACAAGGGCGGCCAGGCTGAGGAACTTGTTCGGCCGCGGCTGCGCGGCCGCAGCCGCCATGCCGAGGCCGATCGCGACCGAGACGGCCCGCTCCGTGGTGGTGAGGTTCGGCTCGCCGCTGAAGATGTCGTGGATCAGGTCGTTGGTCATGTGAGTCGCCATGGGTTTCGCCATCTCTCCGCGAGGGATGATCGCCGGGCGAACGCGGCTGTCCCGGCAGCGTTCCGGGACGCGGCCTCCAGATGGGCCGGCCGGGCGTCGGCAGGCCCGGCTTTGCATGGATCGGGCCTCCACCGGCCTACGCCCGATATATTTGGGGGACCCAAAACTTCTGCTTCTGTTTTTCTGAAAATCACAACCGAAAGATGCATTTTTACTTCGACCAACACGACGCCCCGGGGGCGTCAGACCCATCGCCCATGCAGACTCGATATCGCGATTCATACATGTATTTCATATGCTTAGTGTATTTTTTCAGACTCGCGCCGGTGACATCTCCACGCCGCTGAACCAATCCGCCCTCCGCCATCGAGGGGGCGTCAATGCAATGGTTCCGGTCATTTTGTGCGCCGCGAGCCCGATTCACGCGGAAAACAGCCCATAAATTCGCATTCCGATGAATATAACCCTTGACCGTCTGCCGCGACCGATCGATCTTCGCGGTCGAAGGAGATGCTGTCGCAATGGATCTGGTCATGGAAGAGCAGAGCGCCGATCACATCGGCTTGGCTGTCGAAATTGTCGCGGCTTACGTGGCGAACAACTCGATCCCACCTGGTGATCTGCAAGGCTTGATCGTGGGGGTGCATGGCGCCCTGGTCGCCTTGGCCAACCCCGCGCCGTCCGAAGCGCAGGTGGTCGAGAAGCTCACGCCGGCACAGATCCGGAAATCGATCACCCACGACAACCTGATCAGCTTCGAGGACGGCAAGCCTTACAAGACCTTGCGCCGCCATCTCACCCTGCGCGGCCTCACGCCCGAGGCTTATCGGGAGAAGTGGGGCCTGCCGCGCGACTACCCGATGACCGCGCCGAGCTATTCGGCGCAGCGCTCCGAGCTTGCCCGTGCCCTCGGCCTCGGTCAGCAGCGCCGCAAGCCCAAGGAGACCTCCGAGCCCAGCGCTCCGGCGACCAAGCCGCGCAGCCGACGCAAGGCTCCCGATGCACAGGCGGCTGAGTAGGCGCCGACGGCCGGTCCGTTCAGACCCGTGATCCAGGATGGGGCGCGGTCGTCGGTCGGTCGCGAGCTGGGCCGATGCTCCCGCCCCGAGGCCGCGAGCGGGACGCTTCCGGAGCGCGTCACGAGACTGGTTCGAGCAGTTTGTCCTGTCACCGTGCGTATCAGTCTTCCGCCCTGTGCGGCGGGCCGATGCGCACGGTTTGTCATGTTCGGGCCGCCCGGCAACGCGCCGGCCATCTCCCAGGAGCGCGCTGTCCAACGCTGGCATGCGACCGCCTCCGATTCCGGCGCGCCATGGGCTGACACGCCTGCGTCCCCGTCGGGGCCCGCAGGCCGCGAGCCCCGCGCGTTGACGGGGCTCCGCCCGACGCCTTCTTAGAGAATGTAAGCCTATCGCAATCTCCGATCAGGCTGGGACCGGCTCGGTCCGGCCGGCGCCGAGGCCGCGTCCGATCATCAGCGCCATCGCGGCGGCGACGAGGCAGAGGAAGCCCGCGGAGACGAAGGCGGAGGCGTAGTCGCCGGTGCCGGTGCGGACGAGGCCCGCCCCCCAGGCCGCCGCGGCCGCGCCGATCTGGTGGGCGGCCGCGATCCAGCCGAACATCAGCGCGGCGTTCTCCTCGCCGAAGGCCTTGCCGGCGAGGTTCACGGTCGGCGGCACGGTGGCGATCCAGTCGAGCCCGTAGAACACCGCGAACAGGGACAGGCCGTAGAGGCTGCCGTCGAAGGCCTGCGGCAGGAAGATCAGCGAGAGCCCGCGCAGGCCGTAGTACCAGGCGAGCAGCTTGCGCGCGTCGATCCGGTCGGTGAGCCAGCCCGAGGCCGTGGTGCCGAGGAGATCGCAGATCCCCATCAGCGCGAGCATGCCCGCCGCCGTCACCTCCGGAATGCCGCGGTCCAGACAGGCCGGGATCAGATGGGTGCCGATCAGCCCGTTGGTCGAGGCGCCGCAGACGAAGAAGGTGCCGGCCAGCAACCAGAAATCGCGGTTGCGCAGGCCCATGCCGAGGCCCTGGAGGGCGCGCCGGGCCGGGTTGATTCCGCTCTTCGGCGCGGGCTGAACCACGGTCTCGCCGTAGCGGGGCAACCCGAGATCGGCCGGACGGTCGCGCATCAGCAGCGCCACCAGCGGCACGAGGCCGAGCGCGGTGGCGGCCACGGTGAGCGCCACCGCGCGCCAGCCGTGATCGACCACGATGGTGGCGAGCAGCGGCAGGAAGACGAGCTGGCCGGTGGCGCTGCTCGCGGTCAGGAGGCCGACGACGAGACCGCGATGCGTGCCGAACCAGCGCCCGGCGACGGTGGCGCCGAGCACGTTGGCCACCATGCCGGTGCCCGAGCCGACGAGGATGCCCCACAGGGCCACCATCTGCCAGGAGGCGCGCATGAAGACCGTGGCGGCGGTGCCGGCCGCCAGCACGAGGAGCGCGCAACAGACCGAGCGGCGCAGGCCGAAGCGCTCGATGATCGCCACCGCGAAGGGGCCGATCATGCCGTAGAGGAAGATGTTGACGGCCACCGCGACGCTGATCGTGGCCGTCGACCAGCCGAACTCGCGCTCCAGCGGCACGATCAGGATGCCCGGCGTCGCCCGGATCCCGGCGCCGATCAGCAGGACGAGGAAGGTGACCCCGGCCACCACCCAGGCATAGTGAAGCCCTCCGGGCTCACGCGTCTTCGTCCCTGTGGGCATGGCGGATTCTCTGGTCTCGAGGCTGGAAATCAGGGGTGCTGGGCGAGGGCGGCCAGCGAGGCGAGTGCACCGGGGGCGAGGCGGGCATCGATCTCGGCCTGCGCTGCCCGCCAATGGGGCAGGGCCGCCGCGATCGCCGCCGCCCCCGCCTCGGTCAGGGCGGCGATGCGGGCACGCCGGTCGGCCGGATCGGGATCGAGGCGCACGAGGCCGCGCCGCTCCAGGGGGTCGAGGTTGCGGCCCATGGTCGAGCGGTCCAGAGCCGCCTCCTCGGCGAGCCGGGTCACCGGCAGGGGGCCGAGCCGGGCGAGGATGCGCAGGATCGAGAATTGGGTGATGCGCAAGGCGGCCGGCCGCAGGGCCGCGTCGTAGATCGCCGTCATCGAGCGGGCGGCCCGGCGCAGGGCGATGCAGGTGCAGGGCTGGTCGGCCGGCGAATCGGATGACATGGATACGGGTATATGCCCGCATACCGGGCCTCGCAACCGGTTTGTGCGGCGACCGCCGGAGGCTCCTCGATCCGCGGTCGCCACGACGCGCACGTGCTTTCGGCCCCGCGCGGATCATCCGCCGGGGGGATGGCCGGAAGTCACGGTCGGGGTGACGCGGGACGCCGCGGAGCCCTGAACGCAACGTTGCACAAGCCGGCTCCCCGGCGTCCCGCGGATGAGGGGCCCTGCTGCAAGCCCACCCATCCGTCTTGTCGTCGCGGTGTCTGTCCCGGCGTCCTCCGACCTCGCGACTGCCGCTGGCCGGGTCCGGTCCCTGTCGGGACGGGAACCCCGTGCACGCTGACATACGCCCGTCCGGCGCGAGGCCCGCCTCGTAGTGGGTCGGGCCGGCGAGGCTCTGGCGGTCCCCCAGAACCGGGTCGGGACGGGCGCATTTCCTCAGCCCGCCTCACCGCCCGGATCCGAGCAGACCTTGCGTCGGCACGCCGCCCGGGGCACCGGCCGGATCCGAGGCCGATGACGCGGGCACCGCCCCGCCGTCCGCGCCCCTCCCGGTCGGTCCCCGGGACGGGCCCCCGAAAGGCAGCGCAGGATCACCCCTGCGATGCCGGGCGGCAGGTGCAAGCAAATGAGCACAAAACAGGAACATTGTCAAGCGGACGGCGCCGAGCCCCGGCGTTCCACGGGGGCTCGGTCCATCCGACGTCCGGCCGTCAGAACTTGTCGGGCAGGCTCTTGACCGCGTCGCCGAGCGCCTCGACTCCGGCGCCGATCTTGCGGCCGGTGGCGGAGAGGGTCGGCATCTTGATGCCGAACACCTCGGTCTCGTCGGCCTCGTCCGGCGGCGCGGCGGCGGCGGCGACCGCGGTCGGCGCGGCCGCGGGCTTGCGGGCCTGGACCGGCTTGGCCTTCGGCTTCGCCTCGGGCTTCTCGCCGCGCGCAGCCGGCTTCGCCTCCGGCGCGGCCGGGGCGGCGCTCTGATCCAGGGCGGGCGCCTCGGGCTTCACCGGATCGGGCTTGGATGCCTCGATCTTGGAGGCCTCGATCCTGGGCGTCTCCTTGGCGGAATCCGGCGGCAGGGCGGCGAAGGTGGTGCTGGCGGTCCGCGCCCGTACGGTCTCGGCGGCCCGCGCGGGCAGCGTCGTCACGGTGCGGCTCGGCGGAAGGGTGCTCGCCTGACGGGTGGGCCCGATCACCGACGCGTTCTCGATGGGTGGCGCGGGGCGCGCCGCGGCCTGAGCGGGCGGGGCGGCCGGGATCGCGGCCGGCCGGGTCTCGGAGGGCTTGACCTCGGGCGCCCCGCGATCCGCCGAACGGATGGCGGGGGCCTCGGGGGCGAGGGGCTTGAAGGCGCTCGGCTCGGGTGCCGCTTGCATCGGCTCGGGGAGGGCGGCCTGCGTGGTCGCGGGCGGCGCCGGCGGCTCGGCCGGGGGCAGGGAGATCCGCGCCTGCGCGGTGCCCGACGAGGCTCCGGCGCGCGACGGCAGCCCGTCCTTCAGGTCCGGCCAGTCGGCGGCCTTGTGGCGGCTCGCCATCGCCGGGGCGGGCTTCGGGGGGATGAGGCTCGACATCAGGCTGGTGGCGCCCGCGAAGGCGCCGAGCCCGGCGAGGCCCAGGGCCCCGACGAGCGCGGTGCCGAGGGCGAGCCGGCCGAGGCCGCCCGCCAGCACCGCACGGCTGGCCGCGGAGGCGGTGCCGCGCGGCTGGCGGGTCTCTGACGGATCGAGGACGAGGTCGTTCATGGACGGGGACTCCGACGCGACGCCGATCGAAACGGCCGCTCCCCCGAACCCGGCCGACGGCCTCTGTTGTTCGAGGCGGATCGTGCCGAAGATTTCATCGCGGGTAATGCGGCACAAAGATGTCGGCCGGCAGGTTCCGCGACGGTTCGGGCAGGATCGACAGCCTCGCCGAGCTATCCGTGCCAGTGTCCCTGTCGTAGCGGCCGCAGCATTAAGAATCGGTGACTGAGGCTGCGGGCGGCTCTCCTTGCCGAGCCGCCTCGGGATACGCCCCGCAGGCGGCCTGGATCGCGGCGACCCGCTCGGCGCCCCGGCTCCGGCGGTCGGGCGCCCGGCCGGGGCGGGGGCCGAGGCCGAGCCGGTGCCGCTTCCAGGCGAGAAGATCGGGATCGCCCCAGCGCGCGAGCAGGGCCTGGAAGCGCGCATGAGGCCCCGCCGCGAAGGACCGTGCGCGCCCGAGCGCGTCGCGCAGCGGATGCGCGGGATGGATCTGGGCCACGGGCACGAGCCCCGGCGGGATCGGCGCGGTCGCGGCGTGGCTGCGCCCGAGACGCAGCACCGATGCGGGTGCATAGGCGCGCGGGCCCGGCGCATCACCGGGCGCCTCGCCGAGTTCCTCAACCTCGACCCGGCCGAGGGGCCCGGTGAAGACGAGGCCGAGCCGGCCGGCCCGCAGCGCCGCGAGGACGCCCTCGTCCAGCGCGACCGGCCCGCTGGCCCGCCGCATCCGCGCCAGCACGTCGGGCGCGTCGCTGCGCAGGCAGACATCCACGGCGCGCAGGCCGAGGCCGAGATCGAACAGGATCCGTGCCCGGGCCTCGGGACGCAGGGCGGCGCGGTCGGGCCCGAGTTCGGTGCAGGCCGTACGGGCCGGCCCGCGCAGGGCGTCGGCGGGCAGACACAGCGCGACCGCATGGCTCCAGCCGCCGGGCAGAGCGGTCTCGTAGGCCAGCGGGACCAGATCGGGGCGGATATGGAGGGCGATGCCGCCGCGCCGCGTCACGAGGCCGAGCCGGCCGCCGCCGAGCGGCTCGGCCGGCTCGTCGGGCCGGCGGTGGAATTCGCCCGCCGCGCCGAAGGTGCCGAGGCTCCAGCCCGTCTCCGGGTCGGCGAGGGATCGCGTGATGAGGTCGCGCACCGGCTGCATCGCCTCCTGGCTACGCACAGGCCAGCGGGGCGGCAAGGGCGGCGCGCCCTGGACTTAGGGGGCCGCCTCGATCATCCCTCGACGGGTGAACGCCCATCCGACGATCGTCGCGCCGACGCCCGAGGCGCCCGGGACGCACCGCGCTGCCATGCCCTGGGCGGGCTGGTCGACGCGCCAGCGCCTGATCGCGGCGGTGATCGCCATCGACCTGCTCGCCGCCCTGGTCTCCTGCGCCGTGATCGTGCTGAACGCGCGCTCCGCGGTGAAGGTCGAGACCCGGGCCTCGCTGGCGACCGTCGAATCGCTGGTGGCCGACACGATCCGGCTCGCCGAGAAGACCTCGCCCGAGGCCCTG
This sequence comes from Methylobacterium symbioticum, assembly GCF_902141845.1. Lineage (GTDB taxonomy): Bacteria > Pseudomonadota > Alphaproteobacteria > Rhizobiales > Beijerinckiaceae > Methylobacterium > Methylobacterium symbioticum. The sequence goes on along the minus strand of NZ_CABFPH010000062.1, from coordinate 6,633 downwards.
CTCCAGACCCTCGACCTGCGCTTCCAGGCCCTGCGCCACGTCCGGGTCAGCGTGATCGACGACGATGGCGACGTGATCGCGGCGCCCTCCGGCCGGCCCCGGACCGAGCGCGCCGCCCCCGCCTGGTTCGCCGAGCTGATCGCGCCGCCGATCCAGCAGCACACGCTGCCCCTCGTCGTCGGCGGGCGCACGATCGGGCAGGCCCGCATCACCACGCAGCCGATGGACGAGATCGATGAGATCTGGACCTATGCCCGCGCCCTCTCGATCACCACCTTCTGCATCAACGTCGCGATGCTGGCCGCCCTCTGGCTCGTGCTCGGACGGGTGCTCGCGCCGCTCGCCGCGCTCGCCGAGGGCCTGACCCAGCTCGAGCGGCACGACTACACCGCGCGCCTGATGCCGCCCGACACGCGGGAGCTCGCCGTGATCGCCGCCCGCTTCAACAAGGTGGCGGAGGCCCTCGGAGAGGCGCGCGATGCCAATGCCCGCCTCAACCGGCAATTGCTCACCGCCCAGGACGACGAGGGCCGCCGCATCGCCCTCGAGCTGCACGACGAGTTCGGGCCCTGCCTGTTCGCGCTGGAGGCCAACGCCGCCTCGATCGCCCGCATCGCCGCGGGCGAGGCCGAGCCCGACCGCGCCAAGCTCGCCACCCGCGCCTCGGACATCGCGGCGATCGTCGGCCAGGTGCAGGGCCGCAACCGGGACCTGCTCAACCGCCTGCGCCCGCACGGGCTCGGGCAGGTGCCGCTCGCCGATTGCCTCAACCTACTGCTGCGCGACTTTGCCCGGCGGCATCCGGCCACCCAGTTCACCGCCGATATCGAGGGCCTCGCCCGGGGCTACGGCGACCTCGTCGACCTCACCGTGTTCCGCTGCGTGCAGGAGAGCATGACCAACGCCGTGCGCCACGGTGCCGCATCGTCGGTGCGCGTCACCCTGCGCGAGGCGGAGGGCGTGCTCCACCTCGCCGTGCATGACGACGGCACCGGCTTCGCGCCCGGGCACGGCACCGGGCTTGGACTCTCGGGGATGCGGGAGCGGGTCGGCGCCCTTGAGGGAAGCTTTGCCCTTGACAAGGCCGGCCCCGGCGCTGTTGTCCGGATCAGCATCCCGGTCTCCGAGGGATCCGAGGACGTTAGCACGGTCGCAGCGCCATGAACGCCATCGCCACCAAGTCCGGGATCGCCGGCACGCGCCTCCCGGTCCTCGTCATCGACGACCATCCGATCGTGCTGCAGGGCTGCCGCCGCGTGCTGGAGGATGCCGGCGTCGAGACGGTGGCCGAGGCGACCACGGTGGTCGGCGGCTACCGCATCTTCCACCGGCTGCGCCCGCCGATCGTGATCTGCGACCTGACCTTCCAGGGCAGCGGGCTCGCCGGGCTCGGGCTGATCCGCCGCATGCGCGCGGTGGCGCCCGAGACGCGCGTCCTCGTCTTCAGCATGCACAACGATCCGGTCATCGTCTCGCGGGCGCTGGAGGCCGGCGCGCTCGGCTACGTGCTGAAGGACCACGCCTCGGCCGAGCTCTACGACGCGTTCGAGCGGGTGCGGGCGGGTGAGGTCTATCTCGACCGGCGGCTGGCCACCGAGGTCGCGATGCTGCGCAGCGACGCGCGCCGCACCCCCGAGACCCAGCTCACCCCCCGCGAGCAGCAGATCCTGTCGCGCCTCGCCCAGGGCAAATCCTACGGCGCCATCGCGGCCGACCTCTCGGTGAGCTACAAGACGGTGACCAACGCCTGCTCGCAGATGCGCCAGAAGCTCGGCGTGCGGACGCTGGCCGAACTCATCCACGTGGCCGTGACGCAGGCGCAGCGGCAGGGGTGAGGCGGGCCACTCCCATTCCCTCCTCAGAACGAGGTCGAGGACAGGAGCGACGATGAGCGGCAGCGGTGTGGGGCAGTTCTCCCGCGAGGCCTGGGCGGCCAACGCGGATCTCTACGAGACCATCCGCACCATGCCCTTCAACGCGGCGCTCGCTGCCGGCACGCTGAGCCCCGCGCGCTTCCGCCACTACATCCTGCAGGACGCGCATTACCTCGTCGGCTTCGGCCGGGCGCTCGCGCTCGCCGCGGCCAAGGCGCCGGATCCCGACGGGATCGTGCTCTTCGCCCGCGCCGCCGAGGAGGCGGTGGTGGTCGAGCGCGCCCTGCACGAGGGCTTCTTCCGCGCCTTCGGCATCGGACCGGAGACCTTCGCCGCGACGCCCCTGTCGCCCGCCTGCGACCACTACCTGAGCTATCTCCTCGCGACCGCCCATGCCGAGCCCTACGAGGTCGTGGTCGCCGCGCTGCTGCCCTGCTTCTGGATCTACCGCGAGGTCGGCCGCGACATCCTCGCCCGCGCGAGCCCCGACAACCCCTACCGCGCCTGGATCGACACCTATGGCGGTGCGGAATTCGCGGAGGCCGTCGACCGGGTGATCGCAGCGGCGGATGCCGCCGCCGTGGGGGCCTCCCCGGCGCATCGCGCGCGCATGCACCGGGCCTTCACCCATGCCACGCGCCTCGAATGGATGTTCTGGGACGGCGCGTGGCGTGAGGCCGGCTGGCCGGTCTGAGCCGTCGGCGGGGGATTGGGAAAATTCTCGCGCGGCGCCCCCTGGCCCAGAGACCCTCTACCCCTAGCTTTGCCCGGATGAAGACGGTTTCGTGACACGGTCGGAGACGGGCATGGCGGCAGGGGCCGGGAGCGCGCTGCTCCGCACGAAATCGCTGGAGCGGCTCAACGCCGATGCCGAGGCCGGGGAGCACACGCTCCAGCGCACGCTCGGGCCCTGGAGCCTGATCGGGCTCGGCATCGGCGCTGTGATCGGCGCCGGCCTGTTCTCCCTCACCGGCATCGCCGCCGCCCAGCATGCGGGGCCCGCCGTCGTCATCTCCTTCGCCATCGCCGCGCTCGGCTGCTGCTTCGCCGGCATGTGCTACAGCGAGCTCGCCGGCATGATCCCGGTGGCGGGGTCGGCCTATACCTACGCCTACGCCACGATGGGCGAGTTCGTCGCCTGGATCATCGGCTGGGACCTCGTGCTCGAATACGCGGTCGGCGCGGCCACGGTCTCGGTGAGCTGGTCGCAATACGTCGTCCGCTTCCTGCACCAGCTCGGCATCGACCTGCCGGCCCGGCTCGTGCACTCGCCCTTCGAGACCTACACGCTGGCCGACGGCACCACGGGCACCGGCCTCGTCAACCTGCCGGCCATCGTCATCATCGTCGCCGCCTCCGGGCTCCTGATGATCGGCATTCGCGAATCGGCCCGGGTCAACGCGATCGTGGTGGCGATCAAGCTCGCGGTCGTCGCGGTCGTGATCGGGCTCGGCGCCTTCTACGTGAAGGCGCAGAACTACGTGCCCTTCATCCCCGAGAACACCGGCACCTTCGGCGAGTATGGCTGGAGCGGCATCATGCGGGCGGCGGGTGTCGTCTTCTTCGCCTATATCGGCTTCGATGCGGTCTCGACCGCGGCGCAGGAGGCCAAGAACCCCCAGCGCAACATGATGATCGGCATCCTCGGCTCGCTCGCCATCTGCACGGTCATCTACATCCTCTTCGCCGGGGTGCTCACCGGCCTCGTCCACTACGACGCCATGCGCGGCGACGGCGCGCCGGTGAACACCGCGATCGGCCAGACGCCGTTCCCCTGGCTGAAATCGCTGGTGACGCTCGGCGTCATCGCCGGCTTCTCCACCGTGATCCTGGTGCTGCTGCTCGGACAGAGCCGGGTGTTCTTCACCATGTCGCAGGACCGGCTGCTGCCGGGCCTGTTCTCGCGGGTGCATCCGACCTGGAAGACGCCTTACCGCTCGAACCTGTTCTTCATGGTCTTCACCGGCGCGCTCGGCGGCTTCCTGCCGATCACCCAGCTCGGCCACATGACGAGCATCGGCACGCTGCTGGCCTTCGTGCTGGTCTGCCTGGGCGTGATCATCCTGCGTCGGACCCATCCCGACGCCCCGCGGGCCTACCGGGCGCCGCTGGTGCCGCTGGTGCCGATCCTCGGCATCCTCACCTGCGCCGCGATGATGGTCTCCCTCGACAGCGAGACTTGGCTGCGCCTCGTGATCTGGCTCGCCATCGGCATGGCGATCTATTTCGGCTGGAGCCGTCGCCACAGCCGCGTCGGCCGCGCACAGGAGGCGTGAGGCGGCGAGCCGATCAGGCGAAGCGGGCGACCACGCGCGGGCGCGGCGTGCCGATCGTGCCGACATCGATCAGCGCGCGCTCGCGGGCGATGAAGGCGGTGGGCATCTCGGCCTGCATCTCGGCCTCGGCCGCGCGCAGTACCGCATCGGTATGGGCGGGGTGCAGGTGGATGATCGCCAGCGCCTTCACGCCGGCAGCCTGGGCGAGCTCCACGCCCTTCTGCCAAGTGGAGTGGCCCCAGCCGCGGCAGGCGGGATACTCGCAATCCGTGAACATGCCGTCGTAGACGAGCAGGTCGGCGCCGGCGACGAAGTCCATCAGCTCCGGGCTCGGCCAGGGATCGGTGTGCTCGACGTCGCTGATCACGCAGAGCCGCTTGCCGCCGTGGTCGAAGCGGTAGCCGACAGAGCCCTGCGGATGGTTGAGGAGCACCGTGTCGACGCGGATCCCGTCCGGGAAGGTCAGGGTCTCGCCCGCCTTGAAGCCGTGATGCGCGAGGCGGCAGGGCAGGATGTCGAGGGTAACCGGGAACAGCGGCGGCGCGTAGAGACGCTCGAGGGCCGTCGCGGCGGATTCGCCGTCGAGGTTGCCGCAATAGGTGTTGATGGTCCGCTCCGCATCGAACACCGCGGGCTTGAAGAAGGGCAGGCCGCCGACATGGTCCAGATGCAGATGACTGAACAGGAGATCGATCTCCTTGGGCAGATCGGTCCGGTGATGCTGGCCGCAATTGAACAGGCCGGAGCCCGCGTCGATCAGGAACAGGCGCTGGCCGCAGCGCACCTCCAGGCAGGGGGTGCAGCCGCCGAATTCGGCGTAATCGGGACCGCAGACCGGCGTGGAGCCGCGTACGCCCCAGAAGCGCAGGGTGAGGGCACCGCCCGAGGCAGGACTGTTCGATAGGGTCATCGGATCGTCAATCAGGCATCCGTCCTGGCCGCTCATCGATCAGGACGCTTTCGTCAGGCCGGCGTCAATGCGCCCGGGCCGGCCACGGGGAGCGCGCGGACACTCCGCCGCTCTGTGAGATGCAATCAGGTGGGGGCACCAGGTTGCATGCGATGTGCGTGCCCGCACACGGTCTCCGGCCACGCTGGCGTTTTCCCGGGTGTCGTGGCTTCGCGGCCGTGGAGGCATCTCAGAGCCCCTCCGCCGCCGCGAGGAGACCGGGCGCGGACCCGCTCCGGTCCCGCTTCGCCAGCTCGGCCGCGACGAGGCGCGGCAGGCTGTCGGCATAGGCGCCAGCCCAGCCGAAGCGGTCCGGGACGCGTTCGTAGATGGGGACGAAGCCGGCCAGGCGCCAGTCCGCCATCGGCCTGCCCGGCGCCAGGGCAGCGGTCCAGACCGCCTCCGGGATCGGGGCGGGGCGGCGGTGGCCCGCGATCACCACCACCTCCTGGCCGGCATAGGCCAGCGCCTCCGGCCGGCTGATCTCGCCCACCGGCACGCCCTTGGTGATCAGCGAGGCCCAGAAGGCGTGCTGGCCGCCATCCGAGTAGGTGGTGCGCACGGCCGGTGAGCCGTCCTCCACGAGGCCGGCGATGCGCGCCTCCTCGGCCGCCCGGCGCGTAGCCGCGGCCGCCTCCTTCGCCGGATCCTTCGAGGGCGCGAAGACGTAGCGTCCGCCGGCCACCGAGACCTGGAGTTCCTCGCCCGTCGCCTCGAACCGGTCCGAGCCCTCCTTGAGCTGGCGCCAGAACGCGTAGTTCGGGTCGGCCCGGTGCCGGGCCATGTTCTCGGCGCTCATCCGGAACGGGTAGGACTGGAACTGGAAGGCGGCCTGGCCGCCGTTCAGGGCGTCGCGGGCGATGGCGTAGAGTTCGCCGGCCGCGCGGTCGGTCATGGCGAAGCAGCCCATGGAGGAGCAGACGCCGTGCACCATCACCGCCGAGCCGGTGCCGCCATGCGCCCGGTCGAAGGCGTTCGGATAGCCGATGTCGAAGGAGAGGTAGTAGCGCGAGTTCGGGTTCATCTGGCGCTTGGGGACGGCGTAGAACCCTTCCGGCGTCTGCCGGTCGCCATTCGCGCGCTTGGGGCCGAGCTGGCCCGACCAGCGGCAGATCGGGAAGGTCTTGATGTGGACGTAGCCGCTCGGGCCCCGCTTCCAGACCTCGATCTCCGATTCCTTCTTGTAGGCCCGGAACAGGACGGGGCTCGCCGCGCCGGTGCCCTTGGCCGCCATCAGGGCGAGCGTCGCCGCCGGGATCGGCGCCTCCGCCTTGGCGTTCTGGGCGCGGGCGGGTGCGACGGCGAGCAGCAGGAGCAGGCCGGCGCAGGCGGCCCGGAGCGCCGGGATCGGGACGGGATCGACATCCGCGCCGCGTGGTGCCGTCTCGCGCCGGGCCGGCCGCCGGACCGCGACCCCCGAACCCGGCCCGAACGCGCGCCCGCTCGCCGAGAAGGCGGCCGTCGCGGCGGAGGGCGCTCTGGGGGGTGGCGGCATGAAGGGCCCGCGAGAGTGGAACCACGACGCGCGTCGCGG
>NZ_CABFPH010000061.1 GCF_902141845.1 Methylobacterium symbioticum | reverse complement strand
CAAGCTCGCGGCCAAGGGCGTGCCGCGCGACGAGATCGCGGCGGCGATGGAGGCCGAGCGCGCCGAGGCCGCGGAGGACCCGGCCGCGATCGAGGCGGAGGCGGCCCGGGCCTACGCGAAGCGGCGGCGGCTCGGCCCCTTCCGGCCGCCGGAGACACGCGCCGCGCATCGCGAGCGCGATCTCGCGGCGCTCGCCCGGGCGGGCTTCCCCTACGCCCTCGCCCGCCGCACGCTGGAGGCGGAGGACGAGGAGGCCTGAGCGCTGGATTTCACGACGGCCTGCGCCACTTGCCGCCCCGGGCAGGGCCGCGCAACCCGCGCCGCCCATCCGCTTCGCGGGAGGACGAGATGATCAATCGCAGGGCGCACGCGGTCTGGCAGGGCACCGGCAAGGAGGGCAAGGGCACGATCACGACCCAGTCGGGCGTGCTCGCCGACCAGCCCTACGGCTTCAACACCCGCTTCGAGGACAAGCCCGGCACCAATCCGGAGGAGCTGATCGCGGCCGCCCATGCCGGCTGCTTCACCATGGCGCTCGCCTTCCAGCTCCAGGCGGCGGGCTTCACCGCCACCGAGATGAAGACCGAATCGGTGGTGACGTTGGAGAAGGAGGGCGACGGCTTCAAGGTCTCGAAATCGGCGCTCACCCTCACCGCCACCATCCCCGGCATCGACCAGGCGAAGTTCGACGAACTCGCCCACGCCGCCGAGACCGGCTGCCCGATCTCGAAGGTGCTCAACGCCGAGATCACCCTGAAGGCGACCCTCAGCCAGGGCTGATCCGCGCGAGCGCTCTCCGCCGTCCCCGATCCCACCGCGATCGGGGACGGCTTCGAGGCGGCTGCGGCATCGCGCGCGGGGGATGCGGCCCCGCGCGCCCTTGCCTCCGGACCGCGCCTGTTCATCATCCGTTCGATGGACGAGACCCTCGCGAAGAAGCTGCGCATCCTGGCCGATGCCGCGAAATACGACGCCTCCTGCGCCTCCTCGGGCGCGCCGAAGCGCGCGGCCGGCAAGGACGGGCTCGGCTCGACCACAGGCGCCGGCATCTGCCACGCCTACACGCCGGACGGGCGCTGCGTCTCGCTCCTGAAGATCCTGCTGACGAACTGGTGCCTGTTCGACTGCGCCTATTGCGTGAACCGGCGCTCCTCGAACGTGCGCCGGGCGAAGTTCACCGTCGACGAGGTCGTGCGCCTGACGGTGGAGTTCTACAAGCGCAACTACATCGAGGGCCTGTTCCTCTCCTCCGGCATCATCCGCTCGCCCGACCACACGATGGAATTGCTGACGCGGGTGGCCAAGGCGCTCCGGCGCGACCACGGCTTCCGCGGCTACATCCACCTGAAGACCATCCCCGAGGCGAGCCCCTGGCTGATCGAGGAGGCGGGCCTCTACGCCGACCGGCTCTCGATCAATGTGGAGCTGCCGACCGAGGCCAGCCTGGAGCGGCTGGCGCCCGAGAAGGACGGCGCCGCGATCGAGGGCGCGATGGCGCAGATCGGCGAGCGCATCGCGGAGGCCCGGGCGGAGAAGCGCCGCTTCAGCCCGGCCGGGCACTCGACCCAGGTCATCGTCGGCGCCGACGACACCACCGACGCGGCGCTGATCGCCAAGAGCGCGCATCTCTACGACCGCGTCGGCCTCAAGCGCGTCTATTACTCGGCCTTCAGCCCGATCCCCGACGGCGCGGCGATCCTGCCGCTCACATCGCCCCCGCTCCAGCGCGAGCACCGGCTCTACCAAGCCGACTGGCTGCTGCGGTACTACGCGTTCTCGCCCGCGGAGGTGGCGGACGCCTCGGACGACGGCATGCTCGCCCTCGACATCGACCCGAAGCTCGCCTGGGCCCTCAAGAACCGGGCGCGCTTCCCCGTCGACGTGAACCGGGCGGAGCGCGAGATGCTGCTGCGGGTGCCGGGCCTCGGCGCGCGCGCCGTCGACCGGATCGTCCAGGCCCGGCGCCACACCACCCTGCGGCTCGACGACGTGGCCCGGCTGACCTCGGGGCTGAAGCGCGCGCGGCCCTTCCTGATCGCCGCCGACCACAGGCCGGTCGCCCTCACCGACCGGCTCGACCTGCGCGCCCGCCTCGCGGAGCCCGCGCGGCAGCTCAGCCTGTTCTGAGGCTCGACGCCTGCGCTCAAGTCCCGCGCGGAGCCTCGGCGCCGAGACCGCGCTGCACCTTCGATCGCAGGCGCTTGTTCTGGAAGACCAGCGTGACGGTGGCGCTGCCGCCGCGGTCCGACCAGAGATAGGTCTCGAAGGCGCCGAGCCCCGGGATCGTCGCGGTGCTCTCGATGCTGCCGCGGCAGCCGATGAGGGATTCGACCTCCGCGAGCCGCATCTCCGCCTGGATCATCTCGAAGGTGCCGAGGCTGATCGGGCACTGCGTCCGTTCCGTCGGCGGGCGATGGGCAGCGACCGGAGCGGAGCGGCCGGGCGGCTCGGGCGCGGCATGACCCTGATCCCGCGTCCGCCCGGGCCGGGCGGGCGGGACGGCCTCGCCGGGGAGCGCAGCGGCGACCGGATCCGCGCTCGCCGCTGCGGCCTCGGGGCGCGTCTCGGCCGGATTGGTGTCCCGGGCCACGGCCGGCGGCCGCGGCGGCAGCCCGGCGGCACCCGCGGCGGGGATGAAGGCCGGCCCCTGCCGCAATCGGCCGGAACCGGACGGAGCCGGCCCCTGTGCGGCGCTGCGGCCCGAATCGTGCGGCGGGGGCTCCTCCCCCGTCTCGGCCGGGGCCGGAGCGTGACCGACGACGATGGCCCGGCGCAGGGCGGTCTCGAAGCTGCGCAGGTCCCGCGCCAGACGCGCACGCCCTCTCGCCGCGCCCGGACCAGCCGGGGACTCGCAGGCGGCGAAGACCGCCAGGGCGTCGCGGATCTCGTCCTCGGTCCAATGTCCGGCCGGCTTGCCGAACAGGTCGGATTCGCCCTGCGGCAGGGCGGAGGCCGTCGCGGCATCGAGCCGGCCGAGGCGCTCCTCCGCGAGGGCGCGGTGCTGGCCGCAGCCGCCGGCCGTCGCGAGGGCGGTCCGGAAGGGGGTGGGCTCCGCCGCCGGGACGGAGCCGCACGCGGCGAGCAGCAGCGCCGGTGCGAGGAGGATGCGCATGGCAGGGCCGTCGCCGGGAATCGATCGAGACGCCATGCGACGCGATCGGCGTGAACGGACCCTTACCGCGATGCACGCGTCCCCGGCCGGTTCGGCCAGCGCCCTTAGCGACCGGTTGACGGCCCGGCTCGGATTGTGCGGACGGGCCTCAGCGGACCCCGGATCAGAACAGGTGCAGGGCGTGCGGCGCGAAGAAGCCGAAGCCCAGCATCACCGCGCCGGCGATGCCGAGCAGCCCGCCCGCGAAGACCAGGGCGACGATGCCGGTGATCACCTCGGCCGAGGCCAGCACGATGCCGATCTGGAAGGCGGCCGAGGCCAGCTCGTAATGGTGGTAGCGGTGGAGCGAGAGGTCGCGCTTCTCCTGGGCGACCTTGGCCTTCTCGGAGAGCTCCTTGCGGCCCTCGCCCGTGGCGGGCTCGGAATCCCAGCGCGCCATGGTCTTGGCCCACTCGGCGCGCTTGGCCTGGATCGCCTCCTGGTTCGGTCCCGGCGGCAGCAGGGCGATGGCCTCGTCGGCGGTCTTCAGCACCGTGCTGCGGATGGTGCGCGCCTGGAAGAACGCCCACTGGTTCGACGCCTCGACATTCGCGCTGATCGCATCGGTCTGGGCCGCCTTGCCCAGCGTCTCGCTGAAGGCGAGGAACAGCGCCAGCACCGAGATCAGCAGCGCGACGCGCTTGTTCGATCCCTCGATCCCCCCGTGACCACCCGACATCGCCGCTCCCATCCCCTATGATTCGCGAGCCGGGGAGCTACAGCGCATCCCGTGCTGCGATGCAACGGCACGTACCTTCAAGGGAGCTTCCTGCGATGCGGCTCACGGTCCTCGGCTGCGGCGACGCCTTCGGCTCCGGCGGGCGTCTGCACACCTGCTTCCACGTGGCCTCGGAGGGGACGGGCTTCCTCGTCGATTGCGGGGCCTCGGCGCTGATCGCCATGCGCCGCTTCGGCGTCGACCCGAACGGGATCGACACGGTGTTCCTCACCCACCTGCACGGCGACCATTTCGGCGGCCTGCCCTGGCTGATCCTCGACGGCCAGCTCGTGAGCCGCCGCACCAAGCCCCTGACCATCGTCGGGCCGCCCGGGATTCGTGCGCGGCTGCCGGCTGCCATGGAGGTGCTGTTCCCGGGCTCCAGCACGGTGGAGCGGACCTTCCCGGTCGTGGTGCGGGAGATCGAGGCCGGGGCCCCTGAGACCATCGGCGGCGTCGCGGTCACGGCCTTCGCGGTGGAGCACCCTTCGGGCGCGCCCTCGCACGCCCTGCGTCTCGCCCATGCGGGCAAGGTGCTGACCTATACGGGCGACACGCAATGGGTCGAGGCGCTGGTTCCGGCCGGCGTGGGCGCCGACCTCATGATCGCCGAGGGCTACACGGTGGAGCGGCGGGTGCCGTTCCACCTCGCCTGGGCAACCCTGAAGGCGCGGCTCCCCGAGATCGCGCCGACGCGGCTCATGCTCACCCACATGAGCCCGGAGATGCTGGCCCAGACCCCCGACGGCTACATCGCCGCCGAGGACGGGCTGGTGCTGGAGATCTAGCTACTCCGCCGCCTCGACGAAGACGGTGCCGGCGCGCGGCAGATCGAGGGAGTCCCAGGTCTCGGCCAAGGCCGCGGTGAGCTTCTGGATCTGCGCCTCGTCGTGGAAGGGCGAGGGCGTGATGCGCAGGCGCTCGGTGCCGCGCGGCACGGTCGGGTAGTTGATCGGCTGGATGTAGATGCCGTGGCACTCCAGCAGGTGGTCGGCCGCCGCCTTGCACAGCTCGGCATCGCCCACCATCACCGGCACGATATGCGTCGTGGTGGCGAGAACCGGCAGGCCGGCCGCATCGAGGGCGGCCTTGGTGCGGGCGGCCTGGCGCTGATGCGCCTCGCGCTCGCTCTTCGAATGCTTGAGGTAGCGCACCGAGGCGCGCGCCGCCGCCGCCACCGCCGGGGGCAGCGCGGTGGTGAAGATGAAACCCGGCGCGAAGCTGCGCACCGCGTCGCAGATCGCGCTGGAGGCCGTGATGTATCCGCCGACGCAGCCGAAGCCCTTGGCGAGCGTGCCCTCGATCACGTCGACGCGGTGCATCACCCCGTCGCGCTCGGCGATGCCCGCGCCGCGCTCGCCGTAGAGGCCGACCGCATGCACCTCGTCGAGATAGGTCATGGCGCCGTAGCGGTCAGCGAGGTCGCAGATCTTCCCGATCGGCGCCACGTCGCCGTCCATCGAGTAGACGCTCTCGAATACGATCAGCTTCGGCCGGTCGCCCGCCTCGATCAGCAGCTCTTCGAGATGCGCGAGGTCGTTGTGGCGGAAGATGCGCTTCTCGCAGCCCGAGTGACGCACGCCCTCGATCATCGAGTTGTGGTTGTAGGCGTCCGAGAGGATCAGGCAGTTCGGGATCAGCTTGGCGATCGTCGAGATGCCGGCCTGGTTCGAGACATAGCCGGAGGTGAAGACGAGGCCCGCCTCCTTGCCGTGCAGGTCGGCGAGCTCGCGCTCGAGATCGACCAGCGGCGAGTTGTTGCCGGCGATGTTGCGGGTGCCGCCCGCGCCGACGCCGCAGCGCTTGGCCGTGTCGGTCATGGCGCCGACGACCTCGGGGTGCTGGCCCATGCCGAGATAGTCGTTCGAGCACCAGACGGTGATCTCGCGGGTCGAGCCGTCGGCCCGGCGCCAGGTGGCGGCCGGGAAGCGGCCGGCGATGCGCTCGATATCGGCGAAGACGCGGTAGCGCCGCTCGCCGTGCAGCTTGTCGAGGGCGCCGCGGAAATGAACCTCGTAATCCGTCCTGATGCCGGGTCCGGCCGATGCGGAATTCGGGGCAGCGGGCAACCGGGTCACGGGCATGAGGGTCCTTCGGATGGCTGCGTGAGGACGGGCGAGCCGCCGATGCGCGGGAACGGGTCGGCCGGCATCGGTCTTCCGGGCTTGCCGGAACCGTGGCACCGGCACGAGGCTGGCACCTGCTGGCCATGGCGGACTTGGAACGTGGCTGCGGTTTCCTGTCGGCAGCGTCTTCAGGCGCTGTCGAGGGGAAGATACAGGCTGATCTGGAATCGATTCAAGATGAGTTCCAACATTCCTGATCTGCGCGCGCCGAGATGGGTCCTAATGGGCGACGTTGCGCCGCACACGGTGAACGAGACGTAACGCGGGAGACGGGTTCGCGGATGAGCGAGTCGAAGGATGCACGGGCGGAGCGCCTCAAGGCGGCGCTCCGTGACAACCTGCGCCGCCGGAAGGCGCAGGAGAAAGCGCGCGCCCCCGGCGAGGCCGCGACGGGAGCGCTCGCCGCCGAGGGGGATGCCGGTTTGGCGACAGAGAGCGCGTCCCGACAAGGACCGGAAGCCGTTCCGTGTCGCGACGCGATCGGGAACGGCTCTGACGTTGTCGGGCAGGCGCGCGAAGCCGGTGGTGAGGCCGGCGTCGAGGCCGCTCCGGACGATCAAGCTGGCGCTCCCGATTTGGACACAAGTCGACTATAGGCTGCCGCCGAGAGACAACGGCCAAGCCCTCACGCCCTATCGCCGATCCTCGGGCCACGCCTTGATCTGCCGCAGGTCCGGCTGACGCGCGGCAGGACATCGGCGGCAGGATATCGGCGCCGCATCGGGGCTTCGCGCCCGAAGGAACCAGTATGGACCGCATCCACATCACCGGGGGCGCCGAGCTGCACGGCACCATCCCGATCTCGGGCGCCAAGAACGCGGCGCTGCCGCTGATGATCGCGAGTCTCCTGACCGGCGAGACGCTGGAACTCGTCAACGTGCCGCGGCTCGCCGACATCACGGCCCTGACGCGCATCCTCGGCAACCACGGCGTCGACCAGATGGTGGTGGGCAAGCGGCCCGGTCAGACCACGGAGACCGGCCAGACCATCCGGCTGACCGCCTCGAACGTCATCGACACCACCGCGCCGTACGAACTCGTCTCGACCATGCGGGCGAGCTTCTGGGTGGTGGCGCCTCTGCTCGCCCGGTTCGGCGAGGCCAAGGTGTCGCTGCCCGGCGGCTGCGCCATCGGCACCCGCCCCGTCGATCTCCTGATCATGGCGATGGAGAAGCTCGGCGCGCAGATCGAGATCGATGGCGGCTACGTGGTCGCGAAGACCAAGAACGGCCTGCGCGGCGGCGAGATCAGCTTCCCGAAGGTCACGGTCGGCGGCACGCACGTGGCCCTCATGGCCGCGGCTTTGGCCTACGGCACCACGGTGATCGAGAATGCCGCCCGCGAGCCGGAGGTGGTCGATCTCGCCGAGTGCCTGATCAAGATGGGCGCGCGCATCAAGGGCGCCGGCACGCCGCGCATCGAGATCGAGGGCGTGGCCCGCCTGCACGGGGCCCGCCACGAGGTCCTGCCCGACCGGATCGAGACGGGCACCTACGCCATGGCCGTGGCGATGACCGGCGGCGACGTGGTTCTGGAGAACACCCGGGCCGACCTCCTCCACGCAGCCCTCGACGTGCTCTCGACCACGGGGGCCGAGATCACCCAGGTGCCGGACGGGATCCGGGTGCGCCGCAACGGCGCCGGCATCGCCGCGGTCGACGTCACCACCGACCCCTTCCCCGGCTTCCCCACGGACCTGCAGGCGCAGTTCATGGCGCTGATGACGCTCGCCAAGGGCAGCTCGCGCATCCGCGAGACCATCTTCGAGAACCGCTTCATGCACGTGCAGGAACTCGCCCGCCTCGGCGCGCGGATCCGGCTCGACGGCGACGCGGCCATCGTCGAGGGCGTCGAGCGCCTGAAGGGCGCGCCGGTGATGGCGACCGATCTGCGCGCCTCGGTCTCGCTGGTGATCGCGGGCCTCGCCGCGGAGGGCGAAACCCAGATCAACCGGGTCTACCACCTCGACCGCGGCTTCGAGGCGCTGGAGGCCAAGCTCGGCCGCTGCGGCGCCCGGATCGAACGCGTGCGGGCGTGATCGGGGTCGCGATCAGCCGCCGATCGCGCCGCGCTTGAAGCCGAAGCCCGGGACCTCGCAGCCGCAGGGGGTGTTGAACGGGGCCGGCCGCGTCACGCAATTGCCGCGGGCGGTCACGCAGATGCTGCCGCGGCGGCCGTAGCCGCGGCGCTCGTAGCGGTCCTCGTCGAAGTCCCGGCGGCGGCGCTCGTAGCGGTAATCGTCGTCGTAGCGCTCGTAGCGCCGCGGACGATCGTCGTAGTACTGCGCGTTGGCCGTCGCCGCCCCGAGGGTGGTGCCCAGGGTCAGGGCGGCGAGCGCCGCGAGCGTGATACGCGTCACGAAAATCTCCTCGAAACAGCGGGCCGGCGCTGCCGGGCGGCTGCATGATACGGGGCCGACCGTATCGGGGAGCGCCTGAACGGAACATGACCTCGGTCTGCAGGCTCGCGGGCCGGCTCGCACGGCCGGACCGCCGCGCGCCTGCTGTTGCCGGGGGCGGCCTGCGCCGCTACCTACCCGCCGAGGTTTCACGTGAAATTCACCTTAGTCCTGCGTGCCCGGGCGTTCTCGCGGCGCGGCAGGGCGGCAGCCGGGATGCAAGGGATCCGCATGGAGCTTCTGAAGCTCACAGCCCTCGATGCCGAGGATCTCACCGTGATCTCGGCGCACCTGCAGGACGCGGTCCTGCGGGCGGCCGACCTGACCTATCTCGCGGCCGAGCACCGCTTCGCCCTGGTGCTGCGGCGCTTCGACTGGGCGGCGCCGGAGGGCGGCCCGGCCCGGCGGCGGCTCGCCGGCCTGCATTTCGAGCGCGTGCTCGGCGTGCGCACCCGCGGCATCGCCCCGGGCCAGGATCCGGAGGCGGTGCTCAGCCTGCTCGCCGTCACCTTCGATCCGGCCGAGCCGCCGTCGGGCGCCGTCACCCTCGTCTTCTCCGGCGGCGCCGCGATCCGGCTCGACGTGGAATGCATCGAGGTGCAGATGAAGGATCTCGGGCCGGTCTGGGAAGCGGAGGGGCGCCCCGCCCACGACGCGCTGCCCGGCCCGGCCGCCTGACCTCGCCGCACGGCGCCCTCACGACACCCGACAGGACGAGCACAGGTCCCGATGGTCCGCCTCGACAGTTCCGACCCGACCTTCGCGCAGGATTTCGCGCGCCTCCTCACCGTCAAGCGCGAGATCGCCGAGGACGTGGACGAGGCGGTGCGCGGCATCATCGCCGGCGTGGTCGCCGGCGGCGACGCGGCTCTGGTCGACTATACCCGCCGCTTCGACCGGCTCGGCGAGGACTTCGCCGAGGCCTCGCTCCGCGTCACGGAGGCCGAGATCGCCGCCGCGGTCGCGGCCTGCCCGGCCGACCAGATCGAGGCCCTGGAACTCGCCGCCGCGCGCATCGAGAGCTTCCACCGCGCCCAGGTGCCGGCGGACCACCGCGCCACCGACGCCCTCGGCGTCACCGCCGGCTGGCGCTGGACCGCCCTCGAATCGGTCGGGCTCTACGTGCCCGGCGGCACCGCGAGCTATCCCTCCTCGGTGCTGATGAACGCCGTGCCGGCCCGCGTCGCGGGCGTGCCTCGGATCGTGATGGTGGCCCCCGCTCCCGAGGGACGGATGAACCCGCTGGTGCTGGCCGCCGCGCATCTCTCCGGCGTGCACGAGGTCTACCGGGTCGGCGGGGCGCAG
Organism: Methylobacterium symbioticum; assembly: GCF_902141845.1. GTDB lineage: Bacteria > Pseudomonadota > Alphaproteobacteria > Rhizobiales > Beijerinckiaceae > Methylobacterium > Methylobacterium symbioticum. Next base: position 22,027 of record NZ_CABFPH010000061.1, on the reverse strand, counting down.
GCGGTGGCGGCGCTCGCCTACGGCACCGCGACCATCGCGCCGGTGGCCAAGATCGTCGGGCCCGGCAATGCCTGGGTGGCGGCGGCCAAGCGCCGGGTCTTCGGACAGGTCGGCATCGACATGATCGCCGGCCCCTCCGAGGTGCTGATCCTGGCCGACGGCCACGCCAATCCGGACTGGATCGCCGCCGACCTGCTGGCCCAGGCCGAGCACGACGTCGCCGCCCAGGCCATCCTGATCACCGACAGCGCGGAGCTCGGCCGGGCCGTCGAGGCGGCGGTGGAGCGGGCGCTGACCACCCTGCCCCGCCGCGAGATCGCGCAGGCGAGCTGGCGCGACTACGGCGCCATCATCCGCGTGCGCGGCTTCGACGAGGCCATCCCGCTCGTCGACCGCCTCGCCCCTGAGCACCTGGAGATCGAGACGGCGGATGCGGAGGCGCTCGCCAGCCAGGTCCGCAATGCGGGCGCGATCTTCCTCGGCGCGCACACGCCCGAGGCGATCGGCGACTATGTCGGCGGCCCGAACCACGTCCTGCCGACCGCCCGCTCGGCCCGGTTCTCCTCGGGCCTCGGCGTGCTCGACTTCATGAAGCGGACAACGGTCCTCTCCTGCACGCCCGAGAGCTTGCGGGCGCTCGGCCCGGCAGCGATAACCCTCGGCCGGTCGGAGGGCCTGGACGGCCATGCCCGCTCCGTCGCGATCCGCCTGAACCTGTGAGGCTGGCCATACGATGACGGAGGGGAACAAGGAGCGCGGTCCGAACCGCCTCGTGGCGGTGAAGCTCGACGAGGATTCGATCGGCCGCGGCAACCCGGACCAGGAACACGAGCGCGCCATCGCGATCTTCGACATCCTGGAGGAGAACCACTTCGCCCTCCCCGGCCGCGACGACGGCCCCTACCGGCTCAGCCTCGGCCTCGTCGAGAACAAGCTCTCCTTCGCGATCAGCGCGGAGAACGGCGAGCCGGTGATGACCCATCTGCTGTCGCTGACCCCCTTCCGCCGGGTGATCCGCGACTACGAGATGATCTGCGAGAGCTACTACAACGCCATCCGCACGGCCTCGCCGACCCAGATCGAGGCGATCGACATGGGCCGTCGTGGGTTGCACAACGAGGCGTCGGAGACCCTGAAGCAGCGCCTCGAGGGCAAGGTCGACCTCGACCACGACACCGCGCGGCGCCTCTTCACCCTGATCTTCGCTCTGCACTGGAAGGGCTGAGGAGGGTGATTCGGGGCTGAGCGCCGATGGACGAGATCGCCCCCGGGACCGCACCGAAGAAGAAGCGGGTTCAGTCGGTCCTGTTCATGTGCAACTTCAACGCCGTGCGCTCGCCGGCCGCGGAGGCGATCGCGCGCCACTATTTCGGCAAGTCGATCTACGTGCAGTCGGCCGGAGTCCGCGAGGGCGAGCCGGTCGATCCCTTCATGGTCGCCGCCCTCGACGAGATCGGCATCAATGCCGCCAAGCACCGCCCCCGCACCCTGGAGCAGCTGGAGGAGTGGGAGGGGCTGAACTTCGACCTGATCATCACCCTGGCGCCGGAGGCGCACCACGCCGCTCTGGAGCTGACCCGCTCGCTCGCCGCCGATGTCGAGTACTGGCCGACGCCCGACCCCACGCTCCTGCAGGAGGCCTCGCGCGAGCAGCGCCTCGACGGCTACCGCGACGTGCGCGACGGGCTGATCCTCAGGATCAAGCAGCGGCTGAGGGGATAAGCGCGGGCGGCCGGCGATATCCGGTCACCGGCCCGTAGCTCTTCTCAAGGATGCGTGCGGCCGCCCCGGCGAGGGGCTCGACGGCGACCGCCATGTGGTGGCCATTGGCGTGGATGAGGGTCTCGCGGTCGAGCATCATCCCCACATGGCCGCGCCAGAACACCAGGTCGCCGCGGCGGAGGCCGGCCGGATCGAGGGCCAGCGCCGCGCCGAGCCCCCGCTCCTGCTGGTCGGCGTCGCGCGGGCAGGTCAGCCCCGCCTGCTCCAGGCAGAGCTGGATGAGACCCGAGCAGTCGAGGCCCAGGGTGGTGCGGCCGCCCCAGAGATAGGGCGTGCCGACGAGCCGCTCGGCGGTGCCGGCGAAATCCGGCTCCCTCGCCGCGATCGACCGGCAATGCCCGGCGAAGACGTAGCCGCCCGGCACGGCGAAATAATCGCCCTCCACGCCCGTCACGGCGAGCCCGGCGCCGAGGCTCAGATGGGCCAGCGCCGGACGCTTCAGGTCGGGCGCGGGATAGAGGAAGGTGCGGAGCGCGCCGACCCGGTGGGTCGGCGCCGGCTCGGGCGGCCCCAGGCTCTCCGCGGGCAGGTAGCCGACATAGCCGTCGCGCTCGATCTGGACCCAGGCGAACCCGTCCTCCACCGCGTAGACGCGCACGGCGTCGCCCATCACCGCCTCGGTATCGAGGCCGCTATCCGGGGTGGGCGCCCGGCGCAGGGGCGCCACGGGAACGGCGACCCGCATCGGCCGCGGCTCGACGAAGCGGGCCGCCGCGACGCGGCCGCGCAGGGCCACATCGGCGAGATCCGGCCGCGCCGGCGTGAGGCGTGGGTCGAGGGCGGTGGCCGGGGCCTGTTCGAAGGACATGGCGGGTTCCGTCCGACGCAACAGCGGCGGTTCGATGACGGGGCGTGCGAACCGATCCTGCTCTCTCCCGGTTGACCGGACATCGCGGGTCGCGCCATCATCCCGCGGCATTATGACGCGGAAGGCCTCTTCGATCTGCCGATGGCAGAGGCAATTGCATCGTGAATGACCTCGCTATGCCGCGCTGCATCGCGCAAAGTGGATCTGAGGTGGGTGCGACGCGCCCGGAGCTCCACGAGACGCAGGCGGATCCGAGGGGCCGTCGTTTGATGCACTGCACAATCCCGCCGAACCGTACTATGTTCGGGCCATGACCAGTGCGAGCCGTGCCGTGAAGAAGACCCCGAAGAGCTTCGCCGATCTGCCGCCCATCCGGGTGCGCCGGGAGCCGCCGACCGTGTCCGAGGCCGTTGCCGCGGCCCAGGACCTGGCCGACGACATCGAGCAGCAGGTGGAGATTGCCTGCGGCCTGATCGGCCTGTCGGCCGACGAGGTCCGTCCCCACGTCCTCGCCGCAGTCCACAAGAAGCCCGAGCGCACGCCCGAGCGGATCATGAGCCATGCCGGCCCGAGCCGGGCGCCGCGCACGGTGATCGTCGAGCGCCGCACCCGCGCGCCCGTCGTGGTGGAGCGGCGCGGCCGTCCCCTCGACCCGCGCCGCTGAGGCGAATCACCAGGCGAGCGTCTCGCCCCGGTAGTCGACATACTGGCTGCCCGGCCGGCCGAGCCGGGCTTCGACCACGTCGGCCATCCCGGCCACGCTCGTCGCCACGTCGATATCGGCCTCCGCCCCGCCCATGTCCGTGCGGACCCAGCCCGGATGCACCAGCAGCACGCTGATCCCCGTATCGCTGTGGCGGATCGCGAAGCTGCGCGCGAGGGTGTTCAGCGCCGCCTTGCTGGCCCGGTAGATCTCCCAGCCGCCCGACTCGTTGAGAGCCACGCTGCCGAGGATTGAACTCATCAGGGCGAGGCTGCCGCCGGGCGCCACACGGTCCCGGAACGCCTCCGCGAAGCGGATCGGGCTGATCGCGTTGGTGAGGTAGACCTGCGCGGCGACCGCCCGCGGCACCACGTGGGCGGGATCGTGCGCCTGGGTCGCCACGCCGGCCACCACGAAGATCAGATCATAGGCCTGCGGGCCGAGCCGCGCGTGAAGGTCCGCGACGGCCGCGTCGTCGTCGATATCGACGGTCTCGATCCGCAACGCGTCCGAGGCGAGCGCCGCGAGTTGCGGCGAGGGCGTGCGCTGGGTCGCGGTGACGCGCCAGCCCCGCGCCAGGAAGGTCTCGACGAGGCCGAGGCCGAGACCGCGCGAGGCCCCGACGATCAGCGCGCTCTTCTGCGATGCGCTCATGGGTGATCTCCCCGGAGCCGAACCCGGCCCCGCTCAGCCCCCGAACTCGGCCCCGAACCCGCACCAGGAAAGAGTCCGGCCGCATTCGAGGTGCGCCGGCGCACCTCCGGAGCGCTCCCGCATCAGTCCGCCGCGCTGACCGACCAGGTGGCGTGACGGACGTTCGGCGCCCGGGCGAGCTCGTCCGTCACCGCGTCGAGCTCCTTGCCCTCGGCCGCGTCGGCGATGAGGGTCGCGACCACGTCCACGGCCTCCTCGCCGCGCTCCACCACCTCGACCGTGCTCACGGGATAGTTCGCGGCCTCCAACCGCTCGACCAGGAGGTCGCGCGCCGGGCCGGCGGCCTCGGGCGCGGTGGTGATCTGCACCTCGTAGGTCGCCTCGGTCTGGTCCTCGCGGATGGGCGCGCGGTTGATGGCGTTGACGAGGGGGCGCAGCAGCGTGTTGCAGGCGAGCACGGCCGCCGTGACGAAGCCGGCTTCCAGCGGCAGGTCCGCCCCCGCGAAGGCGCCGACGGAGGCCGAGCACCAGAGCGTGGCGGCCGTGTTGAGGCCGCGCACGTTCATGCCCTCCTTCATGATCACGCCGGCGCCGAGGAAGCCGATGCCGGAGATCACGTAGGCGACGGTGCGGGTCGCGCCGTCGCCTCCGGTGAGCCGCATGCCGAGGTCGACGAAGGCCGCCGCGCCGACCGCCACCAGGACGGTGGTGCGCAGCCCCGCATTGCGCTGCCGGTACTGCCGCTCCGCCCCGATCAGGGTGCCCAGGCCGAAGGCCACGATGAGGCTGATGGCCGAGTTGAGGGTTTCCGGCAGCGGCGTGAAGGCGATCATCGCAGGCTCCTAGGCGATGCGCCATGACGGAACCGTGACGCTCTGGACGAAACGCCGCCCGAGACCAAGTCCCTGGGATCGGATTTTCCGGGCCGGATTTCCTGAGGCCAAGTGTCCGGGTGGGCCCCTTGGACGGAAGGCGGGATTGACGCCCGGACCGGGCAGCGGGCACACCGGGCTCTTATGGACCCCTCAAGAGTCCGGCGCCTCACGCGGCGCATCGAGGAGACGGTCAGGATGATGAAGGACCCGCTCGCGGCGGCCGGAGTCGTGCGCGCATGAGCAGTGCCACGCTCGCGCCCCGTCCCGCCGTCGCCGCCGATGACGATCTCCGAGACCGGATCCTGGCGCTCCGCGACGGGCTTTCCCACGGATTGATCGGGGCCGACCGCCTCGTGGAGCGCCTGCTGATCGGGCTGCTCACCGGCGGCCACCTGCTGATCGAGGGCGCGCCCGGCCTCGCCAAGACCCGCGCGGTCAAGCGCCTCGCCGACGGGCTCGACGGCTCCTTCGCCCGCGTGCAGTGCACGCCCGACCTGATGCCCGCCGACCTCACCGGCACCACGGTCTGGCGCCAGGATGCCGGCACCTTCGAGTTCATGCCCGGCCCGCTCTTCCACTCCCTCATCCTGGTGGACGAGGTGAACCGCGCGCCGCCCAAGGTGCAGTCGGCGCTGCTCGAATCCATGGCCGAGGGTCAGATCACGGTGGCGGGCCACACCCACCCCCTCCCCGACCCCTTCATGGTGGTGGCGACCCAGAACCCGATCGAGCATGCCGGCACCTTCCCGCTGCCGGAGGCGCAGCTCGACCGCTTCCTGCTCCATGTCGTGGTGGAGATGCCGGACGAAGCCTCGGAGCGGCGCATCCTCGACCTCGTCGAGGGCGAGCTGAACCACCATGCCGAGGCGATGCCGGTGAAGCTCCGGCTCGACGAGGTGCGCGCCGCCCGCGAGGCCGCGCTCGCCACCTACGTCTCGCCCGCCCTGAAGGACTATCTCGTGCGCCTGGTGGCGGGCACCCGCACCGACGCGGTCGCCCCCGACCTGCGCGCCGCGATCGAGCACCCGGCCTCGCCGCGCGGCACGCTGGCCCTGATGGTGGCCGGAAAGGCTCGGGCCTACCTGCACGGGCGCGACCACGTCGTTCCCGAGGACGTGGCGGAACTGGCCGCCGACGCCCTCTCCCACCGCATCGGCCTGACCTGGCGGGCGGCGGCCGAGGGCCGGACGGCGCGCGGCCTCATCCGCGACCTCGTGCAGCGGGTGCGGGCGCTCTAGCCGTGGCGAGCCCGGCGGCGCCACAGACGGATCCGACCGAGCCGGGGCTCCTGTCCGGCGAGGCGCTGATGGGCCTGCGCCATCTCGCCCGGCGCGGCTCCGCGCCGGCGACGCGCACCCTGGCGGGCCTGCCCGGCGGGATCGTGACGCGGCGGCGCGGGCGCGGCTCCGAGCCCGACGACGTACGGCTCTGGTCGGAGGGCGACGACATGCGCCACATCGACCGCAACGCCACCGCGCGCACCGGCGAGCTGCACGTGCGCACCCATCATGACGAGCGCGACCGCGCCGTGGTGCTGCTCGCCGATTTCCGGCCCTCGATGCTGTTCGGCACGCGCCGGACGCTGCGCTCGGTGGCCGCCGCCGAGGCGCTGGCGCTGCTCGGCTGGCGCGTGGTCGGGGACGGGGGCCGCGTCGGCCTCGTCGTCGGCCATGCCGGCGAGCCGACCGCGCTCCGCCCGGCCGGCGGCGAGCGGGCCATGACCGCGATCACCGGGGCCCTCGCCCTCGCCCATGCCCGGGCCCTCGACGCGCCCGAGGCCGCAGACCCGCCCCTGGAGCCGCTCCTCACCATCGCCGCGAGCCTGCTGCCCTCCGGCGGCCATCTCGTGATCGCGAGCGCCCTCGACGCACCGGGGCCCGACTTCGATCACTTGCTGACGCTCGCCGCCGAGAAGCTCTCGATCCGCCTGATCCTGGTCAGCGACGCCTTCGAGCGCGCGCGGCCCGCGGGCCTCTACCCCTTCGCCCTGCCGGACGGGCGCCGCGGCACCCTCGATGCCGGCCGGGGCCGCCCGCCGGCCGCCTCCGCCGAGGAGCGCCTCGCCGACTACGCCCACCGCGGCATCGCCGGGATCCGCCTCGACGTCGAGGCCGGTCCGGAATCCTACGCGCCCCAGATGGAGCGGCTCGATGCGGTTCTGTGAGGGTCATCCACCCTCCCCCCTCTGCGGGGGAGGGTGCCTCGCGGATGCGAGGCGGGAGAGGGGCGCGACGGCGCAGGATAAGGCTCAGCATCGACGCTGCGCCTCCGTTGGAAGCCGGGCTCCCCTCTCCCGGCCCGCTTCGCGAGCCACCCTCCCCCGCAGAGGGGGGAGGCAGATCGGCGCCCCATGAATCCCGATACCGCCCTCTCCCTCGACCAGCTCCGCGGCCTGCACCTGCCCGGCAACGCGGCGGGCGCGCTGCAGGGAGAGATCGTGGCTGCGGCCGCCCTCGGCCTCGCCGCCGCGCTCCTCGTCGGGCTGCTGCGCGTCCTGCGAGCCCGCGCCCGGGACACCCTGCGCCGGGCTGCTCTCGCGGAACTGGCCGCGACGCGCGGGCTCGACCCGGAGCCCAGGCTCGTGGCCCAGGCCCGGCTCCTGCGCCGGCTCGTGCGCACGCGCCTGGGCGAGGCGGCGGCGGGTCTGGAGGGAGCCGACTGGGCCGGGACGCTCGACCGGCTCCTCGCCACGACCTTCTTCACCGCGGGCGGCGGGCGCGTCCTCGTGGACGGGCTCTATCGCCGCCGCGAGACGCCCGATCCCGACCGGATCGACGCCGAGCTCGGCCGCCTGATCGGCCGGATGCGGGCCTGACCATGCTGCCGGCCTCTCTCAGCGCCCTCCTCTCGGCCTTCGACCTCGCGACCCCGCTCGCCCTGCTGCTCCTGCCGCTGCCGCTCCTCGCCGCCCGCCTGCTGCCCACCGAGGCGGCCGGATCGAGCGGCGCCCTGCGCGTTCCGGCCTCCCTGGTACCGGAGGCGGCAAGCGGCGCCGGCATCGCCGCACGGGGCCGGCGCCGGGTCCTGCTCACCTGGGCGCTGTGGAGTGCCCTGGTCGTCGCGCTCGCGGGGCCCCGCCTCGTGCTGCCCGGCATCGCGCTGCCGGCCTCGGGCCGCGAGATCATGCTGGCGATGGACCTGTCGGGCTCGATGGAACGCCGCGACTTCGCCCTCGACGGCGAGACGGTGAGCCGGCTCCAGGCCGTCAAGCGCGTGGGCGCCGACTTCATCCGGCGGCGCGCGGGCGACCGGATCGGGCTCGTCATCTTCGCCGACCAATCCTTCGTCGCGGCGAGCCTGACCTTCGATACGGCCAGCGTCGCCCGCGCCCTGGAGGAGGCGACGATCGGCCTGGTCGGACGCTCCACCGGCATCGGCGACGGGCTCGGCCTGGCCCTGCGCCGCCTCGACCCGCGCGATGCCGGGACCGAGGCCGGCCAGCCTGCGCCCGCCGGCGCCAAGGTGGTGATCCTGCTCTCGGACGGGGCCAACAATGCCGGCCAGACCACGCCGCGGGACGTGGCGGCGCTGGCCCGCGAGATCGGGGTCAGGATCTACACCATCGCGCTCGGCCCCCGCGACCTCGCCAATGCCGACGGCGAGCAGGACGTGGTCGATACCGAGACCCTGCGCGACATGGCCGAGATGAGCGGCGGCAAGGCCTTCCGCGTGAAGACCACGGAGGACCTGATCGCGGTGGCGGACGCCATCGACGCGCTCGAGGGTGGCCGGGCCAAGGCGCCGCCGCTGCCCCTGCGCCGCGACCTCTGGCCCTGGCCGGCCGCCCTGGCACTGGCCTGCGCCGGGCTCCTCCTCGCCACCCGACGGCAGCGGTGAGCCCGTCATGACCCTCGCCGCGATCACCCTGCTGCGGCCCTGGTGGCTCGCGCTCCTGCCTCTGGTGGCGCTGCTGGCGCTCCGCGCCGCCTGGCGCGCCGCGCCCCTCGGCGACTGGCGCCGGGCGGTCGACCCGGCCCTGATGCGCCTGATGGAGCGCCGCGGCGCCGTACTCGGCGGCCGCCGCCAGGCCAATCTCGCGGCGGCGCTGGCTGCCGGGCTGATCGCCCTGGCGCTGACCGGACCGGCGCTGGAGCGCCAGGAGGCCACCACCTTCCGCAACCTCGACGCCACGGTGATCGTGCTCGACCTCTCGCGCTCGGTCGCCGAGGGCGGCAGCCTGAAGGACCTGCGCCAGACCGCGCAGAGCGTGGCCGAGGCGGCGGGCACCCGGTCCGTCGCCCTCGTCGTCTACGCGGGCGACGCCTATCTCGCCGTCTCGCCGACCACCGACCGCGACAGCCTCGGCACCACCCTGTTCGCCCTCGACGCCGACACAGTGCCCGACCGCGGCAGCCATCCCGAGCGCGGCCTCGCCCTCGCCCGCCGCACCCTGGCGGAGGCCGATGTGGTCTCCGCCGACGTGGTCCTGATCACCGACGGCGACGGCCTCGGCGAGGCGGCGCTCCGCGAGGCCCGAGCCATCCGCGAGCGCGGCTGGCGGATCCAGGGCCTGTTCGTGCCGGCCTCGAATGCCCTGCCCCCCGGCGTGCCGAAGCCGGACCGGGCGGCCCTCGACGGCCTCGTGCGGGCGGGCGGCGGCGTCGCGGCCGATCTCGCCAATCCCGGCCCTGTCCTCGACGCGGTCGGCGCGAGCACGGCCCAGCACCTCGCCGCGGGCGGCTACACCGTGCTCGCCTTCGCCGATTACGGGCGCTGGCTCCTCCTCCTCGCCGCCCTGCCCGCGCTCCTCCTGTTCCGGAGGACGGCCTGATGCTGAATCCCCCGCTGCGGCTCCCGGCTGCCCTCGCCCTGCCCCGCCGCTGGCGCCTCTACGCCCGCACCGGCGGCCTCGTGCTCGCCGGCATCGGCCTGCTCGGGCTCGGCGCCCTGTCCGAGCCGCGCACCGGGTTCGGGCGGCTCCTGATGGGGATCGGCCTGCCGGGCCTCGCGGCGGAGGTCATCGCGGATCCGGCCTGGCGCGGGCCCGCTCTCTACGTGGCGGGCGACTATGCGGCCGCCGCCGCGATCTTCCGCGCCGGCGGAAGGCGCAACAGCTACAATCTCGGCAACGCGCTGGCCCGGGCCGGCGACCTCCCAGGCGCGATCGCGGCCTACGACGAGGCCCTGCGGTTCAACCCGCGCGACGCCGACGCCCAGGCCAACCGCTCCCTCATCGCCCGGATGCTCGCGGAGGAGATCGACCGCGGCAAGGGCGGCGGCATCGCCAACGGCACGGCCCAGTACGGCGCGCGCTACAACAACACCGCGAACCAGGACAAGAACGACGACATCAACGCCTCCTCCAGCGGCGAGGGCCTGGCCGGCAACAAGGAGGCCTCCGCCAGCGCCTCGCTGCCCGGCAACAGCAAGGTCGCCCGCCGCGGCAAGGCCGAGCAGCAATCGATCGATTCCGGCCGCGGCGAGGCCCGCGGCTCGGCCAGCGACGCCGCCGGCCGCGGCCGCACCGGCGGCGGCTCGGCCATGGTGGCCGCCGCCCCCGAGAAGGAGGTGCGCCGCGTCACCAAGAGCTTCGAGGCCCACGAGATCCGGCCCGACCGGCTCTGGCTGCAGACCCTGCCGGACGATCCCGGCCGCTACCTCAAGCTCCGCCTCAAGGCCGAGCAGGCCCGCCGGATCGAGGCCGGCACCAACATGCCCGCCGGGAGCAACCCGTGGTGAGTCTTTCGGGATCGCGGCGCCTCGCGCCTCTGGCGCTTCTGGCGCCCCTGCTCGCGGCGGCGCCCGCCCGGGCCGAGATCGAGCCCGGCGATCTCACCCTCACGGTGACGGCCGAGCGCAACGGCAACGCGGCCCCCTTCGCCCGCGAGATGGTGCTGCTGCGCATCCACGGGCTCTACCGCCAGCAGATCCTCCTGGAGGAGGTCGTCCAGCCGACGCTCGCCAATTTCAGCTGGACCCAGCTCGGGCGCGACGGCTGGAGCAAGGCGCGGCTTCCGGACGGGCAGGTGGGGCTCGCCTTCGACCGCACCATCGCGATCTTCCCGCATCACGCGGGCGACTTCACCCTCGAGCCCTTCATCCACCGCCTCACCGTCAACGATGCCGGCACGCGCCGGGTCGTCGACGTGCGCTCGGAGCCGATCTCGTTCCCGGTGGCACGCTGGACGCAAGGATCGGGCGGCCCGGATGCCAAGGAGCCCTGGTGGCTGCCCGCCCGCGACGTCACCGTCACGGATTCCTGGAGTCCCGATCCCGAGACGGTGAAGCTCGGAGAGACCACGCGGCGCATCGTGACCGTGGAGGCGCAGGGCATGGTGGCCGAGGGCCTGCCGCCGCGCCCGGTGATGCGGACGCGCGGCATCCTCACCTTCGCCGGCCCCGTCACCCGCGAGACCATCATCACGCCGTCGGGCCCGGTGGCGCGGGCCACCTATCAGTGGGATGTGCGCCCCGGCGTGCCCGAGGTGATCCCGCTGGAGGCGATCAGCATCCCCTGGTTCGATACGGTCTCGCGCACCATGCGCGAGACCGAGATCCCCGCGCGCCAGATCGGCGGCGGCCTCGTCGACCGGGATGGCGGCCTCGCGCCGCCGCAGGGCGCCTCGCCGCTCGTCGCCGCCGCGGCCGGGCTCGCCGCCTTCGGTCTCGGTCTCGTCCTCCTGGGTTTCGGGCCGGGCGGCACACGGCTGCGCCTGCCCGCTTCCCGCCGCCGTGCCCTGAAGCGGGCGGCCGAGGCGGGCGATCCCGCCGCCTTCCGAGCGGAGGTGAGCGGCGCGATGCAGGCCGAGCCGGAGCTGGCCGCGATCTGGCGGGCCGATCCGGAGATGGCCGCCCGGCTCGCCGCCCTCGACCGCGCCGTCTATGCGCCCTCCGGCGGCGCGGCGCCGGATCTTGCCGACCTCGCGCGCCGGCTCGGGCGGGGGAGGCGGATCCGCCCCGCCGCGGCCCCCGCCAGCCGGCTCAAGCCGCTCGACGGGCCGGCCTGAGCGTCGGCACGTGCTGGTCCCGGAAACGAAAGCGGCGCCGGACCTCGGTCCGGCGCCGCCTGAAACCATCGGCGATGGATGCGCCGCTCAGGTGTTCATCGAGTCGAAGAAGTCGCCGTTGCTCTTGGTCTGGCGCAGCTTGTCGAGCAGGAACTCGATCGCGTCGGTGACGCCCATCGGGTTGAGGATGCGGCGCAGCACATAGGTCTTCTTGAGCGCGTCCGGCGGCACCAGCAGCTCCTCCTTGCGGGTGCCGGAGCGGGTGATGTCGATCGCCGGGAAGATGCGCTTGTCCGAGACCTTGCGGTCTAGGATGATCTCGGAGTTGCCGGTGCCCTTGAACTCTTCGAAGATCACCTCGTCCATGCGCGAGCCGGTATCGATCAGCGCGGTGGCGATGATCGAGAGCGAGCCGCCCTCCTCGATGTTGCGGGCCGCGCCGAAGAAGCGCTTCGGGCGCTGCAGGGCGTTGGCGTCGACGCCGCCGGTGAGCACCTTGCCGGAGGACGGCACCACGGTGTTGTAGGCGCGGCCGAGGCGGGTGATCGAATCCAGCAGGATGACGACGTCGCGGCCGTGCTCGACGAGGCGCTTGGCCTTCTCGATCACCATCTCGGCGACCTGCACGTGGCGGGTGGCCGGCTCGTCGAAGGTCGAGGCGATGACCTCGCCCTTCACCGAGCGCTGCATGTCGGTGACCTCCTCCGGGCGCTCGTCGATGAGCAGCACGATGAGGTAGCATTCGGGATGGTTGAGGGTGATCGACTGGGCGATGTTCTGCATCAGCACGGTCTTACCCGTGCGCGGCGGCGCCACGATCAGCGCGCGCTGGCCCTTGCCGATCGGCGCGACGATGTCGATGATCCGGGGCGAGAAGTCCTTCTTGGTCGGGTTCTCCAGCTCCAGCTTGAACCGCTTCGTGGGGAAGAGCGGCGTCAGGTTGTCGAAGTGAACCTTGTGCTTGATCTTCTCGGGGTTCTCGAAATTGATCGTGTTGACCTTGAGCAGCGCGAAGTAGCGCTCGCCGTCCTTGGGGCCGCGGATCGGTCCCTCGACGGTGTCGCCGGTGCGCAGGCCGAAGCGGCGGATCTGGGTCGGCGAGATGTAGATGTCGTCGGGACCCGGCAGGTAGTTCGAGTCGGAGGAGCGCAGGAAGCCGAAGCCGTCCTGCAGCACCTCGACGGTGCCGGAGCCGATGATCTCGACCTCCTTGGCAGCGAGCTGCTTCAGGATGGCGAACATCAGCTCCTGCTTGCGCATGGTCGAGGCGTTCTCGACCTCGACCTCCTCGGCGAAGGTGATGAGCTCGGTCGGCGTCTTGGACTTGAGGTCCTGGAGCTTGACCTCGCGCATGCCGTCGAGCTCGGCCACGGCGCTGGTGGAGTCTGCGGGCAGCTCGGCCGGCAGGAGGGCGTCGGATTGTACGGTCATGGGTGTGTTGAACCGACGTGAGGCTTGAGAATGCGAAGGATGGTTCGGTGGGGAAGATCCGCGCCGGGCTCCTGGCGGAGGCGCCGGGCATTCGGGCTCACGCGCGCCGTGCGGCGGAACCCATGGCATCGTGGGGATCGAGCCCTTCAGGCTCGCGGATGCGGTGCGGCTTTTATTGTCTAGGAGGGCCGTGAGGGCTTAGCGTGTTTTCCGCGCCGGCTCAAGTCCCTCCCGAGCGTCCCGACTGTCACGAGCCTGGCGAACCCGGCGGACCGGTGCGGCGTTGAGCGACGATCCCGCTTGCCCCGAGCCTCCCGATGATCGCTCCCTTCGCCCGCGCCGCCCTCTTTCTGGCGGTCGCGGGACTGTCCTGCGCCACGCCCCTCCCCGCCGCGGCGGAGAGCCCGGCCCAGGCCTACCAGTACGGCCGCCAGTTCCGGAACGCCTGCCGGCCGCCGCTCAAATATGCCGCCGGGGCCTGCGTCCGCCGCTGCCCGGCGGGCTTCCAGGACAACGGCCGCACCTGCCGCTACCGCACGATGCGCTGGTGAGCCCGTGGGATTTCAGCGGCGGCGCAGGCGCACATAGAGCGCGCCGGAGCCGCCATGGTGCCGGGCCGCCTCCTCGAAACCGAGGACGATGCCGCGCAGCTCAGGCCCGCGCAGCCAGTGCGGGACGCTGCGGCGCAGGACGCCACGCTCCGCGAAGGCCTCGTGAAAATCGGGACCGCCCTTGCCGGTGACCACCAGGACGTGCGCATGGCCGGCCGCGCGCGCCCGCAGGATGAAGCCAGTGAGCGCGGCGTGCGCCTCCGTCTGGTACATCCCGTGCAGGTCGATCCGCGCCTCGATCGGCAGGGTGCCGCGGCGCAGGGCCAGCCGCTCGGGACGGTCGATGCCCGTCGCCGGGCGGGGCGTCTGGGGCGGAGCCTGATAGGGCGCGGCGGTCGCGGCCCGTATGGGCGGCGGGGCAGCCTTCTTCGGCGCGCGGGCCGGCTTGGCCGGCGCCTGTCCCGGTTTCGCCTGTCCCGCCTTGGAACCGAGCGTCGTTCCGGGTTTCGCCGCGGCCGTTGCGGTCAGGCCCGGCGCGAGGGTCGCGGTTGCCTGCGACGGATCCGCGGCCGGCGCGGGCGGCCGGGCCCGCCCGCGCAACGGCGTGATGAGCTTGGCGATCTCGGCCCAGAGGCGAGCCTCCTCGCCGCTGAGCGTCCGTGGGCGCCGGGGCCGCCGCATCGCCGCCCTCAGCGTCCGCGCGGATCGGCGGCGGGCTTCGGCAGAAGCACCACGAAGCCGACCGCGTCGCGCAGGTCGCCCGCCGCCGCGCCGGCCGCGGCGCCGGTGCCGACATAGAGGTCCCCCCGCGCCGGGCCGACGATGGCCGAGCCGGTATCGGCTGCGACGACGAGCCGGCCGGCCTCGTCCGCCGCCCCGCCCGGTAGCCGCCCCTCCAGCCAGAAGGGCAGCCCGTAGCGCCAGAGATGGGCGTCGACCGCGATGCTGCCACCGGGCTTGAGCGGTGCGCCGGCCGCGCCGACCGGCCCGAGGGCCGGATCCTCGACGGGGCTGAGGCGGAAGAAGATGTAGGAGGCGTTGGCACGGATCAGCCGGCGCGCCGTCTCCGGGTTGGCGCGCAGCCACGCGGTCCAGCGGGCCAGCGTCAGCCCTTCGAGAGGCAGGTGCCCCTCCTGCACGATGAGCTTGGCGACCGAGGTGTAGGGCCGGCCGTTGCGGCCGTCGTAGAGCACCCGCACCGAGCGCCCGTCCGGCAGGCGCACCCGCCCCGAGCCCTGCACCTGCAGCACCAGGAGATCGACCCCGTCCCGCAGCCAGAGCAAGGGCTTAGCACGGGCTCCCAGCGCCCCATCCTCGATCGCCGCCCGGTCGGGATAGGGCTCCAGCCGGTCATCCACCGCGCGCGCGGCGCGCAGGGCGGGGTCGAGCCCGGGCCGGGTCTCGCCGGTATTGAGGCTGACGAGGTCGTCCGGCCGGGCGAGGACGGCCGCCTCATAGCCGGGGCCCGGCTCCAGGGAGCCCGTGAGCTCCGGCTCGAAATAGCCGGTGAGAAAGCCGGTGCGGCGCTCGGGACCGCCCGGGGCCTCCGGCGGGCGCACGATCCGATAGGCGTCGAAGCGCTCGGCGAAGAAGCGGCCCGCCTCGGCGGGCGCGAGCGCGGCGGCCTCAGAGCAGGCCGCCGCAAGGTCGGCCGCCGATCCCGTCACCGTCGGAGGCGCCGGAGCGGCGGGGGGCGGAGCGGTGCAGACCCGGCGGAAGGCGTCGAGGGCCGCGCCCGGATCCGCACCGGGAAAGCCGGCCAGGGCCGAGACCAGGACCGGCTCCAGGCGCGCCTCGCCGACGCGAAGCGGCCCGGCCGCGTCGGCGGCCGGGCCCGGCAGGCATAGCGCGAGGAGGATGACCGCGGCGAGGCGGCCGCCGCGTGGGCTCAGTCTCGGCACGGCAGGGCCACGGAGGGGATCAGGCACCCGCCTCGGTGGCGACGAGCTGCCAGTTCGGGTCGCGCGAGCCGAGGGTCCGGGCAAAGGTCCAGATGTCTGGCACCTCGACCACCGTCTCGGCGCTGCCGTCGATCACGGCGCCGCTGGCGTCGCGGGTGGCGGTGATCAGGTTCGAGATGAAGCGCACGGTGATCTGGGCGACGCGGTTGCGCACCTCCACCGCCACGATCTCGGCCTTGTCGATCGAGACGAAGGTGGTCTCGAGCGTCTGCTTGTTGCGCTCGCGCTCGGAGATCGCCCGCTCGAAGGCCTCGCCGACCTCCTTCGA
The DNA here is from genome assembly GCF_902141845.1 of Methylobacterium symbioticum. Taxonomy (GTDB): domain Bacteria; phylum Pseudomonadota; class Alphaproteobacteria; order Rhizobiales; family Beijerinckiaceae; genus Methylobacterium; species Methylobacterium symbioticum. The sequence continues at coordinate 6,047 of NZ_CABFPH010000061.1, read as the reverse complement.
AAGGAGCGCGCGCAGGGTCTTCCGGTCGCCCTTGGCGAAGGCGATCATGATCGTCTCGTAGGCCCCCTTGGCCCCCTCGAGGAAGGCGCGCGGATCGAAGCCGGGCTCGGCCTGCACCGCGGCCTCCAGCCCGCGGGCCACCTCGGAGCCGGGCTCGGCGATGCCGCGCCAGTCGCGGGCCGGCGCGTTCGCCGCGGCCTGCATGCGCTCGGCCTGCATCACCCGGTCGGCACCGGGCAGGCGCACCACGTTGTCGCCCTCGCCGCGATTGGCCGTGGGCTCGGTGCGGCTGCGCTCGACCGGCTTGAAGGGCGAGCGCTCGGCCCCCGTCTTCTGGCCGAGCACGGAGCGCAGGCGCCAGATCACGAAGACCGCGAGCGCCAGGAAGATGATGGTCGTAAGGTCGAAGGTATCCTGCATCACCGATCCGATGGCGGCTGCCGGAAGCCGGCCGGCCAGAGCATTCCGCGAAGACTCCCGAGCAGCGCCCGCGCGGGGCGGACGGGATCCGTCTCCGCACGGCGCCGCTCCGGACAGGTCCGGGCAGTCATCGCGCAGTCATCGCACGGACTGCTCTGAGTGTCTCTCACAAAGCTCCCGCTTCTCCATCACCGCCGAAGGTCACGGCGTTCCGGGAGCTTTGTGAGGTGCACTTATCCGACCCGTGCGCATGGATCGAGCCGGATGGGGCCGGGCACGGACCCGACCTTCCAGGCCATATGGGACATCTTCATGGCCTGTTCCAGACAAGACGCGCCGGAGATGGGGATCCGTCCCGGCGCCCCCCCGCGCCGCGTCGTCGCGGTGCGGTCGCGGTGCAGACCCAGCGGATCGCTTGTCCACACCGGGCGGGCATGTTAGCGGCCTGCCCCGAACGGGCCTCTCCGGGTCCGGGCATCTGAGCCCTTGCGCTGAGGCAGCGCCCCACGCCCCTGCCCGATCCGGACGGACCGGGCGCGAACGCTTTCTTCGAGGAGGATACCGCCATGGCCGACTCTCCGGCACCGAACGGCAACGGCGGCGCGCCGCAGGGCGAGGCGCCCACCATCAACGCGCTCGCGCAATATGCCAAGGACCTCTCCTTCGAGAACCCGAACGCGCCGCGCTCCCTGCAGCCGCAGGAGGGTCAGGGCCCGCAGATCAACATCCAGGTCAACGTCAACGCCCAGCAGCTCGCGGCGACCGACTTCGAGGTGGAGCTGACCCTCGAGGGCGACGCCAAGATCAACAACGAGGTGCTGTTCGCCTTCGACCTGAAATACGCCGGCATCTTCCGGATGCTGAACATCCCGCAGGACCAGCTCCATCCGGCGGTGATGATCGAGTGCCCGCGCCTGCTCTTTCCCTTCGCCCGTCAGATCGTGGCCGAGGCGGTGCGCAACGGCGGCTTCCCGCCGCTCTACATCGACCCGATCGACTTCGTCGGCCTCTACCGCCAGAAGGCCTTCGAGGCGCAGGGCGCGCAGGGCGCCGGCCCGCTCGCGTCCTGACCCGCGACCGGGATCACGCTTCGCCGGTTCGCCCCGGCCTGCCACGGCAGGCTGGGGATTTTTTATGCAGTTCGCGGCCAACCCTGAGGCGGCCCACGGCGTTTCAGCCGGACAGGGGGGCTTGGCCGTAGGCCGGGCCCGCAGGGGATCCGACCTCAGGACCGCATGCTCGCCACAACCCATCTCGCTCTCATCAACGTCTTCACCGGTGACATTCAGGGCGGGTTGGGCCCATTCCTCGGTACCTGGCTCGCCGGCGCCGCCTCATGGAGCCCGGCGCGCGTCGGCCTCGTCACCACCCTCGTCGGCGTCGGCGCGCTCCTGCTCAGCGGCCCCTTCGGCGCCCTCGTCGACCGGCTCGGGCGCCCGCGCCTGCTGATCGCGCTGGCCTGCGGCGCGATCCTCTGCGGCACGCTCGCGCTGCTGCCGGTGCGCAGCTTCGGCGGCGTCTTCGCCGCGCAGATGATCGCGGCCGCCGGCGGCACCCTGCTCCTGCCCGCGGTGACGGCGCTGACGCTCGGCATCGTCGGCAAGGACCGCTTCCCCAAGCAGCAGGGCCGCAACCAAGCCTTCAACCATCTCGGCATCCTGCTGGCGGCGGGCCTGATCAGCCTCGGCACCGGCTGGCTCGGCGCAGCCGTGGCCTTCTGGGTGCTCGGCGCCATGGCGGTGCTGGCGATCGTGGCCACGGTGACCACGCCCGGCCACTGCTACAACGCGCGCCGTGCGGTGGGCTGGAAGGAAGAGGGCGACGAGCAGCCGGAGCGCGCCGGCTGGAAGAGCGTGATCGGCAACCGCAAGCTCCTCGTGCTCGCCGTGGCGCTGACCCTGTTCAACCTCGGCAATGGCGGCATGCTCTCGCTGCTCGGCCAGAAGCTCGTGGCCACCGCCGCCGACGCCACCACCTGGACCGCGCGCTACGTGATGGTGGCTCAGCTGGTGATGGTGCCGGTGGCCCTGTTCGCGGGCTCGCTCGCCGACCGGAGCGGTCGGCGCAAGCTCCTCCTCGTGGCCTTCGCGGTGCTGCCGCTGCGCGCCCTGCTCTCGGCCTATATCGACGATCCGCTCTGGCTGATCTCGGCCGAGATCCTGGACGGGGTGGCGTCGGGCATCGTCGGCGTGGCCGTGCCCGTGGTGGTGGCCGACCTCACCTGGGGCTCGGGCCGGACCCAGACGGCGCTCGGCACGGTCAATGCCGTCCAGGGCATCGGCGGGGCTCTCTCCGCCTGGTACGGCGGCCTCGCCCAGTCCGTGCTCGGCTGGTCCGGCGCCTTCCTGGCGCTGGGCGCCCCGGCGCTGGCCGCGCTGGCCCTGGTGATCTGGCTCGACGCGACGCCCGAGCCCGGCCGCCGCTCGCGGCGCAGGCAGGCCCGGGCCGCTGCCCAACCGGCCTGAGAGCCTGCCTGACCGATCGTGCAGGTCTTCGTCTGCCGCTCGCGCGCTCGACCCCATCCCGAGATGGGTGGGTGAGAGGGGCGAAGATCACGAAGACGAGATCGGTCGATCTCCGTCCAACAGTCGCTCGGTCGCAGCCCGGACCCGGCCTGAGGCCCCTGCGCAACAGGTCCGTCACGAAACGTCGCGAGGGGGAACCGGGCGGTCGCCTGCCTGTTGCGTCCCTCTATGGTGGGGGCGGTCGAACAGTGCGAGATCCCTGACGATGCCGGCGATGCTCGAGGACGCTACCGGACGAACCCTGACCGCCCATGAGCCGCGCGAGACGCCGTGGCTCAGCGTGGTGCTCGGCTACGGGCCGATGCTGCCCTTCGTGGCCGGCGCCGCGGCCGCGTGGTGGCAGCGGGGCATGTGGGACGAGCTGATCCTGCTCGCCACGATCCTCTACGGTGCGGCGATCCTGCTGTTCCTCTCCGGCGTGCGCCGCGGCGTCAGCTTCCGCACGCCGGGCGGCCCGCGTTTCGTCCAGATCGCGACCATGTTCGGTCTGTTCTGCCTTGGGCTCGGCGCCCTCCTCACCGTGGTGATCCTCGGCAACCGCGTGGTCGCCCTCGACCTTCTGATCGCAGGCTATGTGGCGGTCGCGGTGCTCGACCCGATCGCGGCGCGCCGCGGCGAGGCGCCCCTGTTCTTCGCGCGGCTGCGCCCGCTCCAGATCCCGATCGCGGTGGTGAGCCTCGCCGCCCTCCTCGTACTGAAGCTGACCGCGCCGTACTGAGCCGTGTCCGCGGGCGGTTGCCGCCTCCCGCCGCCCTGCGATAGAGCCCGGGAAACTCTGTCTCAGATACGAAGCGAAGCCCCGACATGTCCAAGGCCGATGCCAAGAAGGCCGGTGAGAAGGCCGACACCCTGAAGCCGCGCCTGCCGCGCGGCTTCGTCGACCGCCGCGAGGACGAGATCGCGGCCCAGGGCCGGATGCTGCAGCGCATCCGCGAGACCTTCGAGCTGTATGGGTTCGAGGCGCTGGAAACGCCCTTCGTCGAGTACACCGAGGCGCTGGGCAAATTCCTGCCCGACCTCGACCGGCCGAATGCGGGCGTGTTCTCGTTCCAGGACGACGACGAATCCTGGCTCTCGCTCCGCTACGACCTCACCGCACCGCTGGCCCGCTTCGTGGCCGAGCATTTCGACACGCTGCCGAAGCCCTACCGCAGCTTCCGCGCCGGCTACGTCTTCCGAAACGAGAAGCCGGGCCCGGGGCGCTTCCGCCAGTTCATGCAGTTCGACGCCGACATCGTCGGGGCCGCCTCCGTCGCGGCCGATGCCGAGGCCTGCATGCTGATGGCCGACACCCTCGACAAGCTGGGGCTCGCCGGCCAGTACGTGATCAAGGTCAACAACCGGAAGGTGCTCGACGGCGTCATGGAGGCGATCGGCCTCGCCGGCGCCGACAAGGCCGGCCAACGCCTGACCGTGCTGCGCGCCATCGACAAGCTCGACCGTCTCGGCGCGGACGGCGTGCGCCAGTTGCTCGGGGCGGGCCGCAAGGACGAGAGCGGCGACTTCACCAAGGGCGCGGGCCTCTCCGACGCGCAGATCCAGCGCATCCTGGCCTATGTCGCCTTCCAGCCCTCCGCCGATGCGGGCGCCGACCGGCTCGCCTTCTGGGAGCAGTTCTTCGGCTCCTGGCAGGATGTCGTCGGCACCTCCGAGACCGGTCGCGAGGGCATCGCGGAGCTCCACGCCATCATGCGGCTCTGCGAGGCCGCCGGCTACGGCCACGACCGGATCCGGGCGGATGCCAGCGTGGTGCGGGGGCTCGAATACTATACGGGCCCCGTCTACGAGGCCGAGCTGACCTTCCCGGTCACCAACGAGGACGGCCAGGTGGTGCGCTTCGGCTCGGTGGCGGGCGGCGGGCGCTACGACGGCCTCGTCGGGCGCTTCCGCTCCGAGCCGGTGCCGGCGACCGGCTTCTCGATCGGCGTCTCGCGCCTGTTCTCGGCGCTCCAGCTCGTCGGCAGCCCGCTGCTGGGCGGCGCGCGCAAGCCCGGCCCCGTCGTGGTGCTCGTGCTCGACCGTGAGAACATCGCCGACTACCAGCGCCTGGTGACGGCCCTGCGCGCCGAGAACATCCGGGCCGAGCTCTATCTCGGCGGCGCCGGCATGAAGGCGCAGATGAAATACGCCGATCGCCGCCGGGCGCCGGTGGCGATCATCCAGGGCTCGAACGAGCGCGTCGCGAGCGAGGTCCAGGTGAAGGACCTGATCGAGGGGGCCCGCGCCGCCGGGAACATCGCCAGCAATGCCGAGTGGAAGGCGGCACGCCCGGCCCAGTTCTCCTGCCCCGAGAGCGAGATGGTCGCCCGCGTGCGCGAGGTGCTGGCCCGGCACTACCCGGAAGGCTGATCACGTCCGGGGATCCCAAGGGGACTCAAGTCCGTTTGGCGGGGTGCCGGGGCGGAGCCCTGGCTTGAAGCCCCAGGGCTCCGCCCCGGACCCGCGAGAGGGGTGACCCCTCTCGACACCCGCTACTCGCCGAGCGGCGCGCCCGGCCCGTCCGGGTTCATGCCCTCCACGGCCGGCTTGCGGCGGGGACGGGGGGTGGCCGCCGTCGCGGTCGGCGCCGCGGCGGCGGTGTTCACGCCGAGGCGCGTCGCCAGGGCGAGCGCCCGGTTCTCGCTGAAGCGCAGGTGGCAGAAGCCGTGGGCGCCCTCGCGGGCATAGGTGCGGCAGACCTGCTCGCGGTCGGCGGAGAAGGCAGCCTGCTCGGTGACGATCGGGCGGACATCCTCGCGGCGGGCGCGCTGGGTCATCAGCTTGTAATTGTCGCGCACCGCCTTGTCGGCGACGCCGCGGGCGGTGTCGAACTCCGCCGAGCGCGGGATCAGGCCGGCCGCGGCCGGCCCCCAGAGGCCGTTCGGCGTGGTGGCGCAATCGGCCGCCGTGAAGGTGCAGAGCGGGCCGGAATTGCCCAGGGTCGAGACGAAGACGCCGCCCTCGGTCACCTCGAAGCGGAGCGGGCATTCCGCCCCCGCCGCCTCGAAGCGCGGCACGCCCTCGGGCCGCGCGCAGGCCCGCGCGAGCCACGGCTCCGCGATCCGCCACGCTGCTGCGAGGTCGGTGTGGTCGATCGCCTGGAGACGCATCAGGGTCGCCGGA
>NZ_CABFPH010000060.1 GCF_902141845.1 Methylobacterium symbioticum | reverse complement strand
ACCCGCTTCACCCCGGCCGCGGTCGAGAACAGGATCGGCCAGACCGCGGCAGCGGCGATCAGGAAGACGATCGCCCCATCCCAGCTCGGGAAGCTCAGCACTGCCACCGGCATCCAGGCGAGCGGCGAGATCATGCGCAGAAGCTGGAAGGGCGGCTGCAGGGCGCGTTCGACGAGGGGGAGGCTGCCGACGAGGAGGCCGAGCGGCGCGCCGGCGATGAACGCGTAGAGGAGGCCCTGGCCGACACGTGCGAGGCTGGGTGCCGACGCGCGCCATGCCTCTCCCGAGCGAAGAAGGTCGATGAAGGCGCCGAGCGCCGGCACCGGCGCGAAGCCCGTGAAGGCGCCGTAGCGCGAATCGCTCTCAAGGATCAGGCCGGCAGCGAACCAGACTGCGCCGAGAAGCGCGAGCCCGGCCAGTGGCGCGAGCAGCCAAGCCGGCCTCGCGCGAGAGCGCCGCGGAAGCAGTTCGACCGCGGAAGCGGATGCGACAGCCAGGAGAGGCTCTGCCGGTGCCGCGGTCACAGTGCAAGAACCTCGGTGCGCACATATGGGTCGGCGGATGCGGCGGACACCAGTCCCTCGGGATAGCGCTTCAGGGAGGCCGCTACGAAGCGATCGTCCACGAGGTCGCGAGCAACGAAGTCGGGGTCTAGGCCTTTGAGGAAAGCGGCGTCGCCCTCGACCAGAGTCCGGCCCATTGCCTCGACAATGAGCTTGGTCGCCGATGGGTATGGCCAAGGCTGGAAATCGATGCGGCTCGCCGCCCATTCGGGATGGCGGATCGCGCCGCTCTCCGCATAGGCCGGCCCGTAATCGCTGACGGCCTTCACGACCACGTCGCCCGCCATCGGCAGGTAGCCGCGGCCGTCCTTCGAGATCAGCCGCGCGACCTCCTCCTTGTTGGCGCGGGCGAAGATCTGGGCCCGCACCACCGCGTCGATTGCCTTGCCCGTCCAGTCCGGGCGCTCGACCGTGGTGCGCTCGTGGGCGACCACGACGCAGCAGGGATGGTTCTTCCAGATGTCGCCGGTAAAGCGCAGCATCCGGGCGCCGGCCTTGATCTCGCCGAGGGCGTTGAAGGGCTCGGCCACGATGTAGCCGTCGATCTTGCCCGCTGCGAGCGCGGCCGGCATCTCGGGCGGCGGCAGGATCTGCAGGGCGCACTCGCTGGCCCCCGCATCTCCGCGGATCACCGGGATCACGCCCGATTCCCGCAGGGCGTATTGCAGCACGACATTATGCATCGAGTACCAGTACGGCACTGCGACACGCTTGCCTGCGAGATCTCTGAAATCGGCGATTCCGCTCTTGCCCCCGACGACGATCCCGGAGCCGTTTGTGTGGGCCCAGGCCAGTATCTTCACGGGGAACTTGTTATTGTAGCGCATCCAGACCGGGATGGGCTTCAGGAGGTGGGCAAGATTGAACTTGCCCGCCGCGAAGCCCTCGACGAGGGCCGACCACGAGCGCACCGGCACGGGCTCGGCGACCTTGAGGCCCGCCTCCTCGAAATAGCCCTTGGCATGGGCGACCAGCAGGGCGGTCGCATCCGTGATGGGCAGGTAGCCGATGCGCACCGTCTCGTCGTCGGCCGCGTGCGCGGCCCGGCTTGAAAGCGCAAGGGAACCAGTCCCGAGCAGCGCCGCCAAGCCGCCGCGGGCGAGCGCGTCGAGGGTGTCGCGGCGCGTCCAGTCGGCCCGCGTCCATTCCTGATTCCAGAGCGCGGATAGGTCGTCGGGGGCGATCATCGTGTGCGTTCCGGTTAGGCGGCGCAGTGGTTGAGGGTCCCGAAGCGGGACTTGAGTTCGGCCTCGGCATCAGGGCCGAGGGCGAGATCGTGTGCGACCTGGGCCGGCCGGCCGCCGAGGATGATGGCGCGGTCGGTAAGCGCCGCGACATCGGCAAGGTCGTGCGTGACGATCACGAGGGTCAGCCCACGCTCGCGCACGAGGCGGCGGACATCGGCGCGCAGGGCGCTGCGCATCTCAGAGTCGAGAGCCGAGAAGGGCTCGTCGAGCAGCAGGATGCGCGGCGCGCTCGCGAGCGCACGGGCAAGCGCCGCGCGCTGCTGCTGACCGCCCGAGAGCTGGTGCGGCTTGGCGTCGATCCGGTCCGCGAGGCCAACCTCGTCGAGGATCCGCAGCGCCTCGACCCGGATCGCCGCCCGGTCTCGGCGCAGGCGCCCCGTGAGGCGGGCGGGCAGAAGTACGTTGTCGAGCAGGCTTGCCCAGGGCAGTAGGGCCGGACGCTGGAACATCACCGTGGCGTCCTGAACCGGCTTCGTCACGGGAACACCCGCGATCTGCACGGTCCCCGCCGCGGGGACCAAGAGCCCGGCCATGATCTGGAGAAGCGTCGACTTGCCAACGCCGGAAGCCCCAAGAATACCGAGGCTCTCACCACTTAAGATGCGCAGCGATACGCCCTTCAGGACAGAATGCGTCCCGTGCCGGAAATCGATTTCGTCGAGGGCAATGAGCGGCGGTGACACGGAGTTTCCGGATGGGCAGGAGGCGAGATGCTGACGGCTCCGATCATGCCCTTCGAGGCATATCAAGGCTTCGGCATCGCATGCAAAGATGCCCAGCGACAGATCGGCAGGTCAATGCGCATTTACGCTGTATTTACGACGAAATCGGGTTGATTATTTCCTCATACGAACAGCAGGGAACAGATTATTCTTATCTTTATCGGACTTCGTGGTGGAGCGAAGTGCGATCAGTGCCGTCAACCGTAAGACTGCAGACTGCTCCTGCCCCGCAAGCCATCGAGTAACCCTCAGATGAACATCTGTAGGCATGTGGGCTGGAAGATCCGTATCGCTCAGGCTGATACCTCTGCTTTCGGACGGGTGGCCAAGTCCTGCATTCCATCCCATCCAGACCTTGAGTCACGGCGGCCCGCATGTTCGCAAGCGATCGGAAGAGCGGCTGAGGCTCTGCTGGGCTATGATCGGGTTTGAGCCGCCATTCTCCGATTGGGTTTATTTTGGAAACACCTTGCCACTCGTTCACAGAGTCTCACTAGGCCCGTGCTCTATCCCGGCGCACTGAGCCGATCGGCCTGCTTTTTCCTGATGGGCAGTGCGAGTGTGCGGCGACATCGGCAACAACCCTTGTCGACAGCGACACGCACCGCCGTCTGTAGGCTCTTGATTCGATCGCCAAGAGGCTCGGGCGGGATGCGGAATCCGCGGCCGGCAGGTACCAGTTCCCCTCGAGGACCGGCGGCTGGAGGGCGCAGAGGCAGTCGTCGAGCGGCAGCAGAGCATGCCGACGGAAGACGACGATCGCCGACGGAAGACGACGATCCCGGCCTCGTCCTCGGCCGATAGCACCGCGAACTTTGAGCCTCGCACAGAACTCCCGCAACGCCGTCGTGCCCAGAGGAGATCTCCCGGCCGCCAGGAGTTTGGTGAGGTGCTCTTAGGCTCGCTCGGGCCCGTCTTCCGGCCAGCCGTCGAGGAGCGCGCCTTCTCCTTGACGACAGTCTTCGAATTGATGCCGCAGCGCTACCAGCGTCCTCAGGCTTGCGTCACGACGCTGTATCGCTCGACGGAGTGCCGCTGTCGTCGTGGCGCACCCATGACGAACCTGGCTCATCGCGCGTTCTTCCACGCGCAGGAGGAGACTGCACCATCGAACACATCTATTCATGCACGGTCTCTGCACAGAGACGATAATCGATCACCGACTGCAATCCTGGCTAAACTTCGATGCCGATTGGCTCGGATGGTCGCCCGCCATACCTGCCGCGCTTCCGCCTCAGGCGCGAGCCGCAGGATTGACCACCCAAACCGGTGCCGAGTGGGCCAGCGCGCCGCAGCCACCGTATCGTAATCCGCTCCACACGCTGCTTTGTACCTCCGACTGCGTACTGGCACATACTGCCCGGGTCCACGATGGCACCTTGACATTTCGAGCGGTTTTGTTGGCTAGATTGATTTGACGATTCTCTTTGCACTACGCTCGGCAGTCTAAATCAGGGAAACGACAGACTTCAGCATTCAAATCCCATTCCGATAAACGCTTCCGGGGAGTCGAAAGGATGCCAGAAATAGGTTTGAAGAAATCAGAATTTGCCCTGTCTTCTTTGGCTATTGGCGCAGATACGATTATCGCTATTGCAGGGGTTATATGCGCCGCACTTCTCATTGCTGGAACGCAGTATATCTACTGTTTTATAATATCTGCTAAATCAGGCAGAATGCGTTGGGTAAAATCTGTTAAATTGCCAAATTACTGTGGATATTTGTCTAAAACATCAAACAACCTGGCAGCAGAACTCTATGTTCATGCGAAGGGTCCCTTCTACGTTTCGGTCCGTCATGCAACACAAAATGACGCCCCGGAATGGCGGTCTCCAAATTTCCCATGTCATGCTCAAAGCGCTTGCTTTGACGTCTGGGGCGGACTGGATTGGTCAGATCCGGTCACAATTCCTTTATCAAATCTTCGCGATGGCGCACACATTGTCGATATTATCCCACAGGATGAAGCCGCGCAGATGTACCGCATCCCGATGCTTGTGCGGCATGAATGGAGATCTGTAATCGTCGTATCGAGCACAAACACTTGGAGTGCATATAACAAATTTGGCGGTATATCAAATTATTATTGTGGCGCAATTCCGCTTCCCCTCCGTCCTCTGTTCTTCATATTGCAATCCACCGGGCGTTGCTTCAGATTGTCAGACCGCATCGTCATCCCGACGGTCCCATTGCCCAAGCGACGTCCCCTCCACAACATCAACGACGAGCTCAGGGCGTTGCAGTCCGATCGCGAGATCGGCGCATCCCATCTCTATCGCGGAGAGCTCTGCCTTCTGCGCTCTCTAGACAAACTGGGGATTCCATATTCGGTCGCCAGCGACGAAGACGTCGAAAATTTTGACATCAACAAATCTTCAACAAAAATCGTTTTTTTCAATACCCATAGCGAATATTGGTCGGATTTGGGTATATCTGCCCTAAACAATCTCATCAGCAGAGGAACATCTGTCGCGTTCTTATCAGGAAACAACATCTATCGTCGCGTTCAGCGGACAGAATCTGGTCTCCAGGTGATTGACCAGATGGTCAACATAGATGAAACAGCGCGCCTGATCGGCGCTGGCTACGATGCCTTAGGATATCAGACTTTCGCGGGATACCGAGTTATCGAGCCGGATCATTGGCTGTTTTCGAATTGCTCTGAGCTTCAATCCAATGGATATTTCGGCCGTGGAGATGGGACATCGGCCCATCCGGGCGGATCCGGGCATGAGACCGACAAGATCCGCCCAAGCTCTGAAGGTTTTCAACTGCTTGCAATGGGGGAAAATGCTGAGGGCGGGGCATCCATGGTCTGCAAGGATCTCCCAGGTGGGGGCTTTGTGTTCAATGCCTCATCCGTATCCTTCACCGCGATGTTGGAAGCCGATGCGTCCCTGCCCCAGCTGATCGAGAACATGGTCGAACGTGCGCTGGGACAGCCGAAATCTCTTGAGCCTCAACTGTCGGAAACATCCTTCGAGGTCGCCTCCTAGCGCCCTTGCTTTGACGCGCTCCCTTTCGCAGAATCGGCCTCCATTTCGGCGGACAGCGCTCGTTGGCGATGTTTTTCCTGCTCGTCGGGTTGGAGATCGAGCGCGCGAGGCTGGACGGTCAGCTCGTCTTCAACACTTGGTTTGACTGCGTCACCATGCCCGGTGGAACGGCCAGGGTGCGCACGCACGTTTAAGCGTCGGTATGGTACGGTCTGGCCATCGCCAAGGTTCGGGTCCCTTCCGGCTCGGGTCGGATCCTGGAGGGTCCCGCAACCGATGACGTCATCTCCCGAGAAGCCCCCGAACAAGGGGCCGCGCACACCGGTCTCGGGCAGCGGGCCGTCCGGCGTCGAGGATGTCCATCACGATATCTTCTTCGCGGCCGTCGAGACGACGCGCATGCCGATGATCGTCACCGATCCGCACCAGCCCGACAATCCGATCATCTTCGCCAACCGCGCCTTCGAGCGCATGACCGGCTACACCCGCCAGGAGCTGGTCGGCACCAATTGCCGCTTCCTCCAGGGCCCCGAGACCAACCGCGAGACGGTCGCCGATGTGCGCTTGGCCATTGCCGAGCACCGCGAGTTCGCCGCCGAGATCCTGAACTACCGCAAGGACGGCTCCTCCTTCTGGAACGCCCTGTTCGTGAGCCCGGTGTTCAACCGCCAGGGCGATCTGGTCTACTTCTTCGGCTCGCAGCTCGACGTCTCGCGCCGCCGCGATGCCGAGGAGTCGCTGCATCAGGCCCAGAAGATGGAGAGCCTGGGCCAGTTGACCGGCGGCATCGCGCACGACTTCAACAACCTGCTGCAGGTCATCTCCGGCCACAACGAGGTGATGCTGGCGCTCATCGACCATCCCACCATCGACGTCGGACGGATGCGTCGCGCGGGTGAGGCGGTGCGGGACGCCTCCGAGCGCGCCGCCAAGCTCACGCACCAGCTTCTGGCCTTCTCGCGCAAGCAGCGCCTGGAGGGCCGGCTGCTCAACATCAACGGCCTCGTCCAGAACATGGGCGAGCTGGCCGAGCACACCCTGGGCGAGCAGGTCGTGCTGCGGGTGCTAGCGGCAGAGGATCTCTGGACCGCGCGCATCGACCCGACCCAGGCCGAGGTCGCGCTCCTGAACGTGCTGATCAACGCCCGCGACGCGATGCCGAACGGCGGCACCGTGACCGTGAAGACCGAGAACCTGCTGATCGAGGACGAGGACACCGCGCTCTACAAGACGGTGGGACCAGGCGCCTACGTCGTGGTCTCGGTCACCGACACGGGCACCGGCATGCCGCCCGAGATCCTGGCCCGGGTGATGGAGCCATTCTTCACCACCAAGGGCGAGGGCAAGGGTACCGGCCTCGGGCTGGCGATGGTCTACGGCTTTGCCAAGCAGTCTGGCGGATCGGTGAAGATCTATTCCGAGGTCGGCCACGGCACCACCGTGCGGCTCCTCTTCCCGGCCTCGGACCAGAAGATCGAGGAAGAGCGCAAGGTCTCGCAGCGCGCGGCCGACCGGCATGGCACCGAAACGATCCTCGTGGTGGACGACCGGCCGGACGTGGCAGCGACCGCTGGCACGATCCTGGAGGATTTTGGCTACAGGGTCATCGTGGTGGACGGCCCGAGACCCGCCCTGGAGGTGCTGGACGGCGAGGGGCGCATCGATCTGCTCTTCACCGACCTGATCATGCCGGGCGGGATGAACGGCGTCATGCTGGCACGTGCGGCCCGTGAGCGGCAGCCGAAGATCAAGGTGCTCCTGACCACCGGCTACGCCGAGGCGTCCCTGGAGCGCACGGATGCGGGCGGAACGGAGTTCGAGCTGATCAATAAGCCCTACAAGCGGATGGAACTGGCTCGGCGCGTGCGCCGCGTGATCGACGGCCCGACGGGCGTCGGTTGAGGCCAGCAAGGATACGGCCCGCGCGCCCTCTGTCGTCCGGCCGAAGACCTGGCTCACGCGGCCGAGCCCGCATCGATAGCGGTCGGTTTTGTCGCGGGGACGCCCGTCCGCGGAGGGCTGATACGGGCTCCGCTTGATGGAAGCGGAGCCCGTATCGGAAGCCCGCGCGGCGCTTGAGCGAAGCCCAGATCCGCCATCCCGAAGGAATCAACCGCATCTGGTAGAAGTCCAACGCGGCCGAGCCTGGCTGACGGCTGCCGATCCGCTTCCTGGAAGGTCGGGCTCGGAAGGCGGATCGGCCTCGCCCGCCCCAGAATGAGATCGGCAGACGAGACGCTCTGAGGCGGTCGTTCACCGCTCGATCGCTCTGGCCGACGGGACGGAGCCGGTCCGGCCGGCTCCGTCCGCGGGTCAGCGCTTGCCGGTGACCTTGTCGGCAAGGTTTTTGGCGCCGTCCTTGACGTCGCCGACCGCCTTCTGCGCCTCGCCCTTGAGCTCCTGGGCCTTGCCCTCGGCGACAAGCTTGTCGTTGCCGGTGGCATTGCCGATGCCCTGCTTGACGTTGCCAACGGCCTCGTTGGCCAAGCCCTTGATCTTGTCGGTCGTGCTGCTCATCGGATGCTCTCCTCTGACAGGTGGTCGTCACCGGCTTCACCGGTTGGGGAGGCTTCCGCCCTCAGGCGGAAGCCGATGGGGGAAGGATCAGGCCCGGCTGGCGCCGTAGGCCTCGACGAGCGTCAGCGGCTTCGGGGCACAGAGACGACCGCCGATGAAGGCGGCGAGCCCGCCCAGGATCAGCGCGAGCGCGGCGTAGAAGGCGCCCTGCGTAGCGGTGGACTTGGCCGCAACCGCTGCGGCCTCCGCCTTCTGCTTGGCCGTCGTGACGGCCTGCTCGTACTGCTTCTGGTAGTCGTCGATCTGCGCCTTGGCTTGATCGGGCGAGATGCCCTGCGCCTTGGCGAGCGCGTCGGCCGCACGGGTCTTCGCCTGCTCCTTCTCGGCCGGGTCACCCGTCAGCACCGCGCGCACGGCGGAGACCGCAGCGTCACGGGCGGCCTGCGGGTCCTGGCCGGCGGCCTGCTCACGGACCTTCTGCTCGATGCCGTCGAGCGGGTTCGAGATCTTGGACAGCGAGGGCGCAGCCGCCTGTGCCGCCGTCTGGACCGTGCCGCCGACGAGGTTGCCCGCGCCGCCGAGCACACCCGAGACGGTGCCGAGCGCGCCGCCGACAAGACCGGTGGCAGCCGAGGTGAGCAGGTAGAGCACGATCAGCGTGGTCACGGCCCATGAGACGAGCCCGTGTAGGGCGGCCGTGCCCGGCAGCGGCTTGCCCGAGAGACGGCCCGCGATGGCGCCGCCCGCCAGCGAGGCGACGATGCCGGAGACGACGAACCACAGCCCGGCACCGAGAGAGACGGTCGAGGCGGCGGGGTTGTCGGCGGCATTGGTGCCGATCGAGGCGAGGCCGACGCCCACCCCGACGAGGTTCAGGACAACCTGCGTCACGAGCGCGGTGGCGGCGCCGGCGAAGATGGCGCCCCAGGATACCTCGTTGAGCAGCACGGCCCGCGTGTCGCCGGTGGCAATGGGAGATAGGCTAGTGGTCGTGGTCACGCATGGACTCCGGTGGGTGGGTGAAGTCGGACGGTCGAAGGCGTCAGAGCTTGCTGACGAGCAGGCCGAGGCCGAAGCCGATGGCGCCGGCGACAAGCAGCGACGTGTGCGGCCACTCGGCAGATCGGTCATGGCCCCGGCGCAGGTAACGGCGGCCCTGGTCATAGGCCTCCTCAGCGTAGTCGGAGACCTCGTCGGCGGCGTACCGGACAGCGTCCTTGGCCTGGCCGTAGACGCTCTCCGCGCTGCCCTGCGCCTCGCGGAGGCGGCCCTCGACCGAATCGCTCTTCGAGCCCGTGAGGTCGCCGACGGCACCCTGCACCTTGCCGCCGAGCTCCTTGGCGCTGCCCGTGATCCTGTCCATGTCGACCATGTCGTCCTCCATTCGGTATGGGGGTGAGTACCGTGCTCAAGGGCTCGGTCTGCCTCGGCTCAGTCGAGGCGCGGAGCCGCCTTGGGGCGCTGCGTTTGGCGCGTCGAAACCTTGCGCTCGACCTCGATCCGGACATTCCGGGGCGATGTGCCGATGGCATCCTTCAGCGAGCCCTCGACCTGATCGGTGGACGTCGATTGCGCGCGTTCGGTCATGGCCCCGTCGTCGGGCTCGACCACGATCACGCCTTCGCTCAGGCCGGCGATCCTCTGCCTCAGGTCATGGCCATCGACATCTGCCGTCACGCCTGCACCGCTCCTTCGGGCCCATGACTGCCTAGACGGCAGCGGGGCACAAACGGGTTGTGCGCAAACAGGTTCCTGCGCAGCGGTGGTATTTTCGGATCACAGTCCTGGCATGCGCGGATCGCGTTCTGCGATCATGGACCATCGCATTTTCCGCGGACGTGGATGTCGGTTCGGCGAAATAAAATACTGCATCGTCAACCGGTTAGAGCATCTTCCATGATCCTTGGATTACGGAAGATGCTCTAAAGCCGTTCCCGATCGCGCTTCCATCGAAAATGGCTCTAAGTCTTTGTTTCAACGCGCTCTCTTTCGCCGAACCGGGCATCCACTTCGCCGGAGAGTTCTCTCAGGTGCGACGGCCGTGCCAGGGAGACAGCTTCCCCAGCCTCGATGGACCGGACCATCCTGTGTATCGTGCGGATGGAGCAATCGCTGCTTGTCATTGCGTCGGCGCCGAAACCCGCTTCGGCGATCTTGCGGACGATCACCGAAAGGCCGGCACGGTGAAGCGCGGGCCGTCCTCAGGATGCCCGACTTCGGTCGCGCGCCGCGCTGTGGTTCGAGACGCGTTTCCGCCGGCCTGTTTCCAGGCAGGGTTCCGACGATGCGGAGGCGGCCATCGCAGCCGCTGATCGATCCTGACCGGCCTTGTGGCCGTCGAAACCGTCGTCACGCTACTGCCAAGGTCTGGGCCAGACTGCTCGCGACGCGCGTCGCCGATCCCGCCGCTCGATGTGCTGGCGTTGAAGCCAGGGGTCCGTGCCAGGAATTCATGCCAGGAGCTCATGCCATGAGCCTCGCGGTCCCGCTCCCCGCCGCCGTCGAAACGGTGATCATGGATGTCCGGCGGCGTCTGACCGCTCAGTCGATGCCATCCGTCAAAGGATTGTACCTCGTCGGATCGGTTGCCCTGGACGACTTCCGACCCGGAATGAGCGACATCGATTTCGTCGCGGTGCTGGATCGTGAGCCCACCGCGGAGGAATGTGCCGCGCTCGAACGCCTGCATATCGGCTTGGCGGAGGTCGGCGGCCCCAACTTCGATGGCGTCTACCTGACCGCCAATGCGCTCAAGCGGGTGCCGACGGCGTATGCGCCCTGGCCGTTCAGCCTGCAGGGTCGCCTCCGGACCGGCGAGATCTGCCGGGAGGTCAACCCGGCTGTCTGGCGCTGCCTTGCGCGCCACGGCCGAACCGTGTCGGGGCCGCCACCCGCCGCGCTCGGCATCGCCGACGATGGCGACGCCCTGCGCGCCTATCAGATCGGGAATCTGCAGGGATACTGGCTGACCTGGATCGAGCAGGCCGAGGCTGCCCTCGCTGCCAAGGCAGCCGGCGAGGATGCCAACGCCGAGTCCCTGGCCTGGGGCGTGCTCGGGGTCGCGCGCATTGCCTGCGCCCTGGAAACCGACGGCGTCGTCTCGAAGTCAGGCGGTGGCCGGCACGCCCTCGCTGCGCACCCGGCGCGCTGGCACACGGTCATTCGCGAGGCCCTGGCGGCTCATGCCGGGGCGACGCAGCGCGTGCCGATCGCGCTGGTTCAGGAGGGTGTCGAATACATGCGCTTCGCCATCACGGCGGCGACCGCCCGTGCTCAGCGGCGATGAGGATCTGAGCCTCCGGATCTGCCGCCGATCCTAGGTCGAAGGCCAGGATCCACGAAGTCCGCGCTCGAGCGGCGCCTGCGCCGGCCTTTGCGGCCACGAGGCGTCGGAGGTGGGTGTCGGGTCCCGGGCGCAGCCAGGCAGGCCGCGGCCCTCCACGGATTTCGCCCGCCGAGCCGATTTCGTCGGTTTGGATATCCACGCGGCGAAAGAGAGCGCGTCACAGCCAGCCCCCCGAGACCCTCCCGATCGCAATGCGATCGGGAGGGGCAGACCTCAATCGGTGACCGAGATCGCTCGCCGGCAGGCGAGGGATGCTATCAGGTGGCGGGTTTTGGGCTGGGGAGCGGTGAGCGCGTCAGGCTCAGGATCTCGCGCGCCGGGCGCCCCGACTTCTGGGCAATGGCCTGATCCTGCTCGGCTATGAGTTGCTGAGCCGGCGCGTCGCCATCCAGGCCTCCAAGGATCTCGACGGGAACGCGCCGGTTCGATGCGCGGCTGCCATCCGTGTAGACGATGTCGAACAGCACGGAGCCGCGTTCCTGCGGCAGTGATTTGATGCGCTTTGCCATGGGGACTGATAAGCGCAGCCGTGCTGGCACGGCAACGCCTGCGCGCGCACGGGCCGCAGGCCATGCGCAGGCTTGACGAACAGATCCGGGGCTGTCGTCCGGGGCTGACCTCCCTTCTCTCTCCCAGCTTCACCTGAAGCTGCGACCATCCGAAAGAGTCTCCATGAGCGCTTGGGTGCACCTGGACACCGGCGACGTGCCCGGTGGCGGCAAGAGCTTGGCACTCATGCAGAAAGGCAACGAGTTCTCGATCGTCGTCGATGCGGTCGAGCTGATGAACAGCACCCGCGGCAACTCGGAGGAAGCCCTGGCCGCGCTGACGTGCGCACGCCTTTCGCACCGGCCCGCCCCGCGCGTCCTGATCGGAGGACTCGGGATGGGCTTCACCCTGCGCGCGGCGCTGCGTGCACTCGGGCCGCAGGCCCAGGTCGTGGTGGCCGAGTTGGTGCCGGCCGTGGCCGCCTGGGCTCGGGGGCCGCTGTCCGAGGTCTTCGGCACCTGTCTCGACGATCCGCGCGTCCAGCTGTGCGAAGCCGACGTCAATCGCCTCATCCAATCCGAGGCGTCCGGTTGGGATGCCATCCTGCTCGACGTCGATAATGGACCGGAAGGATTGATGCGCCGCGGCAACGATCGGCTCTACGACAAATGGGGCTTGAAGCGGCTGCGCTGGGCCCTCAAACCCGACGGGGTCCTCGCGGTCTGGTCCGGTTCGCCCGACCGGAAGTTCAAGGCCCGATTGCAGCGCCACGGCTTCTCGGTCGAGGAAGCCCGGATCCCGGCAAGCGGCAACAGTGGGCCGCGCCACGTCGTCTGGATCGCGATGCAAGGCCCCTCGGCCGTCCCATAACGTGCATCCGCGCTGCGTCGCCGGCCGCGAACCCGAGGCGAATCGCGCGGTGATGTCGGATTTGAGACTGCGGGCGAGCACTGACCGCTTCCAGTGCGTCGGCCGAGAGCACACCATGCTCGATCAGGCCGGTCGCGACCTGCACGGACGCGCGGATCTGCGCATCGAAGCGGTGAAAGCGGCGCACCCCGTGATGGGGCGCGTCTCCGACCGTCTGGATGGGTCGGCCTGGATGGTGGATGTGTATGACGCGGCCGGTCGGCGCGCTCATCCTGACCGTCGAGGAGCCGGCCTGACAAAGCGGGCCGCGTGAGTGAGGAATCGAGCATGGCAATCAAGACGACGTTTTTGGTCCAGACCTTCAGCCTTCACCGCAAGCGCCTGCGGCCCGACCGGCCCGAACTCGCGGCGACCGAATGGGGAGCACTGAAGAGGGCCGAGGCCATGGCCGCGCGCCTGCCTGGCACGGCAGCGCTCAAGATCGTGGCCGACGATGAGACGGGTGAGCTGGAAAGCGCGACGATCCTCGGGCAGTTCGGCGAGGTGCCGGACGACTTCGCCGAGAGCCTGGGGACCTGATCAAGAGACTTGGAACAATGGCGGCCGTCCGACGCGTGGGCAGCTGCCTGCAGGTTCAGGACGGCGATGGCGGCCGGCACTTGCTGCGGGTGACGAGCGTCCAGGCCCTCAGCGACACGGACCCGCTTCGAAACGAGGCGTTCATCACAGCTGTCGGGCGAACGGCTCGACGCGGATGCCAATCCCGCCGAGCCGGCCGAGGCAGCCTGGCCCTTCTGAAGATTGGCGGCGCATGAAGCGATCGAATGCCTGCCTGCCGCCCGGACAACCGAGAGGGTCGGCGGCGCAGCGGACCGGGCTGCCGAAGCGGTCGTCACCGTCCTACCGACCGGCCGAAACTGTTGCCTTTTCGTTCTTGCTCCGCTTGGCGAAACCGGCGATATCACCGCCATGCAGAAGTCGGTGCTCAGCCTCTTCGCCATCCTCATGAGCGCCAGTCCTGGCTTGGCGCAGGATGAGTTGCGGCGGATCGAGCAGGCCTGGCACCGCTGCCTGCGCGAGGCCTATATGCACCAGCCCGCCGGCCAGAGTCAGGCGGGCGACCAGCGCAACGCCCTCGATGAGTGCCAGGAGCGCGAGGACACCTATGTCGCGGCCGTGATGGCTGCGCAGGCCCCTGGTGCTCCGCGTCGTGACCAACCCGCGCCCACACGCTCGCACGGCTGGGCATCCTCGGTCGCAGCCTATGTCCTCGATCCGATCTCGGCGTGGCTCGGTCGCTCGAAGCATTGAGGATGAATGGCGAGCGCTCGGTCGAAGGAGACGCCGGCTCGGCGAAGGCGCGTGCGGCAAAGCAAGGACTGAGAGCCGTTCCTGATCGCACCGTCGTCGGGATCGGCTCCGGGTGGACGTCATCGGGGCGGAGCAGCACGAGCGCGATGGCAGTCGGGAGCGCAATGACCGGCCGAACGGCGTGGCCGGGAAGGCCCGAACCCATGCGCATATCCAGGCCCTATCCGACGACCGCCCGGGCAGGCTCGACGAGGTCGAGGCCTTCCTTGGGCGATACAATCAGCTCTCCGACAGAGGCTTCCGACGCGTTCATCGCGGCGATCAGCAGGATGCACTCGCACTTGTTCAGCGTGGCGCCGATGCTTTCTCTTGTAAAGGAAACCCGTGGAATTCAGGCCCGCGGCGGGGTTTCTGCCCGTATCCGATCGGCGACCGACGGGCGAATATTCAACAGTTGGCCACTGTGTGCTGAGGGAAGGCGAGGGGAGGAATCGCCGTTGCCCGTCAATCGAGAGACTGTCGGCAGGGTGGTCGTTTACCTTTGATTTACCTAAAATTTATCAATACCTTTTAAGGATCTGTAAATATGATACGACAGACCTCGCACAGACGCGAGGTTTTGCTGATGAACGGCTTCTCTGGTCAGATCGGATCTCAAATCCACTTCGAACTTGATGGCTTCGGCTTGTACGTCGTCGCGGGCGAACACGAGTTCTTCTGGCAATTCGGTCTCGGGTTCAGGAACTTCGCCCTGTGCACAGTGCGCGATCGCGAGATGGTCGCGGTCGGCTGACCTGACTCGCTCGTCGGAGGGCGATGCAGGACCTGCATCCAGCGGGAGATTGCGCCCCGCACCCGTTCGACGTCAGGCTTCCTCGCCTGGAGCCCGCTCCGGATCACGAGAGATAGCAAGTAAGGTCAGACAGGACGCCAGGAACGCAGCCACGTTCGCGCGGGCGAGAGCGGCATCTGCCAGTCGGCCCGCTGGCCCACGAACTCGCAGTAATGCGGGTGTTCGAAGCGGTGCAGGATGAATGTCTTGACGTGCCAATGGTCAGGGATGGCCCGCTTGCTCGCCAGCCCATGGATGGCTGCAATCTTCATGCCGGGATGGGCGTCGTTGAATTCACGGATCGCGAGCAGCTCGCCGATATATTCGCAGTGCAATTCGTAATCGTCACCGACGATGTCATCGAAGTAGAAGAACGCCCGCGGCAGGAAGCGGACATCGCCGGCCTCGCAGAGCGTGAGCGCTTTGCGCGTCGACGAGTAGTAGTCCATGTCGAACGAGACGAACCCCACTGGGGCCGGATCACCCGCGAGGAAGGTCTGCACGCCTACCTCCACATCATCGATGATCAGGCGGGCGCTCGTCAGCCGGGCCGCGAGAGCCTCAAAATCCATGCGGAACTGCCCGGCCCGCCAGATGAAAGGCGCGTCACGGTAGTCGACAGCGCCGGGCATGCCGTGGCCGGTATCGAAGCCATAGACTTCGATCCGGATTCCGAGCCGTTCGCCGATCTCGGCAGCGATCCGCTCCATGGCGAGAAGGCCGTTGCCGCCCGCTACCCCGAACTCGATGGCGCTGATCGCCGGGTAGCCCAGCGCCTTGGCCTGCAGCGCCGCATGGTAGATCCCGTAGGCGAATTGCGGCCGCTCGAACGCGTCGTAACGGATCTTCAGGTCGAGAAGAGGCGTCAGCCGGAGGGCACGGCGTTGCAGGGCGCGCCAGACACGAACGGGCGAGATCGGCATCGAGTATACCTCCTTGATCTCCGACCGGAGGGCCGGATCTCTGTTGGGATTCGCAGGCTCTCCGAGGGGCGAGCAGAGTAGAACGGCGAGCCATCGGCGAGGATCGCGGGCCGAGAACGTTGCCGAGCGCCGCGGCAGACCCAGTGGACGTGTTGAACGGTGCGTCACGGGTGATGCACCAGGACATGCTGCGGTTCTGGTTTTCGCTCACGATCTCGACGTCGGTAGCGCTCGCGCGCGTCGGGTTGACCTTCCCGACACCGAGCGGGGCATTAAAGACCCACACCATCGATGCGCAAAGGCAGGGTAAAAATCGGGATAAATGTCCCGCTCCGTCAGGAATTTGCTGACTTGATGCCGCAAGCGACCCAGGTCGCGACGCGGTTGCTGGCCGGCCGCATGAAGAGCCGGGAGCGAGAGCCGCGTTCCGCGACTGTGGCCAAGATGCGCTGGCGCGGGACGTGCAATCACAGCTCTGACATCCGCATCAAGCGGAACGATGACCTTGGCCGTTCGTTCTATCAATATGGAACACTACAGGTCGACGTTCGCCGTCACGGGCATCGCCGTGCTGGGCCTCCTGGCTGCCGCAGGCATTCTGCATCCGGGCCATTTCGAGCGGTCCGGGCGGCCTGCCACCAGACCCGCGGTGAGCGCTGCAGCAACGGCCTGGGTCGATCCGCCGACAAGCAGACCGGTGGCACAGCGCCGATCGTCGGCGCTGCCCGATGTCGCCGCCCTCATGAAAGCCGAGCCCACGGCCGTGCTGGCGCCCGATGGCGTGATGGTGCAGCTCGTGCCGGCCGATCTGACGCTGGTTGCCGCGACGCCCGGCCGGACCGAGGCGGGTCATGGGCGCAAGGTGGTGCGCCGCACCGTCGCCACGCGCCACGTTGCCGCCACGCGCCAAGTCGCATTGAACCCTCAGAGCACGGCGGGATCAGAATCCGATTCGCAGCCGAGCGAGCCTGCTTCGACGCAAGGGAAGATCGATCCGATCGGCGACCTGATCCGTGGCCTCGGTCTTGGCAATAACAGTTAGGGCGTTCCCCGCCGAGGTGGACACGGCTTCGGCGCGAGAGTGCGCGTCGTAACAAAGGCTCGGTTGCGGCCACGGACGGCACCGGGCGCGACGACGACCAGCGCCGCAGCCGGCGGAACCCTATGAGACGTCCTGCCTCCGATCCGTATGCCGAGACGCACGCACCTCATTCGCCGCCTCGCCATCACTTGTCCTTGCGCACCGAGATCCGATCCCTGATGTGGCGGCTGGACCGTTGACGCGCGAGATGCAGCGGGCTGGCGCGTGCTCGTCCTGACCTCCGCAAATGCCGGCCCAACGTACCGTGAAGCATGGAGAGCCGCTCGCATTGCTTCTGCTGCGCCGTCGTGCCTCACGGGAGATTTCCGGGTTCTCGGAGGTTTTGTCAGACACTTTGGAAGGACGACGCCAGCATGGCACCCAGGAAGATGTCCGCTTCCGAGACCAAGGCCCGCGACCTCGGCTTTGCTCTCGCCCGCATTGCCGAGAGCGAGGGAATCCCGGCCGCGATCGGCGTCGATCGCCTGCGGCAGGCGAGCCCGCGCCTCACGCCACTCGCCGTCGGCCAGATGGTGCGCAAGCACCGCGACATCGTCGAAAACGTGTTGGCCGATCGCGGTCTGGCGCTCGCCGACTACGCGGATCAGGGACCGGGCCGTGGGATGGAATTCGCGATCGAACAGGCAGCGTGAGCCGATCCGGTCGTCAGCACAGCAGCATCGCCATCTGGCCCCCCAGCGTCGGCTGGATGCTCGAGCGCTCTCCGCAGCAGTGGATGCTGGTTCGGCGAAGAGCGCGCGTTACATCTAAGACTTAGATCCGTCCCATTTGCAACGTGATCAGGGGCAGATCTAGCGTGAGCAGATTTCCATAAACTCGGAACAGTTCGATCGCCTTCGTCAACGCATCACAGCAAATCATGGCGCCCATACGCGGAACATTTTATCCGAAAGAGCAAAAAATCATCCGCTCCTGGCAGCACAACGTCGAGCGAAATCGCTGCCTGACGGGGTGGCATCGCGGCTGACCTGAAATCGGATGGAACAGGCTCGGCGAACGCACATCGCATCGGAGTTGGGCCTGGCCGTACCGGGCCGGCCAGATGCGGCCTATCAATGGTGGCCCTGCCCGACGGCGAGGATCGTCACGCCCACTGCGACGACCGCGATCCCCGTCAGCAGGGTCGCGTTCAAGGACTCGCCGTACAGCCACGCGCCGCCGAGCGCCGCGCCGACCATGCCGACACCGGCCCAGATGGCGTAGACGACGCCGATCGGGAGCATGTCCATGCTGGTCGACATCAACCAGAGGGCGGTGCCGTAGCCGAGGATCACGATCAGGGTCGGGCCCGGTTTGGTCAGGCCGTCAGCGGCCTTCAGGGCAAGGGTCGCCGTCACCTCGGCACCGATCGCGAGGCCAAGAATGAGGAAGGGATTCATGGCCACGAGAAGGATCCCCTGAGACGAGGCCGAAGCAGCACGAGCATCGGACGGCCGGGGACCCTCCGCCAAATTCATGAAGGATTCCCATCCGCCACCGCGGCGGTGGACGCTCGGGCACGGGCTCCCGGTCGCTCGGGGGCGCGCAGGCGTCAAGAAAATCTTCAACGTCCGAGGCGACATCAATGCAGCATGTCCCTCTCGCCCGCGCTTCCCGAGCCGTCGATCCGCACCAAGCCGAACCGTCGATGGCCAGTGCCCACGGCAATCGGCGTCGCGCTGGCCGCGGGCTGTGCCTGGACGGCGACCGCGATCCTCGATGTCCCGAATCCCGTCACCCTCGTGGCTCTGTCGGTCCTCAAGCCGTCCGCGGTCGGCGCATGGTTCCCGAGCCGCGTCGTGCGGGCGCCCGCACAGGCCCGCATCCTGCCCTCGAAGCCCCGCCCGATCCTCGACCGCGTGGTCTGGAAGGGTCAGACGGTCCCGCTCGGTACGATGCTGGAGGCGACGCATACCAACGCGTTCCTCGTGGTACAGGACGGGGCTCTGATCCACGAATGGCACCGCGCCGGGACCGGACCCGCGACTCTGTTCCCGTCGTGGTCGGTGGCGAAGTCCATCGTCTCGCTGCTTGTCGGCTCGGCCGTGGCGCGGGGCAAGCTCTCGGAGTCCGACCGCGTCTCGAACCTTCTCCCCGAATTGCGCAACGCCTCGGTCTTCGGTCAGATCACCGTGCGCGACCTCCTCGATATGACGAGCGGGATCGCGGTGCCTGAGAACTACGATCCCCATCATCCCCTGACCGGCACGGCCGGGATGTACCTGACCCGCGACGTGACGGCCTTCGTGCGGGAGCACGCGCATCTCGCGTTCAAGCCGGGCAGCCAGGGCCGCTACCGCAGCATCGACACTGAAGTGCTCGGCCTGATCCTCGCCCGGGTCGAAGGCGTGCCGCTCGCGGATCTGCTCTCGGAGCGGATCTGGAAACCGATGGGAGCCCAGACCGACGCGACCTGGAACCTCGACCGGGCCGGCGGCGTCGAGAAGGCCTTCTGCTGCATCAACGCGACCGCCCGGGACTTCGCCCGCCTCGGGCTGCTCGTGGCGGATCAGGGGCGTGCGGGCGGCGCACGCATCGTCCCCGCGCGCTGGATCCAACGGATCGCGACACCGGCCCGCCGCGCGGTCGATGGCTGGCAATACTCCGCCCAATGGTGGCATGCTCCCGACAGCGAGGACGGCGACATCTCTGCGATCGGCGTGTACGGCCAGTACGTCTACGTGAACCGCAACACCGGGACGGTCATCGTGAAGCTCAGCGATCACGGTGCCGAGCAGGACGAGGTCGAAACCCTGACGGTGATGCAGGCGATCGCCGCCAACCTTGCCGCCGGGCGCCCCTGACCGACAGCGATGCTGAGGTCTTTTCCGGACGTCACGCCTCGGTCGCGCCGGACCCCCGCTCGGGCCGACGCCGTGCGATCCGCGCCAAGCCGGCCGCCGATCGTGCACGCCAGTCGCGCCTGAGGCGCCGTCCCACATCCGTCCAAGCCATGCCCGGCATCGGCGAGAGCGGATCGACGAGCACGCTGAGGGCGCGGCTGTAGTCGAGGACCAGGCCCGGCGTCCAGGTCATGCCGGCAGCGCCGCTCCGCAGGACGGTTGCCGCCCAGAACTCGGGCGTCGTCGCGGCCCTGGCAAGTCGGCGCCAGGGATGTCCGGAGCGGGCGAAGGCACCCTCCACCGCCATGTCCAGCGCGCACGCCACGGCGGTGGAACAGTTGCGGCCCGTGAAGTTGTAGGTCGTGTCCCGGCGGTAGGTCTCCCAGAACATCCGGAGCCGCCCCGCATCGATACCGCGCAAAGTCACAGCGAGGGTCGCCTCGCACCAATCGGCCACCTCGGACTCGTACGAGGTCAGGAACCGGCCGGGCACGTTGTTCTCGGGGCCGGCACGCAGGCTGGATCGCAGACTGGCGACCGATCGATCGATCTCCACGGCCGGGTAATGGCTGATGTAGAGATCGCTTCCCTGTTCCAGGGCGGCGTGCCCCGAGGAGATCACGCCCCGGGCATTGACCGACGCGACGTATCTGCGGATGAGCCGCTGCCGGGCCGGCGTCGTGGGCAGTCCGGTCGGTGTCCAGACATAGACCGTGAGGCTGTCAGACACGGGTGAGGACGCGGCCGCGATGGTCTCCGGTACCATGCGCCGCATCCGCAGGCCGACCGACGCGAACCGCGCGCCGTTGAGGATGAGAAACATCCCCATGCAGTACCCCACCGTGCCGGCGTACCATGTCGGCCAGGGTTGGAGGTGGAACAGGCCGAACGCGACACCCAGCGCGCCGAGAGCGACCGAGATTCGCCACCCGGAGAACGTCAGCAGGCTCGCGATGACGATCCGGATCGCACCGTCGACCAGGAAGAAGGTGCCGAAGATCATGGCGAGGAGGAAGGCGCTGTGGCGCGTGGCCGCCACGATCAGAAGGGCCATCACCAACAGCAGGATGCCCTTGGCGAGGCGCAGCCGGCGGGCGGCGCCTACGGCGGTCGCTCCTACGACGAGCGATACCAAACCTTCGGCCAGGAGGAGGAAGCCGAACCACCGGTCCGGAACATGGAGCGCCCCGTCGAGAGAGTCGATGACGACCGCGATGCCGATCAGTGCCGAGACGAGACCCGCGGCGAGAAGCAGACGCCAGTGCCGGTGCACCTCCGCGCGTCCCACCAGCAGCAGCCAGAGAGGCGACATCCGCGTATTTGCCCCGGTCTCACCGCCTCGGCCGGAACCGGCCATCTCGGGGACCGGACGATCGAGCGGGGTCGGAGCGCGTTCGGACATGACCGGTCGTCTTCAGGGGATGTGCGGCGAGGCGCACGATTCACGACTTGCGTGATAACTTTCTTAAAGAACGTCCCTCCGCGTCCTAGCCGATCCCGCCTTCGACCGGACCGCGGGATGCGGACCGGATCGCCGGGCGGCCGAGCCCGAGGCATCGGCCTCGACGAGGCGACGCTCCGGTCCATCATCCGACCTGCCGTCCGCTTGGCCGCACCTCATGCCGCGCAGCCCCCGCTCCGGCAGGGCCCGATCGCGATCCGCACCGGGTCGCGCTACCGGGTCGCGAACTTGATGCTCAGCGCGGCCTTGGCCGTCAGGCCGGGGCTTTGCAGTAGGTTGAGGTACTGCGTGTAGCGCTTGTCGAAGGCGTTCTGCAGGATGAAATCCGCCCGGATGCGATCATTGACCCGATAGGACGCGAAGACGTCCACCAGTCCGTAGGCCTTGGTGGCCAGGACGGTTGCACCGGCCGGCACGTCGCGGCGGCTGTCCACGAAGGTCAGCCGGCTGCCGACCGTGAGGCTGTCGTCGAGGAAGCGGAGGCCGAGCGTCGCGCTGATCCGGTCCGGCGGCACGGTCAGCAGCGTCTGACGGGTCGCCTTGTCGCGTCCCTCGGTATGGGTCGCGGCCAGCGTGACGAAGCCGCGGCCCCAATCGTAGGCCCCTTCGAGCTCGACGCCCGAGAGCTCGGCCTGGGCGATATTGCGGTACTGGAACGACTGCACAGGGATGACGCAGGGGAAACGCCCCGGGATGCGGGCGCAGATCGAGGCCGGGATCCCTGGAATGGCCGGCACGAAATAGGTCGGGCCGACGGCCGAGATGTTGATGAAGTTGTCGACCTCGTTCTGGAAGACGTTGAGCTTCGCCCGGAATGCGTCGCCCGGACGGAGCAGATCGCCGTATTTGAGATTGACGCCGCCCTCGACATTATGGGCGACCTCGGGCCGCAGGGTCGGGTTCGGCAGGATGCTGAAGGCCGGGAAGGGATGGATGCCCTGGACCAGAGTCTCGGTGATCGAGGGCGCCCGGTAGCCCTCCGCATAGGTGCCGTAGAGCTCGATGCCGGCGACCGGCGAGATGCCGACTGTGATCTTCGGAGAGAGCCGGTCTCCGCTCGCGCGATACGCACCGCCGGACAGGTCGTAGCGGTCGTAGCGGAGCGCGCCGATCACGCGGAGCCACGAGGCGTAGCGCATCTCGTCCTGAACAAAGGCGCCCGCGAGCGTCCGCTCTCCGGAGGGCGTGAAGGCCGAACCGAAGCCGCCGGCATCGTCCGTCGTCCTGACGCGATCGAACACGGCATCACCGCCGATCGTCAGGGCGTGGCTGAGGGCCCAGGTGTCGAAGCGGGCCGTGTTGTGGATGTCGAAGCCCGACGTATCGATGTCGTAGGTGATCCGGTTGCCCGGCCGCACGCCGAGATTGCCGTAGAGCCCGCTCGCGGTATCGTTGAGGAAGGTCAGGGTGTTGTGGGTCGTGGAGTAATAGCCCCTCGCACTGAGGTCGATCAGCGGCGTATCGGGCCGGGCGAAGCGGTAGCCGAGGGTATAGGTATCGGCTTGGACGGCGTTGTTGAAGCGGGCGCCAGCATTGCTGCTGCCCCTGTTGGCAAAGTCGAAGTTCTGGATCAGCGCCGTGCCGCTGACTTCATGGCCCTCGCCGGGCCGGACGTTGAACTTGGCCAGACCTGAGATCAACTCGTTGCCGGTGTCGCGCACCAGAGTGCCGAAGCCGTCCCGATAGGGATCGTTGCTGCGGTACACGAACTGTCCGAACACGTCGGCCGCCGTCCCGATACGGGCGCCGAGAGCGGTCGAGTTCAGGAATTTCTGCCCGTTCGTGCCGAAGCCCCATTTCTGGACCGCGCCCGCCGTCTCATCCGGCGTGAGAATGTCGTCGATCGAGCGCGTCCGGAAGGAGACGACGCCGCCGATCGCGCCGGATCCGTAGATCGCCGCGGCAGGGCCTCGCGTGATGTCGATGCCGCCGACGAGCTCCGGATCGAGATAGAACACGCCGTTGGCGCTATGGCCCGAGGTCTGAAAGTTCTGCCGCGCTCCGTCGACCAGCACGTTCACGCGCCCGAAATCCTGCAGGCCGCGGATGTTGATGGCCTGGGCCGGATCATTCTGGTTCTCCTGCGTCGTCACGCCGGGCACGTCCCGCAGTACCTCCGACAGGCGGCTCGGCTGAAGACGGTTGATCTGCTCGCGCGCCACGACGCTCGTTCCCGACAGCGCGTCGATCGCCGGCTCCTCGGTTTTCGTGGCCGTCACCGTGAGCGTGTCGAGGCTGACGCTTGCGGCCGGTCCGGGAAGCCCCGGAGGCGACGCGGCCGTCTGGGCCTGCGCCGCGGTCAGGGTCAGAAGCGAGACGCCCGCAATGAAGCCGGGGCGGCAGGGCGTGAGGACGCGACGGCAAGACATGACCGGTTCCGCTCGATGAGAGGCAGCGCAGAGGGATTGGCTGGCTGGCGGACGGCTGGCTTGCTGGCCCTGCTCTGAACCAGGGCGCGTGGCGGATCAATTCGGGCGAACGGGGCGCAGTCTGGTGCGGTTCGCAACTCGCTCGGCGAGGATCTGAAAGGATTCCAATGTCATGACATTGAATTCAGTCTTGTGACTTGGCGGCTACACCGCGCTGCGGCAGGAGGAAGGGCTGCCGCGAGCGGGGCACCTCTCCGACGCGCCAGGGCACCCCGAACACCCGGGCGACGAGGTCGTCCTGCATCACCGCCTCGGGGCTGCCCCGGGCCACGATTCGGCCTCCTTCCATCACGAGCAGGACGTCGCCGTAGGCTGCGGCGAGGTTGAGGTCGTGCAGGATCGCGACCACCGCGGCGCCCCGTCCGGCGAGGGAGACGGCGGCGTCCAGCAAAGCCGTCTGATGGCGCAGATCGAGGCTCGCGGTGGGCTCGTCCAGGAAAAGCACCTGCCGCTCGGCGACGCTGCGGCCGGCGGCGAGTTGGCACAGCACGCGGGCGAACTGAACCCGTGCCTGCTCGCCCCCCGACAGCGTCGGATAGGCTCGATCGGCGAGGTGGGTCACATCGGCCCGGCCGAGGCTCTCGGCGAGGATCGCGTCGCGGGCCCGGCGGTCGAGGCCGCTGCCGATCCCATCCAGGCCGATCCGCGCCACCTCCGCCGCGGTGAAGGGAAAGGCGAGTCGGACGGCTTGCGGCATGACGGCCCGGATGGCGGCGAGGCGCCAAGGCGGGATCTCGGCCAAGGTCTCGCCCTCATAGGTGACGGTGCCGCGGCTCGGCCGCAGCTCCCCGCTGAGCAGCCGCAGCAGGGTGGACTTTCCGGCCCCATTCGGTCCGACCACGATCTGGACCGTGCCGGGTTCGGCCGCGAACGCGATGCCCTCCACCAGGGATCGGCCGCTCACCGCATAGGCGAGATCGCGGGCCCGGAGCAGGGCGGGCTCAGCCATCGGAGAGGGTGGGCCGCCCGAGCAGCAGCCACAGGAAGACGGGTGCCCCGACGAGGGCCGTGACGAGGCCGATCGGCAGCTCGGCCGGCGCGGCCACCAGACGGGCGACGACGTCCGCCAGGACGAGGAGCGCTCCGCCGAGAAGGGCGCAGGCGGGCAGGAGGCGGCGATGCTCCGGGCCGATGCCGAGGCGTAGGATATGGGGCACGACGAGGCCGACGAAGCCGATCACGCCTGCAGCCGCGACCCCTGTCCCGACCGCCACGGCGACGAGCAGGATCACCAGGCGCTTCAGCCGCTCCACCGCGATTCCAAGATGGAAGGCCTCCGCCTCGCCGAGCACCAGGGCGTTGAGCCCGCGGCCGAGGAAGGGCACCAGGGCGAGGACCGGCAGAATGGCGGGCGCGGGCACGGCGACCTTGGTCCAGGTGGCGCCGGGAAGGCTGCCGAGGGGCCAGAACGTGAGATCGCGCAGCTGTCGGTCGTCGCTGGCATAGACCAAGAGGCCAGTGAACGCCCCCGCCAGCGCCGCCAGGGCGATGCCCGCGAGCAGCATCGTCGCCATCGAGGTCCGGCCGGCCCGGGTTGCGATCCGATACAGGCAGACGGTGGTGGCGAGGCCGCCCAGGAAGGCCGCGACGGGTAGGACCGGATAGGGCATCGGCCCCGGCAGGCCCGCGGCGGCGCGGAGCCGGTCGCCGAGGACGATCACGGTCGCGGCGGCAAGGCCGGACCCCGCCGAGATCCCGACCAGCGTCGGGTCCGCGAGCGGATTGCGGAACAGGCCCTGCATGAGGGCACCCGACACGGCGAGGCTCGCCCCGACCAGCAGGCCGAGCAGCGTGCGCGGCAGGCGGATGTTCAGGATGACGAGGGCGTCGCGGGCCAGAGCGGGATCATCCGAGGCGCCGACGAGAATGCCGAGAACGCGGCCGGGCGGGATGCGGACGGCCCCCAGGCCGAGGGACAGGAGGATGGCGAGGCCGGTCAGGAGGACCAGTCCGGCGAAGATCGCGAAGCCGGTCTGGGCCCCGCCGAGGTGGAAGCCGGTCCGGCGCCGGGAGACGCGACGCATCAAGGACGGGGAGCCAGGCGCCGCGCGCGGCCCCTCACTCACGCGGCAGGTCCGGATAGACGGCGCGCATGAGCGCCTCCGCCGTCTCCGGCGTCCGGGGGCCGAAACCGAGCAGGGCGAGGCCATCCATCGCCATGAGCGAGCGCCGGGCGGCGGCCGGGGTCTGGCCGAGCGCGGTACCGGGTGCGAACACGGCCTCGATCGGCTGAGCGTGCCCCTCGTTCGCCATCATGATCACCGTGTCGGGCGCTGCCGCGACGATGGCCTCGTCGCTGATCGGCTTGAAGCCCGAGAGGCCGTCGGCGGCGTTGCGCAGGCCGGCGAGCGTGAGGATGCCGTCCGCAGTGCTCTCCCGGCCGCCGACCATCGCGCGCCCGTTGGCAAGGGAGAGCACCACGAGCGCGCGCGCAGGTCGCTTCACCGCAGCGCGCTGCCGGCCCAAGCCGGCAAATCCGGCGGCCACCGCCCGGTGCAGCTCCGCCGCCTCCGTCTCCAGGCCCGCGAGCCGTCCGACCGCCGTGATCTTGTCCAGAACGCCCTCCGCCGTGGGCGGCTCCGCGATCAGCTCCACCCGGATGCCGGCCTCGCGGAGCTGGGCGAGCACGGCAGGCGGTCCCGCCCCCTCAGTGGCGATGACGAGGTCCGGTCCGACCGAGAGCAGCCCCTCAGCCGAGAGCGCGCGGAGATAGCCCGCATTCGGCTTCTCGCGCAGGATCTCGGCGGGGTAGATGCTGGTGGTGTCGACGACCGCGATGCGCGGCCCGGCACCGAGGCGCCACAGGATCTCGGTGACCGCTCCGCCGAGGGACGCGATCCGGGCGACGGCTGTCGCGCGTGCGGGCCCGCTGGCGAGAAGACCGATCGCCCCGACGAGCACCGCGCGACGCGAGAGGGACGTGTGAGGGCGGCTCATTTGGTCAGGATCAGCTTGTCGTTCGCGGTGATGCGGAGCCTGTATCGGAGCCCGGCATGCAGGATGATGATCTCGCGCCGGCCGTCCATCAATGCGGCAGAGGTGACGGTCACCTCGTCGTCATGAGGCGAACGCGGCAGTTGCGCCTCGTCAATCGCCCGAATCGCCAAGCTCTTGCCATCCAAACTGGACATATTCCAAATCAAATTTCTATCGATAGCTTACGATCATTCCAAATTCGAGCATCTTTCGCTCGCGTTTGGCAGTCATCATCGCTAGAGCACCTTCCATCAGCAAGCAAGGCAAGCTAGGGCGCTCTCCAACGAATGGAGTGCCGGTTCGGCGCAAGAGTGCGGGTTACGGCAAAGACTGAGAGCCGCTCCCGCTTGCGACGCGATCGGGAGTGGTTCCAGGCTCGTCTTGCCAGCTGCGCTGATGCGCCCGCGGATTCTGATCAGGGGCCGTTTTCAACAGCGTTCGATGCGCCCCGCGGAACCCGCCAGGCCGTAGAGACGTAGATTTGAGGCCCGTAGCATCCGGACAGGGTGTTGCCATGACCACGAACCTCTTGGTGTTCACCGCCTTCCCGCTCCTGATCGGCCTCACCGCCGCCATTGGGCTGCTCCTGTCGGAGCATCGACGCGATCCGCTGCCCTGAGCGTCGGCGCGCAGATCGGTCGGCCGGCCTCTCAACACCCGATGCAGATATCCCGCACGAGGCGCTCGCGCATCGGCCCGACCCGCTGATTGGGAAGTTGGCCGGCTCGCGGAATCGGCGCGGGCCGCGAGACCAGGGCCCTGCGCTCGTGGACCGCGTCCTTGCCCGGCGCCGCGTAGGTCGCCGGCGACGGAGGTACGAACAGGGCCGCACGATAGAAGGGGCTCGTGCGCGCGAGACGCACCGGCGCGGCCCGCGCGGGCGGCTGCGCGACCGCAAGGGCCGCGGCGAGGGTGAGGATGCGGACGAGCATGGACGCCTCCACCTCCATCAACGCCGTCGCCGCCTGTTCGTTACGCCCCGAACGTCATGGAACGCTGACGGTCCCGATCCCGCGGCCTTCAGCCAGTCCTCGGAAGCCTCAAGGCCGGGACGGCGGCCCTAGCTTGTGATTCGCGTCCAGCGGCAAGCCCGGCACGCCTGTGGATTCGGTGAATCCGTTGGACAACCGCCCCCGCGGCGAAGCGATGTCGATGCTGCCGGCAAAGCACTGAGGACTCACTGCTTTTTGCGGGGCATTCTGTCGGCATGGAACAGATCATGCGAGGACGCCATGCAATTCGAAGTCCGACCGGCGGGTAATGTGTGGGAATGGGTTCTGCTGAACGAGGTTCGGGAAGTCCTCGCCGCCTCGCACCGAACCTTTCCGACATCGACGCAGGCCTCTGCCGCGGCTCTCGCTTGGTCGCAGATGGTGAACAAGGCCGCCAGAACCCTCACGCGGCAGACCCCGGCCTCCCTGCTTTAGGCTCCCTCCACCTGATCCTCGCCAGGACCGGGCCACGCGGATCAATCGGCCGGAGCAGGCGAGAGCCGTCACGCACCGTCGTGCAGCTTGGGAAAGCCGGCGAACACCTCCTCCTCCCGACGCGCGACCTCCTGACCAAGGCGATACAGGAGCATGCGCATGATCTGCTGCAGTTCTTCCGACCCGCGATCAAGGACAAGCGTCCCCGCTTCGATGCAGGCCTCCACCATCTCATCGAATTCGTCGCCTTCGACCATGGTAATTGCTGAGACCCCTCAACCTAAAGGCGAAAGAGGTCTAACGCATTCCGGCCATCTGGCAATGGCCTCCAGGGTTTTGGACGTAGACAACGCAAGTGCCTTCCAACGACGTTTGCATGGTCGTATAGCTGGGCGATCGGTCGAGCTTCGAATTTCCAGAATGGTCGATCGCTCTCATCCAGATGGGGTCTATTCCAGTACGCGGAATGCTTGCCTACATCCGGCATGGATCGACGCCGTCCTCGGTCCACCGTGGAGACGCTTACCACGGATGTCCGACGCGCCGATGAGCTGACGGGTGCCGCAGAGCTGCTGAGCCTGGCGTTCGCGGGCGCGTGTGCACGCGCGAGGCGTCTGACGGCCGCGGGCGAGACCGCAGCGAGACGCTGAGCTCTCCCGCCCGATTCGTCTGGAAGCTCTGGAAGAAGCGAAGGCGGCGCGGCCTTGCGCAGGCCCTTGCCGAGGCGATCGATCTCGATGGTACAGCCGCCCCGGCTCGAACGGGGGACCCCCAGATCCACAATCTGGTGCTCTAACCAACTGAGCTACGGCTGCACTGCGGCGCGATGTATCCTGGGCGGGCGGGCATTTCAAGCGGCCTGTGCGGCTCACACGCACGCTGTGGACGCATGGTGTGGACGCGTCGGCCCGCGCGCCCGTATGAGTGGCGTGTGAGCCAGCGTTCCAACCGCACCGCGAAGCCGGCCGCCGCGAAGCCGGGGAGCACAGCCAAGCCGGCCCCCCTGGCGCGGACGGCTGCGGCCCGGGCTGCGGGGGAGGGCGGGCGCCGGACGGCCTGGATGCTGGCGCCGGAGCGGCTGCGCGCCTTCGTCCGCCGCAGCGAGGCGGGCATGGTATTGCTCGCCGCGCTCACCGGCTGCGTCGGCGGCCTCGCCGTCTCGGGCATGAATCTCGCCACGCAAGGGCTGCGCGAGGCGCTCTACCGGCTGCCGCACGGCGCCCGCCTCAGCGCGGCGCAGGAGGTCGAGCCCCTGGCGCTGCTGCTCGCCCCCTGCCTCGGCGGCGTCGCCCTCGGCCTCCTCCTCGTCGCGGTCGGGCGGATCAAGGCGATGCGGCGGCGGCCTGCGATCGACCCGATCGAGGCGAACGCCCTGCACGGGGGCCGGATGTCGCTTCGCGACAGCCTCTACGTCGTGGTGCAGAACGTGATCTCGAACGGCTCGGGCGCCTCGGTCGGGCTGGAGGCCGGCTACACGCAGATCTGCTCCGGCATCGCCTCGCGGCTCGGGATCAGCTTCGAGATGCGGCGCGCCGATCTGCGCACCCTCGTCGGCTGCGGTGCCGCCGCCGCCATCGCCGCGGCCTTCGGGGCGCCGCTCACCGGCGCCTTCTACGCCTTCGAGCTGATCATCGGCACCTATGCCATCGCGACCCTGACCCCCGTGGTGGTAGCCGCCCTCTGCGGCAGCCTCGTCGCGCGCGGCCTCGTCCCGGCCGATCCGCTGGTGGACGTGGCCAACATGCAGGCGGTGACGACCTCGACGGTGACGAGCTTCGAGACCCTGCCGAGCCTTGTCCTCGGCCTCGTCTGCGCCGGGCTCGGCATCCTGATCATGCGCGGCGTCACCCTGGTCGAGCGCCTGGCCCAGGCGAGCCGGATCCCGCGGGCGGCGGCGCCCGCGGTCGGCGGGCTCTGCGTCGGAGCGCTGGCCCTCGTCGCCTCGCCGCAGGTGCTCTCGGGCGGGCACGGGGCGCTCCACCAGCACTTCGCCGAGCACGCCGCCGATGACGGGATCCTGGGGCTCGTCATCCTGTTCACGGCCAAGGCCACGGCCTCGGCGATCTCGATCGGCTCGGGCTTCCGCGGCGGCCTGTTCTTCGCCTCGCTGTTCCTCGGCGCGCTCGCCGGCAAGCTCTTCGCGCTGATCGGACCGCTCCTGGTGCCGGCGATGGCGGCGTTCGGGCTGACCCCGCTCGCCTACGCGGTGATCGGCATGAGCGCGCTGGCGGTCGCGGTGATCGGCGGCCCGCTCACCATGACCTTCCTGGCGCTGGAAGTGACGGGCAGCCTGCCGATCACCGGGCTCGTGCTGGCGGCGGTGATCGCCTCCTCGCTCACCGTGCGGAAGACCTTCGGCTATTCCTTCGCCACCTGGCGCTTCCATCTGCGCGGCGAGAGCATCCGCAGCGCCCACGATGTCGGCTGGATCCGCACGCTCACGGTCGGCCGCCTGATGCGCAAGGACATCCGCCCGGTCCCCCTCGACACGCCGCTGGCGAGCTTCCTGCGCGCCCACCCGATCGGCTCGCCCTCGCGGATCATCGTGGTCGATGCCGAGGAGCGCTATGCCGGCATGGTCCTGGTGCCCGAGGCGCATGCCGCCGCCCGGGACGCGCAGGAGGGCGACGAGCCCCGGCTCGCCGACGTGGTGCGCTACCCGACGGAGTTCCTGACGCCGGAGATGAACGCCAAGGAGGCCGCCTCCCTCTTCGACCGGGCCGAGAGCGAAGCCCTTGCCGTGGTCGACAGCCCGGCCGAGCGGCGGGTGATCGGCATGCTCACCGAGAGCCACACCCTCAAGCGCTACAGCGACGAGCTCGAGCGCCAGCGCCGCACCATCGCGGGCGAGCCGGTCTGATCGGTGCCCGGACCGGAGCGATCGCGGCCGAACCGGCGTGAATGTCAGGCCGGGGCGTTGACCGGGGCCGCCCGCTTCGTCAGTCCGGTGCCCAACAGGAGCACCTCACAAAACGCCCGACGACCGGGAGATCTCGCTCTGGGCATGACGGCGCAGCGGGCGTTGTGTGAGAGGCTCTAAGGAGGAGACCATGGCCAGTTCCGAGCGCAGCTACCGCATCGCGGTCATTCCCGGCGACGGCATCGGCAAGGAGGTGGTGCCGGAGGGCGTCCGCGTGCTGGAGGCCGCCGCCAAGCGGCACGGCTTCAGGCTCCAGCTCGACTGGTTCGACTTCGCGTCCTGCGACTACTATGCCCGCCACGGGCGCATGATGCCCGAGGACTGGAAGGCGCAGATCGGCAGCCACGACGCGATCTTCTTCGGGGCGGTGGGCATGCCCGATCAGGTGCCCGACCACATCTCGCTCTGGGGGTCGCTGATCCTGTTCCGGCGGGAATTCGATCAGTACGTGAACCTGCGCCCCGTGCGCCTGATGCCCGGCGTGCCGAGCCCGCTCGCGGGCCGCAACCCCGGAGACATCGACTTCTGGGTGGTCCGCGAGAACACCGAGGGCGAGTACTCGAACGCGGGCGGGCGGATGTTCGCCGGAACGGACCGCGAATTCGCGGTGCAGGAATCGATCTTCACCCGGCACGGCACCGACCGGGTGCTGCGCTTCGCCTTCGAGCTCGCCCAGTCGCGGCCGAAGAAGCACCTGACCTCGGCGACGAAGTCCAACGGCATCTCGATCACGATGCCCTACTGGGACGAGCGTGTGCGGGCCATGGCCGAGCACTACCCGGAGGTGCGCTGGGACCAGTATCACATCGACATCCTGACCGCGCATTTCGTGCTGAACCCGGACCGCTTCGACGTCGTGGTGGCCTCGAACCTGTTCGGCGACATCCTGTCGGATCTCGGCCCCGCCTGCACCGGCACGATCGGCATCGCGCCGTCCGGCAACATCAACCCGGACCGGCTCTTCCCCTCGGTGTTCGAGCCGGTGCACGGCTCGGCCCCCGACATTGCCGGGGCCGGCATCGCCAACCCGATCGGCCAGATCTGGTCGGGGGCGATGATGCTGGAGCATCTCGGCGAGCGGGCGGCCGCGGCGGAGATCGTGTCGGGCATCGAGCGCGTGCTCTCGGAGCGGACGCTCCGCACCCGCGACCTCGGCGGCAACGCCGACACCACGGCCTGCGGCCAGGCCGTCGAGCAGGCCCTCGGCTGAGGGCGGACGGGTCGCAGGCGGCAGGCCCGCTCCGCCGAAGCGACAGGGGCCCGTGCAGATCCGGGTGCAGGTTTCTCCCTCTCCCCTCTGCGGGAGAGGGTGGCCCTCGCGTGAGCGAGGGTCGGGTGAGGGGAGCAAGGGGTCCGGACGGGGCGCGGGTCCCCTCTCCCGTTCGGGAGAGGGCCAGGGTGAGGGTCGAGAATTATCAGGACAGGGCTCGACGGCGCAGCGGCATCGGCGTGACAGGCCCTGAAGCTTCTCATCCCTCACCCCAACCCTCTCCCGAACGGGAGAGGGGGTCTGTCGTGGTTCGCACGCGCTTTCGGCCCCGCGCGGATGCTCCGCCGGGGGCATGGCCGGAAGTCACGGTCGGGGTGACGCGGGACGCCGCGGAGCCCTGAACGCAACGTTGCACAAGCCGGCTCCCCGGCGTCCCGCGGATGAGAGGCCCTGCTGCAAGCCCGC
>NZ_CABFPH010000059.1 GCF_902141845.1 Methylobacterium symbioticum | reverse complement strand
GGGCCCTGGCGGACCTGGGGGCCCCGGCGGACCGGGCACGGCCGCCATCGCGGCGGCCGCACCGGACGGGCCGGCCGGACCCGCCGGTCCCTGCGGGCCGGGAGGGCCCGGCGGCCCCTGCTGACCGCACTCGCCCACCACCGCCTGCCTCTCCTGGGACCCGACGCGCAGGGTCACGATGCAGGAGGCCGGGTGGTGCACGACATTGAACTGGAAGCTGCCGCTGCGGTCGGTCTTCTGCCGGAAGCGGCCGTCGAGACTGACCTCGGCATCGATCTGGTCGGACGAGCCCAGCACCCACAATTCACCGCCGGTGATCTTGGCGGCGAGGATCGTGATCTCGGCGCGGGCCGGCCCGGCGCAGCTCAGGCAGGCGAGCGCCGCCAGCATCGATCCACGGACCGGCCGAGCCTCCACGCGCATGCCACTCGCTCCTCCGACCCCGCGCAGCTTGGCCCGTTTTCGCGAAGCGGGAAAGGCGCCGGCCGGCCGCAGACGGGCGAGAGCACAGGACGGCCGCCCTTGTGCACAGGGTTAATCGATCGTGACCGTGCGGCGCAGACTCGAGGGACTTGGCAGCAGCGCCGGCTAACGAGTGCTAACAGATTGAAATCTATGATTTTTCTTCGCGGCTCCCTTGATCGATTCGCCCAGTCCGGTCAAGCTTGGCCGTCACGACCCGTCACGAGGTGTTCCAGAATGCCCGTCTCGCCGGACTTCCTGCGCCAGCTCGAAGGCTACAGCCTCACCACCGCGGAGATCCTCTATCGCCTGCCGGACCATCCGCACCTGCTCCAGAGCTTCGTCTGGCAGCGCCACGACCTGTTCCCGGACTTCCCCGAGCTGAAGCGCTTCCTGGCCTTCTGGGAGAGCTCGATCGAAGGGCCGCTGCACTCGGTGAAGGTCGCCCATTCCCGGCTGATCCGGCCCGCCGAGCTGCGCACGGTGAACGGCGAGTTCCGCCTGCACTGACGGCTCGCATCGTGCTGCCGCGGTCCGGCTTCCGGCCGGCCTCGCGGCCGCGACGGGCGCCGATGCGTCGGCGCCGTTCGGTTTCAGCGCGCGAGCAGCCGCCCCACCACGAGGCCGACCGCCAGGATCACGGCGGCGCAGACTGCGAGTGCACCGAATTGGCCGAGGAGCTGCAGAGCGGCGCCGAGGAACGCCACGCCGAGTGCCTGACCGCAGAAGAACGAGAAGGCGTGCAAAGCCACCGCCGAGGCGCGGGCCTGCGGCGCCACCTCGGTGACCTGGGTCTGGAAGGTGTTGTGCAGCATTTAGAAGCCGAGGCCCATCGCGGTCAGCGCCGCGCAATCGACCTGCCAGGAGCCCGCGAGCCCGATGACGAGCAGCGCGCCCGCGCAGATCGCCCCGCCCCAGGCGAGCATCCGCGACGGGCCGAGCAGGCGCACCAGATGGCCGACGAGGGCGGAGTAGATCAGCCCGCCCGCCGCGAAGCCCGCGAGCGCCAGACCCGCCTCGCGGGCCCCGCCCTCGCCGCGCGCCTCGATCAGGGGCGCGAGGTGCGGGAAGATGCCGAACACCGCGATCGCCTCGACGAAGACGCCCGCGA
The DNA here is from genome assembly GCF_902141845.1 of Methylobacterium symbioticum. Taxonomy (GTDB): domain Bacteria; phylum Pseudomonadota; class Alphaproteobacteria; order Rhizobiales; family Beijerinckiaceae; genus Methylobacterium; species Methylobacterium symbioticum. Next base: position 32,191 of record NZ_CABFPH010000059.1, on the reverse strand, counting down.
ACAGGATCCGCGCCCGCGGGTTGGCGATGATGCCGCCGTAGCGGGTGAGCGCCTCGCCGAAGCGCGGGCGCCGGGGCGGGGCGCGGCCGCTGCGGTCGAAGCCGACGAGGGTGGCGACGCAGCCGACCGCCGCCATGCCCGCGGTGATGGCGAAGACGCCGCGCCAGCCGACCTCGGCCTCGATCAGCCCGGCAAAGGTCGAGCCGGTGAGCTGGCCGAGGATCACGGCGACGAGGAAGCGTCCGATCGCCACCTGCCGCCCGGCGAGCGCCACCTGATCGCCGAGGACGGCCAGCGCCAGCGGGATGACGCCGCCCGCCGCCGCGCCCGCCAGCATCCGCAGGCCGAAGAGCTGATCGATATCCGAGGCCGCCGCGCAGAAGCTCAGCGCCACGGCGAGAACGGCGAGGCAGGTGCTCATCACCCGCTCCTTGCCGAGCGCGTCGCCGACCGGTCCCAGCACCGGCTGGATCAGCGCGTAGGGCAGCGCGAAAGCCGTGGAGAGCAGCGCGACGCGGTGCGGGTCGCTCGCCAGGTCCCGGGCGAGGACGCCGACCAGGGGCTCGACCGAGCGCAGGGCGAAGGTGCCGGCGAAGCCGGCCACCATCAGGACACCGATCAGGCGCGCGGTCGAGCCGGTCTGGGACGAGGCGGTCATGAGGGCGCTGCGGCTCGCGGGGTGCCGGGATGCGGCGGAGCAGTCTCGTGCGGCCTCGCTTACGCCGCCGGCCGCACCCTGGCCAGGGCAGCCGGACGGAGCCCGTGCCACCGCGCGCAAGCCTGTCGCGGCACGGCGCACCGTTTTTGGAATACCAAATACTTCATTCTCGCAAGATCAGAGCGCGACCGTGAGGGAAATTGAACGCGACCACAAATAAACTTCGATTGCGCCGAGGCTTGCGCCAACCTTAGTCTCCTGCGACCGGGCCAGTCAGGAACGCGTGCCTGCGGCGTTCCTGCCACAGAAGACCCGGGCCACGACAGGCCGGATGCCGGGGGTGCCCTCCGGCAGCGCCAGGATCGACCCGGAAGAGGTCGCCGCGGCCGCGGTCCCGGCCGTCCCGACAGCTCCCGCAGAGGGGCGCGGGTGCGGCGCGCGCAGGGACGGATAGGGACGGGAAAGCCCATGAAGAAGAACAAGGTCATCAGCGCCGCCGAAGCGATCGCTCTGATCCGGGACGGCGACGTCGTGACGACGACGGGCTTCGTCCAGAGCTGCATCCCCGAGGCGCTGCACGCGGCGCTGGAGGCGCGCTTCGTGGAGACGGGCGCGCCCCGCGACCTCACCCTGATCATGACCGCGGGCGCGGGCGACAGCAAAGGCCTCGGCACCGGGCGCCTGCACCATGACGGCCTGCTGCGCCGGGTGATCGCGGCGAATTTCGGACGCATGCCGAAGGTCGCCCAGGCCGCCCAGGAGAACCGCATCCTCGGCTACAACCTGCCGCAAGGGGTGATCTCGCAGCTCTACCGGGCCTGCGCGGCGGGCCAGCCGGGCCTGTTCACCAAGGTCGGCCTCAAGACCTATGTCGACCCGCGCCACGGCGGCGCCAAGGTGAACACCGTCACCAAGGACGACATCGTCAAGCTCGTGGAGGTCGATGGCGAGGAATGGCTGTTCTACACGGCCACCAAGATCGACGTCGCCTTCATCCGCGGCACCTCGGCCGACCCGTCGGGCAATATCTGCATGGCCAAGGAGGCATTGACCCTCGACAATCTCGCCCAGGCCATGGCGGCGCGCAACAACGGCGGCCTCGTCATCGCACAGGTGGAGCGCATCGTCGAGCAGGGCTCGATCAAGCCGAAGGACGTGCGCGTCCCCGGCATGCTGGTCGATTGCGTGGTGGTCGCCGAGCCCGAGATGCACCGCATGAACTACGGCGTGATGCACGATGCGGCGCTCGCGGGCGAGATCCGGATCCCGGTGGCCGGCATCCGCAAGATGGCCCTCTCCGAGCGCAAGATCATCGCCCGCCGCGCCGCCTTCGAACTGCCGCCGAACGGCGTGGTCAATCTCGGCGTCGGCGCGCCGGAAGGCATCTCCGCGGTGGCCGCCGAGGAGCAGGTCACCCCCTACATCACCCTGACCACGGAAGCCGGCGCGGTGGGCGGGGTGCTGGCCTCGGGATCGAGCTTCGGCGCAGCGACGAACGCCGACTGCATCATCGACCAGAACCAGATGTTCGACTTCTACGACGGCGGCGGCCTCGACATGACCTGCCTGGGCATGGCCGAGTGCGACGGCGACGGCAACGTCAATACCAGCCGCTTCGGCGGCCGCCTGAACGGCTGCGGCGGCTTCATCAACATCTCGCAGAACGCCCGCAAGGTGGTGTTCGCCGGCACCTTCACCTCGGGCGGCCTCGTCACCAAGGTCGAGGATGGGCGCCTGCGCATCGTGCAGGAGGGCCGCTCGCGCAAGTTCGTGAAACTGGTGGAGCAGAACACCTTCAGCGGTCCGTTCGCCAAGGAGCGGATGCAGCCGGTGCTCTACGTGACCGAGCGCTGCGTCTTCCACCTCACGCAAGCCGGGCTCGAGCTGATCGAGGTGGCGCCGGGCATCGATATCGGCCGCGACATCCTCGCCCACATGGATTTCATGCCGGTGATCGAGAACCCGATCCCGATGGATCCGCGCATCTTCCGCGACGAGCCGATGGAGCTGCTCGCCGACCTCCTGAACCTCAACCTCGCCGAGCGGGTGAGCTACGACAAGGAGCGCAACCTGCTCTTCGTGAACCTGGAGGGCTGGCAGGTGCGCGCTAAGGGCGACATCGACGCCCTGCGCCAGGTGCTGGAGACCGCCTGCCTGAAGGCCGGTCAACGGGTGAACTCGGTGGTGAACCACGACGGGTTCCGCATCCCCGAGAGCCTCTATGACGATTACGCGGAGATGATCGAGTATCTCTGCAAGTACCACTACCTGACGACCACCCGCTACGCGACGAGCGCCTTCCTGCGCCTGAAGATGCAGGAGGCGCTCCGCAAGCGCGGCCTCGCACCCCACGTCTTCGAGCGCCGCGAGGAGGCGCACGCCTATCTCGAGCGTGCGGGCGTGGATATGGGCTCGGACGGCGTCACCGCGACGGCGGCTTAGAGCCGTTCCCGATCGCGTCGCGATCGGGAACGGCTTCAAACTCTTGTCTTGACGCGCTCTCTTGCGCCGAACCGGTGTCCACTTCGGCTTGAGAGCGCTCTAGCCCCGTTCGGGCGACATGCTCGGCCGGGTCCGCCCCCCCGACCCCGCCTGCCTCTCCGTCCCATCCTTATGTCCGGTCCTGGCACAGGGCCGGCCGTCCCAGACAGAAAATCTCCGCAAACCGTTCCGGATTGGGGCGGATTCGCCGGAACGGCGGTTGCGTGAGATGGGCTCATCCTCCTATCCGGACGAGAGCCCGTCCCATGCCGAGCCGCAAAGAGTTCATCAATCTCGGCTTCGACCCGCTGAGCCGGCCCGCGATCGTCGACGCGATCCTCGGCGCGTTCGCGCATCCGCGCTTCCGCTACGTGGTCACCCCGAATGTCGACCACATGATCCGCATCGATTCGGATCCGGAGGTCGCGGCGCTCTATCGGAACGCCTGGCTCTGCCTCAACGACAGCCGGATCCTCAGCGCGCTGGCCCGCCTCGCAGGGATCACGCTGCCCACCACGCCGGGCTCCGACATCGTGGTCGATCTCCTCAACGACCCGCGCCTTGCCCGCGACACCCCGATCCTCGTGGTGGGCGGAGATCCGGGCCTTCCCCGACAGATGCAGATGCTGCTCGGTCTCACCGCGGTCGATCAGTACCGGCCGCCGATGAACCTGCTGCGCGATGCCGAGGCCATGCGCGCCACCGTGGAGGCGGTGGAGGCAAGCGGCGCACCCCTCGTCTTCCTGGCGGTGGGCTCGCCGCAGCAGGAACAGGTGGCCGCCCATCTCGCCGCCCGCGGCAGGGCCCGCGGCGTCGGCCTCTGCATCGGTGCGGGCCTCGAGTTCCTGGTCGGGGCGCGCCAGCGCGCGCCGCGCTGGATGCAGCAGGCGGGCCTCGAATGGGCCTTCCGCCTCGCGAGCGAGCCGCGCCGCCTCGGCCGGCGCTACCTCGTGGTGGGCCCGCGGATCTTCGCGATCTTCCTCTCCTACCTTGCCGCCCGGCGGGCCGACCCGCAGCGGGGCTGAGGGCGGCTCAGCCCGCCGTCGCGACGCGCCCACCCCGCGTCGGCCAGACCGCATCGATCACCTCGAACCGCTCGGAGCGGTTGAAGGTGTGGCAGCCGACCGCGCCCCAGCCCGGCGACAGGCGGGCCGCCACGCTCTGCGCGAACCCCTCGCCGTCGAGCCGATCGATCCGGCAGAGGGCGAGGCCGGCGCCGTAGCGGGCCCGGCAATCCTGCGCGACGCGCCAGAGCCCGCCCTCGTGCCGCAGGAGCGCGCCAGCCGGCCGCGCGCTCGCGGCGTCGATGAGGACGGGGTTGCCGGGATGCGGGCGCCAGGGCCCGCGCAGATCCGGCGCCGTGAACAGGCTGAGCGCGTCCCAGCTCGATCCGTGCGGGCCCGTGGTCGTACAGAACAGCCACCAGGTCCCGTCGATCAGCTCCACCGTCGCGTCGCCCGCGCAGACGTCCCGGATCAGCACCGCCTCCAGCTCCCAGGCATCGGGGAAACGGGCGGCGCGGTAGAGTTCCACGGTGCGGTTGGCCGAACTCTCGGGGATCATCCAGATCGCGCCACCGCGGCGGAACACGAACGGGTAGGACAGGTGGTAGGGCCGCTCCAGCACCACGCGCGGCGGTCCCGGCCGTCCCTCGGCATCGAGGGTGACCGCCGAGATCACGCCGCGCCCCGTGGCGAAGGGCAATTCCTCGCAGAGGATCACGGTCCGGCCCTCGTGCTCCACCACGAAGGGATCGGCGAGATAGCGGCCGGGATCCCAGGGCAACCAGGTGAAGGGGCTCTGCGTCCAGCGGGCCGGGTCGGTGGGAATCCCGTCGGTTCGCGGACGCCAGCCGATGTTCCAGGTCTCGCCCCGGCGCAGGAGCCGGGTGAGGACCTTGGCCGCGAGCGCGGCGGCGAGGAAGCGCGCCGCCGAGGCCCCCGAGACAGGGCGCGGCGGCGCAGGTGCGAAGGCTCCGCCCGCCGGCGCCGCGACGGCGCCCGCCAGCAGGTCGATCGCCCGTTCCAGAACCTGATCCAGCGACAGCGTGACCATCGCCCGGTTCTCCAGGGCGGGCCGGGCCTCGGCGAGGACGCAGGCCCCCCGCACGGCGGCGAGATGGGGCCCGCGCCCATCGAGGATGGCGCAGGCGATCGCCTCGGGCTCCGGAGAGCCGTCGGCGACGAGGCGGAGCGCGTCCGCGCCGGCCCCATCGCCGGCAAGATCGATGACGAGGTCGGCCGGTCCGGATGCCTCTGCGCCGGGCGGCGGGTCGATCCGCTCCGTGAGATTTGGGCCCCGGCGGCGATAGAGCAGCCCTTCGAGCTGGAGCAGCAGGGCGAGCGCGGCCGGCTCCGGCCGTGCCGGTGCGATCCGCGACCACGCGACGGCGTGCCCAAGGCCCACGAGCCGCTCGGCCAGCAGCACCTGCCAGCGCGGCAGGGGCCCGCGTCTCGCGACAAGTCTGATCTGCACGGGGACGCTCTCCGCTCCCGCAGGCTCGGGAGACCGTGCCGGATTCCACCGGCAAAGGCTTAAGGCGGCGTTGCCGCGGCCGCGACGACGAACAGTGTTCACGGAACGGATGCGGCCAGCCCCGGTTAGCACTCCGAGCGATCCGGGATCGGATCGGATGTGAGATCGGGAGATATCGAATGACGGCAAAGACCCTGCGCATGCCCCTCCTGGCCCTCGCCCTGGTGGCGGGCGCCCTCTCGGCGGCCCAGGCCCAGCAAGGCAACAACGTCACACCGGGGGCCCCGGCGGGCGACAGCGGCGGCAACGCCACCACCGGCAGCTCCGCCGCGCCGAGCGGCAAGTAAGGAACGCCTCGCGGGGAACCATGCCTCGTCAAGCCGCCGGGTCCGAGCCCCGGCGGCCTCAGGCGGGCCCGTCTGAGCCTGCCAGGATCGCGCGCTCCACCAGACCGATCACGCCCGCCACGTAGCGCTCGATCGTCATCCCGCGCTTGGCGTATTTCGCGCGCTTCACGTACCAGTCCTGCAGCAGCGGCTTGATCAGGGCGGCGGTCAGGGACACGTCCTCGATCGCGAAGTCACCGTTCCTGACGCCGGTCTCCAGCACCTTTGCGAAGACCTGCTCCACCGCGAGCTCGCTCTCGGTGGCGAGGCGCCGGGCCGGCGGCGGGAAGCCCTTCGCCTCCATGAAGGCGAAGACGAACCACGGGCCCATCGCCTCGGTCAGGCGGATATGGGTCTCGATCAGCCAGCGCAGATGCGCCCGCGGCCGGGCCGCCACCTCCGGAGGCGCCGCGGCGAGCGCGGCCTGCACGCTCTCCACCACCTCCGTCAGGATCATCAGGAGCAGCGTCTCCTTGGTGTCGAAATAGGTGTAGAGGCCGCCCATGCTGAGGCCGGTCTCACGGGCGAGATCGCGCAGGCTGGTCTCGTGGAAGCCCTGGCGGCTCGACAGGACCAGCACCGCCTCGATGATCCGGGCGAGGTTCTGCGTCGCGAGGCGCTCCTTGCGCACGCTCACCCGGTCCCGGTGCCGCTCGAGAATGCGGGCGCAGAGCGCCTCGGTCGCATAGGGGTCGGGCGGCTCGGCGCCGGTCCGGGCGCCCGTCACGATCGTCATGTCCTCGAACCTGTCCGCGTGGCGATTGCCTCGCCGCAGCGTCGGCGATAAAAAGCGAGCGCTCGCTCGTTTTCAAGACAGAGGCGCGTCGCTGCGATGGATTTCCATATCCCGGCCCCGGTCGAGGATTACCGCCGCCGGATCGCCGCCTTCGTCGAGGCCGAGCTGATCCCGCTGGAGAGCGACCCGGCCTCCTACGATTCCCACGGCAACATCGCCCTGCCGCTCCTCGACGCGATGCGCGCGAAGGCGCGGGCGGCGGGCCTCTGGTGCCTCCAGCTCCGGCCGGGGACCGGGGGCGGCGGCCTCTCCAAGGTCGGCATGGCCGTCTGCTACGAGGCGATGAACCGCTCGATCTTCGGGCCCGTCGTGTTCAATTCGGCCGCCCCCGACGACGGCAACATGATGGTGCTGGAGCGCGTCGCCACGCCCGAGCAGCGGGCGCGCTGGCTGGCGCCGATCGTCTCGGGCGCCGTGCGCTCGGCCTTCGCCATGACGGAGCCGCATCCGGGCGGCGGCTCGGATCCCGGCATGATCGCCACCCGCGCCGAGCGGCGCGGCGACACCTACGTCGTCACCGGGCGGAAGTGGTTCATCACGGGCGCCGGCGAGGCCGCCCATTTCATCCTGATGGCGCGGACCTCCGACGACGCCCGCAAGGGGCTGACCGCCTTCCTGTTCCACAAGGATCAGCCCGGCTGGCGGATCCTGCGCCGCATCGGGATCATGGGCCCGGAGGAGCATGGCGGCCATTGCGAGCTCGCCTTCGAGGGCCTGGAGATCCCGGCCGAGAACGTCCTGATGAATGAGGGCGACGGGCTCAAGCTGACGCAGATCCGGCTCGGGCCGGCGCGGCTCACCCACTGCATGCGCTGGCTCGGCCTGTCGAAGCGCTGCGTCGAGATCGCCCGCGCCTACGCCGCCGAGCGCCAGGGCTTCGGCCAGCGCCTCGCCGACCGCGAGAGCATCCAGCTCATGCTGGGCGACCTCGCCATGCGGATCGAGATCGGCCGCCTCCTCGTGATGAAGGCCGCCGACGCCCTCGACCGGGGCTCGTTCGCCCGCAAGGAGATCTCGATGGCGAAGGTCCACGTCGCCAACCTCCTGCACGCGGCAGCCGACACGGCGATCCAGATCAACGGCGCGCGCGGCTACTCCACCGACACGGTGCTGGAGTGGATCTACCGCTACGCCCGCCAAGCCCGCCTCGTGGACGGGGCCGACGAGGTCCACAAGATGGTGCTGAACCGCTTCCTCGACGCGGAGGGCGACGCCTTCTGGTCCTGGGACGTGGCGGCCTGATCCGGAGCGAGCCCCGCGCGCGAACACATTAAGAGTTGGAGGACAGAGCCATGGCCGAGAGCGTCGTCATCGTCAGCGGCGTGCGCACCGCGGTGGGCACCTTCGGCGGCAGCCTCGCCGCGGAGCCGCCGAGCCGGCTCGGGGCGCTCTGCATCGCCGAGGCCCTGCGCCGGGCCGAGATCGCGGGCGACCGCGTCGGGCACGTGGTGGTCGGCAGCGTGATCCCGACCGAGCCGCGGGACGCCTACATCGCCCGCGTCGCCGCGATGGAGGGCGGCGTGCCCAAGGAGGTCCCGGCCTTCACCGTGAACCGCCTCTGCGGCAGCGGCGCCCAGGCCATCGTCTCGGCCGCGCAGGCGATCCTCCTGGGCGATGCCGAGGTCGCGGTGGCGGCGGGCGCCGAGAGCATGAGCCGCTCGCCCCACCTCCTCACCGCCGCCCGCTTCGGCCAGAAGATGGGCGACGTGAAGGCCCTCGACTACATGCTCGGCGCCCTCAACGACCCCTTCGGCAACGGCCATATGGGCGTGACCGCCGAGAACGTGGCGAGCCGCTACAGCATCTCGCGGGATGCCCAGGACGCCTTCGCCGCCGAGAGCCAGGCGCGGGCGCAGGCAGCGATCCGCGAGGGCCGCTTCAGGGATCAGATCCTGCCCGTCGCGGTCACGGTGAACCGCAAGGCCGCGACCTTCGACACGGACGAGCACCCGAAGGCCACGAGCCCGGCCGACCTCGCCAAGCTCAAGCCCGCCTTCGCCCGTGAGGGCACGGTGACGGCGGGCAACGCCTCGGGCCTCAACGACGGCGCCGCCGCCCTCGTCCTGATGAGCGAACGCGCGGCCGAGCGCGCCGGCCTGCGGCCCCTGGCGCGGCTCGTCGGCTATGCCCATGCCGGCGTCGACCCCTCCGAGATGGGCATGGGCCCGGTGCCGGCGGTGCGTCGCCTGTGCGAGCGCACCGGCCTGAAGGCGGGCGATTTCGACGTGATCGAATCGAACGAGGCCTTCGCGGCCCAGGCCTGCGCGGTCTCGCGGGAGCTCGACCTCGACCCGGCCAGGGTGAACCCGAACGGCGGCGCCATCGCGCTCGGTCACCCGATCGGCGCCACAGGCGCGATCATCACCGTGAAGCTCCTGGCCGAACTCGCCCGCATCCGGGGCCGTCACGGCCTCGTCACCATGTGTATCGGCGGCGGGCAGGGCATCGCCCTCGCGGTCGAGCGGCTGAACTGAGGCTCCGGGATGACGGACCTGTTCAACCTCGCGGGGCGGCACGCCCTCGTCACCGGCGCGTCGAGCGGCCTCGGGCGGCACTTCGCCGGGACGCTGGCCCGGGCCGGCGCACGGGTCAGTCTCGCCGGCCGCCGCGCCGAGGCGCTGGCCGACACCCTCGCCGCGGTCGAGGCGGCAGACGGCCAGGCGCAGGCGGTGGTGATGGACGTGACGGAGCGCGCGAGCGTGACCGCCTCCATCGCTGCGTCCGAAGAGCGGTTCGGCCGCCTCGACATCCTCGTCAACAATGCCGGCATCGCGGCGCCCGCCGCCGCCCTCGACCTCGACGAGGCCGATTGGGACGCGGTGCTCGATACCAATCTGAAGGGCGTGTTCCTCGCCGCCCAGGAGGCCGGCCGCCGCATGGCGGCGACGGGAGGCGGCAGCATCGTCAACATCGCCTCGATCCTCGGCCTGCGCGTCACCGGCGGCGTCTCCGCCTACGCGGCCTCGAAAGCGGGCGTGATCCAGCTCACCAAGAGCCTCGCCCTCGAATGGGCCCGCCACGGCGTGCGCGTGAACGCCCTCGCACCAGGCTACGTCGAGACCGAGATGAATGCGGCGTTCTTCGCCTCCGCGGCCGGCACGGCGATGATCAAGCGCGTGCCGCAGCGCCGCCTGGGTCAGGCGCGCGAACTCGACGGCGCCCTGCTTCTCCTCGCCTCCGACGCCGGCAGCTACATGACCGGCAGCGTCGTCGCGGTCGATGGCGGCCACCTCGTCTCGGGGCTCTGACCCCATGCGGGACGCGGAGATGCTGGATGCGGAGCCCCGTGCGGCCCTGCGCGACTGGATCGCCGCACGGCTCGGCGCGCCCGATCTCGCGCTCGCCGAGATCAGCCCGCTCAGCGGCGGCGCGATCCAGGAGAACTGGCGACTGCGCTGCGTGATCGGGGACCGCGCCCGGGACTTCGTCCTGCGCAAGGACGCGGCGGCCACGATCGCGTCGAGCCGGACGCGGGAACAGGAATTCCGCCTGATCGAGGCGGCGCATCGCGCGGGCGTGCGCGTGCCGGAGCCCGTCGGCTTCTGCGCCGATGCCGGCGTGATCGGCGCGCCCTTCGCCCTGATGGGGCTCGTGCCGGGCGTCGGGCTCGGCCCCCGGATCGTGAAGGAGGCGGGCCTCGGCGGCGACCGCACCCGGCTCGCGGAGGAGCTCGGGCGCCAGCTCGCACGCATTCACACGATCCTTCCGACCGGCGGGGCGCCGCCGGACCTCGCCTTCCTGGGCGGCCCCGATCCCGATCCGGCGCGGGCCGAGATCCGGGCCCTGCGCGCGAGCCTCGACGGGATCGGCGCGACGCGCCCCGCCATCGAGTGGGGCCTGCGCTGGGCGGAGCGGCACGCCCTGCCCTGCCCGGCCCCCGCTCTGGTGCATCGCGACTTCCGTACCGGGAACTACATGGTCGACGCGGATGGCCTCACCGCCATCCTCGATTGGGAATTCGCCGGCTGGGGCGACCCGGCCCAGGATCTCGGCTGGTTCTGCGCCGCCTGCTGGCGCTTCGGGCGACCCGATCTCGAGGCCGGCGGCATCGCCCCACGCGCCGCCTTCTACCAGGGCTACAGGCAGGCCGGCGGCACGGTCGATCCGGCGCGCGTGGCCTATTGGGAGGTGATGGCCCATCTGCGCTGGGCCGTGATCGCCCTCGAGCAGGGATTCCGCCACGTCTCCGGCCGCGAGACCTCCCTGGAACTCGCCCTGACCGGGCGGATGGCGGCGGAGTTGGAGCGTGCCGTCCTGCGCATGACCGCCCCGGACGCCTGGAGCGCCTGACCATGCACGACGAGCCCCATGGCCGCGCCCTCCTCGAGGTTGCACGGCAAGCCCTGCTCGACGAGGTCGCCCCCGGCCTCGCCGGCCGGCCGCGCTTCGTCGCCCTGATGGTGGCCAACGCGATCGGCATCGTCATGCGCGAAATGGAGGCCGAGGGCGCGCGGGAGGCCGCCTGGGCGCGCGCCCTCGCAACGGTGGCGGATGATGGGGGTGATCGCGCCGGACGGCTGGCTCGGGCGATCCGCGCCGGCGCGCACGATGCAGAGCCCGGGCTCTACGCCGCCCTGGTCGAGACGGCGGAGATCGCAGCGCAGACTTGGAAGCCAGACAAAAGCACGCGCTAGATCATTGGATCACGAAAAACGCTCTATCTGATTGATGAGGCCGCATTTTATTTCGCAGAACCGGCAATCACTTCTGCGGAAAATGCTCTACCCGATCGAGACTCTGTCTGAGCGGATCGAGCGGGTGTTCACGCCGCTGATCCTGTCCTCGGCCTCATCCTGAGGTGCCGCGACAGCGGCCTCGAAGGAGCCCTCCAGATAGCGCGGTGATCCCTGGAGGCCTCCTTTGAGGCTCGGCTGTCGCATCGCACCTCAGGATGAGGTGGTTTGGTGGGATGAGCCGGATCTCTGCGGGAGGATCAGCCGATCCCGCTCCAACAGGCTCTGAGTGGGCCGCAATTTCGTTCGCAAATCCGGCATCCCCGTCCGCAGACCATGCTGTCGAGCCGGCGCCGAGGCGTCTCCGTTCGCCGGGTCGGCGGCCGCTTCGGCGTCGGAGAGGGTCAGGCGCGGCCGTTCACGCCGTCGCGGCCCGGCGGGCTTCGTCGAGGAGACGGGTGCGGGTGGTGGCGTCGAGCACCGGCCACAGACTCACCAGTTCGAGAACCTCGCGCAGGTCGGGGCGACCGCGCCCATCACTGAGCGCCTCCACCGAGCACCCGACGAGGTCGGCGATCTGCCCGAGTGTCTCGGCCCGAGCCGAGCGCTGCACTGCGGCCTGCAGGTTAAGCAAGGGTGCCCTCCGGAACCATCGAAACCACCGCTCTCTCCAGAGTTTCGGAACAGGCCATGCGCCGCTCCGATCCCCGGAAGGATTGCCTCTCCCGATCTGAGCATTCCAATTCCTGCCGGACCGAGAACAGGCTTGGCCTATAGCACAACCCGGACGATTATGCCGTGAAAAAACCGCGCGGCTGCGGGAATGTGATCGGTAAATTTTGAATTCTTTGAGCGCTTTCTGTTCAAACCTGCGAAAGGCCCTGCACAAAATTGCTCATTCCTCCCGGCGGACCGCCGACCCGCTGGCCTCCGGTGACACCTTCCATCCGGGGCGGATGATACAATATGACAGGGACCGGCCGCATCCGTGCGGCATCCCCGGGGTTCGCCCCGCCGATCGTGAAGAGCCGTCATGTCCGAAGCGATGTCAGAAGCCGCGTCCGCCGCGGCCTCCAAGATCCCCGTCACCGTGCTCACGGGCTATCTCGGTGCCGGCAAGACGACGCTCCTGAACCGGATCCTCACCGAGAACCACGGCAAGCGCTACGCCGTGATCGTCAACGAGTTCGGTGAGATCGGCATCGACAACGACCTCGTCGTCGGCGCCGACGAGGAAGTGTTCGAGATGAACAACGGCTGCGTCTGCTGCACGGTGCGCGGCGACCTGATCCGGATCATGGACGGCTTGGTGAAGCGGCGCGGCAAGTTCGACGCGATCATCGTCGAGACGACCGGGCTCGCCGATCCGGCCCCCGTCGCCCAGACCTTCTTCGTGGACCAGGACGTAGGCGAGGCCGCCCGTCTCGACGCGGTGGTGACGGTGGCCGACGCCAAATGGCTCTCGGACCGTCTGACGGACGCCCCCGAGGCCCGGAACCAGATCGCCTTCGCCGACGTGATCCTGCTCAACAAGGCGGACCTCGTCTCCGCGGAGGATCTCGACCGGGTCGAGGCGCAGATCCGGGGCATCAACCCCCTCGCGACGATCCACCGGACCCGGAACTGCGCCGTCCCCCTCGACGCGGTGCTGGAGCGCAACGCCTTCGATCTCGGCCGGATCCTGGATATCGAGCCGGAGTTCCTGGAGGAGGGCCACCACCATCACCACGACGCCGACATCCAGTCGGTCTCGGCACGGATCGAGGGCGCGGTGGATCCGGAGCGGTTCATGCCCTGGATCTCGAACCTGACTCAGGTCCAGGGACCGGACATCCTGCGCTGCAAGGGCATCGTCGCCTTCCCGGACGAGCCGAAGCGCTTCGTCTTCCAGGGCGTGCACATGATCCTCGATGGCGACCTTCAGGCGGATTGGCGGGCCGACGAGCCGCGCGTCTCGCGCGTGGTCTTCATCGGGCGCAACCTCGACCCGGAGGCGATCCGGTCTGGCTTCGAATCCTGCCGGGCCTGACCACGCTCCAAATTGACAGCCTCTCGAACCCCTGCACAGAAATGATGCAGGGGTGCTCTGTTTCGGGCAGATCAGCCCGCGATTCGGGAGGTTCGCTCACGAGCGCGTGAGCGACCGGGGGCGCCGGCCCTGGCCTGCCCCTTGCTCCCCACTCGGCGGGGAGGACCGCATGGACGTCGAGCTGATCCGGCTGACCAAGCGCTACGGCGACACGATCGCCGTGGACGGGATCGACCTGAAGGTCCGGTCCGGCGCGTATTGCTGCCTGCTCGGCCCCTCGGGCTGCGGCAAGACCACGACGCTGCGCATGATCGGCGGCCACGAGGCCGTGACCGACGGCGACGTGGTGATCGGCCCCCGCTCGGTGGGCGACGCGGCGCCGGCCGAGCGCGGCACCGCGATGATGTTCCAGAGCTACGCGCTGTTCCCGCACCTGAACTGCCGGGACAATGTCGCCTTCAGCCTGCGGATGCGCGGGCGCCCGAAGGCCGAGCGCCGGGCCCGCGCCCTGGCGATGCTCGATCTGGTGCAGATGGGCCACCTCGCCGAGCGGCTGCCGGCCCAGCTCTCTGGTGGGCAGCAGCAGCGCGTGGCGCTCGCGCGCGCGCTCGTCACCGAGCCCAAGGTGCTTCTGCTCGACGAGCCGCTCTCGGCTCTCGACCCGTTCCTGCGCGTGCGCATGCGGGTCGAGCTGAAGCGGATCCAGAAGGACCTCGGGCTGACCTTCATCCACGTCACCCACAGCCAGGAGGAGGCGATGGCGCTCTCCGACCTCGTGGTGGTGATGAATGCCGGGCGCATCGAGCAGGCGGCCGACCCGCGCACCGTGTTCGAACGGCCCGCCACCGCCTTCGTGGCCCGCTTCATCGGCGGCCACAACGTGATCGCGCTGCCCGACGGGCCGGTCGCCGTGCGCGCGGACCGGATGCGGCTCGGCCCCGATGCCGGGCCCGATGCCCGCCCGGCCCGCGTCGTCGCCGTCGAGTACCAGGGCACCAGCGTGCATATCGGCCTCGACCATGCCGGCCTCGACCTTCTCGCCCCCGACATGGATGGGCCAGGGCGTCCCTCCGAGGGGCCGGCGGCGCTGACGGCGATCCTCAGCGACCGGGCCTTCGCCGCCGCGCCGCTCGGCCTCGGCGACGTGGTCGCTGTCGGCTGGGACCCGGAGGCCGCCCACCGCCTGAACGCCTGAGCATGTCGACGTCATCCGGATCCAGGACAGGGAACAGCCACGCCATGAGCGAGACCAGCACCCCCACCCGCCGCAGCCTGCTGAAGGGAGCCGGCGCCGCGGGGCTCGCGCTCGGCGCCGGCCCGATCACCGGCTTCCCGGCGATCCATGCCGCCGAGCCGGTGACGCTGCGCTACCTCGGCACGGCCGTGAACCAGTCCGCCGACATCGCACGGAAGGTGAAGGAGGATCTCGGCATCACCATCGACTACATCCCGGTGGTGACCGACGAGGTGACGAAGCGGGTGGTGACGCAGCCGAACTCCTTCGACCTCGTCGACACCGAGTATTTCAGCCTGAAGAAGATCGTGCCCTCCGGCAACCTGATGGGCATGGACGCCAAACGGATCAAGTACGCCGACAAGATCACCTCCGTCTTCACCAAGGGCATGCTCGACGGCAAGGCGATCGGCGACCAGGGCACGGCGCCCAAGAAGGTGTTCTATCTGGAGGGGCAGACCGGCAAGACGTTCGCGACCGCCCCGACCGAGTGGATCACGCTGATCCCGACCACCTACAATGCCGACACGCTCGGCATCCGGCCCGATCTGATCAAGCGGCCGATCGCGAGCTGGAAGGAGCTTCTGAATCCGGAGTTCAAGGGCAAAGCCTCGATCCTCAACATCCCCTCGATCGGCATCATGGATGCCGCGATGGTGGTGGAGGCGACCGGCGACTACACCTATGCCGACAAGGGCAACATGACGAAGGCGGAGATCGACCGCACCATCAAGCTCCTGATCGAGGCCAAGCGCGCAGGCCAGTTCCGGGCCTTCTGGCAGGACTTCAACGAATCCGTGAACCTGATGGCCTCCGGCGAGACGGTGATCCAGTCGATGTGGTCGCCCGCCGTCACCAAGGTGCGCTCGCAGGGCGTGCCGTGCGTGTACCAGCCGCTCAAGGAGGGCTACCGCGCCTGGGCCTCGGGCTTCGGCATCCCGAAGACGCTGACCGGCCGCAAGCTCGACGCGGCCTACGACTTCGTCAACTGGTTCCTCTCCGGCTGGGCCGGCGCCTACCTCAATCGCCAGGGCTACTACTCGGCGGTGCTGGAGACCGCCCAGGCGCAGATGGAGCCCTACGAGTGGGCCTACTGGATGGAGGGCAAGCCCGCCGAGAAGGACATCAAGGGCCCCGACGGCACCGTGCTAGAGAAGGCCGGCGCCACCCGCGACGGCGGCTCGTTCAAGGACCGCATGGGCGCGGTCGCCTGCTGGAACGCGGTGATGGACGAGAACACCTACATGGTCCGCAAGTGGAACGAGTTCATCGCGGCGTGACGTGCCGAGCCCTCCCCCGCAGGCGGGGGAGGAACAGCCTGCGGGACCGTTCATGACCGACCTCGCCCTCCCCGCCCCGGCGGACGCCGCCGCCCCCGCCGCGCCGGGCCTGCGCACGGAAGAGCGCCGCCGGCAGCGCCTCGCCTATCTCCAGGCGGGGCCGCTGGCGCTCGTCTTCCTCGTCTTCCTGGCGATCCCGCTCGCCCTGACTCTGATGGTCAGCTTCTGGGAGTACAACGAGTACGAGATCATTCCCGCCTTCACCCTGCAGAACTACCGGGACATCTTCGAGGGCTGCCTGAACGCCTCGGACCTCTGCACGACCGCGCGGACCTACCTCTCGACTCTCAAGCTCTGCGCGCTGACCTGGGCGTCGACGCTGCTCGTCGGGTTCACGGTGGCCTATTTCCTGGCCTTCCATGTCCGCACCCGGACGATGCAGACGGTGCTGTTCCTGCTCTGCACGATCCCGTTCTGGACCTCGAACGTGATCCGGATGATCTCCTGGATCCCGCTGCTCGGGCGCAACGGGCTCGTCAACGACACGCTGATGGGGCTCGGCCTGATCCGCGCGCCGATCGAGGGCCTGCTCTATTCCGACTTCGCGGTGACGCTGGCCTTCGTCCACCTCTACACCGTGTTCATGATCGTGCCGATCTTCAACGCGATGGCGCGGATCGACCGGGCGCTGATCGAGGCCGCCTACGATGCGGGCGCCTCCGGCTGGCAGACCCTGTGGAGCGTGATCCTGCCGCTCACCAAGCCCGGCATCGCCATCGGCTCGATCTTCGTGATCACCCTGGTGATGGGCGATTTCGTCACGGTGGGCGTGATGGGCGGCCAGCAGATCGCCTCGGTCGGCAAGGTGATCCAGGTGCAGATGTCCTATCTGCAATTCCCGGCCGCCGCCGCCAACGCGATGGTGCTGCTCGGTGCCGTGATGCTGATCATCGCCGGTCTGACGCGGCTCATCGACCTGCGGCGGGAGCTCTAGCGTGAACGACAGACCCCGCACCCTCGCCTTCTACGTCCTGGCGGCCGTCTTCGCCCTCTACGTGCTGTTCCTGTACGGGCCGACGCTGACGATCCTGGTGCTGAGCTTCCAGGGCCCGCAGGGCGGGCTCACCTTCCCGCTGAACGGCGTCTCGACGCACTGGTTCTCGCGGCTCTGGGCGGGCGTGGGCGTCGTCGACATCTGGGCGGCCTTCGGGCGCTCCCTTCGGCTCGGCCTCGTCACGATGGTGCTGAGCGTGGTGTTCGCCTTCTTCGCGGGCCTCGCCTTCCGCAAGGGCTTTCGCGGCTCGGGCGCGCTGTTCGCGCTCGCGGTCGCCAGCCTGATCGTGCCCTCGATCGTGGTCTCGCTCGGGATCGGCCTGGAATTCCGCCTGATCGACGACGCGATCAAGGCGGCGGCCGCCGCCACCGGCTGGTCGTTCCTCCAGGACCACGGCACCGCGATGGGTCTCTATACCTCGGCGCTCGGGGCGCATCTCACCTGGACGCTGCCCTTCGGCCTCCTGATCATGTTCGCGGTGTTCAACCGCTTCAGCCCGGCCTACGAGGAGGCGGCGCGCGACCTCGGCGCCAGCGGCGCGCAGACGCTGACCCATGTGGTGGTGCCGATCCTGGCGCCGTCCCTCGTCGGCGTCGCCCTGTTCGGCTTCACCCTGTCCTTCGACGAGCTCGCCCGCACCAGCCAGGCGATCGGCGGGCGCAACACTCTGCCCCTCGAATTGCAGGGGCTGACCACGACGGTGACGACGCCGGAGATCTACGCGCTCGGCACCCTGACCACCGCGGTCTCGGCCGCGGTGATCGGTGTCTCGCTCTGCGCCGTGCTCTGGCTGCAGAAGCGCCGCGCCCGGCTCGGCCTCGTGAAGGCGTGATCCGGTTTCCGCTCGATCCACGCGGAAACCGGATCGGCAAGCCCGCGCGGCGCTTGAGCGACATCGACATCCGCCATCCCGAAGGGATCGGACGGATGTCGTAGAAGCCCTCAGAACGCGCCGGCGAGGAGCGTCAGGCCGGAGAGGGCCACGGCCGCGCCCATGGCCGGGGCGGCGCGGCGCTCGCTGGCGGCGATGAGCCCGAGGCCGAGGCCGGCCGCGTGCAGCAGGGCGGTGCCGCCGAGGAAGCCGAGTCCGTAGGCGAGGCCGGAGGCCGTCTCCGGCATCTCGGCGCCGTGGGCGTAGCCGTGGAACACCGCGAAGGCGCCGACCAGCGCGACGAGGCCCGGCAGCGGCAGCGTCAGGCCGAACAGGATGGCGAGGCCGAAGGCGACGATCGACAGGGCGATTCCTGTCTCGGCGAAAGGCAGGCCGATCCCCGCGACGCCGAGCCCGGCGCCGGCCGCCATCATGGCGAGGAAGGCCGCCGGCAGGACGAAGCGCGCCGCGCCGCCGCGGAGGCCGGCGAGCAGGCCCACCGCCACCATGGCGAGCACGTGGTCGAGCCCGCCGAGCGGGTGCGCGAACCCTTGCGCGAAGCCCACCGCCTCGCCGTGGCCGGGATGGGCGAGCGCCGCGCCGGGAGCGAGGAGGAGGAGGGCCGGCAGGAGCGGCAGGGCGCGTCGGATCATCGGAAGCCTTCGTGTTGGAGTGCGCTGCATGGAAGCCTCATTCCATCGTCGGGGCAAGCTTCTGCACGCTTGGTACGTCCTCGCCGAGCCAGGCCGCGTTCTTGGCCGTGCCGTCGAAGGTCGCGCTCGTCTTGAAGAGCTCGTACTTGCCCTCCAGCGCGTAGGGGCGGCTGCGCTGGAGCAGCTCGGCGACCCGGGCCTTGTCCATCGGCTGGAAGGTCTTCACCGCCTCGAAGGCCTGGTCGAGGTCGCGCTGGTTCTGGATGCCGGTGATCACCACCGAGACCGGCAGGTTGAGCGAGAAGTGCAGGTACTCGATCGGCTTGATCGGCGCGTCGCTCTTCAGGATCACCCCGTCGCCGAAGGTCTTCATGGCGAGCGGGGCGATGCCGTTCCGGACGAGATAGGGCAGGACGAGGTGGCTGAACGAGCGGAAATGCGCGTCCATCACGTTGACGGGCATCTGCACCGCATCGAACTGGAAGCCGCGCTCGGCCGCGACCTCGAGCATCTGCAGGTGGATGCGCGGATCCTTGTGACCGGTGAAGCCGATATGGCGCAGCTTGCCCTGCTTGCGCGCCTCGACGAAGGCCTCCATGGCGCCGTCCTCCGCGAAGACGCGGTCGGGATCGTCGAAGCGCAGGATCTCGTGGTGCTGGACGAGGTCGATCCGGTCGGTGCGCAGGCGCTTCAGCGACTCGTCGATCTGCCGCATCGCCTCCTGCTTGGTCCGCCCGTCCATCTTGGACATCAGGAAGACCTTGTCGCGGTAGCCGCCCTGCGAGAGCGCGACGCCCATGCGCAGCTCCGAGCGGCCTTTGTTGTAGTCCCAGCAATTGTCCATGAAGGTGATGCCGCGCTCGATCCCGGCATGGATCAGCCGCGTGGCTTCGTCGTCCGAGACGGCGTTCTTGCCGAGATGGAAACCGCCCATGCCGATCGCCGAGATCGTCTCCGCGTGGCGCCCGAACCGGCGGTAGAGCATCTCGCCCCGCATCTCGCCGGGATCGGAGACGAAGGGCAGGTCGGCGGGGTCTTGCGGCCGGGTGCCCGGCAGGCCGGGCGCGCTCACGGCAGTTCCCACACCCTGTGAAGCGGCTGCCGCTCCCTGCGAAGCCGTGAGTCCGGCGCCGAGGACGGCGCCCTGGAGGAAGCTGCGGCGTTCCATGCTGGTTCTCCGGGCTGGAGGCCCCGGATCGGGGCGGGCTGTCTTGTCGTCATCGCGTCACCTCCGAAAGCGCCTGGGCGGCGTGCAGGATCCGCATCGCGGCGCAGGCCGCGCCGTAGCCGTTGTCGATGTTGCAGACGGTGATGCCGGGGGCGCAGCTCGCGAGCACCGCGTCGAGGGCGGCCCGGCCGCCCGCGGCCACGCCGTAGCCGACCGAGGTCGGCACCGCGATCAGCGCGCCCGGCACGAGGCCGCCGAGGACGCTCGGCAGGGCCGCATCCATGCCCGCCGCGCAGATGACGACGGGATGGGCGCGGATCTCGTCCAGGCGCCGCTGCAGCCGCCACAGGCCGGCGACGCCGACATCCGCGACGAGGGTCGAGGCGAGACCGGCATAGGCGAGAGTGCGCTCGACCTCGCGGGCCACCGGCACGTCCGAGGTCCCGGCCGCGACGATGGCCACCCGCGCCGGACCCGCGACGGGCCGGGCCCGGCCGAGCACGGCGGTGCGGGAGACGGGGCAGTAATCGAGGACATGGGTGAGACGGGCGCGCTTGTCGGGATCGAGCCGGGTCAGGAACAGCCCGGCGCCTCGCGCCTCGGCGGCCGCCAGGATGGCGTCGATCTGCTCGGCCGACTTGCCGGCGGCATAGACCGTCTCCTCCAGCCCGATCCGCTCCGGGCGGGCGAAGTCGAGGGTGAACTCGTCGGACAGGCTCATCGCGCGGCCTCGGCGTGGAGGAAGGCGCTGCCGTTCCGGTAGGGCGCGAACCGGACCGCGCCGCGCAGGCGGTCGGGCGCGCGGGAGCGGATCGCCGCGTCGAGTTCGGCGCGCACGCGCGCGTCGAGCAGGGCGAGGCTGCGCGGATCGAGTTCCACCACGACGCCGACCTCGCGCACACGGCAGCGCACGCGCGTCTCGGCGCCGTCGGCAGCCAGCGCGCCGCCGACGAGCCGCTCGACGGCGTGGATGAAGGCGAGCGTCTCCGGCTCGATGCGGATCCCGGTTTCGACGCGGCTCGACAGGCAGGGCGAGGCGGGAAGGTCCGCGACCGCGCCGAGGCCGAGCCCGCGCGCCAGCCGCCGCACGGCCGCCTTGTCGAGGCCGGCGGCCACGAAGGGGTGGCGAACGCCGTGCTCGCGGGCCGCGTCGAGGCCGGGCCGGTACTCGCCGAGATCGTCGAGATTGGCGCCCGAGACGATCTGCCAGTCGGTGACCTGCGCGATGGCGCCGTACAGGTTGGTCTTGCAGAAGAAGCAGCGGTTGACCGGGTTGGCGCGGTAGGCGGGATCGGCGAACTCGCCGGCCTCGATCACCCGCAGGCGCCAGCCCTGGCGGGCCGCGAGGTCGCGCACGCGCCGGGTCGCCTCCGTGGGCACGGCCGGCGAGGCCGCGTGCACCGCGAGCATCGCCGTACTCCCGAGGCGGCGATGGGCGAGGGTCGCCAGGGTCAGGCTGTCGACGCCGCCGCTCACCGCCACCGCGAGCGGGCCCATCCCGGCGATGAGCGCATCGAGAGCCTCCGCGCTCATGGCCGTTCCTCCCGCGCCGTCTCCGCCTCGAGGGCGAGGCGCTCGGCCTCGCGCCGGAGGGCGGCGCGGGCGGCGTGGCCCTCGGCCGCCAGGGCGTCGTCGGCCTCGGCCTTGGCGGTGGCGCCCCCGGGACGATGGACCACCTTCACCCGCACGGCATGGCCGCCGACCGCGACGCTGCGGCTCGCCCGCGGCAGCGCGAGGCCCGAGACGATGCGGTGGCGCAACCCGATGGTCGTGGTCTCGCGGAAACAGGCCTCGGCCGCGGCCTCGACCGCCTCCGCCCGGGCGAGAACGCGGATATGGGTCATCATGCGGCCCTTCTTGCCGAAGACCGGCATCTGGACGACGTCGAATACGTCTCCGTGCGCGCGCAGCCGGTCGAGCCCCATGGCGAGGTCCTCGGCCGCCTGGTCGTCCACCTCAAACTCGATCACCGCGAGGTCGCGGTGGCCGCCGGCCGCCGGGGCCACCCGGTCTTCCAGGACGAGGGCGCGCACGCAGTTGCTGAGCCCCGGCAGGGTCTTCGTGCCGAAGCCGATGCCGCTGCGGGCGAGGATCCGGGCCGCCGTCTGCCGTTGCTCCGCCGGCCCGCAGAGATGGCGCAGGATCGCGGCGCCCGTCGGGGTCACGCGCTCGCCGGGCACCCCGTCGTCGAGGGTGGCGAAGCCTTCGAGAAGGCGCGCGGTGGCCGGGGCCGGCACCGGCAGGACGCCGTGCTGGGTGCGGACCCGACCCGAGCCGAGGGGCAGGGCCGAGACGCTCCACGATGTCGCGCCCGTCGCGGCGGCGAGATGAGCGGCGGCGACGATGTCGGCGATGGAATCGAGCGCGCCGACCTCGTGGAAGGCGACGTCCTCGACCCGGATTCCGTGCACCCGTGCCTCGGCCTCGGCGAGGTGGCCGAAGATGGCGAGCGCGTGGGCACGCACGGCCGGGTCGAGCCCGGCGGCTTCGAGATCCGCGCGGATCCCCGACCAGTGCCGATGCGCGTGCGCCCCGTGGGGATGGCCGTGATCCCGGGCCTCGTGCGCATGAGAATGGGGATGGGTATGGCCGTGGCGGCGGGCCTCGGACGGGTCCGGCCCGGCCTCGACCACGAAGCGGCGCCCCTGCAGGATTCCGTCATTGTGCGCGACGAGTTCGCAGGCGACGGCGCGCGCGACCAGTCGGATGCTGGCCCGGACACCCTCCTCGTGCTCGGGGAACGCGTCGAGGAGGGCGGCGGCGAACATGTCGCCCGCCATCCCGCCGATGGCATCGAGATGGATGTGCATCCGGGGAGTGTCCGCCGCGTGCCGGTGGGAGAGATCCGGTGGTCTGGAGCGCGTGGATAGGTGGAGCGGGCAAATCGTTCGCAAAGCCCGGCCGGCAACCCGGCCAGGTCAGGTCAGACGGTCGCAGCCTTGCACGGACCGCAGAGCTCCGCCCTGGCTCGGCCAAGCTCTGGCATGCATCATGCCGTACGCGAGGGGACACAGGAGGACTGGTGCGTGCGTGATTTCCAGAGGGCCGGGCGCTCGCCCGTCCATGCCGGCGAGGCCGCCGTGGCGACGTCGCATCCGCTGTCCACGCTGACGGCGATCGAGGTGCTGCGCTCAGGGGGCAACGCGGTCGATGCCGGCATCGCGGCGGTGGCGGTGCAATGCGTGGTCGACCCGCTGATGACCGGGATCGGCGGCGACTGCTTCGCGCTCTACGCCCCGAAGGGCGCCGCGGTGCCGATCGCCCTCAACGGCTCGGGCCGCAGCCCGGCCGCGGCGACCGACGCGTGGTACCTCGAGAACGGCGTCACGATCACGCCGACCTCGCCCCATGCCGTCACGGTGCCGGGCGCCATCGCCGCATGGGCGAGACTGGCCGCCGACCACGGCACGCGCTCCCTCGGCGCCCTGCTCCAGCCGGCGATCCGCTACGCGGAAACCGGCTTTCCCGTGCAGCCGCGGGTCGGCTGGGACTGGGCGCGCAACGTCGAGCGGGTCCGCCACGATCCCGGCGCGGCGGCGACCTATCTGGTGGACGGCGCGGCCCCTAGCATCGGCGCCACGATGCGCCTGCCGAAGCTCGCCGCGACCCTGCGGCGCATCGCCGAGGCGGGGCCGCGCGGCTTCTACGAGGGGCCGGTCGCCCGGGACATCGTCTCCCATCTGCGCGGCCTCGGCGGCCTGCACACGGAAGAGGATTTCGCTGCGGCGGCGCCCGAGATCGTGACGCCGATCACCACGCGCTACCGCGGCTACGACGTCTATGAATGCCCGCCCTCGGGCCAGGGTCTCGCCGCCCTGATGATGCTGAACGTTCTGGAGCCGTTCGACGTCGGCGCCCTGTCCGAACTCGACCGGGTCCATCTCCTCGCGGAGGCCTGCAAGCAGGGCTACCACCACCGCGACGCGCTCTTCGCCGATCCGGACCTGCATGCCGTGCCCGTGGAGCATCTGCTCTCCGACGCGTGGCGCGCCTCGGCGCGCGGCGCCATCGACATGGCGCGCGCCCGCGAGCCGGAGATCTATCCGGAGATCGCCAACGAGGTGGCGCACAAGGACACGGTCTATCTCTGCGTGGTCGACCGCGACGGCAACGCGCTCTCGCTGATCAACTCGCTGTTCCAGGGATTCGGGACGGGCCTGATGGGGCCGGAGAGCGGCGTGCTGCTGCACAATCGCGGCTTCAGCTTCCGGGTCGAGCCGGGCCATCCGAACACGATCGCGCCGAGGAAGCGTCCGATGCACACGATCATCCCCGGCATGCTGATGCGGGACGGCCGGGCGGTCGCGCCCTTCGGCGTGATGGGCGGGCACTACCAGGCGATGGGCCATGTCGAGCTGCTGAGCGGCCTCCTGGATCGCGGCCTCGACGTGCAGGAGGCCCTCGATGCCCCGCGCAGCTTCGCCTATGGCGGCGTGGTCGAGATGGAATCGGGCTTCCCCGAAGAGGTCGTCGCCGGCATGCGGGCCCGCGGCCACGCGGCCATCCCCGCGCCGCTGCCGATCGGCGGCGGCCAGATCATCTGGATCGACCACGCGCGTGGAACCCTTGTGGCGGGCTCCGATCCACGCAAGGACGGCAGCGCGCTGGGCTACTGATCCGGCGCGCCACGAGGCTCGACCGATCCGATGCAGGCCAAAGCCGACACCCTCGCCGCGCTCCGCCGCGGCGACCTCGCAGGCGCGCGCGAGCTGCGCCTGCCGGGCGGCCTCGCCGAATTCCCGCGGGAGATCTTCGGCCTCGCCGACACGCTGGAGGTGCTCGATCTCGGCCCCGGCAGCCTGACCGACCTGCCGGCCGATCTCGGCCGGCTCGCCCGTCTGCGCGTGCTGTTCGGCTCGGGCAACCGCTTCGCGCGGCTGCCGCCCGCCCTCGGCGATTGCGCCGCGCTGAGCCAGATCGGCTGCCGCGGCTCGGGCATCGCCGAGGTCCCGGCCGAGAGCCTGCCCCCGCGCCTGCGCTGGCTCACGCTGACCGACAACCGCATCGCCGCCCTGCCGCGGGCGATCGGCGAGCGCCCGCTCCTGCGCAAGCTGATGCTCTCCGGCAACCGCCTCGCGGCCCTGCCGGAAAGCCTTGCCGGCGCGCCCGATCTCGAATTGCTGCGGATCGCGGCGAACCGTCTGGACACCCTGCCCGGCTGGATCGCCGCGCTGCCGGCGCTCGCCTGGCTCGCCTGCGCCGGCAACCCGTGCGAGCCCGCATCCGCCGCCGGGAGCGCCACCCGGGTGCCCTGGTCGGCGATCGAGACCGGCGCGCTCCTCGGCGAGGGCGCCTCGGGCCGCGTCCACGCCGCGCTCTGGCGCCGTGACGACGACCGGGACGGCGCGGGCCGGGCGGTCGCGCTCAAGCTGTTCAAGGGCGCGATGACCAGCGACGGGCTGCCCGAGCGGGAGATGACGGCCTGCCTCACGGCCGGCGCCCACCCGCATCTGAGCGGGGGGCTCGGGCGCGTGGTCGGACATCCCGAGGGCCTCGAGGGGCTGCTGATGCCGCTTCTGCCCGCCGGCTGGCGGGCGCTCGCCGGACCACCCAGCCTCGCGAGCTGCAGCCGCGACATCTATGCCCCCGGCCTCGCGCTGGCGCCCGCGGTCGGGCTCCGCCTCGCCCGTGCCGCCGTGGCGGGCACCGCGCATCTCCATGCCGGTGGCCTGATCCACGGCGACATCTACGCCCACAACCTGCTCTGGGACGGCACCTCCGGAGACGCGGTGCTCAGCGATTTCGGGGCGGCGAGCGTCCTGCCCGCGGGCGCCGCGGGGGAGGCCCTGCAGCGGATCGAGACGCGGGCCTTGGGGATCCTGCTCGACGAGATCCTCGACCGCTGCCGGCCCGCGCCGCCGGCCGTCGCCGAGCTGCGCGCCCTGGCTCAGGCCTGCCGTCAGCCGGACCCGGCCGGGCGTCCGCGCGCGGCGGAGCTGCTCGGCGCCCTCGACCGGGCGATGTCGCAGGCAGAGCCAGACGCAGAGCCAGACACCGCGGCCGGCCGGTGATCCGGCACGGTGGACAGACGGACCGGGCAGAGGTCAGGATGGCCGCATGAGGCGGGCGGCACGGGCCTGGCTCCGAGCGCTGTGAGGCCCCTTTCGTGAATCCCGTCGCCATCGCGATCATGTTCGGCATCCTGGCGGCCTGGGCGGGTCTGCTCGCCGCCGCGATCTATCTCGGCAACCCGCTGCTGCTCGCGATCTTCGCGATCGTGTCGCTCGCCATGTTCATCCGCTGGGACGTGTTCGGCTGAGGCTCCCCCCGCGATCCCGCCGCGACCACGCCCCGCGCCCCAGCCGCCTTCGCAAGCGGCCCGTGGCGCCCTAATCTCGGATCGGGACGGCCGCTTGCGGCCGGCGCCACGTCTTGCGCCACAGGGGTGGAGCGGCCGATGAGTGCAATTGGTTCAATCGGGCTCACGCTGGCTTTCCTGGCCCCCCTGCCGCCCGAGCGGCCGGAGCGGCCGGCCCGGGCCGGCGGCCATGCCTGGGCCGCGGCCCTGGTGATCGGCAGCATCTGCCTGATCATGGTGGTGCCGATGGTGGCGATCTGGAGCTTCCACCGGCCGGAAGGCGGCTTCCGCGCCCGCTGCGCGGCGCTC
Organism: Methylobacterium symbioticum; assembly: GCF_902141845.1. Lineage (GTDB taxonomy): Bacteria > Pseudomonadota > Alphaproteobacteria > Rhizobiales > Beijerinckiaceae > Methylobacterium > Methylobacterium symbioticum. Next base: position 5,826 of record NZ_CABFPH010000059.1, on the reverse strand, counting down.
GGCGGGCAGGTCCGGGTCCACGCCCTCGACGGCAGCGGGCCCCTGCGCTGCGAGCAGGACGGGCGCCCCGTGCGGCCGTCGCCGCCGTGAGCCGCGGAGGGAGGGGACAGGGCGGCCCCGGCGGCCTATAGGGTCGCGACGTCCGGTTCTCGCCCTGGCGCGCTCCCCTGGCATCGAACCGGCATCCGTCCGGGCTGGGAGCGCCCGGGCGTCGTCAGGGTTTCAGCATGGCCATCGAGTCGAAGCTTCTGGACACGGCGCCGTCCGACCAGAACATCGTCGACCTCTTCCAGGGCGAGTGGTCCTCGTCCATGCCGGCCGAGCGCGGCCTCGTCGCGGAGCCCGGCCACGCCCACCTGTTCACCGATCACCGCATCCACTGGGCGGAGGGGCTGATCGGCCCCTTCGCGGGACTGGATGTCCTGGAACTCGGGCCGCTGGAGGGCGCGCACGCGACGCTGCTGGAATCGCTCGGGGCGCGGGCCATCGTCTCCATCGAGGCCAACCCGCGGGCCTTCCTCAAATGCCTGTGCGTGAAGGAGATGTTCGGGCTGTCCCGGACGCGGTTCAAGCTCGGCAGCTTCCTGCCCTATCTCGAGACCTGCCCCCGCTTCGACGCGATCATCGCCTGCGGCGTGCTCTACCACATGACCGAGCCGCTGCGCCTGCTCGACCTGATCTGCGCCCGCACCGACCGGGTCTTCCTCTGGACCCACGTCTTCGACGCCGACAGCCTCGCGGGCCGCGGCGACCGCGCCCTGTTCTGGCCGCCGATGCCGCTGGGCGACACGCCCTATCGCGGCGTGCGTCGTCTCTATCCCGACGTCGCCAAGTCCTGGCAGGGCTTCAGCGGCGGCGCCGAGACCTACGCGATCTGGCTGGAGCGGGAGAGCCTGCTCGCCTATTTCCGCGACCGCGGCTTCACGGTCTCGGTCGCCTTCGACGAGCCGAACCACGCCAATGGGCCGGCGCTCGCGCTCTGCGCGCGGCGGTAGGGCATGTTCTTCCGCGCAACCGACGAGCACGTCCGCGGACCATGCTCTCGGCCGGCACGCGCCGTTCCTCCCCTCCGCGACCTCATCCTGAGGCGCCGCAGCAAAGCGGAGACCTCGGAGGAGCCCTCCAGATAGCGCCGAGATCCCTGGAGGCCTCCTTCGAGGCCGCTGACGCGGCACCTCAGGATGAGGTGCTTGAGTGGGAGCTGCTTGAGGACGAGGTGCGGTCGTTCTTCAACCGGAGGCTATCGAATCCGGGCCCGAAGCCCCTCAGACCAGATGCGCCGCCGCGCTCTGCGCAGCCTCGATCTCGTCCTCCTCGACCTCGAGCTCCTCGGCATCCGCCTCGCTGTCGTGGCCGGAGACGCCGGCCGCATCCGCGAGGCTGCGCGCGGCGCGCCGCAGGAGCTTGCGCAGGCGCCGCCGGTCCTTGCTGTCGAACCCCTCGAGAAGCTCGGCCTCGACCTCGTCCCACAGGCGCTCGATCGCCTCGGCCTTGGCGAGCCCGGCCTCGGTGAGACGCACGCGCACGATGCGCCCGTCGCCGGCCTCGGCGCGCCGCTCGACCACGCCGAGGGCGGCGAGCCGCGAGATCGTCTTGGAGGCGGTGGGCGGCCGCACCCGCAGGGTCGCGGCCAGGTCGCCCATGGTCATGGTGCCGGCAGCCGCCAGCGCCTGCACCACCTGCTCCTGGCCGGCGAACAGGTTGAGGGCGGCGAGCCTGTCGCCGATGCGGGCGCGGTGGAGACGCGCGGCCTGGACGAGAGCCCAGCCGACACTCTTGGCGCCCGGCGGCCGGATGCGCCGGCCCGCGCCCTGCGCCGAATCCTTGTCGTGCTTGCCGCGCTTCGCCTTGATCACGGAATGGCCCAAGGTCTCGCTACCCGGCGCGGTCGCCGAAGATTCGTCCGCCGCCGCCATCGTGCACCTCGCTCGCCCGGCATCCAAGCACCGCGTCCCGGGATCCGTCGCGGAACCCAGGGCGCGGGGAAGCCTGTGACGGCTGGGCGTGAAGCTGAGATGACAACGGCGCTCGCGATCCCCGGGAAGCTCGCCGGGGAAGCGTCGGCTCAGCAGGGCATCAGCTGCCGGAGGCGGTCGAGGATCTCGGCACCGCTGCAGGGGCGGGCCAGGAATTGCGCGCCCGGCGGCATCCGTTCGGGATCGGGCGCGGCGCGGCCGGATACGATCAGGATCGGCAGTTGCGGGCGCACCTCGGCCACGGAACTCGCAAGCTCGAAGCCGTTGGTCTTGCCGGACAGCTCCACATCGGTGACGAGGCCGCAGATGTCGGGCCGGGCCTGGAGAATGCTCAGGGCTCGCTCCGCGGAGGCGCATTGCACGGTATCGTATCCGCCATCCTCCAGCACGTCGCCGAGATCCATGATCGTCAGGGCCTCGTCCTCGACCAGAAGGATCACCGGCCGGTCGTCCTGAGGGATCGTCTGCTCGCTCGCCACGTTTCGCATCCTCCAGCGTCCCGTTCGGAGCCGCCGCCCGCGTGCCCGCCCTCAACCCAACGGGCAAAGCCCGTGCGGGTTGCAGCGGCATGCCCGGCTCCCCAAGGCTCGAGCCTAGGCGGCATTGGCCGGTGAGTCTCCCGCGCCCGGCGAGAAAGGCACCGGAGGCAGCCCGAGGGCCGTGGATAGCCCGCTCGGCGCCCGTTCGAGCGGGACCGCTCGAACGTGATGCGGAGATCCGTCTCATCCCACCCATCCGCCTCATCCTGAGGTGGAGGACGGGATCAACGGGGTGAAGACCTGCTCGAACAGGCTCTCAAGCCGCCTCCGCGACCACCGCCGCGATGAGGCGGTCGAGATCGGCGGCACCGATGGTGAGCGCGGGGGTCAGGTAGAGAACGTCCCCGAAGGGACGCACCCAGACGCCGTGGGCCAGCAGCCGGGCCTTCAGGTCGGCGAGGTCGGGCGGGCTCTCGAACTGGACCGCGCCGATCGCTCCGAGCACCCGCACATCGGCGATGCCGGGCCGGCCGCGCAGGGGGGCGAGCCCCGCCGCGAGCCTGTCCGCGATCGCCCGGGCCTGGGCGAGGCGGGGCTCGCGTGCGAACAGGTCGAGGCTCGCCTCGGCCGCCGCGCAGGCGAGCGGGTTCGCCATGAAGGTCGGCCCGTGCATCAGCGCCGCGCCCGGGTCGTCCGAGAGGAAGGCAGAGAAGATCTCGGTGGTGGCGACCGTGGCGGCGAGCGCCATGGTGCCGCCGGTCAGGGCCTTCGACAGGCAGAGGATGTCGGGCACGATGCCCGCCTGCTCGCAGGCGAACAGCGTGCCGGTTCGGCCGAAGCCCGTGAAGATCTCGTCGCAGATCAGCGGCAGGCCGTGGCGCTTTGCGAGCCGGGCCACGCTCGCCAGCACCTCGGGCGGATGCATGCGCATGCCGCCGGCCCCCTGGACCAGCGGCTCCACGATGACGGCGCAGAGTTCCTTCCCGTGCCGGGAGAGCGCCGCATCGAGCGCCGCCGTCGCCGCTTCGCTCCGCGGCAAGTCGCAAAACACCTGCTCGGGCAGGTAGCGGCCGAAGCGGCGGTGCATGCCCTCCTCGGGATCGCAGACCGACATCGCCCCCATCGTGTCGCCATGATAGCCGTCGCGGAAAGCGAGCACGCGGCTGCGGCCCGCCACACCGCGGTTCAGCCAGAGCTGCGCCGCCATCTTGAGGGCGACCTCGACGGCGACCGAGCCGGAATCGGACAGGAAGACGTGGTCGAGGTCGCCGGGCAGGAGGTCCGCGAGCCGCGCGGCCAGGCGCTCGGCCGGGGCATGGGTCAGGCCGCCGAACATCACATGCGGCATGCGCGCGAGCTGGTCGGCGACGGCCTGGGCAATGTGCGGGTGGTTGTAGCCGTGCACCGCCGTCCACCACGAGGCGATGCCGTCCACCAGTTCGCGCCCGTCCGCCAGCACGATCCGGCTGCCCTGCGTGCGCACGGCCTCCAACGGCTCGGGCGCGGTCCGCATCTGGGTGTAGGGGCGCCAGAGATGGCGCTTCGGCTCCGCCTCGCTCATCCGGCGGGGATGGAAGCGCCGCGGGCTCCGGTCAAGGGAGGTGCTTGACACGGCGGCCGCGCGCGGCGCCATGGGCGCCATGTCGAGTCTCGATGCCTTCGCCCGCGACAAGCTCGCCGCCCTCGACGAGGCGGCCCTGCGGCGGCGCCTCGTCCCCACCGAGCGCGGGCCGGACGCCGCGGCGGGCCGCGCCGGGCGCCGCCTCGTCTCCTTCTCCTGCAACGACTATCTCGGCCTCAGCCACGACCCGCGGGTGATCGCGGCGGCGCAGGCGGCGGTCGCCGCCTACGGGGCGGGGTCCGGCGGCTCGCGGCTCGTCACCGGAAACCACCCGGTCCTCGACGCGCTGGAGGCGCGGCTCGCCGCCCACAAGGGCAAGGAGGCCGCCCTGGTCTTCGGCAGCGGCTACCTCGCCAATCTCGGCATCACCCCGGCGCTCGCGGGGCGCGGCGACCTCGTCCTCCTCGACGAGTTGTCCCATGCCTGCATGTGGGCCGGGGCGCGGCTGTCGGGGGCGACGGTCGCCGCCTTCCGCCACAACGACGTCGCCGACCTCGCGCGCCTGCTCCGGGCCGAGCGGGCGGCGCACCGCCACTGCCTCGTGCTGACCGAGCGGGTCTTCAGCATGGACGGGGACCGGGCGCCGATGGGCGACATCCTCGGCGTGGCCGAGGCGCACGATGCCTGGACGCTGGTGGACGACGCGCACGGGCTCGGCGTGGCCGAGGGCGGCCCGCGGGCGCCGCTCGAGATGGGCACGCTCTCGAAGTCGCTCGGCTCCTATGGCGGCTATCTCTGCGCCTCGCGCGCCGTGGTCGACCTGATGACGAGCCGCGCCCGCAGCTTCGTCTATACGACGGGCCTGCCGCCCGCCTCCGCGGCGGCCGCGCTCGCGGCCCTGGAGATCCTTGAGGCGGAGCCCGCGCGTTGCGCCCGGCCGCTCGCGCTCGCCCGCCGCTTCACGGCCCGCCTCGGCCTGCCCGAGGCCGAGAGCGCGGTGGTGCCCGTCCTCGTCGGCGCGGCGGAGGATGCGCTCGCCCTGTCGCGGGCGCTGGAGGCGGAGGGCTTCCTCGTGGTGGCGATCCGGCCGCCGACCGTGCCGCCGGGCACCGCGCGGCTCCGCGTCGCCTTCTCGGCCGCCCATGCCGAGGCCGATGTCGACGCCCTCGCCGCGCGGATCGCGGCGCTCACCGGACGGACTTGAGAACAGAGGCCGACAATCCGCCACGGCACCCGGATCTCGCCCTGGACTCCGTTAAGAACATATGTAGAACATACGCACGGAGGTTGCCTCGCAACGGCACGACAGGAGCGAGCCTATGGCCCGGTACCGCTTTCACTGCACCAACGGTTACGAGTGCGTCCTCGACGCGAAGGGCGCGGATATCCGCCAGCCGAGCCGGCTGACCGACCGGGCCCGCCGGGTCGCCCACGCCGTGATGGGCAGCGATGCGCGCACCGACTGGTCGCAATGGCAGGTGACGGTGCACGACCTGAAGGGCCGCCGCGTCCTGCTCCAACCGTTCCCCGTCGCGGCGCAGGCCGCCTGAGATGCCCTATAGGCCGCCCGCGAGGCATCCGTGAGGCCACCGCAGGGCCAAGCCCTTGATCCGACAGGCCGGATTGCCGTCATGGGGCGGAGTCTCACCGCATGATAAAACCCAAAAAAGAGGCACTGCTCACTCCTGAGGCACACGTCGGCGAGGCGGAATCGAGCATCCGTCCGCTGAGCCTGTCGGAGTTTGTGGGCCAGCGTGCGGCGCGGGCGAACCTGCAGGTGTTCATCGAGGCCGCCCGCAAGACCGGCCAG
>NZ_CABFPH010000058.1 GCF_902141845.1 Methylobacterium symbioticum | reverse complement strand
CGGGCGGGCAAGGCCCGGCTCGGGCAGGGCCCGCCGCGCCTGCAGCCGCGCCCACCAGCCCGCCGCGCTGGTGGCGGGGGCCGGCGGCGCGCGCGGGCAGCCATGGGCGGGGATCACCGTGCCGCGGGTGCGCGGGTCGCCGTTGAGGTTCACGCAGATGACGATGTCGGCACCGAGCGCCCGGGCCAGCGTCACCGGGATCGGGTTGACGAGGGCGCCGTCCATCAGGAGGCGCCCGCCTGAATTGAGGGGCTCCAGGATCCCGGGCAGCGCGTAGGAGGCGCGGATCGCGTCGACCAGGGAGCCTTGCGTCAGCCAGACCTCGTGCCCGGTCGCGATCTCGGTCGCCACGGCCGCGAAGCGCAGCGGCAGGTCGCCCACGGTGTAGGGGCCGAGGTCCCGGTCGAGCAGCGCGCGCAGCCGCTCGCCCCCGATCAGGCCCGCCCTGCCGAACTGGAAATCGAGCAGGCCGAGGATGCGCCGCTTCGTCAGCGCGCGGGCGAAGGTCTCGATCCGGTCGAGCTTGCCCGCCGCGTAGCAGCCCCCGACCACCGCGCCCACCGAGCAGCCGGCGATCACGTCGGGCTCGATCCCCGCCTCCGTCAGGGCCTGCAGCACGCCGATATGGGCCCAGCCCCGCGCCGCCCCGGAGCCCAGGGCGAGGCCGACCCGCAGGCCGCCGCGCCGCTCCGGGACCGCAGGGGGCAGATCCGGCAGCGCCAGCCCCGCGGCGCCGATGCTCTGGCCTACGTCGTCCATGGCTCGACCCGACTGCCTCCCCCGGCACAGCTTCGGCCGTTCCTGCTGCCGAAAGATGAATCGCACGGGGAGGCTGAACGGATCCTGGAGCGGCCTGCGGCAGTTTGCTGAGCGGAGCCGTTCGTCGCCGGCCGGGATGGGCCGCTCCGAGCATCACAGGTGAATTCTCACGGCCGCCGGACTTGGTAAGCCGACGATCGCGAATCGCCCGCCCCGCGTCTTGTGGGCGGGCCGGTCCGCCAAGCACGTCGCCAGGGGAATGGCGCAGGGACGACAGGAACATCAGTACCAGAGCCCAGAACAACGCCGTCATCACGGAGGAACGCCCGGTGTCATCGCAGACAGGTTCGCCCGCGTCGCCGTCCCCTCGGATCGAGGGGGCCCTTGCCGAATGTGCGACAGGCGCACGGATCGCGGAACGGAAGGCGGACCGGTACCTCCAGCTCGCCCAGGGCGAGACGGACGACACCGTCTATGAGGCCTGCCGCTCGATGAGCCGGTTCTACGGAGCGATGCACGCGTTCTTCCTGGAGGAGCAGCGCGCCATCGACGCCCTGCTCTGCACCGCTCCTCTCTCAGACACGCCTGAAGCCGTCCAGCGCGCCTAAAGCCTCCGCCGAAAGGTCGGCGCGCCGGTCCTGGACGTGCGCCGCGTCGGTTGGCAGGCGCGGGGTCTCGATACGCGCGCGGGTCGAGACCTCAGCCCCGGGCTCTAGGGTCCGGGGCTGATCGAGGTTGCCGAATGCACGGATGCCGGGCAGTCCTCGGTGCGATAGGGCGTGCCGTCCCGAGCTGCCGGCCCAGCCCGGCATGCCGCCTGCGGGCGGTGCAAGCCGGCGTGTCGCGGCTGCGCGCGAAGCTCGGCGGGTTGTTGTGATTCTACGCCTTCGCTATGATTGCGACGAAGTAGCGCCGAATTCAGCGAGCAGGCAATTTTTCGCGCGCGGGGGCAAATATGATTTTTAAAAAAAAGAAATTACATAAATACTTCGATGAAAATTTTTATACAAAAACTTACAGCGATGTAAAAGAATCCGGTATCGATCCATATGATCATTTTATGCGTTTCGGCATCAGGGAGAGGCGTAATCCCTGCGCGGTTTTCGATACAGAGTACTATTTGAGCCAAGTCGGTTCAATCTCGGAAGATCCGACAGAGCATTACCAAAAATCCGGTATTGCGCTGGGTGCAGAGCCGCATCCGACATTCGATCGAGAGTGGTATCTGTTGAATAATCCGGATGTCGTCGCAGATGGAGCGGACCCTCTATGGCATTACTTTCGATACGGCCGAGCCGAGGGGCGGAAGCCCGGGCCCCTATGGCGCATGCACTTCACCGGCGCCAAGCGGCCCCTCTGGCGTTTGGCGAATCAGAAGACGGCACGCCGAGCGCTGCGGCTGCAGTTCGATCACGGTGAGGTGGCTCAGCCTGTCGAACTCCACGCTGTCTATGGTTTTGCTGTCTATATGACACGCGCTCAAGTGTTCCGCTTCAGTAAGGAGCGGAGCGGATATGACGGATATCTCCGTAGCGAGGCTGAGTTGAGGCCGAACGTCGTGATCATTCTATCGAATGTCAGTCTCGGGTCGAGATCGGATCGCGGCGTGGAAGCCAAATATGATTCCGGCCACGTCTTCTCCCTGGACGCCTCTGCGTCGTCTCTGGTGTCCGATCTCGGCGGCGGGCGGCTATCGCTGGACTATCGGGACTAGGAGCGCCTCACAAAACTCCCGGCGGCCGGGAGGTCCCCCTTTGGGCATGACGGTGCGGCGGGAGTTTTGTGAGACGCTCTCAGCGATCCTCCGGCCGTATTGGCTGAACGTCTCTGTATGGGATGGCGCCGAACGTGAGGGACGTTCCTGGGGAGGCGACCGGCGGCAATGTCGTCGAGGCCGATCAGGAAGGGCTCTCACCCCGGAGGCCGGGTACCTCCATTGCCCCTGTGCGGCTGTCTAAAATTGCATGGCTGGGATGCGCGGAGCCGCGTGGACATCGGCTCCGCGCGGGCGGGGAAGGTCCAGCGATACCTTGAAATACGCTTGATTCGACGCGCGCACTTGCAAATCCCGTCAGCCTCGGGCCCGGTTGCCGCAACGGATCGACGGAAGACTTGGGCGAAAGCTGAGAATGAGCACATATGAGCGGATATCAGCTCAAACTCTTGACATCCCATTTATATTCTGTCAATCGCAGGCCCGCTATCCGCCGCTAGATTAGGCATCTAAACTTTAAGTTTATCCTGTAGTTCGGCTATCAATCCAGTCACAAAACTTCGGTATTTCTATAGAAGACAGTGTGCTCATGTATCCAATCCGAGAAAACTTGTCTCGAAAGCTCGGTAGCCGAGCCGGTTCGGTTCGTGCGGCTCCGATGGCTGCTGCTTCCAGTAGCGTTGGATTGAGGAAGCATGCTTCTACAACGTCCGATGCCATCAATTTTTGTCATCAGCTCTCGTTCGGGACTGGCATAGAGCGCCCGGAAGATTTGAAGTACTGGGCAGGTATTCTTCAGAAATTTGGCGACGACTTTTCCCTTCTTCTGTCGGAGATGCGGCGCTCTCGCCAAGTGAGCGCAGAGGACGTCTTTTCAGAGCTGTTCTCCAGCGTCAATGTGAACGTCGCGGCGCGCTCCCGACCCGCCGCGCTGGTGGTCAGCCTCTTCATCCAGGCGACCGGACGGTTTCCCACCATCACCGATGTTACCGATACGCTGTCGGCCTGCTCGGTCCAGCAACTTCGCGTCCGTGACGTCATCGCATTGGTCGCGGAGCGCAGCGGAGCCGATTCCCGGACCCTGAAGAAGGCGATCGGTCCCTATCTGGCGCTCGGCCTCGGGATCTTCGGCCGGCTCAAGCTGTCGCTGACCGATTTCGGCTCCCGGATCCAGAGTTCCGACGCACTGGCCGACCTGATGTCGATCAATAATCTTGTAAGAAGCAATGCTCTGTCGCACGATATTGTGCAGATGCAGTCGACTTTGGTCAATATCTCGCGACTCATCCCGGCGGATGCCTCGGCTAGGCAGGTTTGATCGCGGATTTGATCCAAGTTCGCATCGATCCATTCGCGAAAGCCGTAGCGCCGCGTTGACAATGAGTTCCGGAGCGAACTCGAGCAGAAGTGGGGAAGATGGACAAGCCGTTGAAGATCTTGGCGCTTTCGTTCTTCCCGTCGTTCCAGCCAAGCTCCAGCGGTGGCGAGCTCGGACTATATGGGCTTCTGAACGCGCTCAGCCGCGATCACAGCGTCCTGCTCCTGTCATCTGCGGACGTCGCGGAGGCTGCAGACGCTGCGCCGGTCACGCATTATCATAATCAGCGCTTCCAAGAGATCCGCATCCCCAAGGAGACGCGGTTCCACGCGATCTGGTCGAGATACGGTGATGCGGCGTCTCATGCCGACATCTCGAACGTCTGTGTCGCGAAGCTGGGTGAGACCGCGACGAGGTTCCACGAGATCTTTCTTGAGCATTACGACTGGGCGGATGTCATCATGCATGACTCCCCCTATGCGCTGACCTACGATCTGTTCCTGGGGATGGACAACAAGGTCAGGTTCTACAACTCACAGAACGTCGAAAAGTATTTCGTCCGGACGCAGTACCCTGCCGAGGTCGAGGGCGGCCTCTACGACTATGTGGACGGCCTCGAACGCAGGTTGCTGCAGCAGGCCGATGTCGTCGGCGCCTGCTCGATCGAGGACATGGAGGCCTTCGCAGCCGATCTGGGTCCCTCGGCGGAGCGGTGCATCGTCTATCGGGCGATCGATCAGGAGCGCGTCGAGAGGGAGCCGCACTCGGGCGGCCCGCTGCGCGTGGTCTTCGGAGGATCGAAGCATCCGCCGAACACCGAGGCGGCCCGCTTCATCGTCGAGGCTCTCGCCCCGCGCTTCCCGGAGGTCCAGTTCGATATCTTCGGGAGCTGCCTCGCCGCCGGCAGCTACGGCACGAACCTCACGGCCCACGGCTTCGTCTCGGATGAGAAGCGCCACGACTTGCTGGTGCGCGCCCATGTCGCCCTGAACCCGATCCGATCGGGCAGCGGTGTCAACCTGAAGGTCCTCGAGAGCGCGGCCTATGGTCTGGCCATCATCTCCACCGAGTTCGGCCTGCGCGGCACGGCGCTGAAGGCCGGGGCGGATTGCCTCGCCGGCGATTACGATCAGTTCGCCGACCTGCTGACGCGCCTGATGCACGCGCCGGACCTCTGCCAAACCCTCGGTGCCGCTGCGCGGCAGGTGGTGGAAGACAACCACCGGTGGACCCGGACGGCCGACTCGGTCGCCGCGGCGCTCCGGCGGGCGAAGGCGGCGGCCGACCAGAGGCCGGTGCGCGAGATGATCCTCGCCGTGAACGACTACGACGTCGCGCGTTCGGTCGGCGGCGGCGCCTCGCGCATCCAGCAGATCTATTCACGGCTGGCCGCGGATTACCGGACGGTGGTGCTGGCCTTCTCCAACGACGACACGCTGACCTCCGAGTGGCGGGACGAGGTCTTCTACTGCCGCGTTCCCAAGACCGAAGCGCATATCGCGGAGGAGCATCGCATCAACGCGATGTTCCACATCTCGGCCAACGATACCACCGCGTCGCAATTCGTGGCCGAGAACAGAATGATGGTGGCCCTGTTCCGGTATCTGTCCGGGATCGCGGCGCGCGTCGTCTTCGAGCATCCCTACATGTCCCCGCTCGCCGAAGTCGTCGAGACGAAATTTGTTTATTCAGCCCATAACTGGGAATTCAGCCTCAAGGAAAAGCTGCTTCAGCACCATCCGGAGCGGATCGATATCCTGAGCGTGGCCGCCCGGGTGGAGGATTTCTGCGCGGAGCACGCCGAGCTGATCATCGCGGTCGCGGAAGGCGATCTCGCCGGCATCGTGCGGTCGAGCATCGCGCGCGGCGCCCTGGCGGGGCCCGGGAGCATCGTCATCCGGAGCGGCGGCGAGGACCCGGTCCCGCGGGAGCGGTTCGGCACGATCGCCGTCCCGCGGCCGTACATCGTCTTCCTGGGGTCGGCCCATCCGCCGAATATCGACGCGGCGCGCTTCGTCGTCGACAGGCTCGCCCCGGCGCTTCCGGCCGTCGATTTCCGCTTCGTCGGCTCGGTCTGCGACTGTCTGTCGGCGGCCACCCCCAACGTGATCCTGCACGGCGTGGTCGACCGGGAGGAGAAGTCCCGCCTCCTCTACGGAGCCCGGATCGCGCTCAATCCGATGATGGAGGGCAGCGGCTCGAACGTGAAGATGACCGAGTATCTCGGACACGGGATCCCGATCGTCTCGACACCGTTCGGCGCGCGCGGCTTCGATGCGCGGATGCGCGACTTCGTGACGGTTGCCCCGTTGGAGGAGTTCGCCGCCTGCTGCCGGGACCTCCTCGACCAGCCCTCCGATGCGGCGAAGCGCGAGGCCGCGATCGCCTATTTCCACGGGGCCCTCTCGCTGACCTATCTGGCCGGGCAGTTCGGCGAATCGCTCCGGGATCTCGGCCGGCCGAAGAAGCGGATCCTCGCGGTCCTCACGCGCTACAACGATCCTCCGCTCGGGGGCGCCGAAGTCCACATGCTGGAATTCGTGACGGCGCTGTCGCGCGACGGCCGCTACCACGTCGATGTCGTGACCCCCGACATCTCGCGGATCACCGACCAGTCCCGTTTCCTCTCGACCTTCGGCGAGGGGGCCACGACATCGGTGCCGACCGGGCTGGAGCGCGTGCACTGGGCGCGCTTCCCGCTCGACACGCGATCCAAGGCCGACGAGGACCGCGCCTACAGGATGGCGGCCCACAATTGGGACGCGCAGATGCTGCTCGACGAGGCGCGGATCCGGCATCTGTCCCGCGACGCCACGGAGATCGGGCTCGGATGGGGCTGGCACGATCCGGAATCGTGGTCCGGACGGCCCGTAAGGTGGGCGGGCTACCAGACGATGCTGATGACCCGCGGAGCGGGCTCGGTCGTCCTGAAGGGCACGGCGCCGCGGCGGACGCATCTGCGGTTCCTGAACGCGGACGACGATCTCATCATGCAGATGACGGTGAGCGGGTCGTTCACCGTCGAGCTGGATGCCCGGCGCAGCGCGGCGGTCACGATCGTCGCCTCGACGGAGCGTGACCTGGCCGACCGCGATCCGCGGCCCCGCGCCTTCGCGGCGGAATTCGTCCAGATCGGCGACCAGGTGATCGACCTCGCCAGGAACCCCTGGACGTTCGACAACCCGACCGACGCGATCGCGTTCTACTACGACAACCAGAACATCCGGGCGGATTTCGGCGCCAATCTGGGTGCGTCGCGCGGCCCGTTCTGCGAGAGCCTCAAGCGCGCGGTCGAAGCCGTGATCGGCGACTACGATCTGGTCATCACGCACAACCCCGTGCTGAAGCATGTGAGCGACACGGTTGCCGCCGCTGCGGCCGCCGGCGTGCCGTCCGTCCTGGTGCCGCACCTGCACCTCGACGACGATTACTACCACTTCCCGGACATTCTGGACGCGACGCGGAACGCGACGCTGTCGCTCCTGTCCCCGAGCAGCCTCTGCCGGCTCTTCAACGCGCACGGCGTCGACAACGTGCGCCACCTGCCCGCGGGCGCCGAGTTCACCGAGCCCACGGCCGAGGATCGGATCGAGTTCGAGCGTCTCTACGATTCCGAGGTGCCGTTCTTCCTGGTCCTCGGCCGGAAGAACGCGACGAAGAACTACATCTCCGTGATCAATGCCGTCGAGACGCTCAACGCGCGGCACCGGGTCAACGTCGTGATGATCGGCGCCGACGAGGACGGCATCCCCGTCCAGCACAGCTGGGTGCGGTATCTTGGCTGGAAGTCGACCGGCGTTGCGGCGGCTGCGCTGAAATCCTGCCTCGGTCTCGTCACCATGAGCCGCAGCGAGAGCTTCGGCATCATCGTCGCCGAGGCCTGGCTCGCCGGTGCCCCCGTCGTCGCCAACCGGAACTGCGCCGCCTTCTGCGATCTGATCGCGGACGAGGGCAACGGATTGCTGGCGGACGATGCCGGTCTCGCGCGGACGCTCGAGCGGCTGATCGACGACACGGACCTGCGGGAACGGCTCGTGGCGAATGGCCGCCGGGAGGCCGAGCGGTATCGCTGGGACGCGGTGGGAGCGGAGTTCGTGGCCATCTGCGACGCGATCATCGCGAAGCGGGCCGCGCAGCCCCTGGATGCCTGACCCGAGCGATCCCGGTGCGGCCATCCCCAGCTCGGACACGGCAGAGCCCCGGCTGCTCTCGCGAAGGCGGCATGGCCGCGATAGCCTCGTCGGCGGTCCAGGCCACCGCGCGGGGATCGATCGAACCGCCTTGAGGACCCGATCCGGGGATTCGTATGAGCCTGCAAGATCTCAGTAAGGTCCATTGGTGGCTCAAGGATGAAGAGAAGCAAAATTTCGGAGATTATCTCGGATACATTCTGAGCGAGGCGATCTTCCTGCGTCCGGTGCGCGAGCATTGCAGCTACCGGGTCGTCGGCAGTGCGATCGCGGATTGGGACATCGGTCAGGATCTCGCCCGGACCGGGGCGCGGCCCGAGGAGACGGTCGCGTTCTGGTGCTGCGGCGCGCGCACGGAAGCTGGCGTGAGCGCGGAGAGCCGGGCCCGGATCACGCCCTATGGCGTGCGCGGCCCCCTGACCCACGACGTTCTCGGCCTGCCGGCCGATACGCCGCTCGGCGATCCCGGCCTGATCGTTCCGATCGTCTACACGCCGGCGGTGCGGGAGGATTGCCGGGGCCGGACGATCTGCGTGCCGCACTTCCTGGATTCCCGCAGCGATGCGGATCTCCTGCAGCGGACCGGCGCGGATCTGATCATTCGCCCCGGCGTCGCGCGCAGCGAGCGGGCCGTCCTCGACTTCATCGATGCGATCACGTCGGCGTCGTTCGTGCTGGCCGGCTCGCTCCATGCCGCGATCGTGGCTTGCGCCTACGACGTGCCGTTTGGCTACCTCGACACCGGCTTCGTCGACATCCCGTTCAAGTGGCGTGATTTCTCGGCCCTCGTCGGGATCGGCACGAGTTTCTGCGATTGCGTCGCCGATGCCAGGGCCATCTATGAGCAGGTGAACCGGCCGCGCCTGCGCAAGCCGCCGCTTCTGCCGATGCTGGCCGTCGCCCCTTTCAGCGTCCGGCTCGACATGCTCCTGAAGGCCTATCACTACGACATGCAGAATCTCGACCGGGCCACGGCCCCGTACGGCGAGTCTCTGACCGTCGCCCTGGGTCAGCGCGCATATTCCCTGCTGGAACCGGCCGCGGATCCGGCCGCAGGGCCGAGCGATGTCGCAGCGCTTGCCGAGGATCCGGCTCCGGAGCCGTCGCCTCGTCCCAAGGAGCCGGACGAGCCGCCAAGCGACGTGGAGGAAGCCGCGCCCGCTCCGAGCGCTGCGTCTCCGCCTCCCGAACCCGACGCGGAAGCCTCCGCGCCCGAGGCGCCTGAGCAGGAGCCGGAACACCCGGCGCAATCGTCCGAGCAGCCCGGGACGCAGGACCCCGCGCCGGAGACGGATCCGTCGCCCTCGGGCGATCCCGGAACGCCCGCAGGTCCGGAGGAGGAGGCGCGTCCCGAGCCGAGATAGGTGCGTGACGGAGGCACCATCCCATCGATCGGTCCCCGGAAGGCACGGCTTCGCCGTGCGATCGTGGTCCGCCGCAACCGGGCCGAAAGGGGCCAGGCATCGCGCGGCTTGAGCCATAGGGAGGCGCCGCTGTTCGGGCGGGAACCCCGCGACGCAGCATCATGTCGCCCCCTCGATCCGGAGCCGGAGGCTGCCCGGCGCGATTGCTCTCGGAGCGATCCGGCAACCGGGAGACCTCGCGATGGACAGGGCGGGAACGGCAGGCCGCGTGCTCGGACACCCGCATGTCCGGGTCGAGGGGCGCGCCAAGGTCACGGGCGCGGCGGTCTACGCCTCCGATCACCGCGACGGGCCGGTGGCGCATGCGGCGCTCGTCACCAGCACGATCGCGTGCGGTCGCGTCACCGGATTCGACCGGCGCGCGGCGGAGGCCGTCCCGGGGCTTCTCGCGATCCTCACGCATCGCGATTGTGCCGGCGCCATCGCTCCGGTGCGACACCTGATGGCGGGCGGCTTCGTCAACAGCGCGCACCGCCCGCTCGCGTCGGACCGCGTCACCTATGCCGGCCAGATCGTGGCGCTCGTCGTGGCCCGGACGCCGGAGGCGGCGGCTCGGGCGGCCGCCCTGCTCGGGGTCGGCTACGAGGCGGAGCCGGCCGCCGGCAGCTTCGACGATCCCGGCGCCGAGGCGGTTCGGCTCGCGGACCTGAAGCCGGGCCACGCTGACATCGCCAAGGGCGATCCCGAGGCGGCCTGGGCCGCCGCCGCGGCCCGGGTCGAGGCGCGCTACGAGACGCCGATCCAGCACCACAACCCGATCGAGCTGTTCACCACGCGCTGCGCCTGGGACGGCGATCGCCTCACCGTGCACGAGCCGACCCGCTATGTCGGCGCCGTGCGGCACGGGCTCGCCGCGCAGCTCGGGCTGGACCCGGACAGGATCCGCGTCGTCTCGGGCCTGCTCGGCGGGCATTTCGGCTCGAAATTCGCCCTGTCGCAGCACACCGCCCTGATCGCGCTCGCCGCCCGGCGCCTCGGCTGCCCCGTCTCGCTCGTGCCCACACGGCGGCAAGGCTTCACCATCGCGAATTACCGCCCGGAATCGCGCCACGACATCCGGCTCGCCGCCGACCGGGACGGCCGCTTCACCGCCCTGGTGCACGAGGCCGCGGTGATCACCTCGCGCTTCGACCCCTTTGCGATGGAGGGCGCGGACGTGACAGCGAGCCTCTATGCCTGCCCGGCCCTGCGCACGCAGGAGCGGGCCGTGCGGGTCGACCGCAACACGCCCGGCCCGATGCGCGCGCCGCCCGAGGTGCCCTACTTGTTCGCACTGGAGAGTGCCGTCGATGAGATGGCGTGGCATCTCGGCCTCGACCCGATCGAGCTGCGCCGCCGCAACGACACCGCGACCGACCCGGTCAGCGGCCGCCCGTTCTCGACGCGTCCGCTGATGGCCTGCTTCGCGGCGGGCGCTCAGGCCTTTGGCTGGGAGCACCGGCTGCCGGGAGCGGGCGCGATGCGCGACGGGCCCTGGCGGGTCGGGCTCGGCTGCGCGGCCTCCGTGCGCCCGGTGAAGATCGCCGCGGCGATGATGCGGATCCGCCTGTCCCCGGACGGCGCGGCGGAGGTGGCCACGGCCCATCATGAGATCGGCAACGGGATCACCACGCTCCTCGCGATGGGGCTGGCCGACCGGCTGGGCGTGCCGGTCGAACGGGTCTCGGTGCGCCTCGGCGACACCGCGCTGCCGCCGGCCGGCATCTCGGGCGGGTCGAGCACCACGACGAGCCTGATGAACGCGCTGGCTCTCGGCTGCGACCAGCTCCGCGGGCAGCTGTCCCGGGCGCTGACGGCACCGGGCCGCCCGTTCGCGGGCTGCGAGCCGGATAGCCTGCGCCTCGTCGGGGGCAGATTGCTCGCCCCGGACGGCCGCGCGTTGCGCTGCCCGGAGGCGGTCGGCCTCCTCGATCCGGCGGGGATCGAGACGCTGGCGGAGTTCGTGCCGGCCGGCTCCAAGCCGGACGCCCTGGATTCGCTGCGCGCCGGCCATATCGGCCTGACGCTCGGCGGCGATCATCTCGCCTGGGCGTTCGGCGCGCAGTTCGCGGAGGTCCGGATCCACGCCGAGACCGGCGAGATCCACGTGCCGCGCCTGACCGGGGCCTTCGCGGCGGGCCGCGTCCTCAACCCGCTGACCGCGAAGAGCCAGCTGACCGGAGGAATGATCTGGGGGCTCGGCTCGGCGCTGCTGGAAGAGACGGTCCTCGACGGTGCCGCCTACCGGAACCCAGACCTCGCCGAGTATCTCGTGCCCTCTGCCGCCGATATCGGCGCGGTCGAGGCGTTGCTGGTGCCGGACCCGGACGCGCATGTGAACGCGCTCGGCGTGAAGGGCCTGGGCGAGCTCGGCATCATCGGCGTCAACGCGGCGATTGCCAACGCCGTGTTCCACGCCACCGGGCGCCGGATCCGCCGCCTGCCGATCCGCATCGAGGATCTGCTGTGAAGGGACCCCGACGAACATGGGCGGCCGGGGCCTCTCGGTCAGGCGTTCGACGGCAAGGATATGGGACTTTTACATGCGCGCCGCCTCTATGTCCGACGCGCTGTAGGTGCGTCTCTCGATCTTGGGCCTAGAATCAAAAATTCATCGAGAAATTTGACAGGTACCCTGAAATCCCTTGCCTGGAGCGTTGGGGCGCAAGATCGATTCTACGATGTTTTGGCGTTGCACTGCAGACTTGAATAGGCGTAGTATTTAACCTTATCACGATCGGTCCTGTTCCAGCATTCGCCAACGGATTTCGTTCCTTTGCTCTGTGCTGCTCCGATGCTGCCACCCCAACATTGCGGGTACTTGCTCCTGTATAGATCTCCCGACACAACGACGACGACGTGGCCATTATGTGCCTTGGGCGTGTGCTCTGCAGACGTCAACCCAGCCAGAACGAGCTTCCCGGATGCCGCTTTCTGCGCAGCTTCCTTGCCCGTGGCGATTTCGTCCCAGTTCGATATTGCCTTGACGATCCCGTCGGCTTGAGCCGTTTCATCCATTGGAACGCCGAGGAGTTTGCAGACGGATTTGACAAAGCCGGAGCAATTTTTGCTGTTCGGGGTTCCCGCGATGAATTCCTTGTCCCAGCTGTCTTCGCAAGCCTTGATGATACATTCGTCAGGACCAGGCATACCGATTCTCTCCCCACTATTTTGTTAGGTTGCAGTCATTGCCCAGCACAATCTCTCGTTTTGGGCGACAGTGCTTCGGGGCACCGCGCCGACATTCGGCAATGAGCGTTATGCGGTTTTTATCGATCGTCCACAGCAGGCCTGAAACATCGAGCGCCGCTTTCTGAGCACAGGTCGCGGGATTGTATGAGATCAGGCTCGATCGTTCGCCGCTGAATTCGAAGACAAAAATTGTATTTTCATCCAGGCTTGTGTAAAAGCCGTCCTTCTTCCATACGCCACCATCGATCGTACAGACATGTTGAGACATTCTGTTTCTGATGATAAGCGGAGGCTCTGGAAATACATCCACATTTTCAGCCGGTTTGAAATTCTGAACCTCGACAATGTATTTTTCAGTTATCCCAGAATACCAGCTAAAATCTCCATCTGTCTTTGGCGCAATCGACAGTCGATTCAGCACGCATTCATGACTCATCGCAATGTTACTGCCTCCTATTGTCAGGAAGGCTATAGTTGCCGTCATAAACGACTTTGCTGACAATCTTCGCATCGCGATGCTCTAAAACCAACATGCTGGAGTATAAAATCAAGTCGGCTCGGCATGCAACTCTCAATATTCGTATTACGTTCGTGAAATATGGCCTAAATTTCCCTGCTATAGGAAGGCCTATTTAAAGCGCAGTTTGTCGAATCACGCGGTGACCGATTGTTTATTTTGCATTGCAAGCGGCCGACTCGAAGTCGAGGCGCCGGAAAATCTGTGAGCAGACTAGGCCAAGGCCGTCATCGGGTTGCGAGCAGTCCCTCGCAACCCGTCGCACGTGTCAGAGTTCGTCACCTCGGACAAAGATCGTCCGGCGGAACGCGCGGGGCACGGCATGGGGACGGCCGCGGTGAGCATCATCGGCTTCGATTCGGCCTGGACGGACAGCCCGAAGGCGCCCGGTGCCCTCTGCACGATCCGGATCGACGGGGCCGGGCGCCGGACCCTGGTGCAGCCGGCGCTGGTCTCGTTCGATCAGGCGCTGGCGACGATCGCGGCCGAGACGGCGCCTTTGCGCATCGTCGCCCTCGACCAGCCCACCCTCGTCCCGAACGCGACCGGCATGCGGCCGGTGGACCGGGTCGCCGCCTCGCTGATCTCCTGGCTCGGCGGCGGCGTGCAGCCGGCGAACCGCGCGAAGATCGGGATGTTCGACGACGCGGCGCCCATCTGGCGCTTCAAGGAGCGCCTGGCCGCGATCGAGGATCCGGAGGCATCGCGCGTCGCCTCGGACGGCCTCTACCTGATGGAGGTCTTTCCCGCTCTCGCGCTCCCCTCCCTCGAGCCGGGTTTCGACGGGCGCCTGCGCGGGCCGCGCTACAACCCGGCCCGCCGCAAGACCTTCGCTCTCGCGAGCTGGAGGGCCGTGATCGCCTCCGTGCGTCGGCAGGCGATCGAGGCCGGGATCGCCGAGCTCGCGGATTGGGCCGATGCGCTGGACCGGGTCGAGACGCCGCGCAAGGCCGATCAGGACCGGATCGACGCGGTGCTCTGCGCCCTCATCGGACTCCACTGGCTCGTCCGACCGCGGGACGCTTCGATCATGATCGGCGATCTCGGGACCGGCTACATGGTTGCGCCGGCGAGCCCCTCGGTGCGGGCGCGGCTCGAGGCGGCCGCCCGGGTCTGCGCCGTCCCCGTCGATCTCGGACGCCGCCCGACCGGGGCATGACGCCGATCCGCGACGGGCTGCCGGCGCGGTCGCGCTGCCGCTCGGTCCGGCAGTCCCGCGCGGTTGGTCCCGCTTCACCGAGCGGACCCCGCGGAGGCCTTCGCCCGCCGCGCCACCTCCTCCGGCGTCGGCGGGTTGGCCGGGTGATGGGAGAGGCAGAGCGGCGTGCGCAGCTTGGCCGGCCGTCCCGAGCCCTCCGTCGCGAAGTAGAACTCGCCGGCACTGAGCTTGCCGATATCCGAGGCCGTGCCTCCATTCGCGGCCAGGATCTCCTGGGCGGCCGCGATGGTGGCGGGCGCGCTCTGCCGGCCGAAGAACTGCGTGGTGCAGTTGGAGACCACCTGATTGTGGATGCCGCGCGGCACCTGCGTCGCCACGATCATCCCGAGCCCATATTTGCGGCCCTGCGCCACGAGCTTGATGCCGCTGCCGAGACTGGGTGACGCCTTCTGGGCGGGCAGGAAGCTCTGCGCCTCGTCGACCACGTAGAGTATGCCGCGCGGGGACGGGTTCGTCCTGATCCAGCCGAACAGCGTCATCTGCAGACGGTTCACGAAATCCTCTCGGGCCGCGTCCGAGGCGAGACCCGAGAGATTGACGACAGAGATGCGCGTGCGCGCCGGGTCGCTCCCGAAGAACAGGTGACGTGGGTCGAGCACCGTGCCCTCGACCTTGAGGAGCGGGTTCGTCGCCACCGCCGCGCGCAGCTGGTCGGCCATGCCGGCCGCGTGCTTCCCGGCATTGCCGATGTCGCTGATGCCGTCGGGCAGATCCGCCAACAGGGCGATGAAGTCGGGAAGCTTGCCGCCGCGCGCCGCGAAATGCTCCAGCGCTCCCATGAGCACGCCGCGCAGGAGGTTGGTCTTTGCACCGGCCAGTGGCCCGAGAGTCTCGGCTGCCATCTCGATCGCCTGCTGACGCTCGTCCCGGTCCTCGCCCAGTTCCGAGAAATCGGGCAGGACCGAGAGGAACAGTGGGTTGCCGGCGCGCACGCCCGGCGTCCAGACCACGACCTCGACACGCTCGCGGTAGCGCTCCGCCTTGCGCGCGTCCTCGGGCGTGAAGGCCTTCGGCCGCTCCGGCCACGGGTCGCCGAGGCGAGACAGGTCGTTGTTCGGGTCGATCACGATGGCCGGGAGGCCGGCCAGCGCCGCCTCTTCCACAAGGCGGCGCAGGAGCACAGTCTTGCCGGAGCCAGAGCCGGCGATGATTGCCGTATGGCGGGGCAGGAGACGGATCGGCAGATCGACCGCCGGCGCGTCGAGGGTGATCCGGTGACCGACCGCGATCATGTCCGGACGGGATTTGGGCACGGGTCGTGCCGGCGTCTCGGGCGGTGGAGCAGAAGCGTCCGGCGCGGGCACGGCCTCGCCCGGCCGATACCGGCGGTCTCGAAGAAGTGGGTCCGACCGACTGGCTGCTCAGTCCGAAGCCAGCGCTCGAACGTGTCGGCATCGCCCTCGGCCTGTGCCTTCGCCCGCAGATCGCGCAGGCCGGCCAGGATCCGCAGATCCGCATCGGACGGATCGATCAGCTTGCCCCCGGCCGCCGTGAAGGCATCGACGAGCTGTTTCGTCTTGGCGCCGCCCGGCATCGAGCCCCGGCGGACGAGCAGCAGCTCCCGGTCGGGGATGCGCGTCGAGATTCCCGACGCGGTCAGCGCCGCGCGCAGCCGGGCCTGGAACGCGATGGCGTTCTGGTGCTGAAGCGCCCGGTAGCAGACGTGCCGCTCCCGATCGTTCTCCTCCCGGTGGATGAAGATCAGCCGCCCATGCAGCGGTGGGATTTTTTGGTCTGGCTCGCCCTTGCTTGCCACGTCGAGGGCGTCGTCCGGATCGTCCTCCAGGGCGTAGAGGTCGAAGGCGTCGCGCAGGAGTTGCCCGAGCCAGATGTCCTCGTCGCTCCGGATTCCGGCAATGTCGGCCTGCGCCGCAGCGGCGGCGAGGTCGAACTCGGCGGCCGGAACCGGATCCGGTGACGCCACGGCGGCCTCGATGACGCTGTCGCAGGCCGTGACCGCTCCCGCCGCGAGGCAGTGGCGGCGGAAGGTGTCGCAGCGCATCAGCAAGGTGCGGGGCATCATGTTCGCCTCCGCCGCCTGCGTGATGGCCCGCTCGTTGAAGGGCCAGGTCGGGGAGGGAGGCGTGAAACCCGCCTCCGCAAAGGCCGGCCCGAGACGGCCGGCGATCAGGTTGGCAGCGGCGGACCGCTTGTTCATGCCGAGGAGACCTGTCGGCTCCCCGAACCGGTCCGCCATCGGCTTCAGGCCGCGGGCCGAGAGGCGCTCCCAAGAATCTTCCAGGCAGGCCACGACCGTCATGCTGCGGTCGCAGACGACGTTGACCTCGAGCAGCCCGGCGGCCAGCACCTCGGCCAGCCCCGCCTCGGCTTCGAGGCCGTTCTCAGCGGCGAGGCGGCTGCTCTCGATGAGACCGTCGATCTGATCGACGGCGACGAGAGTGGGTCCGCTGAGCGCCATGATCCAGCACATGCCCCGCACGAGTTCGACGGGAGCGGAAGGCGGTGTCTTGAAGCCAAGGATCGCGCGTTGCCCCGGATCGGCGTCGTAACCCTGCAGCCACGCGTGGGCGAGGGCGACCACCTCGAGGTTCTGCGAGCGCAGGAGGCAGAGCGCCCGGAAAACATCGAGATGTTTCAGCGCCCGGCTCGCATCGACGCTCATCAACGCCTTGACCAGGACATCGACGATGCGGCGCGCATCCATGTTCGGCGTGTTGAACGCGGCCTCGACCTCGCGCTCGACGCGGAAGCGGCGCGCCACACCGGCGAGCACGGCGTCCGACTGACGACGTCCGTCAGGCATCGTCTGGAGCAGTGCGGTGACGAAGCTGAGCGCTGCGCTCCGCCAGAAGTCCGTCGGCCCCAGGACGTCGAGGGGCACGGCGCCGAAGCGCGGTGGGAACCCGAGCGCAGCGCGTTTCGATGCCGCCTTCAGCCAGGGATCGGCGGCACGCCCGCTCCCTTGCCAGCGCGGCCAGTGCTTGAGAGCGAGGTCGGCAAGATCATCGAGGAGTCTGTCGAGGATCGCCGCGGCCGTGGGATCGGCTTAGCACGCGACCAGCAGTATGCTGCGACGCGGCGAGCCGCCTTGTATGACACTTTCGCCGATGCCATCGCGGCCCGTGCCGAGAGCGACCAGACGCTCGCCCTGCCTCAGAGCGGCGATGGCGTGCACGAGATCGCCTGCCGCGATCCGAGGCCTTGCCACAGGGCTTGGGTTCAAGCGGAGCAATTCAGCAAAACCATGCCGCCGGCTCGACCGCCGACGCTTAGGCATCACGCAGCCGTTATCGAACCCATTCTCCACAGGTTCCCGGTCAAGGCTATCGCTTTTCCATCCTCAGGTTGTCGCGCTGCGCGCGGAGAGGGGCCTGAGGCGGGGGCGGTCCGCGTCCGGACGGCGGCCCGAGAGCCTCGACATCAAGCGGCGCCTCCGCGGCACACACGTCCCGACAACATGGCACGCCGTCCGCATCCGAGGCGCAACGGCGGCGCAGCCACGACTGCGTGCCCTCGCATCCGCGCGAGCCCGGCCCGATTCGAGCGGGTGATCCTGGCCAGAGGATCGCACGGATCCCGCCGAGCGCAGCATCTCCCACAACCCCGTTGCGCCCCAGGAGCGCTTCGGCTAATCACGGGGTGGCTCAGCACCCGTAGCTCAGCTGGATAGAGCGTTGCCCTCCGAAGGCAAAGGTCACACGTTCGAATCGTGTCGGGTGCGCCAACCTTTTCAATGACTTAGCTGCTCATGCAGCCCCGCGGGGCGAGCCGGTGTCACCAAGGTGTCACCGGAGCGCGACCGGCATGCGGCGGCGGTGACGTTGCTCAGGGTCGGGGCTGCAACACGAATCGTCGCGCCTCCCCGCTTCGGCCCTCGCCCCTGCCGAGCGGATTGGGGCCACCTGATACGCCACCCGCTCTCGGAGATCACGGATCATCCAGCCATGCCGATCAAAGCGCTCAACGACCGCAAGAAGCTCTCCAGCGACTTCAACGAGGCCAACGACGCCTTCATCGACGCGGTGCTCGGCGCGCTCCAGGCCGGCGAGATCCCGCTGGATCTGGCCCGCGCCTATCTCGCGCATCCGGTCGCCATGATGCACTCGGACGGGGCCCAGGCGGTGGCCAACTACTTCGAGCGGATCCTGTCGCAGCAGCCCAGGATCGACTGGACACCCGGCGCCTGATCGTGACGCCGGCTCTGGTCTCCGAGATGCTGGCCGACCGCCTCAATGGGATCGAGGCGGCGCTCGCACAGGTCCGGCTCGGTCAGCCATCGGCGGTGCAGGAACTGCGGCATCACCTGCTCGACATTCTGACGCTGGTCGAGCGTGATCCCGGTCTGGATGCCGCGGCAGACGACCTGCATCGGGCGGCGCGCGCGATCGTTGAGATAGAGCAGACCGATCCGGGTGCGCGAGCTCGGCACGACCGGCTACTCGGCGATGCGCGGCGCCGGCTGCTCGTTAGGCTTGAGATGGCGGGGTTCGAACTGATGGCGCGAGACCTCCGAGAGCCGTAACCTCTGCCCAGCCTGTCGATGATCGTCACGACCGCGTCTCTACGACCGGCAACTGCTCTCACCAGCGTGCGCGATCATGGTATTCTTAAGGAAACCTCACCTTTCAGGCGGTAGGGAATGGGCTTTCGGCTGAGCTATGGGTGTCCTTGAAGCCTGGATGCTGATGCGATGACGACTACAAGACTAATCGCGAAAGCCGAGCGTCGTCTGCTGACTGGTATCTCCAGATTAGCGGGAGAAATTGCGAGGAATGCTTGGAGTGTATCAGCCTAGGCAGATTACGGGATCAAGGATGCGATATGGAGTGAAACATATCCGCGGGATCAAGCTGCCATGGACGACATGATCGGCACCTACAAAGACCAGCATTTCAGGGACACTCGCCCAGATCCTCGTGAAATCGACCCCGCGCAGGTTCGCAGTATCCGCGAGCGCTTAGAAGATAAGTATTACTATCAATGGCGCGCAACACGGGCAGATCCAGAACTGATTGGCGCCCTTTTGCTTAGGGTGCGCACAAATAAACGGCGACCGATATACGCTCTGTGTCGATACAATTTTCTTGAACAATGAAGGTCATAGTCCGCCATTGAGGTGGCGGCCGTGGGGCCCCTGCGACGAGTTCAAGCGTTACTACTATGTGACAGCGTGCAGCGTGACTGTGCGGCCGTTCATCACCTCATACGATGATGCGGTCCGGCTGCTGAGCAGCCTCCTGCCAGATTGGGGGTACTGTCTTCGATACGCGGCCGGACGCAGCGCGATACGGCTTGAGCGAGGTAGCGAAACGGGTCCTTGGAAGAAGGGGTATCCCGCTCTAGCGTTGGTTACAGCGATCCTCGATCGCCTAGAGCGCTTCCCAAAGGAGGTACCGGATTGGCGCACAATCTGACCGTGAGACAGTCAACTCCGATCCGCGCCCCTACCGCGGGCGCTTCGGTCTGCCGGCCGACCCCCATGATGACGCCGAACTATGCCGCCCAGCGCTCGGCGCTGGCCAAACAGATCGGCCTCGGCCGGCCTGGCGCCCTGGCGGAGCGGGAGCAGGCCCGCGGGCGCCGGAAGGCTGCCTGACGCGCCACGGACCTCTTGGAGGCACGAAAGAGCCCTGACCGCGCGAGCGGCCAAGGCTCCTAGAACATCTCTTCACAGTACTTCTAGCCCTTCGGGCCGTAGGCCGGATCTCCGAGTAAAAGGAGGCGCAGTGTCAAAACGATCAGTTCCATCGCCCGGATGGAGGGACCTGGCCACGATAGCGCGCGAGATCGGCGGGTGACCAAACAAGTGAGAACGAAGGGTTGCTTACGTCCTTGAATACAATGCTGGTAACTTTTGTATGATCGAGAATTTCTAATAGCTCTGCACCGAGCTGCGGCTGATTTC
Organism: Methylobacterium symbioticum; assembly: GCF_902141845.1. Classification (GTDB taxonomy): domain Bacteria; phylum Pseudomonadota; class Alphaproteobacteria; order Rhizobiales; family Beijerinckiaceae; genus Methylobacterium; species Methylobacterium symbioticum. The sequence continues at coordinate 13,874 of NZ_CABFPH010000058.1, read as the reverse complement.
CGCCCATCAACTTGACTTGATCCATATAGACCGTGACTCTCCCAGATAGTTTGGATGCAAATTTTTCGGAAATCATCTGCCAAACTTTATTTGTAACCTCAGTATGCTTGCTGCCGAATTCAATTTTGTACCGCTGAAAAAAGTTTGTTTTCTCAAGAACAGTCTCAAGAGTAGTTAGGCCTTCTGCCTTTGCAAGTGATGCTGCGCGCTCTCCTTTGTCGCCCAGTCTTGCCCACAGAGCAGCTTTTGATCCGTCGAATTGCAATTCAAGGCCTGAAATATACGATTGCCACCTAGCAATTGCGTTGGCTTCTGCTTCAGCTGTTGCCGATGCAGAGAACTTCTTGGCTAGGAATAGCAAGATCGCGTCAACGCCAAGTCGAGACACGCCCTGCGCAAATGTTTGGGCAGCAGACTCCAGCTGCTTCTCGTCTTGAGCTAAGTATGCTCCTTTGACGCCGGCCAAAAGATTTCCTACCCCTTCAATTGCTGAGTAACCGATAAGCGCATAGCCTACTCCAAGAAGGACAACGTCGATTGCTTCTCCGTATCCGAAGAAGTGACCTGCAGCCCAAAAAGTTAAAGTTCCTGCAAGTATCGATAGAGATGTAGGTGAGATAAAATCCACCAAATCTTTTTGTATTTGCTTGGGGAGATATGAAATAGATCGAAGTATCATCTCCATTATCTTGCTGCGTGCCGGCCATGTCTTCAAATCAGACGAAATTTCAATGAGTTTCGATCCGCCCCCTACTAAGCCAGGTGCTCTTATCTCGCGATCTCTATAGGCCTCTCTGTTCGGTTTATGGACATGAGAGTCGACCGGGATGATTGCGACACGTTTTTGCTCGACTTGGCTCTTCAGCCATTTCTCAGCATCGGCTATCTGCCCGGAATAAGTATCGCCGAGTCGAAATTGAAGGAGTTTTACCTCAGATGATTCTCGTGCGATGGTCCTAATGGTGCTTGAAGGTGGGATCCGTATCGTATCTCTACGCACCGGAAATGCAGACATAGGTCCAATGAGATAACGAGATCCGCCGACATATACCGAGCAGATTGATTGAGCGTTTAAGCTGCTCATGTGCCTACCCACCAAATATGCAGAGTTTCTGTGTATCGGCCACAGGTCAGTATAACAAGTCTCCTGGCACCTCACGCCGCCCAGCGGCGAGATCCGAATCCTACCAACCAGCAGACTTTATGGAGGCGGAGGCAAGCTTCAATAGGACTCATAGAGTGGCGCCCGCGCACCCCGCGCAGGATTCATCTACTCGCCCACCATTTCCGGCCAGCGATGCCGCACCTCGGTGAAGGCCCAGGCCTGCCCGAGACGGGCGAACTGCACGAAGCCACCGACTTCGCAGGTGCTGTTGGCAGGATCGTCGTGAATCGGGATTCGCTGGGCGCCTGCGGCGCAGATGATCCGCACCGCGATCGCGTCCGGTGTAGGCCCCGCGTTCGAAGGGATTGGTGTCTAACATCTTAGGCCGGTGTTTGCGCTGAAGCTGGCCAACACTACTCACGGGAAGGTTCGGCTCCGGGGCATGATGCCGGCTGAAAGGCCTGCGGTCCCATCAGGGCGACCGCCAAAGTCGTAGCATCTGCAAGACTGCTCGAATTTAGAGCGCGAGATGTGAAGACAGCATAAATCGGATTTACCGACTTGCCACCCTCCATTCAAACCAGTGTATGCTCCGCTGTCGGACATGTCTTGAGGATTCGATGAAACGCCTGCTCGCGTGCGCTGCCCTTCTCCTGGTCGCGGCGGGGCCGCCGCCTGTGCGCCAAGCTGCCCCTGCAGCTCCGCCTTTGAAGGCCGGCTCTATCCCAGCGGGCGACGCGCCGGGCGCACGGGATGCGACGGCTCTGCCGCGCTATGCGGACGCCATCCTGTTGGAGAGCAAGGCCAGCGCGTTCGACGAGATCGCTCTACCGAATGCCAAGCTCGAGCGGCGCCCCGACAAGGTCGATGCCCACAACAACGACCTCTACCTGCCCCCCGAGCCCCTGACCGTGGAGGGGCGGCTCACGCGAATGAGTTATCTCCTGCCTGCGGGCCGCTCGGCCTTGGAGGTCGTGCGCGGCTACCAGCAGGCAGTCAAGGAGGCGGGTGGCAGCGTCCTCTTCGAGTGCAGCCGCGACGATTGCGGTGGGTCCGGTGTCACCTCGGGGCGATCCGGCGGCAGCAAGACCGGCCTCGTACACATGCTCTACCCCTACGACATGATCGCGGGGCCCTGGACGGAATGCGTGCTGCAGGAGGATCGCTCGGCCCAGCGCTACACCCTGCTCGATCTGCCGAAGGGTGGCGGCAAGGCGGCGGTGCTCGTCTGGAACGTCGGCGACGTCTCGGCGGGCTCGAACTGCAAGGCCTGGGTTGGGCGCTTGGTGGCCTTGGTGGTGACCGTGGAGACGGCCGCGCGCGAGCAGCGCATGGAGACGATCGCGGCGAGCGCCGTTGGCCAGGGCCTTGAGCGCGAGGGCCGTGTGGCGCTCTACGCAATACAGTTCGACACGGCAAAAGCGGAGATCAAGCCTGAGAGTCAGGCGCAGCTCGCCGAGCTGGTGAGCTTCCTGCGCGGTGCCCCCGCCACGAAGGTGCTGGTCGTCGGCCACACCGACAACCAAGCCGGCGTCGACTACAACCTCGACCTCTCCCGCCGTCGAGCCCAGGCCGTCACGGCTGCCCTGACGGGGTCCGGCATCGCAGCTGCGCGCCTCGTCCCGCAGGGTGTGGGCATGGCCGCGCCGCTCGCGAGCAACGCCACCGAAGAGGGGCGAGCCAAGAACCGACGCGTCGAACTGGTCAAGGTCAACTGAGGAAGCCCGTCATGCCGCGCTTCCTACTCGCCGCTTGGCTCACGCTCAGCACTGTGGCCGCGCACGCAGCCCCGATTCCGGACTTCATCAAGGACACGGTCGGCGAATGGCTTGTCGCTACGGATGACGGTAAGCCGGGCTGCCGCATCGCGCTGGCCGCCGAGCGGGCAGGTAAGAACTGGCGCGCAACGCCGGCTGCCAATTGTGCCGTGCGCCTGGTTGCCGTCGGGCGCGCGGCTGCCTGGAACTACGACGGCGGCGTCCGGCTCTTTGCGGCGGACGGAAAGCTCCTCCTCGAGTTCGGCGAGGACGAAACGACGATCATGAAGACCTCCTTCGAGACGCCACCAGTCCATTTCATGGTCAAAGCGGCGCCGGGGGTGGATCAGGCACCCTACGCCCCCGCGCTGACGGGCTCGTGGGTGCTGCGCCGCCCTGGCGGCTCTGCGCTGTGCCCGCTCACATTCTCCAAAGGCCCGAAGGATGAGGCGACAGAGCTGACCCTGAAGACCGGCACACCCTGCGATCCTGCTGTCGCTCGCCTGCGACTCGATAGCGCCAGGGTCGAGGACTTCAAGCTGATGCTCTACGGCAAACCAGAGACCTCCCTGGCTCTCGAACCCTCCGGACCGGAGAGCTATGCCAAGGCCGCGGGTGGCAAACCCCTGGAAATGGTGCGGCCGCCCTGAGCCCTCGGGGCGGTCAGGGGGCCCGTCCACCCGCATACCGGACGAGTGCGGCGATCCGGTCCTCGACCGCGGGATGCGTGTTCAGGAGACCGAGGAAGCCGGCGCGGGGGTTGTCGAAGCAGAGTTCCATGACGCCTGCCGGCGCACGCACGAGATCGCCTCGTCCCGAGATTTTGAGAAGAGCCGAGATCAAAGCGTCCGGATCCTTCGTAAGCTCCACGGCCCCGGCATCTGCGACGTACTCCCGCGTACGAGAGAGCGCGAACTGTATAACTCGGGAAAGGATCCAGGCGAGGGTGATCAGCGCGGCGCCGAGGAGCATCGCCGGGAAGGCACCCTCGCGTCGGCTGCCGAGGTCGCGGGTGTAGTCGCGTCGAGAGGCGGCCTCGGCTAGAAAGGCGAAAATCCCCGCAATCACCACAGCAATCATCATGGTCCGCACGTCGTCGTTGCGGATATGCGTCAGCTCATGGGCGAGCACCGCCCGCATCTCGCGCGCGTCCAGCGACGCCATCAGTCCGGTCGTCACCGTGATCGTGTACTGGCTCGGGTTGAGGCCGGTGGCGTAGGCGTTCAGTGCCGGATCGTCGGCAATCTGAAGGGCCGGCATCGCGATGCCGCGCGCGATGCAGAGGGCTTCGAGCAGGCGGTACAGGTCCGGCGCTTCCGACCGTATCAAGGGTCGAGCTCCGATCACCCCCGCCACGATGGCCTGATGAGCGCGAAAGGCGACGAACAGCCATAGGATGGTGGCGGCGATGGCGAGCGGTCCCATCCAGACGAGATCGTGTAGGGCTGCCCGCAGGTAGGCAGCGAAGCCTGGCAGCGTTCCAGCAGGCAAGCCGCCGCTCGTTGCGCGGATCAGAAGGGCGAGCCCGTAGGCCAACACGAGGCTGAAGAGGAACAAGCAGATGACGAGGACACGAGACCGGACCTCGTTCGCACGAATATGCGTGTAGAGGCCGTAGGCGGGCAGCATTGGCCGGTCCTGCTGCCGTCAGAACGAAACGCGAGGCGGTGCCTCGAGCGTTGCACGCGTGCCCTCTCCGAGGTCGAAAAACGGCTTCGGCGTGAAGCCGAACGGCGCCGCGAATAAGACGGCTGGGACCGCTGCGATCGCAGCGTTGTACTCGGCGACCGCGTTGTTGAAAAAGCGCCGAGCTGCCGCAAGCTTGTCCTCGATGTCGGCGAGGCGCTCCTGCAGCGCCTGAAAGTTGGTGCTCGCCTTCAGGTCGGGATACGCCTCGCCTAGGGCGACGAGGCGCTGCAGCGAATTCTGGAGCGCCCCTTCGCTCCGCACCACTTGCCCAGGGTCCTGAGCGGCCGCCGCGGCGTTGCGGGCTTGGATCACCGCCTCCAGCGTTCCCCGCTCGTGCGCGGCGTAGCCCCGCACTGTCTCGACGAGGTTTGGGATCAGGTCATGGCGCTGCTTCAGCTGCACGTCGATATCGCCGAAAGCCTGTGCCGTGCGCTGCCGAAGCGCGACCAGCCCGTTGTAGGTGATAATGAGCCAGGCCAGCACAATGATCGCCGCGGCCAAAAGAGCCCATTTCATGGCCGGATTTCCTAATTGAGAATTCGCCTGACGTAGGATGGTGGTCAGAGAGCATGGACCTGTGCCTGTGTCCACCTGCTCTCATCGTTGCAATCCGGGTTGCGACTAGGTGCTCATGACCATTGTGTATGCTGAATTGATATTCAGATATCCAACATTATAGATGGAAGCTCATGATGTTGTTATGAATGAATATTTATCATTCAGTTCGCGCTAAAGTCTTTGGTCACGCTGGGCGGGGCAATTGAGGCAGCGTAGGTGCAGGATAGGACATTGCGCTGGGTAACAGGCCGATCAAGCGGAGGTCGGTCGGGCGGGGATCCAGCTTCAGCATCGTGGGTCCTCAGGCAGCGTTTGAGAAGTCGGTGGTGGGCTCGCCCAGTTCGGCGAGGTGGGGCGCACCTCCCGGTCGAGGGCGGTGGTGAGGCGTCGAGCCTCAATGCCAAGTTCATCGGCGAGCTCGACGGCGATCCGCGCCGGCCAAGCGATCCAGGCGTCCCGGATCGCCCTGGCTTCGGCGAGGAACGCCGCCTCAGCAGCGGCGCGGTTCACGAGGCTGCCTTCCTCCTTGGCCTGGTCGAGGCTGCGCTGGCAGGCCTTCAGAGTCAGCTCGGCGGTCCAGGCCTTGACGAAGTCGACGGGGCCGGACGCCTCGACGTCTTCCTCGGCTAGCACCCGGGCCACGAGGCTGATCGCTTGGCGCGCCTCTGCCTCGGTGCTGACCTCCGCCGCGCGCTGCGTACCTCCGGTGCGTACCGATGGCGTAGTGTGCACCTTGGTACGCACTGGATCGGTTGACGCGCCCCAGCCCTCCCGAGCTGCGAGCGGATCCAGCCGACCACCCGGCAGCACGCTGATGCGCTTGGCCTTGATCGCCTTGCGCACCGCGCCCTCGGAGACGCCGAGGATCCTGGCCAACTCGCGCTGCGAAACCCCTTCGGGCCATATGACAGGGGGCGCACCCAGGGTGTTCATATCCGCCGGGCGTTCTGGAGCGTTGGCCTGTCAGTGACGACGTTCGAGGACGGCGCAGTATGGGCAATCGCGACATCATCGTCATCGGCGGCTCGTCCGGCGCGACGGTTCCGCTGCGGGCGATCCTGACCTCCCTGCCACGGACCCTGCCCGCGGCCGTGTTCATCGTGCTGCACGTCCCGGCCCGCAGCCTCGGTCTCCTTGCAACCGTGACCTCCGCGGCGGCGAACCTGCCCGTCTATCCGGCGGAGGACGGCATGCCGGTCAGCCAGGGCAACATCTATCTGGGCGTCCCAGATCGTCACCTCATCCTGACGGAGGGCGGGATCAAGCTTGGGCACGGCCCGCGCGAGAACATGGCCCGGCCCTCTATCGATCCGCTGTTCCGCTCGGCCGCCGCAACCTATGGGCCCCGCGTCATCGGCGTCCTGTTGAGTGGGGTTTTGAATGATGGGGCTTCTGGGCTTGAGGCGATCAAGCGTTGCGGCGGCCTGACGCTGGTTCAGGACCCTAGCGATGCGATCGCCGACGAGATGCCGCGCAGCGCGCTCGCGATGTCGGACGTCGATCTCACGCTGCCGGCCGCGCGCATCGGCGACATCCTCGCGGATCTCGTGAACGAATCCGCCGGGCCGCGCCTGCCGGTCCCGCCCGAGATCCGCCTGGAGGTCGACATCGCGGCGGGCGAGCGGATCGACAGCGACGTTCTGGCCCGCATCGCCGATCCGGTGCCCGTCACCTGCCCCCATTGCAGCGGCGTGCTCTCCCAGATCCGCGACGCCCGGCCCCTGCGCTTCCGCTGCCAGGTCGGCCACGCCTTCACCGCGGAGGCGGCCGCCAAGGAGCAGGAGGGCGCCGTCGACGAGGCCATGCGCGTGGCCCTGCGCATCATCGAGGAGCGGGCGGACCTGGTGCGGCGCATGGCCGAGGATGGGCGCCGGACCGGGCGCATGGCCGTGAGCGAGATGTACGAGGCGCGCGCGGCCGAGTACCGTCGCTACGCCGACACGATCCGCCGCGCCGTCCTGCGCGTCCTGCCGCCCCCGGAGCCCGCGGCCGGCGGCGGCGCGCCGGAGACGTGACCGCCGGGGAATGAGGGCTTGCACCCCCTCGGCCAACCTGCGGTAGAAGCCCGCCAGGGACCGCTGCACCGGCCGACGGGGTGCCGCGGGGCGGGCATGGCCAGCGGCCGAGCAGGATGAGACCATGGCGAAGACACCCGCCCGGACGGTGCCCCAGGCCGGCAGGCCGGTCGTCGTCGCCCTCTGCGCCTCGGCGGCCAAGACGGCCTCGCTCGCGCACCTCCTGCAGCGGCTGCCGGCGCAGCCCGAGCGGGCCCTGGTCCTCATCCTGCAGCACCGGGAGGCGCTCGACGCGGCCGCCTTCCTGCACGCCCTGGAGGAGGCCGGCCACCGGCTGAGCCCGATCGAGGACGGCGCGCCCGTCGTCGGCGGACGAACCTACCTGCCGGATCCGGACCTGATCGTGAGCCTCGACGGGGGCAGCTTCCGGGTCCGGCCCGCGGAGCAGAAGGCCGGCGAGCGCGGCACGATCGACAGCTTCCTCGTCTCGCTGGCCAGCGACGAGGACGCCTACAGCATCGCCGTGGTCCTGGCCGGCACGGGCGCCGACGGCACGCTCGGCTTCAAGGCGGTGAAGGATGCCGGCGGCCTGACGCTGGCCGAGGAGACGGAGGAGTCGCGGGCCGGGCAGCTCGCGGCCAGCAACATCCCCGGCGCCCTCGCGGACGCCGTCCTGCCCATCGATGAACTCGCCGAGCGGCTCGACGCCAGCATCCGGCAGATCGCCTCCGGCGGCGCCGGCCCGGCCCGGCAGGACAGCGCCGAGACGGCCATCGCGCTCGTCAGCATCGCGGCCGTCCTGCGCAACAAGACCGGCCACGACTTCCACGGCTACAAGCAGGGCACCTTCCTGCGCCGGGTGCAGCGCCGGATGCAGGTGCTGCAGCAGGGCGACATCCAGGCCTATGTCGAGTATCTGCGCGTCCAGCCCAAGGAGGCCCAGGAGCTCTTCAACGATCTCCTCATCGGCGTCACGAGCTTCTTCCGGGACGCCCGGGAATTCGATCTCCTGGCCCGGCTCGTCATCCCGAAGCTCTTCGCCGGCAAGAGCCGCAACGATCAGCTCCGGGTCTGGGTCATCGGCTGCTCCACCGGCGAGGAGGCCTACTCGCTCGGCATCCTGCTGCGCGAGCACATGGCGACGCTCGACGAGGTGCCCCAGGTCCAGATCTTCGCGACCGACCTCGACGGGCGGGCGCTCGCCGCCGCGCGGGCGGCGCGCTACGCCGACAGCATCGTGCACGACATCAGCCCCGAGCGGCTGGCGCGCTGGTTCGTGCGGGAGGGCAACACCTACTGCATCGTCAAGGAGCTGCGGGAGATGTGCATCTTCTCCCAGCACAGCATCATCAAGGACCCGCCCTTCTCCCGCCTCGACCTCGTCTCCTGCCGCAACCTGCTGATCTACCTCGACGCCGAGCTGCAGGACCGCGTCATCCCGGTCTTCCACTTCGCCCTGCGGCCGGACGGCGTGCTCTTCCTGGGCAATTCCGAGAACATCTCCCGCCACACCAACCTGTTCGCCCCGCTCGAGAGCCGCTCGCGCATCTTCCGCCGGCAGGAGACCCACAGCCGGATCCTGCCCGACATCTCGTTCAGCGTCCGCTCGCTGCCCGTCGAGAGCCCGCACGCCCCCGACACTCCCGTCCGGCCCCTGGAGCCCTCCCTCGCCCAGCGGGCGGAGCGTTTCGTGGAGCGCTACGCGCCGGCCTACGTGATCACCGACGAGGCCTACAACGTCCTGCACTTCTCCGCCCGCACCGGCCGCTACCTCGACCCGGCCGGCGGTGCGGCGACGCTGAACCTGCTGCAGCTCAGCCACCCGGACCTGCGCCCCGATCTGCGCAGCGCCCTGCGGCGCGCCGCCGAGGAGGGGCAGACCGTCACCGTGGCGAACCGGCGCGTCGGTCAGAACGGGCACAGCCTCCTGGTCGACCTCGTGGTCGAGCCCGTCCGGGACGGCGCCGGCCCGGCCCGGGGCTATTTCGTGCTGTTCAAGGATGGCGGCGCCGCGCCGGAGCCGATCGCCCCGCCGGCCTCCGCGCAGGACCATCGCACCCAGATCGAGCAGCTCGAAGCGGAGCTGCGCGCCACCACCGAGCGCCTCCAGGCCGTCGCCGAGGAGGCCGAGAGCACGGGCGAGGAGCTGAAGGCGTCCAACGAGGAGTACCAGTCGCTCAACGAGGAACTGCAATCGGCCAACGAGGAATTGCAGACCTCCAAGGAGGAACTGCAATCGGTCAACGAGGAGCTGACCACCGTCAACGGCGAGCTGAGCCTGCGGGTCCAGGAGCTGGGGCGGGCCAACAGCGACCTGAAGAACTTCCTCGAGAGCACGCAGATCGCCACCATCTTCCTCGAGAACGACCTGCGGGTGATGCGCTACACGCCGGCGGCGACCGAGCTGTTCCACCTCGTGGAATCGGATGCCGGCCGGCCGATCGCCCATATCAAGTCGCGCATCGCCTACGACGAGCTGCAGGAGGACGTCCGGCGCGTGCTGCGGACCCTCAACAGCATCGAGCGCGAGATCGAGAACCCGGCCACGGGGGCGCGCTTCATGGTGCGGGTGCTGCCCTATCGCAGCGTCGACAACTTCATCGCGGGCGCGGTCGTCACCTTCGTGGACATCACCGCCCGCACCCGCGCCGAGACGGCGTTGCGCGAGAGCGAGGAGCGCTTCCGGCAGTTCTCCGACGCCTCCTCGGACGTGCTCTGGATCCGGAACGCGCAGACGCTGCGGTTCGAATATGCCGGGCCGGCCTTCGCGGCGCTCTTCGGCGTGCCGTTCCGGGCGGTCGACGGGCAGAGCCTGCGCTCCTGGATCAGGCTGATCCTGCCGGAGGACAGGCGATCGATGATCGGCGCGCTGCGCCGCCTGCGCGCCGGCGAGAGCGCCGTGCACGCCTTCCGCGTCCAGCGCCCGAGCGACGGCCAGGTGCGCTGGATCTCGAGCACGGACTTCCCCCTCGTCGATGCGCAGGGCCGCGTGCAGCGGATCGGCGGCATCTTCTCCGACGCGACCGAGGCCAAGCTCGGGGCCGAGCGCCAGGAGGTGCTCGTCAAGGCATTGCAGCACCGCTCGCGCAACCTGCTCGGCGTCGTCACCTCGCTGGCCACCCGCACCATCGGCCAGGGCGCCCCGGTCGAGAGCTTCATCACGCGGTTGCGGGCGCTCAGCCGCGCGCAGGCCCTGCTCAGCCAATCCGGCAGCGACACGGTCGAGGTCGGCGCCCTGGTCCGCGCGGAGCTGGCCGCCCATGTCGACAGCATGCCCGCGCGCATCGCGGTCTCGGGCCCGCAGGTCCATCTCGGCTCGCAGCAGGTTCAGAACTTCGCCCTGGCGCTGCACGAATTGACCACCAACGCGGTCAAGTACGGCGCGCTGAAGAGCGAGGCGGGCCAGCTCACCGTCACCTGGGAGCGCATCCGGCAGGACGGGCGCGACGAGCACCTGGCGCTCGACTGGATGGAGAGCGGCGTCGCCGTTCCGCCGGAGAACGGTGCCCGGCGCGGCTATGGGCGCGAGCTGATCGAGCGCGCGCTGGGCTATGCCCTGGGCGGCGAGACCCGCTTCGTGCTGGGCAGCGACGGCGTCCGCTGCCGGATCGAGCTGCCGCTCGCCTAACCTAGGGCAACGCGCGGGCCGGCGGGATCCGTTAGGGCGGACCCCGTGCAACGGCGAATGCGGGTCGGCATGTCGGATCCTGCTGAAAACCTTGTCGGCCGCCGCGTGCTGGTGGTCGAGGACGAGTTCCTCATCGCCATCGAGATCGAGCGCTGCCTGAGGGAGGCCGGCGCCGAGGTCGCCGGCCCGGTGCCGGACGCGCGGCGGGCGCTGGCCCTCGTCGAGGACGGGCCCCTCGACGCGGCCGTGCTCGACGTGAATCTCAGAGGCGAGGCGGTCTACGCCGTGGCGGACCGCCTGCGCGAGCGCGGCGTGCCCTACCTGTTCGCCACCGGCGAGATGGAGATCGCGGACCGCCCGGACTACCGGTCGCGGCCGAAGCTGGAGAAGCCGATCCTCGATGCCGAGCTGCTGCGGGCGCTGGGCGACCTGCTGCCGGGCCGCCTGAGAGCCTGTTCGACCGGGATCGACGGATCGTCATCCGGAGACCTGGCCCATCCCCCCAAACCACCTCAGGATGAGGTCGAGGAGGGGATCAGCGCAGGGAACACCGGCTCGATCCGCTCAAACTGACTCTTGCACCAGATTTGATCGATCCTGCCGGGCGTGCCCGATCCGCGCGAATGCGCTAGGCTGCATCGCGTGTGCGATCGGCGCCCGCATCGGCGTCCGACCGCCGGCTCGGCGGCGCGCCGCCCCGGCGCCGAGGCCGGCCGCCCATGAGGGAGGGGCAGCCCATGGCTCCGCTCAGCGCCACCGAGCGCGCCCTGCAACGGGAGCAGGCGGATCTCGTCCTGGCGGGCCGGCACATCGCCGAGGGCGAGGCGCGGATCGCCCGTCAGGTCCTGCTGATCGCCCAGATGGACCGGCAGGGCCTCGATACGCGCCTCGCCCGGGATCTGCTGGAGACGCTGGAGGCCGTGCTGATCCAGTGGCGCGCGCACCGGCGGCTCATCCTGGAGGCGATCGCGCGATACGCCTCGGATCGGTCGGGTGGTGCAAGATGACCGGGGTCGGCGGCGCCTCAGCCCGACCGGGAGGCGCTGGCCTGACGCACCTCCGCCAGAAGCCGCCGCGTCTCGGCGAGCGTGGCGTTCAGCGCCGCCCGTTCCGCCCGGATGGAGGCGATCAGCTCTGCGGTCCGCTCCATCGTCGCGGCAACCTTCCGGTGCTGCGCCGCCGAGGCGGGCGGAACCGGCCTGCGCCCCCGGTCGAGCACCTCCGGGAAGGGCACCTCGATCAGCGGGGTGCCCGCCGCATCGGTGATCTCGAAGGCGTGACGGTACGGGTTGGCACCCTTGCATCCGAGCTCGACGCTGAGCGACGGGATGGTGCGACAGGCTTCCAGATAGGCGGCCTCGATGCCGGCAAGCTCCACCCCGATATCGTCGCGCTCCAGATGGGACGGGGTGCGGAGATGGAAGAAGAACACCCGCATCGGCCCCTCGCTGGATCAGCCCTAAACCCGGTCAACCCGGTCACCCGGCCTGCGGATCACTGCCGCCGAAGCAATCGTGCGTTGCAGGTCTTTAGTCCTTCGTGATGGAAGCTTGCATTGACCCAAGTGAATTTTCGCGTGCGCCGACGCCGCTACCGTGCCACCCTGCCACGGGGGCCCGCATGCCGCACCATCTCATCCGCAAGCTCGAGCATTTCACCCGCCTCTCGGCCGCGGACAAGACCGCGCTGCAGGAGATCGCGACGCGGGTGCAGGACTTCGATGCCGATGCGGACATCATCCGGGAGGGCGACCGCCCGGAGCACGTCCATCTGGTGCTGGAGGGCTGGGCCTGCCGCTACAAGCAGCTGGAGGATGGCCGGCGCCAGATCATCTCCTTCTTCATGCCGGGCGACCTCTGCGACACCCATGTGTTCGTCCTGCGCGCGATGGACCACTCGATCGGCACGCTCACGCCCGTCCGCCTGGCCGGGATCCCGCGCGAGCGGCTGCTCGACCTGACGGCCCGGCATCCGCGCATCACGCAGGCGCTCTGGTGGGAGACGCTGGTCACCGTGGCCGTGCAGCGGGAATGGGTGGTCAATCTCGGCCAGCGCTCGGCGCTGGAGCGGCTGGCCCATCTGTTCTGCGAGCTGTTCGTCCGCCTGCGCACGGTCGGCCTGGTCGAGGGCGACAGCTGCCCGCTGCCTCTGACGCAGACCGAGCTGGCCGACGCCACGGGCATGACCACCGTGCACGTGAACCGCACCCTGCAGGAGCTGCGCAGTGCCGGGCTGATCATCCTGAAGGGCAAGCGCCTGACGATCCCGGACCTGGCGGCCCTGCAGGCCGTGGCCCTGTTCAACCCCAACTACCTGCATCTGGAGCACGACGGGGCCCATTTCGACGCCAACGACTAGGGCGCTCTTCGGCCGACCTAGAGCCGGATCCGATCAGGTTGCTTCAACCTGATCGGTGAATCCGTCTCTAACCAAGTGATAGAGAACGCGTGATCCGATTGGATTGCGGGGCAATCCAATCGGCGCGTGCTCTAGATGCCGGTTCGGCGACGGGGAGCGCGTCGCGACAAAGACTTGGAGTCGAGCGGGAGTTTTGTGGCAGGCTCGCCGATCGGAGGGCGGGAAACCTCGCGCCTGTACAGTAGACCCTCGCCGGCGCCGGTGTGATGGCGGGCGTGATTGCAGTCCTCGTTGCAGTCGTGGGCTCTAGGCAACGCAGGCGTTCTTCGCGATGATGGCGCGCTGCGGCGGCCATGCCGATGCGGAGCGATACCCGCGCGGATCTCGGGCTGACGAGGTTTGGGTATGGACTGGAAGCGGGCCTCTGCCGTGATGGGCGGCACCGCGGCCTTCGCCGCGGCGGTCGCGGTCGGCGCCTTCGCGATCGTCAGCCTGTCGCCCGGCGAGCGGCCGGTCCTGCCGGCCCAGCAGGGCCTCCTGATCGAGAACGCGACGGCGCTGAAGCCGTTCGCGGCGAGCGCGCGGCCGGTGCCTCCGCCGGCCGGCGTTTCCGCGCGGGAACGCGCCGATCTGGCGGAGACCGACGCCCTCCGCCCCGACCTGCCGGTCACGGGCGGGGAGGGGCCGGGGGCGGACGGGGCGCACCCGGCGGAGCCGGCGCCGAGGGCCGCCGCCCGCGCCCGCAGCGCGTCCCAGCCGGTTCC
>NZ_CABFPH010000057.1 GCF_902141845.1 Methylobacterium symbioticum | reverse complement strand
GATCGGCATCCGACCCGCCCGCAGCGCCTCGATCTTGGCCGGATCCGTGTCGATGCACACCACCCCGTGCCCGAAATCGGCAAGGCAGGCCCCAGACACAAGCCCAACATAGCCCGACCCGATCATCGCGATCCGCATGAGACCTCCTGCGCCGAGCAGCTTTTAGGTGCACTGCACCATTATCGTGTCCGGGCGGGCACGCAAACCGTCGCGGTTCGGTGCCGGCACGTCCGGCATGCCAAACCGCGAGAACGCGACAGTTTTTTGTCGGCGGCGCCGGCCCGGCGCGGCCGGTCAGCGGCGCAGGGCCGCGGCGGCGGCAGCGGCCTTGCGGATCGCTGCGACGTCCGGCGTTCCGGGCTTCACCACCCAGCTTCCGCCCACGCAGAGCACCGCCGTCTCGGCAAGCCAGTCCGGCGCGCTCGTCTCGGTGATGCCGCCGGTCGGGCAGAAGCGGACCTGATGGAAGGGCGCGGCGAGCGCCTTCAGCGCCTTGAGTCCGCCCGAGGCCTCGGCCGGAAAGAACTTGAAGCGGTCGAGACCGTGGTCGAGCCCGCGCATGATGTCGGCGGCGTTGGCGACGCCCGGCAGGTAGGGCACGCCGTTGGCCTTGGCCGCGTCGGTGAGCGGATCGGTCAGGCCCGGCGACACGATGAACTCGGCGCCCGCGGCGAGCGCCGCATCGAGATCGCGCGGGTTCAGCACGGTGCCAGCCCCCACCACCGCGCCCTCGACCCGGGCCATCGCCCGGATCACGTCGAGGGCGGCGGGGGTGCGGAGCGTGACTTCGAGGGCGGTGAGGCCGCCCTCCACAAGGGCCCGCGCGATCGGCTCGGCATGGGCCGCATCCTCGATCACCAGGACCGGGATCACGGCCACGGAGCGCATCAGCGCGTCGATGCTGGTCAGGTCGTTCATGGCATCGTCTCCCTCAGGTCATGGTTTCGAAAGGTCCGAGACCTTTCGCGGGTGCAGGGCAGAGCCCTGCAATCGGCCCCCATACCCGGCGACGCCGGGCATCAAGGCCGACCTCGGGGCTCCACCCCGAGACCCCGCCGAAGGGACGCCTCCCTTCGGGATCCCGTTACAGGCCCGCGGCGGCGAGCATCGCCGAGGCACCCTGCTCGGCGCCGTCCGCGCCATGGCGCATGAAGGCGAACAGCTCGCGGCCGGTGCCGAGTTCGGGCGGCGGCGGCGCGGCGGACGCGCGGGCGGCAAGCTCCGCCTCGTCCACCATCACCTCCAGCACCCCGTCCTCGGCGCTGAGCCGCACGATGTCGCCGTCGCGGATCTTCCCGATCAGACCGCCGCCGAGGGCCTCCGGCGTCAGATGGATCGCGGCGGGCACCTTGCCCGAAGCCCCCGACATCCGCCCGTCCGTGACGAGGGCGACCTTGTGGCCGCGGTCCTGCAGCACGCCGAGCGGCGGCGTCAGCTTGTGCAGTTCGGGCATGCCGTTGGCGCGCGGACCCTGGAAGCGGACGACGACGATCACGTCCCGCTCCAGCTCGCCCGCCTTGAACGCCTTGATCACGTCGTCCTGGTCGGCGAAGACCCGGGCCGGCGCCTGGATGGTGCGCCGCTGCGGCTCGACCGCGCTGGTCTTGAAGGTGGCACGGCCGAGATTGCCCTTCACGAGGCGCATGCCGCCATCCGGCTGGAACGGGTCGGCCGGCCGGCGCAGCATGGTCGGATCGAGGCTCTCCGGTACCGCGGGCTCGAAGACGAGGTCTTCGCCCGCGAGCTTCGGGTCGCGGGCATGGTCGCGGAGCGACTGGCCGGCCACCGTCAGGATGTCGTCGTGCAGGAGGCCGGCATCGAGCAGCGCGGCGATGACGAAGCTCATGCCGCCGGCCGCGTGGAAGTGGTTCACGTCGCCCGAGCCGTTCGGATAGACGCGGGCGATCAGCGGGACCGCGGCGGAGAGGCGGTCGAAATCCTCCCAGTCGAGGACGATGCCGGCGGCGCGGGCCATGGCCGGCAGGTGGATCGCGTGGTTGGTCGAGCCGCCCGTGGCGAGCAGCCCGACCACGGCGTTCACGATCGCCTTCTCGTCGATGCACAGGCCGAGCGGCCGGTAGTCGTTGCCGTCGGCGCCGATCTCGGTGAGGCGGTGGATCGCCGCCCGCGTCACCGCCTGGCGCAGCTTCGTGCCCGGATTGATGAAGGAGGCGCCCGGCATGTGCAGGCCCATCACGTCCATCATCATCTGGTTGGAATTGGCCGTGCCGTAGAAGGTGCAGGTCCCGGCCCCGTGGTAGGAGGCGGATTCGGATTCGAGCAGCTCCTCGCGGCCGACCTTGCCCTCCGCGTAGAGCTGGCGGATGCGCTGCTTCTCCTTGTTGGCGAGGCCCGAGGGCATGGGCCCCGCCGGGATCAGGATCGTCGGCAGGTGGCCGAAGCGCAGCGCACCGATGATCAGGCCCGGCACGATCTTGTCGCAGATGCCGAGCAGCGCCGTGCCGTCGAACATGCCGTGGCTGAGCGCGACCGCGGTCGAGAGCGCGATGGTGTCGCGCGAGAACAGCGACATCTCCATGCCGCGCTGCCCCTGCGTGACCCCGTCGCACATGGCGGGCGTGCCGCCGGCGACCTGGGCGGTGGCGCCGCGCTCGCGGGCGAAGACCTTGATCTGGTCCGGATAGCGCCCGTAGGGCTGATGGGCCGAGAGCATGTCGTTGTAGGCGGTGACGATGCCGATATTCATCGTGCGCCCGGCACGGATCGCCGCCTTGTCCTCTCCGGAGGCTGCGAAGCCGTGGGCGAGGTTGCCGCAGGCGAGCTTCGGGCGGTGCACGCCCGCCTCGCGCTCGCGCTCGATCAGGTCGAGATAGCGCCGCCGGCTCGCCCGGGACCGCTCGACGACGCGCGCAGTGACCGCCGCGACCTCGGGATGGATCTCCGTCATGAGCCTTCCTTCCTCTGGGGCGCATCCTGCCGGCACGGCGCGCTCGACCGTGGCGCGCGTCGATCATCCGGGCTTCGATGCACCTTGTATTTCGAGACGTTCTAGCCTGAAGCCAATGCTGTGTAAACGTTTACACAGCAATCCGGCATAAGTCCGACAGCGGTGCGGGGCGAGGGAGCGCCCGCCCCGCACGCCCCTCAATATTCCCAGAAGATGCGCTGCAGCTCCTTGGTGTCACCGGTCTTGGTCAGCGCCACGGCGGTGAGGATCTTGGCCTTCTGCGGGTTGAGGTCGTGAGCCACCACCCAGTCGTACTTGTCGTCGGGCTGCTCCGCGTTGCGCAGCACGATGCCGTCGCCGACGCGTGAGGAGCGGACGATCAGCGTGCCCTTGGAGCGGATGTCCTTGAGGGTGTCGACCAGATAGCCGGCGACCGAGCCGTTGCCGGTGCCGGCATGGACGATCGCCTTGGCGCCGGCATCGACCGCGGCCTTGTAGGCGCCCGGATACATGGTGCCCGAGCCGTAGACGATCGCCACCATCGGCAGGCTGTCGATCGCGTCGATGTCGAATTCCGAGGACTTGCCGTGGCGCTTGGCCGAGCTGCGGAAGAAATAGGTCTTGCCCTCGACCACCATGCCGAGCGGGCCCCACTGGCTGTAGAAGGCGCTCGGCACGACGTTGACGCGCTTCGTCACGTCGCGGCCGGCCTGGATCTGGTCGTTCATGGTGACCATGACGCCCTTGCCGACCGCTTCCTTGCTCCCGGCCACGGTGACCGCGTCGAGGAGGTTGATGGCGCCGTCCGCCGAGATCGCGGTGGAGGGGCGCATCGAGCCGACCACCACGATCGGCTTGTCGCTCTTCACGACGAGGTCGAGGAAGAGGGCGGTCTCCTCCAGCGTGTCGGTGCCGTGGGTGACCACGACACCGTCCACGTCGTCCTGCTTCAGCAGCGCCGAGACGCGCTTGGCGAGTTCCACGAGCTGCGCGTCGGTGAAGCTCTCCGAGGCGATCTGGAAGACCTGCTCGCCGCGGACATTGGCGACGCCGCTCATGGCCGGCACGGCGGCGATGAGCTTGTCCACCGGCACCTTGGCGGCCTGATAGGTGGCGCTGTTGGCCGCATCCGCCCCCGCGCCCGCGATGGTGCCGCCGGTGGCGAGGATCACGACGTTCGGCTTGCGGGCCGCCTGATCGGCCGCGGCATCCGGCATCTCCCGGGCCGCCGAGGGCAGGGGGCCGAGCGGCAGGCACGCGAGCGCGGCCAGGGCGGCCGCGGAGGAGAGACGGCGGCCGGATCGGAGGACAGGCATCGGTATTCCTTCAGCTTGGAAGATCCCGGGCGGATCGTAGGCACCGGGTCCCACGAGGCAAGACGGGGGCCGAACGGGAAGCCTTGAGGCGGCCTGCATCGTCATGGCTGTCAGGCACTGGCTACAGGTGAGGCGCCGCGTCCATGCGTTCATGCAGGATGCGGATCACGTCGGTCCGGCCGCCGTCACCCTTCCGGTGGAAGACGACATGCGTCGCGACCGTCAGGCGGCAATAGCCGGGTCGGATCTTCTCGGCGCTCCAGCCCCGAACGGTGCCGGCAGCGAGATCCGCGAAAGCCTGCGCGAGGCGGCGGACATAGCGGTCCGCCTGATCAGGGTCCCAGCGCTCCGCCGTGTAGTCCCAGATCCCGTCGAGATCCTCATGTGCCCGCGGTGCGAGGACATAACCACCGTTCACGAGCGGTCGGTACGCTTGGCCCTGAGGAAAGCCTCGACATCGAAAGCGTCCGGCGGTCCGCTGGCCTCGCCTTCGGCGAGGGCTGTGCGGAGGGCCTGGAGCCGCGTTTCCTGCTCTTCGAGAAGGCGCAGTCCGGCCCGGACGACATCGCTCGCCGAGCCATAGCGGCCGCCTTCGACCTGCCGGGCGATGAACTGAGCGAAGTGATCGCCCAGGGAAACGGAGGTGTTACGCGCCATCGCCGATGCCATGTTACCAAATATTGGTATTTCGGCAGGCAGCGCGCCAAAGGAAAAGGGGCCGCCTCGCGGCGACCCCTCTTCCGTCTCGAATGGGATGGCGTGGACTTAGAAGTCCATGCCGCCCATGCCGCCGCCCGGCATGGCCGGAGCGGGGGAGTCCTTCTTCGGCGCGTCGGCGACCATGGCTTCCGTGGTCACCAGCAGGCCGGCCACCGAGGCGGCGTCCTGCAGGGCGGTGCGCACGACCTTGGCCGGGTCGACGATGCCGGCCTGGATCATGTCGACGTACTCTTCGGTCTGGGCGTTGAAGCCGAAGGTCTCGGAGCTCGTGTTGTCGGTGATCTTGCCGACCACGATCGAGCCCTCGACGCCCGCGTTCTGGGCGATCTGGCGGATCGGGGCCTCAAGGGCCTTCAGCACGATCTTGATGCCGGCCTGCACGTCCGGAACGTCGGACTTCAGCTCGGCGACCGCCTTCTTGGCGCGCAGCAGCGCGGTGCCGCCGCCGGGAACGATGCCCTCTTCCACCGCAGCGCGGGTGGCGTTGAGCGCGTCGTCCACGCGGTCCTTCTTCTCCTTGACCTCGACCTCGGTCGCGCCGCCGACGCGGATCACTGCGACGCCGCCCGCGAGCTTGGCCAGACGCTCCTGCAGCTTCTCGCGGTCGTAGTCCGAGGTGGTCTCCTCGATCTGCGCCTTGATCTGCGCGATGCGCGCCTCGATGTCGGCCTTCTCGCCGACGCCGTCGATGATCGTGGTGTTCTCCTTCTCGATGCGGACGCGCTTGGCGCGGCCGAGCATCGGCAGGGTCACGTTCTCGAGCTTGATGCCGAGATCCTCGGCGATCATCTGGCCCTTGGTCAGGATCGCGATGTCCTCGAGCATCGCCTTGCGGCGGTCACCGAAGCCCGGCGCCTTGACGGCCGCGACCTTGAGGCCGCCGCGGAGCTTGTTGACGACGAGCGTGGCGAGCGCCTCGCCCTCGATGTCCTCGGCGATGATCAGGAGCGGCTTGCCGGTCTGGACCACGGCCTCGAGCACCGGCAGCATGGCCTGGAGCGAGGAGAGCTTCTTCTCGTGGATGAGGATGTAGGGGTCCTCGAGCTCGGCGACCATCTTCTCCGCATTCGTGATGAAGTACGGGGAGAGGTAGCCGCGGTCGAACTGCATGCCCTCGACGACGTCCAGCTCGGTCTCGGCGGTCTTGGCCTCCTCGACGGTGATGACGCCCTCGTTGCCCACCTTCTGCATGGCGTGGGCGATCATCTCGCCGATCTCCTTGTCGCCGTTGGCGGAGATCGTGCCGACCTGGGCGACCTCGTCGGACGAGGCGACCTTCTTGGCGCGCGAGGTGATGTCCTTCACGGCGGCCTGGGTGGCGAGGTCGATGCCGCGCTTCAGGTCCATCGGGTTGATGCCGGCGGCGACGTACTTGGCGCCCTCGCGGACGATCGCCTGGGCGAGCACGGTCGCGGTGGTGGTACCGTCACCGGCGATGTCGTTGGTCTTCGAGGCCACTTCGCGCACCATCTGGGCGCCCATGTTCTCGAAGCGGTCGGAGAGCTCGATCTCCTTGGCGACGGTGACGCCGTCCTTGGTGATGCGCGGCGCGCCGAAGCTCTTCTCGATGACGACGTTGCGGCCCTTGGGGCCCAGCGTCACCTTGACCGCGTCGGCCAGGATGTCCACGCCGCGGAGCATCTTCTCGCGGGCGTCGGCGGAGAAACGAACGTCTTTCGCTGCCATGGGGGTTGGTCCTTAATGGTTAAGGATTGCGGGGAAGGCCCCGAGGCGCGGAACTCGGCCTCGAAGGGCAATGAACGGTATCGGCCGGGGCCTTTAGGCCTCGACGACGCCCATGATGTCGGATTCCTTCATGATCAGGAGATCCTGGCCGTCGATCTTGACCTCGGTGCCGGACCACTTGCCGAACAGGACGCGGTCGCCGGCCTTGACGTCGAGGGCGTTCACGCGGCCCTGCTCGTCGCGGGAGCCGGGGCCGACGGCGACGATCTCGCCCTCTTGCGGCTTCTCCTTGGCGGTGTCCGGGATGATGATGCCGCCCTTGGTCTTCTCCTCGCTCTCGATGCGACGGACGACGACCCGGTCGTGCAGCGGACGGAACTTCATGGTCTGCCCTCTTGCTTCAGAACTCGAAGTGGCGTTGATGCGGCGCGCGTTGGCCGCCTCCAAGCCCGGTCGTTAGCACTCAGCTTCAGTGAGTGCTAACGACCGGCGGCGAGATAGCCACGCCCCCAGGATGAGTCAAGGCTGTCGCACCCTTCGGTGACGGAGCGACGACGGTTTTCGTCCCCCTTTTCGCGCGACGGTGAACCGATCCGCCATGCTGACCCTGCACGGACCGGAAGGCGCCCTCGCGCCGTGGGATCCCGCCTCCGGGGCGCCGTTGCCCGCGGGCGCCCTCTGGATCGACCTCTACGACCCCAGCGCCGAGGAGGCGCAGGCGGTGGAGGCGGCCACCGGGATCCGGGTGCCCTCGCGGCGGGCGTTGAGCGAGGTGGAATCGTCGAGCCGCCTGCGCCGCCTGAAGAACGGGCTGTCGCTCTCGACGCCGATGATCACCTTCGAGCAGGCGGATTCGCAGCTGAAGCCGCTGGGCTTCCTCCTGACCCGCGACCACCTCGTCACGGTGCGCTTCCACGACCTGCGCGCCTTCGAGGGCGCGGGCAAGCGCCTCGCGGAGGGGGAGGGCGCGGTGACCAGCGCCGAGGCCTTCCTGCTCCTCGTGGAGGAATTGGTCGACAACCTCGCCGACGCCCTGGAGGATATGGGCGCCGAGCTCGACTCGCTCTCGACGCGGATCTTCGACTTCGACGTGCGTGCGCCCCGGGCTCGGAACGGCGCCCGCAACGGCGACGCGCCACCCCGCCGCCGCGACCTCGCGCTCCGCCGGATCCTGCGCGGCATCGCCCGGCGCGGCAAGGCGCTCGGCAAGATCCGCGCGAGCCTGCTCGGCATGGAGCGCATCGTGCCCTACGTCGCCGGCGCCTGCGCCGACCTGCTCCATCAGGAGGAGGATGCGCGCTTCGAGACGATCCGCCGGGACATCGAGTCCCTCGACGAGTTCGAGACGCGGCTCTCGGAGAACGTGCAGTTCCTGCTCGACGCAGCCTTGGGGCTGATCCAGATCGAGCAGAACAACGTCTTCCGGGTGCTGACCGTGGTCTCCGTGGTCGGCGTGCCGCCGACGCTGATCGCCTCGATGTACGGCATGAACTTCAAGCACATGCCGGAACTCGAGTGGCTCTACGGCTACCCCTACGGCCTCGCCCTGATCCTGACCAGCGCGCTGATCCCGATCGTGTTCTTCCGGATCAAGGGCTGGTTCTGAAGCGCCTCTCCTCTGCTCGGTACGGCGAGAGGGTGCCCCTGCGGCTCACGATCAAGCGCGGGTCCCCTCTCCCGTTCGGGAGAGGGACAGGGTGAGGGTCGAGAACTTTACGGATTGAGTGGAGCGGAAGCCGCTTCACCGCCGCGGCCTCTCCGAACACTTCTCATCCCTCACCCCAACCCTCTCCCGAACGGGAGAGGGGGTGCGGCGAGGTTCCTGCGCGCGTCCTGAAGCCGTGTTCCCGGCTCTCTTCAGCCCTCGATCTTCGAGAAGTCCGCGACCTCGCGGGTGGCGGCGCGGAGCGCGTTCAGGAGGGCGAGGCGGTTGGCGCGCAGGGCCGGGTCCTCGGCGTTCACCGTGACCGCCTCGAAGAAGGCATCGACCGGAGCGCGCAGCCGCGAGAGGGCGCGCATCGCGCCGGCGAAATCCTCCGCCGCCACCGCCGCCGAGGCCTCGTTCCGCGCGACGCGCAGAGCCTCGGCGAGCGCCCGCTCCTCCGGCTGGCCGGAGGAGGCGATCAGCGCGGCGTCAGGCTCGGCATCGTAGGCCCGGTTATCCTTCTTCTCCTCGATGCGCAGGATGTTGGCCGCGCGCTTGTAGCCGGCGAGCAGGTTCTTGCCGTCGTCGGTCTCCAGGAACGTGCCGAGCGCCTCGACGCGGCGGACCACCATCAGGAGGTCGTCCTGGCCGGGCAGGGCGAAGACGGCGTCGATCAGGTCGTGCCGAGCGCCCTGGTCGCGCAGATAGACCTTGAGACGATCGGCGAAGAAGGAGAGCAGGTCGTCCACGCGCGGATCGGCCAGCAGGTCGAAGTCCGGGGGAAGGTCCTTGTAGGCCGCCTCCAGTTCCTCGAGGCTGTCGGGCAGGTCGATCTGCACCACCATCGGGCCACCGGGCTGCAGGTCGAAGGCGTTCGGCAGGGCCAGCTCCGCCAGAGGCAGGCGGACGCCGTTCTCCAAGATGAGTCTGATCACCCCGAGCGCCGCCCGGCGCAGGGCGAACGGATCCTTGCTCCCGGTGGGCTTCTCGTCGATCGACCAGAAGCCGGCGAGGGCGATGAGCTTGTCGGCCAGCGCGACGGTGATCGCGACCGGATCCGACGGCACCCGGTCGGATGGCCCGAGGGGCTTGTAGTGGTCGCCGATCGCCGTGCAGACACTCGGGTCCTCGCCCTGAAGCGCGGCGTATTTCGCGCCCATCAGGCCCTGCAACTCGGGGAATTCGCCGACCATCTCCGTCACGAGATCGGCTTTGGCGAGGCGTGCGGCGCGACCCACGAGGCCGAAATCCGCTCCCACGCTCTCGGCCAGATCCTCGGCAAGGGCCGCGATGCGCCGGACCCGCTCGCCTTGCGTCCCCAGCTTCTCGTGGAAGACGATGGAGTCGAGCTTGCGGACCCGGTCCTCCAGCTTCACCGCCTTGTCGGTCTCCCAGAAGAACTTCGCGTCCGAGAGCCGCGCGCGCACCACGCGCTGGTTGCCGGCCACGATCGCCTGGCCGCCGTCGCTGGCCACCAGGTTCGAGACGAGGATGAAGGCCGGGGCCAGCTCCTCCGAGCCGGATTTCCGCAGCACGAAGCATTTCTGGTTGGCGCGGATGGTGGCGCGCACGGCTTCGGCCGGAATGTCGAGGAAGCTCGCGTCGAACGAGCCCATCAGCACGACCGGCCACTCGACGAGGCCGGCGACTTCCTCCAGCAGGCCCTCGTCCTCCACGAGGTCGAGACCCTGCGCGAAGGCGAGGTCGCGGGCGTCGTGCAGGATGATGTCCTTGCGGCGGTCGGCGTCGAGCACGACCTTGGCCCGCTCCAGGGCCTGGACGTAGTCGCCGAAGCGGCGGACCTCGATCGCCTCGGGGGCCAGGAAGCGGTGGCCATAGGTGACGTTGCCGGCCGCGATCCCGTCGACCGAGAAGGGCACGATCTCGGTGCTCTCGGTCTCGGGGCCGAAGGTGGCGACGATCGATTGCAGCGGGCGCACCCAGCGCAGCGCACCCGGTTGAGCCGAGGCCGCACCCCAGCGCATGGATTTCGGCCAGGGGAAGCTGCGGATGATCTGCGGCAGGATCTCGGCCAGCACATCGAGGGTCTCGCGGCCCTCGCGCTCGATCACGGCGAGGTAGAACTCGCCTTTCTTCGGATCGGTGACGGTCTTCGCCTGCTCGATCGAGGCGAGCCCGGCGCTCTTCAGGAAGCCCTGGATCGCGGCCTCGGGCGCGCCGACGCGGGGACCCTTGCGCTCCTCGCGCACCGCCTCGCCGCGGGGCGGCAGGCCGGCCACGTGCAGGGCGAGGCGGCGGGGCGTCGCGAAGGCCTTGGCGCCCTCGTAGAGGAAGCCGCGCTCCACCAGGGCGTCGGTGACGAGCTTCCGCAGGTCCTCGGCCGCGCGCCGCTGCATGCGGGCGGGAATCTCTTCGGAGCGGAGTTCGAGGAGGAGGTCAGGCATGGCTCGGATCCGGCCACGGGGGCCGCGCAAGGGGGGCGTCGGAACGGCCGGGCCCGTTTAGGTGCCCGGACCGGCGGTGTCGAGGCGCGGGCCGCGCTGCATAGCGCTCTCCGCCGAAGTGGATTCCGGTTCGGCGCGCGAGAGCGCGTCGAAACTTAGAACTAGAGCCGTTCCCGATCGCATGGCGATCGGGAACGGCTCTAGTTCAGCGGCTGCGAGAGGAGGGCGACGAGCCCCCAGCGCTCGCCCGTCACCGCGCGCACGTCGGCGATCAGCCAGCGGCCGCCCTCGCGCACGAGGTCGTAGCGGATGTCCTGGGGCCTGCCGTTGCGGAAGGTCGCCTGGACTTCGGCCCGGTCCTCGCCGGCCGAGAGCGTGGCCAAGCGCAGGGTCTTCTCCCAGCCCTTTGCGGTGTCCTGGCCGTTCACGCGAAAATCGAACCCGATCCGGCCGACCTCGCCGGCCGCCTCGCGCTGGTCGCGCTCGTACAGAGCGCGCAGCGCCTTGGCATAGAAGCGCAGCTCGTCGGTCGATGGCGCCGCGTAGAAGGCCCGCACGGTGCCCACGGGGTCGCTGGCCGATTGCGCGAGCGCCGGGCCCGCCCCGAGCAGGAGCAGGAGGGCGAGGAGAAGGCCGCGCACGGGCTCAGGCCGCGGCGAGCCCGCCGCCCTCCGTCCTGAGCCAGGCGGCCCCGCAGGCCTTGGCGAGTTCGCGCACGCGCAGGATGTAGCTCTGCCGCTCGGTCACCGAGATCACGCCGCGGGCGTCGAGCAGGTTGAAGACGTGGCTCGCCTTGATGCACTGGTCGTAGGCCGGCTGCGCCATGCGGTGGCGGGCACCCTCGCCCTCGGGCGCGCCGGCCTCGAGATAGGCGCGGCAGGCCCGCTCGGCATCCGCGAAGTGCCGGAACAGCATCTCGGTGTCGGCGGCCTCGAAATTGTGGCGCGAATATTCCTGCTCGGCCTGCAGGAAGACGTCGCCATAGGTGACCTTGTCGTCACCCTCGCCGCCATTGACGTTCAGGTCGTAGACGTTCTCGACCCCCTGGACATACATGGCCAGCCGCTCGAGGCCGTAGGTCAGCTCGCCCGCCACAGGGGCGCATTCGAAGCCCGCCACCTGCTGGAAATAGGTGAACTGGCTCACTTCCATCCCGTCGCACCAGCATTCCCAGCCGAGGCCCCAGGCGCCGAGCGTCGGGCTCTCCCAATCGTCCTCGACGAAGCGGATGTCGTGGAGCTTGAGGTCGACGCCGATCGCGGCGAGCGATTCGAGATAGAGCTCCTGCAGGTTCGGCGGGTTCGGCTTCAGGATGACCTGGAACTGGTAATAGTGCTGCAGCCGGTTCGGGTTCTCGCCGTAGCGCCCGTCCTTCGGGCGGCGCGAGGGCTGCACATAGGCCGCCTTCCACGGCTTCGGCCCCAGCGCCCGCAGCGTGGTGGCCGGATGGAAGGTGCCGGCGCCGACTTCCATGTCGTAGGGCTGCAGGATGACGCAGCCCTTGGCCGCCCAGAAGCGCTGGAGCGTCAGGATCAGGCCCTGGAACGATCGGGTGGGCGCAAGATCGGCGTCGGACATCATGCTGCATCGCGGCGGGGGCAGGGGCCGGCAGCGTTTAGATGGGGACGGCGGGGTGTCAAGCGATCGGCCCGCCGTGGACACCGGACCGATCTTTATTGCCCACGTGTTGCGGCACACCGCAGCGTGGCGGAAATGCGGCGAGAAGAGGGAACGGCCGAGCCCACGGCCACGTTTATTGTCCAGCCAGGGAAGAGCGGGCCGGCGAGCCGGCCGAAGCTTTCGGAAGACCAGTCATGCGCACCAATCTCACCATCGTCGCCGCCCTGATTGCCGGCTCGCTCGTGGCGACGCCGCTGGTGATGTCGGGCACCAAGGCCCTCGCCACCGCCGCGGACACATCCGCGATCGCGATGCCGGCCGCGGTGACCCCCGTCGAGGTCACGGCCGTGGCGGCGCCGGCTCCGCAGGCCGAGCCGTGCCAGGTCCGCAAGGTCCGCGTCGTCTACAGCGGCTACGGCGTGCAGAATTCCGGCTGTCAGGCGCGGTAGTTCTCGAACGCTCAGAGACCGAGACGCGCCCAGGCGGCGCGCTCCTCCAGGGCCGCGAGCCCGTCGCCGGCCAGGGTGCCGACCCCGCCGGGCGCCGCCCGGCGCAGCAGCCGGGCCAGGAACGAACCCCGCGCATCGGCGATCAGCCGCATCTCCACCTTCTCGCCGAAGCGCGCCCGCAGGGTCGCGCGGATGTCGCCCAGCGCGTCCACGAGGCCGAGCGGCAGGGCCTGCCGGCCGGTCCAGACCGCGCCGGTGAACAGGTTCTCGCCCGCCGCGAGATTCGGCCGGCGCCGCGTCACCAGCTCGGTGAAGAGCGCCTGCACGTCGGCCTGGATCGCCTTCAGCCGCTCCACGTCGGCCGGATCCTCCGGGCGGAACGGATCGAGCATCGCCTTCGCCTCACCCTGCGTGTGCACGCGCCGCTCGACCCCGATCCGGGCGATCAGCTTGTCGAAGCCGAACCCCGCCGAGACCACGCCGATGGAGCCGACCACCGAGGTCGGATCGGCCACGATCTCGTCCGCCGCACAGGCGATCATGTAGCCGCCGGAGGCCGCCGCATCCTCCACGAAGGCGAGGACCGGGACCGACTTCTCCTCGGCAAGCGCGCGGATGCGGCGGTGGATGAGATGGGATTGAGCCGGCGAGCCGCCGGGCGAGTTCACCACGATCGCCACCGCCGCGAGGTCCTTCAGCGCGAAGGCGCGCTCCAGGCTTCCCGCGACCGAGGCGATGGAGAGGCCCTGCCGGATCGGCGAGACCGCACCGATCACGCCGTTGAGGCGCAGAACCGCGACGAGCGGGCGCTTCTCGCGGAAGCGGCGGGGCAGGAGATCGCGGAGGAAGGCCGGGAGCGCGGGCATGGTCGGGCCGGTTCGGAAGCGGGAGAGACTGGGGGGCAGGTGGGCATGGCCACGCCAATGGCAAGGCTCGGCCGGCACGAAGCGGGACACCGGGACGCGCGCGATGAGCGGCCCCAGAGCCATGCCCGTTCACGTTTCAACCGGGAATGGCACCAAACCTTTGTTGTGACGCGCTCTCCTGCGGCGAACCAGAACCCAATTCGGCAGAGAGCGCTTTAGTCGGCCTCGAACATCAGGGTCATCGTCGCGCTGAACACCCGCTGCCCGCTCTCGTCGCGCACATCGGCCCGGACCGCGCAACGCTCCCGGTCCGACAGCCCCGACCGCGCGAACAGTTCCTGCAGGAGGCGCCGCGCCTCCTGGCGGGCGCTCGTGATATCGGGCAGCACGCAGCCCACATCGTCATGGACGATGGTGCCGTTGAAGGTATCGAAGAAATAGCGCTGACTCATCAACCCTGTTCTCAGGATGCCGGCGATGGATCGCGCGGCCTGCAGAGGGAAGAGCTTCATAAACTTGAAGTTCCATCACGCGACGGCAATTTTCGCGCCTGTTTTTGAATGCACTCCGCTACTCAGTCCCAGTTCAACCCACGGTGGATTGTTGCGGATTCAGGTGTCGGATCCCCATCGTCGGCCTGCAGGATCAGCGGCGGCAACAGGCTCGTCCCGGCCCGGCTTCCCTTGACGCCCTGCACGAGGATCCGGATCGCCGGGCGCCCGGGCCGGGCATGAACCGGCCGGATCGCCACGTCGCCGAATCGCCCGGCCAGCGCGGCGAGGCAGTCGGGCAAAGCATCCGCACGGTGAATCAGCCCGAGACGCCCGCCCGGTCGCAAGAGCCAGGTGCAGGTGCGGATCCAGGCCGCGAGGCCGCCCTCGGGCAGGCTATGCGCGGCGGCGCGGAGCGCGTTCGGGGAGGGCCGGTGGTCCGTGCCGAGGAAGGGCGGGTTCGTCACCACCAGATCGGCCGAGTCCGGCACGAGCCCGGCCGCAAGCCGCGCCGCGGCCGGTGCCAGCACGTCGGCCTCGACCACGGCCGCGCCCGCCACCCCGTTCAGGACGGCGTTGCGGCGGACCAGTTCGGCCATCTCCGGCTCGCGCTCGACCAGGGTCACGCGGGCCCCGGTGCGCCGGGCATAGGCGAGACCGACGACGCCGGTCCCCGCGCCCACATCGCAGAGCGCCGCGCCGGCCGGCGGGTCGAACAGATGGGCGAGCAGCACCGCATCCGTGCCGGCCCTGTGCGCGCCGCGGGCCGGCTGGAACAGGCGGAGACGGCCGCCGAACAGGCTGTCGGGCTCGTCCCCGCCCGTCACGGGAACCTCCCCGAGGCGGCACGGCGCATTGGTCGCGGGGCCGCTTGCCCCGCCACGCACCATATGCGCTGACAGTTCACGCGCGGCCTCGCGTGTTGCGGCGCCGCGGGCCCCGTGCGAAGGGGAACGGTCCCGCCTGTCGCGGTCGAACGGTCTGGAGGCATCGGACCTTGGGTGTCGTGGTTCCCATGGAGAAAGGTCGCCCGCAAGCGGAGGCCGATCTGAACGATCTCGTGGCGCTCGTCGCCGACGGGATGGCGCGCGTCAACACGACGATCCTGTCACGGACGGGATCGGAGGTGACGATGATCCCGGAGGTCGCGAGCCATCTCATCGCCTCGGGCGGCAAGCGCCTGCGCCCGATCCTCACCCTCGCCTGCGCCGATCTGTGCGGCTACCAGGGCGGCGAGGGCGCGGTGAAGCTCGCGGCGAGCGTCGAGTTCATGCACACCGCGACGCTTCTGCACGACGACGTGGTCGACGAGAGCGACATGCGCCGCGGCCAGGTGGCCGCACGCATCAAGTGGGGGAACGAGGCGAGCGTGCTCGCCGGCGACTTCCTGCTCGGACAGGCCTTCCGCATGATGGTGGAGGTGGGCTCCCTGCGCGCCCTCGACATCCTCTCGGCCGCCGCGACCGTGATCGCCGAAGGCGAGGTGATGCAGCTCACCGCCGCCAAGAACACCGAGACCACCGAGGACGAGTATCTCGCCGTCATCCGCGCCAAGACCGCGGAGCTGTTCGCCGCGGCCTGCGAGGTCGGGCCCGTGCTCGCCGAGCGCCCGCGGCCCGAGCAGGCGGCCTGCCGCTCCTACGGGATGAATCTCGGCATCGCCTTCCAGCTGATCGACGACGCGCTCGATTACGGCGGTTCCAGCGCCGAGCTCGGCAAGAATGTCGGCGACGATTTCCGCGAGGGCAAGATCACCCTGCCGATCGTGCTGGCCTTCCGCCGGGGCAGCGAGGACGAGCGTGCCTTCTGGCGGCGGACCCTGCAGGAGGGCGCGATCGAGGACGGCGACCTCGAGACCGCACGCACCATCCTGCGCCGCCACCGCGCCCTGGAGGACACGGTGGAGCGCGCCCGCCATTACGGCGCCATGGCCCGCGACGCGCTGGCCCTGTTCCCGCAGAGCCCGACCAAGGCGGCACTGCTCCAGGCCATCGATTTCTGCATCGCCCGGGCGCATTGACGCCGCCGGTCGCGGCAGACGGCTACGGCCGCGCCGGGTGATGGTCCCCGCGCGGCCGGATCCGGGTCCGAGAGACGGACCGTCCCGAAACGGCACACGGTAGTTCTCCGCCATACCAGGCCAAGCCCCGCACCCTAGCTGAGCCATATGATCCCCTGGCCATCTGAGATCGTCGGGGACCAGCCTTCAGCCATGCACGGGGTATGAGAATGCCCGGTTCCCTGGCCTACCGGCCCTTCGGCGGCTTCCGCTTCCTGCTCGCTGTCCTGGTGCTGGTGAAGCATTTCAGCGCCGACGTGGCGCCGGACTGGCTGGCCGAGGCCACGCGCCCCTACGCCTTCGGCTACGTCGCGGTGCTGGCCTTCTTCATGCTGTCAGGCTTCGTCATCACCGAGGCCGTCTACCATTTCTATCGCCGCCGGCCGGTCGGCTTCATCGAGAACCGCCTGCTGCGCATCGTGCCGCACTATTTCCTGGCGTTCGCGGCGATGATCGTGCTGTGCCTCGCCGTCTCCGATGCCGGGACGCTGCGGGTGTCGCGCACGGAGACGCTTCCCGCGTACGAGGCCTTCGCCGCCAAGAACCTGCTGGCGAACCTGTTCGGCTTCGTGCCGCTGTCGAACCAGATGATGGATTTCGACTTCATCGGCATCGCCTGGGCGATCCGGGTGGAGATGATGTTCTATCTCTTCTTCGCGGCCGCTCTCTGGCTGGAGCGTCTCGCGGGCCGCCTGTTCGACCGGCGCCTGCTCACCGGCATCCTCTGCGCCATCGTGCTGGTCGTGAGCCCGCTCTGGTTCCTGTCCATGGCCGGGCGGCTGCCTGCGATGATCTCGCTCGCGCCCTACTTCATCT
Source organism: Methylobacterium symbioticum (assembly GCF_902141845.1). Classification (GTDB taxonomy): domain Bacteria; phylum Pseudomonadota; class Alphaproteobacteria; order Rhizobiales; family Beijerinckiaceae; genus Methylobacterium; species Methylobacterium symbioticum. The sequence goes on along the minus strand of NZ_CABFPH010000057.1, from coordinate 18,214 downwards.
TCGGCTCGGCGCTGTACTTCCTCCTGCGCTCGCGCAGCCGCGAGAGCATCCTGATGGCCTTCCTCGCCTTCGCGGGATGCACGGCACAGTTCGTGATCTACTCGGTCCATGGTCGGGCACCCGGCACCGAGAGCGGTGCCTGGGCGGAATTCGCGCTCCTCGTCGGACTGGTCGGAACGATCATCTGGCTCGCCGAGAGCCGGCTCAGTCGTCTCCGCTCCATGGACGAGGCGCTCGGGCGGATCACCTACCCGCTCTACGTGTTCCACCCGGTGGTCGAGGTGTTCATCCTCGCCCTGGTGCCGGGCTATTCCTACTGGGCCTTCGTGATCGGAATCGCCCTCAGCGTCGCCGTCTCCTGCCTGCTTCAGGCGCTCGTCGACCCGAGCGTGGACCGGATCCGGGATGCGGTGCGCGGACGGAACGCCGCGATCGCGGCTTCCGGAGCGGAGACCTTCGGCGGGACCTACCCGGGCGCTGCCCTGGACCCGCCAAAGGGGTGACGCCTTTCGAAACCCGACACTACCGCAGCAGCGTGGCGGCGACCCACCAGCCCGGATTGGCCGCCCGCAGCGTCCGGGCCGCGCGCACGGCGGCGTGCCGGTCGGCGAACAGGGCGAAGACCGTGGCGCCCGAGCCCGACATCCGCGCAAGCCGGCAACCGCCCTGCGCGCGGAGCGCCGCCAGCGCGTCGCCGATCACTGGGGCGACGGTGAGGGCAGGGGCCTCAAGGTCGTTGCGCGCCGGGGCGATGAGATCGAGCAGCGCGCCCGCATCGAGGCCGCCCGCGACGGCGGGGTGATCGGCGCCGTCGAGCCGGTCGCCGACCTTGAGGCCGAGCGCCTTGAACACCGGTGCGGTCGGCACCGGCACGCCGGGATTGATCAGCACTGCGGGCAGGCTCGCGAGCCCGAGCGGGCCGCCGACCTCCTCGCCGGCGCCGCGCATCATCCGAGCCCGCGGCTCCAGACAGACCGGCACGTCGGCCCCTGTCGCGCGCGCGGCGTCGATCACGGCCGGGTCATCGACGGGCAGGCCGTTCAGGCGCGCGAGCAGGCGCAGCGCCCCCGCGGCATCCGAGGAGCCGCCGCCGATCCCCGCGGCGACGGGCAATCGCTTGTGCAGGCGGAAGGCGCCGTGGCGCAGGCCCGGCAGCCGGGCGGCCAGATGGCGCGCGGCACGCAGCACGAGATTGTCCTCGGTCGGCCCGGCCGGCCCCGCGGTCGGTCCGGTCACCGCGAGGGCGAGATCGGCGCCGGGCGCCAAAGCCAGCACGTCGGAGGCGCCCGCGAAGGCGACGAGGCTCTCCAGCACGTGATAGCCGTCCTCGGGCCGGCGGCCGAGGACATGCAGGGTCAGGTTGATCTTCGCGGGCGCGCGGGTTGTGAGGGAGGACACGGGCGCTCCGGCGTCAGGAACCTCGGGACTGCGGCAGGCCATACGGGGCCGCCGCCGGAGGGGCAAGGCGCCGCCCGCGCGACGGGTCGGGCCGCCAAGCTGCGCCCGGCCGCCGCGCGCAGACCGTGCCGCGCTGCCCTCAGCCCCCGGTCTTCTTGTCGGCGGCGCCGGGCGGCTCGCTCGGCTGCGGCGCGCCCTTCGGCAGTTCCGGGTTCTGCGGGTTGTGCGGCGCAGCCACCGGAGCGGGCGGATTCTCGGCCGTGGCGGTCGGCTTCTCGATCTCGGGCAGGCCGTTCTTGAGCTTCTCGTTGATCTGCTCCAGATCATCCGGCTCGGGGTTGAGGTCCTTGGCATGCTGCCACTGGAACTTGCCCTCGAGTCGCCGGCCGGCGCGCCAGTAGGCGTCGCCGAGATGGTCGTTGATGGTGGGATCGCCCGGCTTCAGCTCGACCGCCTTCTCCAGCTCGCGCACCGCGTCGTCCCAGCGGCCGAGGCGGTAATAGGCCCAGCCGAGGCTGTCGATGATCATGCCGTCGCGCGGGCTGAGATCGGCCGCCTGCTTCAGCAGCTTGAACGCATCGTCGATGTTCAGCTTCTGGTCGACCCAGGAATAGCCGAGATAGTTGAGCACCTGCGCGCGGGCGGCGGGCTGGCTCGCCGGCACGAGCTCCAGGGCCCGCTTCAGGTCGGCCTCGGCCTTCGGCCACTGCTTGGCGCGCTCGTAGGCGGTGCCGCGGAAGTAGAAGGTCGTCCAGTAGTTCTGCACCGGCCGGTCGCCGATCAGGCCGATCGCCTTGGTGTAGGTCTCGGCGGCCTCCGCATATTTCTTGCGCGAGCGCTGCACGTTGCCGAGCGCGGTGATGACGTCGATGTCGTCGGGATGCGCCTTCATGGCGGCGTCGAGATGGGCCAGCGCCTCGTCGCCCTTGCCCATCTGCTCCAGGTTCAGGCCGACCTGGATATCGGCGTTGAGCTTGAGCGGGGAGGCGGCGGGGATCTGCGCATAGGCCTCGTTGGCGCGCTCGGGCTGCTTCATCCGGTCGAGGATGTCGGCGAGGGTGAGCCGGGCCAGCGCGTGCTCGGGGGCGAGGTAGAGGGCGAGCCGCAGGTAGATGACGGCGGGCAGCTCGTCGCCCTGCGTCGAGCCGGCGGAGCCGAGCCCGTAGAGCACCTCGGCCGCGCCCTCCTGCGCCGAGCCGACCAGGCGGCCGAGCGGCTTGCCGGCCTTCAGCTTGTCCAGGGCGTCGCGCACGATCGGGTGGCGCGGCATCAGGTTGTCGAAGTCGGTATAGACCTGGATCGCCACATCGGTGCGCCCGGCGGCCGCCTGCTGGCGGGCATAGGCGTCGACCACGCGCAGGGTGTTGCGGTCGGCCTCGTAGGACGCCTTGAGGCGGCGCTCGGCCTCCGCCTGGTCGCCGACCACGGAGGCGATCAGGCCGGCATGGTAGTCGCGGAAGGTGTTGTAGTAGCGCTCGCCCTTCAGGCGGCCGACCGTCTCCAGCGCCTTCTTGCCGTCGCCCTGACCGGCATAGGCCCAGGCGGTGAGCAACGTCGCGGTGAGGTCGGCGGCGGCGCCCCGCCCGCTCTTGGTGAAGTTCTGGCGGGCGGGCGCCCATTGGCCGGCCTTGATCTGGCGCACACCGAGCGAGAGGTTGGCGAGCCCGTTGGCGCCGTCGCGGGCGGTGAGACGCTCGGCCGCACGGAAGGCGTCGGGCAGGGCGCCGTCGGCCAGCAGCGAGATGAAGGCGCGCTCCAGAAGCTCCGCGTTGCGCGGGTCGGCCTTCACGGCCTCCCGGTAGAACGTGGCGGCGGCGGCAGTGTCGCGGGCGGCGCCGGCGATGTAGGCGGCGAGGAAGTTGCCCTCCAGCGAGTCCGCCGGCTCGTACTCGGTGATCGGAGCCGATTCCCGGGGCTGCGCGGCCCGGGCGGGACTGAGGCCGGCCGCGAGCACGAGGGCGATCACCGAGACTGTGCGGCGGGCGCGTCGATCGAACATCCGGAAAACTCGCGGCTCCTCGCGCGCCGCAGCCCTGGAAGGCCACGGCGCTGAACGGGCGGGACTCTGGACCCTACCCGCCATGCCCGCAAGGCGAAAGGATGGCGCGGTTCGCGGTCAAGCCGGGCCGTGGCCGCAGGTCACAGGGGCCTCATGCGGCGCGGATCGCGACGCCGCCGGGCGTCGGCCCGGATTCGGGGTGGTCGCGGCCGGCCGTGCGGTCGAGCACCCCCTGGCGCAGGGCCAGCAGGAAGGCGGCGACCTGGGTCTCGATCTCCACGGACTGCGCCTGCATCGCGCGGGAGACCTGGAGCAGCGCCGTCGCCGCGCCATCCGTGTCGCCGGCTGTCCGGCCGACACCGGCGACCTTGCCGGCGAGCTGATCGGTGCCCCCCGCCGCCTGCTCGATGCCGCGCGCGATCTCACCCGTGGCGACGTCCTGCTCCTCGACCGCCGCGGAGACGCGCGTCGCCGCCGCGTGGATGGCCGCCATCAGCTCCGAGACCTCCGCATTCGCGCCGACCGCCCGCCGGGTTCCCTCCTGGATCTCGGCCACGCTCGCGATGATCTCCTCGGTGGCGCGCCCGGTCTGCCCGGCGAGTTCCTTGACCTCAGCGGCGACCACGGAGAAGCCGCGCCCCGCTTCGCCCGCCCGCGCCGCCTCGATGGTCGCGTTCAGGGCGAGGAGGTTGGTCTGCGCCGCGATGGCCTGAACCGTGGCGACCACCGTGCCGATGCGCTCGCCCGTCGCGGCGAGTTCGCGGACCTGGGCTGTCGTGCGCGCGGCAAGGGCGCTGCCCTGCTGCACGGTCCGCGTCATGCCCTCGATCTGGCGCGCGATCTCGGCGATCGAATCCGTCAGCTGCCGGGTCGCGGCGGCGACGGCAGCCACATGCAGGCGGGCGTCATGCGAGATCCCTGACGCGGCCTTCGCCTCGCTCGCGGTCTGGGTCGAGATCGCGTTCAGGGCCTCCGCCATTCCACCCATCTCGCCGGTGCTGCGGGCCACCGTCGCCACGACCTCGCCCATCGCGCGCTCGAAGGCGGCGAGGTGGGCCTCGACCGCCCGGGTGCGCGCCCGCTTCTCGGCCGCCGCGATCTCCGCCTCCCGCTCCAGCCGGTCGCGCTCCTGCGCGTTGTCGCGAAAGACGAGGACCGCCTTGGCCATGCTGCCGATCTCGTCCTTGCGGCGCAGGGCGGGGATCGGCACCCCCAGATCGCCGCCCGCGAGGCGCTCCATCATCCGGGCCATCAGGCGGAGCGGCTGCGCGGTGCGTTGCCCGACCCAGATCGAGACCGCCACGGTGCACAGGACGGTGAGCGCGATGGTCCACCACATCAGCCCGGCGAACCAGCGGCGGGAGGCGAGGATCTCCGCCTGGGCCGCGCGGTAGCGGGCATCCGCTGCCGCCTCGACCTGGGTGACCGTCGGATCCAGCCGCCCGTAGATGGAGGCGAGATCGTCGGCCTCTTCCTTCAGGCTCGAGGCGCCGACGAGATAGGCGAGAAACCGGCGTTCATAGGCCTCGATCAGGCCCTTGATCTCAGCCTTGACCGCGCTCGGCATGGATGCGTCGGCCAGGATCGGCAGGAACTCCGCCACGCGGTCGCGCAAAGCGTCGCCGTAGGTCTCGTCGCCGCGCAGCATGAAATCCTTCTCGTGCCGCCGCATCATCAGCATCAGGATGGACAGGCGCGGCGCGTCGAGATCCGCGAGGCGCGTCTCGACGGCATGGACCGCCTCGCGCAGGGCGCCCTGCACCCCGTCCTTCTCCGTGAAGCCGAGGGTCCTCTGCGCTGCGGCCACGTTCTGGAAGCGGGTCGCGTAGAGGTTCAGGCCGGCCCGGATCGCCTCGGCCCCATGCAGGGGATCCTCGGGCGGAAGGCCGGCCGTGGCCTGCTCGATCGTGCCGAGATGATCGAGGGCCGCCTTCATCAGTTCGTCGCGGACCGCGATGAGGTTCGGGCGCCGCCGCAGCAGGAACTCGGTCTCGACCTGACGCGCCTTGAGGATGAGCGCCGCGACGTCGCCGGCATGGGTCTTCAGGACGGTGCTCGCATCCGCCTCGCGTTGCAGGCGCTCCTGGATATGCGCGCCGACCGCCGAGATCAGGCCGAGGATCAGCACGCCGCTCACGCCGACGCCGAGGATCTGAGCCCGCAAGCCGAACCGGGGCAGGCGCAGGGCGGGACGAATTCGAAGGCGGATCTTTGGAACGCGCGGCATGCGCCGAATTGATCATCGGCGTGTGAATGATCTCCTTCGTCGGCAGATCATCAGTACACAACTTCTGATTATTAATGACAGTGAATACCGACTTTCCCGGCGCGATCGACCGTGCGGTGAACGGAATTCCGTCAGTGCGCCCCTCGCCCGGTCGGGGCGAGGGGCACGACAATCCCGCACAGCGCAGGAAGCTTGCGTCCTCACATGTTCGGGTAGTTGGGTCCGCCCGGGCCCTCCGGGGTGACCCAGTTGATGTTCTGGTTCGGATCCTTGATGTCGCAGGTCTTGCAGTGGACGCAGTTCTGCGCGTTGATCTGGTAGCGCACGCCGCCGCTGGCCGCCGCGTCCTCCACCCACTCGTACACCCCCGCCGGGCAGTAGCGCGCGCTCGGCCCGCCGAACACGTCGTGCTCCGAGGACTTCTGCAGCCCCGCATCCTTCACCTGAAGATGGGGCGGCTGGTCCTCCTCGTGGTTGGTGTTCGACAGGTAGACCGAGGAGAGCCGGTCGAAGGTCAGCTTGCCGTCCGGCTTCGGATAGACGATCGGCGTCACCTCCGAGAGCGGCTTCAGGCAGGCATGGTCCGGCTTGCCGTGGGAGAGCGTGCCGAAGGGCGAGGCTTCGAGGAGGGTGTTCGCCCACATGTCGAGGCCGCCGAGCCCCACGCCCACCAGCGTGCCGTAGCGCGACCAGAGCGGCTTGACGTTGCGCACCCGCTTCAGGTCCTGCCCGATCGGGCTGTCGCGCCAGCCCTGCTCGTAGGCGGTCAGCTCGTCGCCCTGGCGGCCCGCCCTCAGGGCGTCGCCGATCGCGTCCGCGGCCTGGATGCCCGACAGCACCGCGTTGTGCGAGCCCTTGATGCGCGGCACGTTCACGAAGCCCGCGGAATCGCCCACCAGGCAGCCGCCGGGGAAGACGAGCTTGGGCACCGATTGCCAGCCGCCCTCCATGATGGCGCGGGCGCCGTAGCCGATGCGCTTGGCCCCCTCGAAGGTCTCGGCGATCATCGGGTGGGTCTTGAAGCGCTGGAACTCCTCGAACGGCGACAGGGTCGGGTTCTCGTAGTTCAGGTGCGTGACGAAGCCGACCGAGAGCAGGTGGTCGTCGAAATGGTAGAGCCAGGAGCCGCCGCCGGCCTTGTTGGGCAGCGGCCAGCCCATGGTGTGCTGGACGAGGCCGGGCTGGAACTTGCCCGGCGCCAGCTGCCACAGCTCCTTGACGCCGAGGCCGTATTTCTGGTGGTCGCGGCCGGCGTTGAGCTGGAACCGGTCGATCAGCGTCTTGGTGAGCGAGCCGCGTGCGCCCTCGCCGAAGATCGTGTACTTGCCGCGCAGCTCCATGCCGCGGGTGAAGTCGTCGCGCGGCTCGCCCGAGCGGCCGATGCCGAGATCACCCGTGGCGATGCCGGTCACGACGCCGTGCGCGTCGTAGAGCACCTCCGATGCCGGGAAGCCCGGATAGATCTCGACGCCGAGCGCCTCGGCCCGGGCGCCCAGGTACTTCGTCACGTTCGAGAGCGAGCCGACGAAGTTGCCGTGGTTCGACATCAGCTTGGGGAAGAACAGGTTCGGCAGGGTGACGCCGCTGTTCTTGGTCAGGAACATGAACTCGTCGCGCTCGACCGCGGTCTTGAGCGGGCGCTCGGGGTCGTCGCGCCAGTCCGGGACCAGCAGATCGAGGCCGGACGGATCGATCACCGCGCCCGACAGGATGTGCGCGCCGACCTCCGAACCCTTCTCGACGACGACGACGCTGATCTCCTCGCCGGCCTCCGCCGCGCCCTGCTTCAGGCGGATCGCCGCGGCGAGGCCCGCCGGCCCCGCGCCGACGATCACCACGTCGAAATCCATCCCCTCGCGTTCGGGAAGCGCCATCCTCGTCTCCTGCCTCTCGTGACGGCCCTGTCTTCGGCCTGATCGTTCGTCCGCGCCGGGCTCTCGACCCGACTTGGCGCATCTCCGCCTGTCTCCGTATTGTCAGGCTTGCCTTCAAGCAATTCCTCAACCCATTCCAAGGTAGGATGGCAAGGCTTGCCTGGCAGGTGAGGCGCGCCATCGCGCCGCTGCCGCCCACCCGCGGCGCGCGTTGTCCACAGGCCTGCGACGCCCCACATGACGATGATGGCACCGTCCACCGAAGCGCAGCGCGACCTCATCGCCTATCTCGACTTCCACAGCGAGGCCGGGGTCGATGCCGTGCTGGACGAGCGCCCGCACGACCGCTTCGGCGAGGCCGAGGCGCCGGAGGCGCGGTCCGAGCCGAGACCGGCGCCGCGCCGTGTCGAGGCATCCGCGCCCCGGCCGTCCCTGCCCGCCCGGGGCGAGGCACCGCCCGCCCGTGCGCCCGCTCCGGCGCGCACCTTCGGACAGGCGGCCTCGGCCAAGCCCGACGAGGCGGCGACCGATGCCCGGGCCCGGGCGCGCGAGGCGCAGTCCCTCGATGCCCTCGAGGCGATCCTCAAGGATTTCGAATCCTGTCCCTTGCGCTTCACCGCCAAGAACCTCGTCTTCGCCGACGGCAATCCGGCGGCCCGGGTGATGTTCGTGGGCGAGGCGCCGGGCGCCGACGAGGACCGGATCGGCAAGCCCTTCATGGGGCGCTCGGGCCAGCTCCTCGACCGGATGATGAAGGCGATCGGCTTGGACCGCGAGACGGCCTACGTCGCCAACATCGTGCCCTGGCGCCCGCCGGGGAACCGCAACCCGACGCCGCAGGAGGTCTCGGTCTGCAAGCCCTTCATCGAGCGGCAGATCGAACTGGTCGATCCGGACCTCATCGTCTGCCTCGGCAGCCCCTCGACGCAGACGCTGACGGGAACGAAGGACGGCATCCTGAAGGCGCGCGGACGCTTCTTCCCCTACCGGCTGCCGTCGCGCGAGGTCCGGGCGCTCGCCACCCTGCACCCGGCCTATCTGCTGCGCCAACCCGTGCAGAAACGGCTCGCCTGGCGGGACTTCCGGCTCCTGCGCGCGGCCCTCGACGGAAAGGCTTGACCGTTCCGACGGAACCGGGGCTTTTGCCCGGCCATTACTAGGGACCGCCCAGGGTGGGCGGCCGGGCAGGGCGGCTGGCAGATGCGCTGGGACGATTTCCGGTCTTCGGACAACATCGAGGACCGCCGCGGCGAGGGTGGCGGTGGCGGCATCGGCTTTCCCGGCGGCGGCGCCGGGGGCTTGGGCATCGGCACCATCGTTGTGCTGCTGATCATCGGCTGGGTCACCGGCATCAACCCGGCGATCCTGATCGGCGGCGCCGAGCAGATGACGCGCGGCGGCGGCCAGAGCCGCGAGGAGCGGGTGGACCCGCAGACGCAACAGCGCCGTCGCCAGCAGCCCACCGACGAGTCCGGCCGCTTCGCCGCCAAGATCCTCGGCAACACCGAGGACGTCTGGAGCCAGATCCTGCCGAACCAGACGGGCAAGTCGTACACACCCACGACGATGGTGCTCTATACCGGCGGCACCCGCAGCGGCTGCGGCTCGGCCCAGGCCGCGATGGGCCCGTTCTACTGCCCGCTCGACAAGAAGATCTATCTGGACACCGACTTCTTTAAGGACATGGCGACGAAGTTCGGCGTGAAGGGCCAGTTCGCCTACGCCTACGTCATCGCCCACGAGGTCGGCCACCACGTGCAGGACGTGCTCGGCATCCTGCCCAAGGTCCAGGCGCGCCAGCAGCAGGCCTCGAGCAAGCGCGAGGCCAACGCCCTCTCGGTGCGCGTCGAGCTGATGGCCGACTGCCTCGCCGGCGTCTGGGCCAGGAATTCGGACGACAAGTGGAACTCCCTCGACCAGAGCGACATCGACGAGGCGCTGAAGGCCGCCAACGCCATCGGCGACGACAAGCTGCAGGAGGCCTCCCGCGGCTACGCCGTGCCCGATTCCTTCACGCACGGCTCCTCCGAGCAGCGCAAGCGCTGGTTCATGACCGGCTACAAGAGCGGCCAGACCCGGTCCTGCGACACCTTCAAGACCGCCAACAACTGAGCGCCCCGCCTCATGAAGCGCATTCCCGTCGACGGTAAGCTCTCCGTCGCCGCGCAACCGAGCGCGGACGACATCGCGGCGCTCGGGTCGGAGGGCGTGGCGCTTCTCATCAACAACCGGCCCGATGGCGAGGAGGCGGGCCAGCTCGGATCGGGGCCCGAGCGGCAGGCGACGGAGGCGGCCGGCCTTGCCTATCTCGACCTGCCGGTGACCGGCCCGACGATCACGGAGGAGGCGGTCCGGCGCTTTGCCGAGGCCGTCGCCGCAGCGCCCGGCCCCGTCGTCGCCCATTGCCGCAGCGGCACCCGCTCGCTCACGCTGTGGGCGATCGGGGCGGTGCGCGCCGGCCGCCTGAGACGCGAGGACGTCCTCGCCTTCGGCGCGGAGCGCGGCATCGACCTCGCCGGGGCGCTGCGCTGGCTCGACGCGCATCCGGCAGGCTGATCAGGCCTCGGGCAGCTCCCGCGCCTGGACCTCGAGGGCGGCGAACAGGCGTTCGAGTTCCTCCCCCTCGAGCCGGTGGAAGCCGAGGGAGCGGCCGAGCATCAGCCCGATGATGGCGAAGACCAGGGCGCCCCCGGCCCCCGGCCGGCCCTCGACCGAGGCCATATGCGCCAGGCGCTCCGCCAGGAAGGCGCGGAAGCCCGCTACCGCCTCCGGATTCTCCGCCGCCGCCAGCAGCAGCGCGTCCGGGAAGCCGCATTCCTCCGTGTAGAGCTCACGCGCCTGGGCGACCGCCGCGAGGGGAATCGCCGCCGGCGCCGACCCCTGCGCGGCGATCTTCTCGGCGATGCCGGCGCGCATCCGCTCGACCTTGCGGGCGGCGAGCGCCCCGATCAGCGCGTCCTTCGACGCGTAGTGATGCAGCACGCCGCCCTTGCTCAGCCCCGCCTCCGCCGCCACCGCGTCGATGGTCAGGCTGCGGTGCTCGGAGCGGCGCAGCAGCGCCTCGGCCGCATCGAGGATGATGTCGGCCCGGTCGGGACGCCGGCTGCGCGGGCTGTTCATCAGGTCGACCACATTCAACTAGAAACCGTCTGGACGGTCGGTAATCTAGCGGATATGGCTGCCGCCGGATAGGGAGAATCGGCGTTGACGAGACCGTCTCGAGCCGTCGCCGCGCCCGTCGCGGCCCTCGTGCATCTGCTCTGCCTCGGCGCGCCGGCTCCCGGCGGCGCCCTGGCCGCCGAGGTGCCGCTGAAGGCGCAGACCCTGGTGCGCACCGCGATCGCCGCGGAGAGTTCCGTGGCGTCCGAGGCGGTGATCACCGGCGACATCCAGGCCCAGGCCCAGACCAACGTCTCGTTCCGCACCAACGGCAAGATCGCCGAGCGCCTCGTCGAGGTCGGCGACCATGTCACCGCCGATCAGGTGCTCGCCCGGCTCGACCCGCAGGAGCAGCGGGCGAACCTCGCCAATGCCGAGGCCGCACTGACCTCGGCCGAGGCGCGGCTGACCCAAGCCAAGCTCAGCTTCCAGCGCCAGCAATCCTTGATGCAGAGCGGCTACACGACGCGGCCCGCCTTCGACAACGCCGAGCAGGAGCTGCGCGGCGCCCAGGCCGCCGTCGATTCGGCCAAGGCCTCCCTCGGCACCGCGCAGGAGCAATTCTCCTATACGGACCTGAAGGCTGGCGTGACCGGCATCGTGTTGAGCCGCTCGCTGGAGACGGGTCAGGTGGTGCAGGCCGGGCAATCGGTGCTGGCCGTGGCGCAGGACGGCCCGCGCGACGCGGTCTTCAACGTCTACGAGGCGCTGCTCGCCGCGCCGCCGGCCTCGAACCGGGTCGAGGTGACGCTGCAGGCCGACCCCGCCGTCACCGCGGTCGGCACGGTGCGGGAGATCGCGCCGAGCGTCGATCCGGCCTCGGGCACCGTGCGGGTCAAGGTCGGCATCGCGCAGACGCCGCCGGCCATGTCGCTCGGCAGCGTGGTGATCGGGCGCGGGCGCTGGCAGCCGCGCAAGGCCGTGGTCCTGCCCTGGTCGGCGCTCTACCGCTGGCGCGGGCGGCCCGCGGTCTGGATCCGCGACCCGAAGGACGGCGCGGTGACCCCCCGCACCGTCGCCATCGATCGCTACGGACCGGATTCGATCGCCCTCGCCTCGGGCGTCGCGGCCGGCGAGGAGGTCGTGGTGGCCGGCATCCAGTTCCTGCGTCCCGGCCAGACCGTGACCGTCGCGGAGACCGTGCGATGAGGCTCCCCATCCCGCAGCAGACGGCGCTCGCCGTCGCGCTTCTCGCCGCTCTTGCCGCCTGCAAGGACGAGACGAAGGCGAAGGCCGAGGCACCCCCGATCCGCCCGGTCCTCTACACGGTGGCCAAATCCGTCGACACGGTGCGGTTCGGGCCCTTCGCGGGCACGGTCGAGCCGCGCTACCAGTCGCAGCTCGGCTTCCAGATCGGCGGCCGGGTGGTCGCCCGCGACGTCACGGTCGGCGACCTCGTGACCAGGGGCCAGCGGCTCGCCGCCCTCGACCCGGTGGTGCCGCGCTACGCCCTGACGCGCGCCGAGGCAGACGTCGCCGACGCCCGCGCCCAGACCGAGAACGCGGTCGCCACCGAGGCACGCACCCGCCGCCTGATGGAGGGCGGCAACGTCACCCAGGCCCAGCTCGACGCGGCGGTGGCCAACCGCGACACCGCCCAGGCCCGTCTCGCCCAGGCGCAGGCGAGCCTGAAGAAGGCCCGCGACCAGATCGGCTACACCGAGCTGAAAGCGGATTTCGACGGAGTCGTCACCGAGCGCCGGGCCGAGGTCGGCCAGGACCTCTCGGCCGGCCAGACCGTGGTGACGGTGGCCCGGCCGGAGGTGCGCGAGGCCGTGGTGGACATCCCCGAGGAGCTCGTCGGCGCCATGCCCAAGGACGGGCGCTTCACCGTGGCCCTGCAGAGCGCGCCGGACGTGACCGCCATCGGCACCGTGCGCGAGGTGGCGCCCTTCGCCGATGCCAGCACGCGCACCCGGCGCATCCGCATGACCCTGCAGGATCCGCCCACCGCCTTCCGCCTCGGCACCACCATCACGGTCGCCCTGACGCGGCCGGCGGAGCCGCGCATCTACCTGCCGGCGACCGCGCTCGTCAGCGAGGGGGCCCAGGATTCCGTCTGGGTGGTCGACGGCGACGGCGCACACGTGACCCGGCGCGCCGTGACGGTGGCCGAGCGCAAGGCCGAGCGCGTCGCCCTGAAGGCGGGGCTCAATCCCGGCGAGCGCGTGGTCGTCGCCGGCGCCCATTCCCTGAGCGAGGGCCAGACGGTCCGGCTGTCCGACGAGGCGCTGTGATGCACGCTCCCACCGACATGACCGACCGCGCAGCGCAGGACCGGCCCGGGACGGACCGGCACGCGACCGGATTCAACCTGTCCGAATGGGCGCTCGCCCACCGCTCCTTCGTCTGGTTCCTGATGGGGATCAGCCTGCTCGCCGGCGCACTCGCCTATACCAGGCTCGGCCGCGAGGAGGACCCGCCCTTCGCGATCAAGACCATGGTCGTGCAGGCCGTCTGGCCCGGCGCCACGATCGGCGACACCCTCGAGCAGGTGACCGACCGGATCGAGAAGGAGCTGCAGCAGATCAACGCCCTCGACTACGTGCGGAGCTACACCACGCCCGGCCAGGCGACGGTGTTCGTGCAGTTCCGCGACACCACCAAGAAGCAGGAGATCCAGCCGGCCTTCTACCAAGTGAGGAAGCGCCTGGGCGACATCCAGGGCCGGTTTCCGCAAGGCGTGCAGGGCCCGTTCTTCAACGACGAGTTCGGCGACGTCTACGGCAACGTCTACGCCTTCACGGCGGACGGCCTGACCCACCGGCAGCTGCGCGACTACGTCGAGGGCGTGCGCACCGAGATCCTGAAGGTGCCCAATATCGGCAAGACCCTGCTCCTCGGCACCCAGAGGGAGGTGATCTACCTCGATTTCGCCACCCGCAAGCTCGCGGGCTACGGCATCGACTTCAACCAGCTCATCAAGACCCTCCAGAGCCAGAACGCGGTCACCGCCTCCGGCGTCGTCCAGGCCGGGCCCGAGCGCGTCTCGGTGCGGGTGAGCGGGCAGTTCGCCTCCGAGGAATCGCTCCTCGACATCAACCTGCGCGTCAACGACCGCTTCTTCCGCCTGTCGGACGTCGCCGAGATTTCCCGCGGCTACGAGGATCCGCCGGCCGCCATGTTTCGGGTCGACGGCAAGCCGGCGATCGGCCTCGCCATCGCCATGCGGCCCGGTGCCAACCTCTTGCATTTCGGCGAGGACCTGAAGGCGCGCATGCGGCTCGTCGAGGAGAAGCTCCCGATCGGCGTCGGCATCCACCTCGTCTCGGACCAGCCGAAGATCGTCGAGGAGGCGGTCGGCGGCTTCACCAAGGCGCTGGTCGAGGCGGTGGTGATCGTGCTCGCGGTGAGCTTCATCAGCCTCGGCGTCCGGGCCGGCCTCGTGGTCAGCCTGTCGATCCCGCTCGTGCTCGCCATCGTCTTCGTGGTCATGCAGGTCATGGACGTGACGCTGCAGCGCATCTCGCTCGGCGCCCTCATCATCGCCCTGGGCCTCCTCGTCGACGACGCGATGATCACCGTCGAGATGATGGTCGCCCGCCTCGAACTGGGCGACACGCTCCGGAAGGCGGCGACCTACGCCTACACCTCCACCGCCTTCCCGATGCTGACGGGCACGCTGGTGACGGTGGCGGGCTTCCTGCCGATCGGCTTCAACGGCTCCTCGGCGGGCGAGTACACCTACTCGCTCTTCGTGGTGATCGCGGCCTCGCTCCTCGTCTCGTGGATCGTGGCGGTGCTGTTCGCGCCGCTGATCGGCGTGACCATGCTGCCCGCGAAGATGAAGGCGCATGCCCACGAGCCGGGCCGGCTCGGCCGCAGCTTCCTCGCCGTGCTGCGCGTCGCCATGCGCTTCCGCTGGACCACCGTGCTGATCTGCGTCGGGCTGATGGGCGCAGCGATCGTCGGCATGGGCCACGTGCAGCAGCAGTTCTTCCCCTCGTCCGACCGCACCGAGATCCTGGTCGACCTGACGCTGCCGCAGAACGCCACCATCACCGAGACCAAGGGGCAGATGGACCGCTTCGAGGAGAAGCTGAAGGGCGACCCCGATATCGAGCGCTGGAGCTCCTATGTCGGGCAGGGCGCGGTGCGCTTCTACCTGCCCCTCGACCAGCAGCTCGACAACGCCTTCTTCGGGCAGATCGTGGTGGTGACGAAGTCGCTGGAGGCGCGCGAGCGGGTGTTCGCGCGGCTGGAGCAGATCGGCAAGACCGAGTTCGTCGGCACCGACGTCTTCGTGAACCCGCTCTCGCTCGGTCCTCCGGTCGGCCGCCCGATCCAGTACCGGCTGTCGGGTCCCGACATCCAGGGCCTGCGCGAGCACGCCCTCGGCCTCGCCAGCGTGGTCGCGAAGAACGCGCATGTCGCCGTGCCGACCCTCGACTGGAACGAGCCCGGCAAGGTGCTGCGCGTCGAGATCCAGCAGGACAAGGCGCGCCAGCTCGGCGTGACCAGCCAGGACATCGCCGGCATCCTCAACGGCGTCGTCGGCGGCACCGCGATCACGCAGGTGCGCGATTCGATCTACCTCGTGAACGTGGTCGGCCGGGCGCGCGCGATCGAGCGCACCTCCCTCGACACGCTCCAGAGTCTGCAGGTCGGCCTCTCCAACGGCACGGTGGTGCCGCTCCTGGCCTTCGCCAAGATCGACTACGACCTCGAGCAGCCGATCGTCTGGCGGCGCAACCGCGTGGCGACGATCACGGTGCGCGCCGCGATCATGGACGACACACAGCCGCCGACCGTGGTGGCCGCGCTCCAGCCCGACATCGACGCCTTCGTGAAGTCCCTGCCGGAGGGCTACACCCTTGAGACCGGCGGCGCGGTGGAGGAGGCGGCCAAGGGCCAGGGCCCGATCGCCGCGGTGGTGCCGGTGATGCTGCTCACCATGGCCTTCTTCCTGATGGTGCAGCTCCAGAGCGTGGGCAAGCTGCTGCTGGTCTTCTCGGTGGCGCCGCTCGGCCTGATCGGCGTGGTGCCGGCGCTGCTGCTGTTCGACAAGCCGATGGGCTTCGTGGCGATCCTCGGCATCCTCGCGCTGATCGGCATCATCGTGCGCAACGCCGTGATCCTGGTGAGCCAGATCGAGGAATGCGAGGCGGAGGGGCTCGCGCCCTGGGATGCCGTGGTCGAGGCCACGCGCCACCGCATGCGCCCGATCCTCCTGACGGCAGCGGCGGCGAGCCTCGGCCTGATCCCGATCGCCCGCGAGGTGTTCTGGGGGCCGATGGCCTACGCGATGATCGGCGGCATCCTGGCGGCGACCCTGCTCACGCTGCTCTTCCTGCCGGCCCTCTATGTCGGCTGCTACCGGATCCAGCCGCCGAAGGCGGCGTGATCAGGAGGCGCCGCTCCGCTGCACCGTGGCGCCGGGCCGGGAATCGGTCGAGGCGTAGTAGGGTTTGATGTCGAGGAGCGGCGTGCCGTCGAGGCAGTCGAGGCCGCGCACCCGGAGCGTCGCGCCCGTGATGCCGAGAAGCTCCACCACCGAGAGGGCGATGGGGTTCGGTCGGGCGGGGGAGCGCAGGGAGAAGGTGCCGCGGGGACCGTCCGCGTGGCGCGGCTGCTGGACGAGCAGGCCGCGCGGCGCCCGGTCCATCCAGTAGAGCAGGATCAGGTGGCTCGCCCCCGAGACGTTGGCGAGGCCCGCCGCGTAGGCCGGATCGACCTCGACGGTGCAGATCGCCTCCGTCTGCAAGCCGTTCTTCGGGCAGTCGCGTCGCTCGGTCCAGGGCGTGCGCAGGCGCCCGATGAAATGGAGGCCCGCATCGTGCCGCTCGGGCAGGCTCACCGCCTGCTCGCCCGGCCGCAGCCCGAATCCGTCCCCGCCGCCCGGTTCTCCGCTCATCGCCGCCCGCTTTCCCCGTGCCGCCCCCGTCCTCGCGGGTATAGGATGGCCCGGTGGAACGCGAGCGGGAGAGCGGCTTGGTCGAGGAACTGCGCCCCATGGAGGCGGTCGAGGAGGTCTCGGTCGCGGTCGAGCGGCTGATCGCCCTGCATGCGGAGGCGACGCGGGCCCTGCGCGAGGCGCTGGCCCGCTACCTCGACGGCGGGCCGCCGCCGGACGCGGCCGAGCGGCTGAAGTTCCGCTACCCCGAGATCCGCGTGACCTATCAGCCGACCGGGCCGATGCCGCGGATCAGCCGCGCCACCGGCAAGCTCCAGGCGCCGGGCACCTACGCCACCACGGTGACGCAGCCCGCCCATTTCCGCGAATACCTGATCCACCAGCTCAGCCCGCTGGTGGAGGATTACGGCGCCGCGCTCGAAGTCGGCCTGAGCGCGCAGGAGATCCCGTACCCCTACGTGCTGGAGGCCGGGATCGGCCAGAGCCGGCGCGCGCCGGACGGGGCCGACCTCGCCGCCTTCTTCCCCGTGCCGCTGCTCTCCGTCGTCGGTGACGAGGTGGCCGACGGGCTGTGGGAGCAGCGGGGCGACGCGCCGCGCCCGCTCGCCCTCTTCGACGCCGTGCGGGTCGACTACTCCCTGCGCCGGCTCGTCCACTACACCGGCTGCGACTGGAGCCATGTCCAGCCCTGGATCCTGCTGACGAACTACCACCGCTACGTGGACCAGTTCATCCGCCACGGGCTGGAGCGCCTCGCCTCGGGCGCGGAGGGCTTCGAGGAGATGATCCTGCCCGGCAATATCCGCGTGCGCCGCGACGAGGCGGCGAATGCCGATCCGGACGCGCTGATCGCCGCCTCGCCCTGGCACCGGTTCCAGATGCCGGCCTATCACCTCGTCGCCCGCGACGCGGAGGGCGCCATGCAGGGCACGACGCTGGTCAATATCGGCGTCGGCCCCTCGAACGCGAAGACGATCACCGACCATCTGGCGGTGTTGCGGCCGCATTGCTGGCTGATGGTCGGCCATTGCGGCGGCCTGCGCCAGTCGCAGCGCATGGGCGACTACGTGCTCGCCCACGGCTATCTGCGCCGCGACCGCATCCTCGACGCGCTGGTGCCCACCGACGTGCCCGTGCCGGCCTTGGCCGAGGTGCAGCTCGCGCTCCAGGCGGCTGCCGCCCAGGTGACGGGGGAGCGGGCCGACGCGCTGAAGCGGCGCCTGCGCACCGGCACGGTCGTCACCTACGACGACCGCAACTGGGAGCTGCGCTTCAGCCAGGAGCGGCGGGTGATCAATCTCAGCCGCGCCATCGGCGTCGACATGGAGAGCGGCACCATCGCCGCGCAGGGCTACCGCCTGCGCGTGCCCTACGGCACGCTGCTCTGCATCTCGGACAAGCCGCTCCACGGCGAGATCAAGCTGCCGGGCGCGGCCAACGCCTTCTACGAGCGGGCGGTGGGCGAGCATCTCCGGATCGGGCTCGCCGCCCTCGACATCCTGCGCGCCGACCGCCACGGCCTGCACTCCCGCAAGCTGCGCAGCTTCGACGAGCCGCCGTTCCGCTGATCCCGTTCCCTCAGCGGTCGCGCCCCCACAGGCCGACCGACCAAGGGCAACATCGCCGGCGGCCTGACCACGATCGAGGAGAAGGCCCTCGGCAACCTGGAGAAGATCGGCCACGAGTGCCGCTTCATCGACGCG
>NZ_CABFPH010000056.1 GCF_902141845.1 Methylobacterium symbioticum | reverse complement strand
GGCCGGCCCGGCGGTGGCCGTCCGCCGCGCGGCACGCGATGAGGGTCGTCGGCGGCGCCTGGCGCGGCCGGCGCCTCGCCACGCCCCGCAGCGACGCGATCCGGCCGACCTCGGACCGCCTGCGCGAGACGCTGTTCAACATCTTCGCCCACGCCTACGACGACCCGGTGCCCGGCGCGCGGGTGCTCGACCTGTTCGCGGGCACCGGCGCGCTCAGCTTCGAGGCGCTCTCGCGCGGGGCGGCCTACGCGCTCCTCGTCGACGAGGGCACGGAGGCGCGGGCCGTGATCCGCGCCAATATCGAGAGCTTCGGCGCGGAGGGCACCACGCGCCTGTTCCGCCGCGACGCCACCCGTCTCGGCCCGATGGGCCCAGGCGCCCCCTACGGCCTCGTCTTCTGCGATCCGCCCTACGGCCGGAATCTCGCGGGCCCGGCCCTGGCAAGCGCCGCCGCCGGCGGCTGGCTCGCCGACGGGGCCCTGGTGATGGTGGAGGAGGTGGAGAGCGCCGCGATCGACCTGCCCGCCGGCTTCGCGGAGCTGGAGCGGCGCGGCTACGGCGAGACCGCGGTGACGCTGGCGCGCTACGCCGGCGGGTGAGGCTCGCCCCCGGCCAGGAACGCCCGCAGCGCCGCCAGCACCGCCGCCGGCTGCTCCTCGGCGAGGAAATGGCCGCCCTCGATCTCGCTGCCTGCCGCCTGCGGCGCGAAGGTGCGCCGCCAGACGGCGAGCGCCGTCTCGGACTTGCCGCGCTCGAGATAGGCCCGGCTCGACAGGACGAGAACCGGCATCGTGAGCCTCCGCCCCGCCGCGAGGTCGGCCGCATCGGCCGCGCGATCCGGCCCGTCCGGGCCGCCGGCCCGGTAATCCTCGCACAGGGCATGGATGCGCTCGGGCACGTTCCAGGCCTGCCGGTAGAGATGGAGCGCCCGCCGGTCGAAGGGCGACAGGTCGTGCGGCCCGCTCCACTGCGCGAGCAGCCCCTCGAAATAGGCGTCCGGCCCCGTGCGGATCGCGTCCTCGGGCTTCGGCGCGGCCTCCGCCAGGAAGGACCAGTGCGGGTTCATGCCGGGGCTCGCCGCGATCCGCTCCCACTGGACGAGGGTCGGCACGATGTCGAGGAGGGCGAGCTTGGCCACCCGGCCCGGCGCGTCGAGGGCGAGGCGGTAGGCGACGCGGGCGCCGCGGTCGTGCCCGGCGAGCGCGAAATGGACATGCCCGATCCGCTCCATCAGCGCCACGATCTCGCGGCCGACCGTGCGCTTGGCATAGGCCTCGTGCGGCGGCCCGTCATCGGGCGCGGCCGACCAGCCGTAGCCCTTCAGGTCGAGGCAGATCACGCGGTGGTCGCGGGCGAGGTCCGGTGCCACCCGGTGCCACATCGCGTGGCTTTGCGGGAAGCCGTGCAGCAGGAGCAGGGGTGGGGCCGCCTCCGGCCCGCCGATCCGGGCGAAGGCCTTGCCCCAGGGCGCCTCGAGCCAGCGGGCCTCGAAACCGGGAAACAGGTCGGCCGCGTCCATCTCGATCCCCCGCTGCAGGATCAGCGGCAACGCGCAGCCGGGCAGCGGGCTCCCGGACCGGCTCAACCGATCTGGCTGAGCAGCGTGAAGGCGCCGAAGGCGAGGACCGAGATCACCGCCGCAGCGAGCAGGATCAGCGCCGCGCGCGATTCCCGCATCTCCGGTGACATGATGCCTCCTGTCGCCTGACCGTGTGGTGAAGGTCGCATCCGCGCACGGATCTGTCGAGGCAGGCGTGCCGTGACGCGCGATGTGCAGAACCGCACAGAGACGGACCGGGCGCAGGATTAGCTTGGCCGGGACGGACACGGTCTCCCCGCGCCATCCCAGGACCTTCCCCAGGACCCTCCCCATGAGAACGGATATCCGCGCTCTCGCCCTCGGCCTCGCGGCCCTCCTCGCGCTGCCCGCCCTCGCGCAGGCTCGCGAGATCCGCTCAGCCAAGCCGGTGCCGAAGGCCCAGGCCCGCGCCACGCTCGCCGCCTCGGAGAGCTTCCAGGCCCGCATGAGCCGCCTCGACGCCCTGATGGGCGGCCCCGCCCGCACGGGTGCGGTGCGCGCCCGCTCCGCCAACGCCGAGCACTAGGATTCCGGGAGTCGAGAGGGGTCACCCCTCTCGCGGGTCCAGGGCAGAGCCCGGGAACTTCAGTCCAGGGCAGAGCCCTGGACCCGGCAAAGGGATGATCCCTTTGGGATCCCCTGACTCAAGCTAGGCCCCCGGCCTGCTCGATGAAGCGGGCGACCGTGTCGGCGCCCGCGCCCGCGCGGAGCGAGGCGAAGACATAGGGGCGCTCGCCGCGCATCCGCTGCGTGTCGGATTCCATCACCGCGAGATCGGCCCCCACCAGCGGCGCGAGATCGGTCTTGTTGACGATCAGCAGGTCCGAGCGGGTGATGCCGGGCCCGCCTTTCCGCGGGATCTTCTCGCCGCCCGCCACGTCGATCACGTAGAGGGTGATGTCTGCAAGCTCCGGCGAGAAGGTCGCGGCGAGGTTGTCGCCGCCGGATTCGATCAGCACCAGGTCGAGCTTCGGGAAGCGGCGGCGCATCTCGGCCACCGCGGCGAGGTTGATCGAGGCGTCCTCGCGGATCGCCGTGTGCGGGCAGCCCCCGGTCTCGACGCCCATGATGCGCTCCTCAGGGAGCGCTCCGGCCACGGTGAGGATGCGCGCATCCTCCTTCGTGTAGATGTCGTTGGTGATGGCGCAGATCTCGTAGCGGTCGCGAAAGCGCTTGCAGAGCTGCTCCATCAGCGCGGTCTTGCCGGAGCCGACCGGGCCGCCGATGCCGACACGCAAGGGTCCGTTCTGCGAGGTCATGCTGCTGTCCTTCAAGCGCGAGCCGCGATCCGCGCGAGCACCGCGAGGGCGCGCGCGATCTCGTCGGCGTCGTTGTAGTAATGGGGCGAGAGCCGCAGAAGAGGCGGCAGGCCACGCGCCGCCGCATCATCGGGCGCCGCCGCGTGCAGGGACAGGCCCGCGGCGATGCCGGCCTCGGCCAGTTGCGCCCGCACCGCCTCCGCCGGAATCCCCGCGAAGGTGAGGGTGACGAGGGCGGCCGGGTCGGGCCCGAGATCGTGCAGGGTCGCGCCGGGAATGGCGGCGATCCCCTCCCGGAGCTGGGCCGCCAGGTCCTTGCAGCGCGCCGCGATTCCATCGAGGCCGAGCGCCAGCGCGTAATCCGCGGCGACGCCCAGGCCGAGCCGAGCGGCGTGATCGTGCTCGTAGGTCTCGAAGCGGCGGGCATCGGCGCGCGGGGCATAGCCCTCCGCGGTGAGCGGCGCGCCGAAATGGTCGAGCATGACCGGCTCCAGCCGGTCGATCCAATCCCGCCGGACGTAGAGGAAGCCGGTGCCGCGGGGGCCGCGCAGGAACTTGCGGCCGGTGGCGGCGAGCAGCGTGCAGCCGATCTCCGCCACGTCGACCGGACGCTGTCCGACCATCTGGCAGGCATCGAGGAGGTAGGGGATGCCGTGGGCACGGGCGAGCCGCCCGATCTCGGCGACCGGGTTCACGAGGCCGCCATTGGAGGGGATCGCCGTCGCCGCGATCAGGCGGACATCGGGGCCGAGCCGACGCGCCAGCGCCGCACAATCGACCCGTCCGTCCGCGTCGCAGGGGATGGTCTCGACGCGCAGGCCCGTGACGCGGGCGACCTGGCGCAGGGCGACGACATTGGCGCCGAACTCCGCCCGGCTGACGAGGATGCGCTCGCGCGGCCCGAAGGTTCGGGCAAGCGCGTGGAAACCCATCAGCCAGGCTCGCGTCGCGCTCTCGGTCAGGGCGATCTCATCGGGTGCCGCGCCGATCAGCCGGGCGACGCTGCCGTGGACGGCGGCAAGGCGGTCGCCGGCACGCTCGGCCGCACCGTGGCCGCCATGGCGCGCCTCCAGGTCGAGATGGGCCTTCACGGCCTCGACCACGGGGGCCGGCATCAGCGAGGCGCCGGCATTGTTGAGGTGGATGCCGTGGGCGGTGCCCGGCGTCTCGGCCCGCAGGCGCGCGAGGTCGAGCCCGCTCACGAGCGGAAGATCCGCGAATACTGGGTCTCGTGCCGGAAGGATCCGAGATCGAGCCGGAATGTGGCCGAGCCGATGGCCTCGAGGCCGAGGGGGCCGGCCGCCTCGGCGAGGGCCGCGACGACGGGGGTGAGCCGGGCGATCACCCGCGTGCCGGCCGCCTGGCCGACCGGCGCGGCCCGGAGCGCCGCCGAGACGAGGTTCTGGACGAAGGCGAGGCCGTAGGCGGCGCGCATGGCGCCGGCCTCGACCCCGTGCGCGCCGGACGCCGCGCCGACCGCGACCGGATAGGCGACCGGGCCGGCCAGCGCGGCGGCGAGGTCGGAAAGCGCCGGGCAGGGCCAGGCCTCGGCCGTCGCATCGAGGAAGCTCGTTCCCTGCTGGCTCGTCTCCAGATGGAGTTCGCGGGAGGGGGCCAGAGCGAGCGCGAGGTCGTTGACCGCGGCGAGCGCCGGGGCATCGCCCGCCGACGCCGCCCGGTGCGCGTGGTTCGCGAGGATCAGGTCGTTGCGCAGGGAACCGCGCTCGGCCACGTCGGTGAGCCAGCCGAGCAGGCTCGCCTCGTCGCGCACGTCGCCGGCCTCCACCGCCCATTCGAGGCCGTGCGAATAGGCATAGGCCCCGACCGGATAGGTCGGCGACAGCCACGCCATCAGCCGGAGCGCGTCACGCACAGGTCTCACCCCTGCGCGTGGGCGTGGTGGTGATGTCCATGGTGATGGTCATGGTCATGATGGCCGTGGCCGTGATGATGGCCCTGGCCACCGGCATAGGCGCCGCCCTCGGGGCGGAACGGGCGCTCCACCGCCTCGGCCGTGCCGCCTAAGCCCCGCACCATCTCGGCGAGGACGTGGTCATGGGCGATGTAGACGGCGTCCGGCGCGATCTCCGCCGGAATGTGCCGGTTGCCGATATGCCAGATCAGCCGCTTGAGGGCATGGTCCGACGGCGCCCGGATCTCCAGCAGGCGCTCGGGCGCGGCCTCGACCCAGACGAGGCGCCCGTCCTGCAGCACCAGGGCGTCGCCGTCCTCCAGCACCGTGGCTTCGGGCAGGTCGAGCAGGAAGGCGAGGCCGCCCGCGCCCCGCATCGCCACGCGGCGGCGGTGCCGGTCGCCGTGGTCGAGCACGACGCGGTCGACGATCTCCGCGCCGGAGAGGGCATCGGCACGGAGGAGGCGGGTGGCGCGGATCATGGACCTCTGGAACCGGGCGTCAGAACAGGAAATAGCGCTGCGCCATCGGCAGCACCTCGGCCGGCTCGCAGACGAGCAGCTCGCCGTCGGCGCGCACGTCGTAGGTCTCGGGATCGACCTCGATCACGGGGGTGGCGTCGTTGAGCACCATGCTCGTCTTCGAGATGCCGCCGCGCACGTTCTCCACCGCGACCAGTGCCTTCTGCACCCCGAGCCGCTCCTTGAGGCCGTCCTCGACCGCCGCCTTCGAGACGAAGGTGAGAGCGGTGGCGAAGGGCATGCGGCCGAAGGCGCCGAACATCGGGCGATAATGCACCGGCTGCGGCGTCGGGATCGAGGCGTTGGGGTCGCCCATCGGCGCGGCGGCGATGGCGCCGCCCTTCAGCACGAGATCGGGCTTCACGCCGAAGAAGGCCGGGCTCCAGAGCACGAGATCGGCGAGCTTGCCGGGCTCCACCGAGCCGATATGCCGCGAGACCCCGTGCGCGATGGCCGGGTTGATCGTGTACTTCGCCACGTAGCGGCGGGCCCGCAGGTTGTCGGTGCCGGAGGCGTCGCCAGGGAGGGCGCCGCGCTGGCGCTTCATCTTGTCCGCCGTCTGCCAGGTCCGGATGATCACCTCGCCGACCCGGCCCATGGCCTGGCTGTCGGACGACATCATCGAGAGCGCGCCGATATCGTGCAGGATGTCCTCGGCCGCGATGGTCTCGCGCCGGATCCGGCTCTCGGCGAAGGCGAGGTCCTCGGGGATCGACGGGTCGAGGTGGTGGCACACCATCAGCATGTCGAGATGCTCGTCGATGGTGTTCTTCGTGTAGGGCCGCGTCGGGTTCGTCGAGGACGGGAGGACGTTCGACAGGCCCGCCACCTTGATGATGTCCGGCGCGTGTCCGCCGCCGGCCCCCTCGGTGTGGAAGGCGTGGATGGTGCGGCCCTTGAAGGCGGCGATCGTATCCTCGACGAAGCCCGACTCGTTCAAGGTGTCGGTGTGGATCATGACCTGCACGTCGTGCGCGTCGGCGACCGTGAGGCAGGTGTCGATGGCGGCGGGCGTGGTGCCCCAATCCTCGTGCAGCTTCATCGCGCAGGCGCCGGCCCGGATCATCTCGACGAGGCTCTCGGGCCGGGCGGCGTTGCCCTTGCCGGCGAAGGCGAGGTTCATCGGGAAGGCGTCGGCCGCCTCGATCATCCGGGCGATGTGCCAGGGGCCGGGCGTGCAGGTGGTGGCGAAGGTGCCGTGCGCCGGCCCGGTGCCGCCGCCGAGCATGGTGGTGACGCCGGAGCAGAGCGCCTCCTCGATCTGCTGCGGACAGATGAAGTGGATGTGGCTGTCGAAGCCGCCCGCGGTGAGGATCTTGCCCTCGCCCGCGATCACCTCGGTGCCGGGCCCGACCACGATGTCGACGCCCGGCTGCACGTCCGGGTTGCCGGCCTTGCCGAGTTTGGCGATGCGGCCGCGCACGATGCCGACATCGCATTTCACGATGCCCCAATGGTCGAGCACCACCGCGTTGGTGATGACGGTATCGACCGCGCCGTCCGCATTGGTCGCCTGGGACTGGCCCATGCCGTCGCGGATGACCTTGCCGCCGCCGAACTTCACCTCCTCGCCGTAGGTGGTGAGGTCGCGCTCCACCGTGATCTCGAGGCTGGTATCGGCGAGCCGGATGCGGTCGCCGGTCGTCGGGCCGAACATGTCGGCATAGGCCGCGCGGGGGAGGGCGGCGGGCTTGGGTGTGTTGGCCATCAGAGCTTGCCCATCACGTCGCCGCGGAAGCCGTAGACGGTGCGCGCGCCGGAGAGCGGCACCAGGGTCACCTCGCGCGTCGCGCCGGGCTCGAAGCGCACGGCGGTGCCGGGCGCGATGTCGAGGCGCTTGCCGCGGGCCTGCGCACGCTCGAACACGAGGCCCGGATTGACCTCATAGAAATGGTAGTGCGAGCCGACCTGGATCGGCCGGTCGCCGGTATTGGCCACCGTGATCACCGTGCGCTCGGCGCCTTCGTTGAACACGATCTCGCCGGGCTGCGTCGTCACCGCGCCGGGCACGTCGGCCGAGGGGTTGCCGCGGATCGGGTGGTGGACGGTGACGAGCTTGGTGCCGTCGGGGAAGGTCGCCTCGACCTGGATGTCGTGGATCATCTCGGCGACGCCCTCCATCACCTGGGAGGCGTCGAGCACGGTGGCGCCGGCCTGCATCAGCTCGGCCACCGAGCGCCCGTCGCGCGCGCCCTCCACCACGAAGTCGGTGATCAGCGCCACCGCTTCCGGGTGGTTGAGCTTCACACCGCGGCCGAGCCGGTTGCGCGCCACCTGCGCCGCCATGGCGACGAGGAGCTTGTCCTTCTCGCGTGGGGTGAGGAGCACGGGGGAGACCTCGCATCTGGCCGGACGGCGACGGGCCGGAGCAAGGATCATGCACGCGCGCCGGTCAAGCCCGATCCCCAGTTCCAGACGCACCCTCGACGCGAGAGGAGACGCGGGTGGGCGGCCGACCACGCTTCCGTCAGGGGCCTGAGCCTATCCGCAGGGGCTGAGGCAGCCCTGCGACGCGAGCGACGGGCCGCGGGCATCGCTCAGGCGGCGCGGGGCGGTGTCGACAGGGCGGCGATACAGGCAAGACGCCCGTCCTCGGCGTCGAGCCCACCGAACGCCGCGCAGCACGGTGGATCAGGGGGGCGGCCAGTGCCGGGAGGCCGAGGGTCGGCGGGGCCTCCACCGATCACCGGATCGGGGTCCGGCGAGACCCGAGGCGCCTCATGCGGACCGCCGAACGCCCCACGGGCCGGCCCGACACAATGGCCATGCAGGCCGCGCCAGGACGCCAAGACGTCCCCGGCGTGATCGGCGTCGGTCCGGGTGAGCCAGTTTTATCTGTGAACCGTTCGTCGGAGCTGATCGTTACTGGGCCCGACGACCACGTGGGTGGGGTTCAGCGTGACGCCTCTGATCGGTCTTACCGTTGCCGAAACACGCCTGCTGCGGCGTCTCGCTGGCAAGTCACAAAAGGTTTTCGGAGCCTGCGAGGCCCATGGCCTGATGCGCCGCGGGCTCGCCATGCTCGACACCGCGAAGCAGACCCTGATCATCACCGAACAAGGCGAGCGGCTCTATCACAATGCGCGCCAATGACGCCGCGCATCCTCGACATCGATCGGACGGGACGGATGCGCGGACGATCCGGACGAAGGCCGATTGGCTCGACGGCTCGCACCCGGCAAAGCGGCGCGGACTCGCCGCTCATCCGCCGACGGCGGCCAGGACCGATGATGGCCGGACAAATAATCGGGACGTCTTGAGAACTCCGGGGACCATCAAGACACCGGACAGCCGCGCAGTGAAGACGCGGAATCGGCGTATTGCCGAGATCAACCGGGCGATGCGGGAGCTTGGTGGCTCCCCGAGCAGGACTCGAACCTGCGACAAGGCGATTAACAGTCGCCTGCTCTACCAACTGAGCTATCGGGGATCGCGAGGGGGTGTCTACACAGGGTCGGAGCGGCTGGCAAGCACCAAATCGCAGTGTCGCGGCACTTCGTTGCGGGGGGCGTGGCCCGCGCGCCACAGCCGCTTCCGGCAGCCCTACCGCCGAGGCCCGCATCGCGCGGAGGACCCGGGTCGAGCGGCCGACGCAGGGGAGGGCGCTCCCGCGGCGCATGTCCGCAGAGGGCGCCATTCGGATGCAACGATGTCGGATGCGCGTGCGGACCGGCCATCGCGCGACGCGGCGGGCTGGGTGCAGGGTCCGAAGCGATAAGGGAAGTTTGGAGGCCTCGCCCGGAATCGAACCGGGGTGCAAGGATTTGCAGTCCTCTGCGTAACCACTCCGCCACGAGGCCTCTCGCGCGACCGGCCCGAGGGGCATCGCGCCCCCGGACCAGGCGGCCGGCACCGGGGTTGCGCGTCTCTAGCAGAGGTCGCGGGCAAAGGGCAACGGTCCCGTGGCGGTTCTTTGCCGGCCTCGGGACTTGGTGGCCGCACCGTCCCCGAAGGCCGATCTTCAGCTCTGCCAGACCCGGGGTAGGGGCAGGCCGCGCCAGGCTTCGAGGAAACGGGCGGCGCTGGTGCGCAAGGGGGCGATGGACGGGGCGAGCCAGCGCAGGGCGAGATGGCCGTTCCAGGCGCTCGCGCCAGCCTCCACCCCCTCGATGCGGGCAGCTTCGAGGGTGGCGCGCGCGCGCTCCAGGCCGGCTTCCGCGCCCGGAGACAGGTCGAGCAGGGTGGCGCAGGCGCCCGCGCCGCCCCCGATCGCCGGACGAGCGAGGAGATCGCCGAGCGCGCCCTCGAGACGCAGGGTGTCGGCATAGACGAGGCGGCCGGCGCGACGCACCCGCCAGACATCCTCGAACAGGCCCGCGCGCAGCACCTCGCCGCGGGCGGCCCGGCCGAAGGCCACCGCCTCGAAGACCAGGAGCTGGGCATCCGCGGCGAGATCGGCCGCGAAGCTGCGGCGCACCCGTGCCCGATCGAACAGGATCGTCTCCTGCGGCAGCCAGGCCAGCCGCGCGCCAGCCTCCACCACGACCCGATTGGCGAGCCGGCTCACCGGCCCGTCCGAGCGGTAGAGCTTCTCCGCAGCCGTACTGGTGAAGGCGAGGCGCGCGCCCGGCTCCAGCGTGAGGTCCACGGTGAAATCGTCGCCGCAGGCGCCCCCGCCGGCCGTGTTCACCAGAACCGCCTCCGTCTCGACCGCACCGGGCGCGCGGTTGGGGAAGCGCAGGCGCAAGGGGCCCGCCTCGGCGAGGTCGACGATCCGGGCCGGGCCGGGGCTTCCGCCGGGGGCGGCCACGCGCAGCGCGACGCGGCCGACCGAGCGCTGACGCGCCGGGGCGAGGGGGCCGGGCAGCGCGGTCACGCGCGGTCGGATCCGCTCGGGACCGCGGCGGCGGGGGCCGGCCTGTCGAGGATGCGCCGGCCGAACAGGCTCGCCACCAGCTCGACCAGGACGCGGGCGCTGCGCCCGCGCTCGTCGAGGAAGGGGTTGAGCTCGACCACGTCGAGGGAGCGTACGAGGCCGGAATCGTGCAGCATCTCCATGATGAGATGCGCCTCGCGGAAGGTGGCACCGCCGGGCACGGTGGTGCCGACGCCGGGCGCGATCCCCGGATCGAGGAAGTCCACGTCGAAGCTCACATGCAGGTGCCCGTCCGTGGCGGCGACCCGCTCCAGGATGCGCCGCAGCGGCGCGACCACGCCGAACTCGTCGATCTCGCGCATGTCGGTGACGCCGACCCGGCGGGCGCCGACCAGGGCGCGCTCGCCCGCATCGATCGAGCGCAGGCCGAACAGATGGATCTGCGCCGGATCGAGGGGCACGCGGCCGGGATCGGGGAAGAGGTCGGCGAAGCCCGGCTCGCCGCAGAGCGCGGCCAGCGGCATGCCGTGGAGGTTGCCCGAGGGCGAGGTCTCCGGCGTGTTGAAATCCGCATGCGCGTCGAGCCAGAGCACGAAGAGCCGCCGGCCGGACACCGCGCAGTGGCGCATCGCTCCCTCGACGGTGCCCAGC
Organism: Methylobacterium symbioticum; assembly: GCF_902141845.1. Classification (GTDB taxonomy): domain Bacteria; phylum Pseudomonadota; class Alphaproteobacteria; order Rhizobiales; family Beijerinckiaceae; genus Methylobacterium; species Methylobacterium symbioticum. Next base: position 24,981 of record NZ_CABFPH010000056.1, on the reverse strand, counting down.
GACAGGCTGTGGTCGCCCCCTGCCACGAGGGGGAGGTGGCCATCGCCCAAGGCCGCCTCGACCTGCCGGGCAAGGGCGCGCGTCCAGGCGGCGACCGCGGGCAGGCCGCGGCCCTCGGCGGGCCCGTCCGGGACCGCGTCGCCCAGATCCTCGACGGCGTGGCCGAGGTCGCGCAGCACCCGGACCAAGCCCGCGGTGCGCAGGGCCGCCGGGCCCATCACCGCGCCGAGCTCGCTGGTCCCGACCTCGATCGGCGCGCCGATCACGGCGATCCGATGGGTGCGCAATCCGACAGGTTCCAAGTCGCGGCTCCCCTCGGGATGGGCCAGCCGGTGACGGCCCACCCCGAAGCGGGCCTGTAGCAGAGGAGCGGCCCGAAGGCGACGCGCGGCGGCCGATGCGCCGGGCTTAAGGCATGCCCGAGCCCGCCGACCTGCCCACAAAGCCGCCGCTCCGGCTCGGCTGCCGGGTCGCCCCGCGGACCGGTCGCGCACGAATTGCGGTCAACCTGCCTTCTGTCGAGCTTATCCGGAAGGCCAATGCGCATAAATTAGGCATATCATGTCAAGCTTTCGCACCACCTTTGGGCAGTGCCGCCGATTCAGCCAGAGATGGCGCCGAAAGACGCTGGCACGTCGATTGCCTGGGGTCGGCCGTCGCGAAAAGCGGCCGGGGAACGGCATGATGACGAATCTGAAGACGTGGGTTTCGGCCGCGGCGCTCGCCGGCGGTCTGGCGCTGGCCTCCTTGAGCGCGGGCGCGGCACGGGCACAGGAGACCATCAAGGTCGGGATCCTGCACTCGCTGTCGGGGACGATGGCGATCTCCGAGACGACGCTCAAGGACGCGATGCTGATGCTCATCGCGGAGCAGAACAAGAAGGGCGGTCTGCTCGGCAAGAAGCTGGAGCCGGTGGTGGTCGATCCGGCCTCCAACTGGCCGCTCTTCGCCGAGAAGGCACGCGAGCTGATCGCCAAGGACAAGGTCTCGGCCGTGTTCGGCTGCTGGACCAGCGTGTCGCGCAAGTCCGTCCTGCCGGTCTTCAAGGAGCTGAACTCGATCCTGTTCTACCCCGTCCAGTACGAGGGCGAGGAGAGCGAGCGCAACGTGTTCTACACCGGCGCCGCCCCGAACCAGCAGGCCATTCCCGCCGTCGACTACCTGATGAAGGAGGAGAAGGTCGAGCGCTGGGTGCTGGAGGGCACGGACTACGTCTATCCGCGCACCACCAACAAGATCCTCGAAGCCTATCTCAAGGCCAAGGGCGTGAAGCCCGAGGACATCTCGATCAACTACACGCCGTTCGGCCAGTCGGACTGGCAGACGCGCGTCGCCGCGATCAAGAGCTTCGGCTCGGCCGGCAAGAAGACCGCCGTGGTCTCGACCATCAACGGCGACGCCAACGTGCCCTTCTACAAGGAGCTCGCCAACCAGGGTATCAAGGCCACCGACATCCCGGTCGTGGCCTTCTCCGTGGGCGAGGAGGAGCTTGCCGGCATCGACACCAAGCCGCTCGTCGGCCACCTCGCGGCGTGGAACTACTTCGAGTCGATCGACACGCCCGAGAACAAGGCCTTCATCGCGCAGTGGCAGGCCTACAAGAAGAACCCCAAGGCCGTCACCAACGACCCGATGGAGGCGCACTATATCGGCTTCAACATGTGGGTGAAGGCGGTCGAGAAGGCCGGCAGCACCGATCCGGACAAGGTCATCGCCGCGCTGCCGGGCACCGAGCAGAAGAACCTCACCGGCGGCACCTCTCAGATGCTCCCGAACCACCACATCACGAAGCCGGTCTTCATCGGCGAGATCAAGGATGACGGCCAGTTCGACGTCGTGAACAAGACCGAGGGCCTGATCCCCGGCGAGGCGTGGTCGAAGCAGCTCGACGGCTCGAAGGACCTCGAGGCCGACTGGGTGAAGCTCAACTGCGGCAACTACAACACCAAGACCAAGAAGTGCGGCGGCGCCTGAGGCCCGCCCGGCGCCTCGGTGTCTCTCACGAACCTCCCGCCGGGCCGTTCGCGGCCGGAGGGAGGGCTCCCCCTGGGCGGGAGGTTGGTGAGGTGGCACGTCGCGCCGACCCGTAGCCGGACCCGGGCTCGCCGAGCCCGGGGTTCCGTCGCGCCGCACGGGCGTCTCCGACCCAGCCCGTGCGGGCTCGCAAGACCGGGTACCTCATGATCCGCCTCCTCGCCCTTCTTCTCCTGCTCGGCCTCGCCGGCCCGGCCCTCGCGCAGACCGATCCCTATGCGCGGCTCGCGAGCGACAGCTACGGCGACATCGAGGCCGGCATCGCGGGCCTCGCCGCCAGCGGCGACCCGCGCGCGGGCGCCGTGCTGACCGCGCTCGCCGACGGGCGCCTGCTCTACCGTCCCGCCGACAAGGCCCTGTTCGTGAAGCAGGGCAGCGACCTCATCGACGCCCGCACCGGCGCGGCGGCGCAAGCCGACGGGCTGAAGCCGGTCCGCGCCAACAACAAGATCCGCCGCGCGCTCGATGCGGCGCAGGGTCAGCTCAACCTCGTGAGCCCCGATCCGGCCAAGCGCCGCGAGGCCGCGGAGGCGGTGTTCAAGGCGCGCGACACGAGCGCCCTGCCGGCCGTCGAGACTGCCCTTGCCAAGGAGGGCGACCGGGGCATCAAGCGCCTGTTCGAGCAGGCCCGCGCCGCGCTGCTGCTCGCCAAGCCCGGCACGCCGGAAGCGGACCGGCTGGCGGCATTGCCGATCCTCCAGGCCCGCGGCGACGGCGATTCCATCGCCATCCTGCGCGGCCTCGCGGCGAGCGATCCGAGCGAGACCGTGAAGGCGGCGGCCAGCCGCGGCATCCAGGCGATCGAGACCCGCCTCGCGGTGGCCGCCGCCGCCCAGAACGTCTGGTACGGCATCTCGCTGGGCTCGGTGCTGCTGCTCGCCGCGATCGGGCTCGCCATCACCTTCGGCGTGATGGGCATCATCAACATGGCCCATGGCGAGATGGTGATGCTCGGGGCCTACACCACCTTCCTCGTGCAGGACGCGATCCGCGCACACGCGCCCGGCCTGTTCGACTGGTCGCTCGCCATCAGCATCCCCTGCGCCTTCCTGGTGGCGGGCGCGGTCGGCGTCGCGATCGAGCGTGGCATCATCCGCTTCCTCTACGGTCGGCCGCTCGAGACCCTGCTCGCCACCTTCGGCGTCAGCCTCGTGCTGCAGCAGAGCGTGCGCTCGATCTTCGGGCCGACCAACCGCGAGGTCGGCTCGCCGGGCTTCATGTCGGGCGCCTTCGACCTGTTCGGGCTTTCCATCACCTGGGGCCGGATGTGGATCGTGCTGTTCTCGTTCAGCGTCTTCCTCGGCCTGCTCTTCGTCCTCAGAAAGACCTCCTTCGGCCTGAAGACCCGGGCAGTGACGCAGAACCGGCGCATGGCCGCGGCCATGGGCATCCGCACGCCCTGGGTCGATGCCATGACCTTCGGCCTCGGCTCCGGCATCGCGGGCATCGCGGGCGTCGCGCTCTCGCAGATCGACAACGTCTCGCCCAATCTCGGCCAGGGCTACATCATCGACTCGTTCCTGGTCGTGGTCTTCGGCGGCGTCGGCAACCTCTGGGGCACGCTCGTCGCGGCCCTGACGCTCGGCGTGGCGAACAAGCTGTTCGAGCCGTATTTCGGGGCCGTGCTCGCCAAGATCGCGCTGCTGATCTTCATCATCCTGTTCATCCAGAAGCGCCCGCGCGGTCTGTTCGCGCTCAAGGGCCGGGCGGTGGAATCGTGAGCATGACCCGCACCCGCCTGATCGACCCGAAGGGCTGGATCTTCCTGGCGGCGCTCGCCGCCTTCTGCGCAATCGTTCCGCTCCTGAACCTCGTCATCCCCGAGGGCTCGGGCCTGCACCTCCCGACCTATCTCGTCTCGCTGTTCGGCAAGTATCTCGCCTTCGCGCTGCTGGCGCTCAGCCTCGATCTCGTCTGGGGCTATTGCGGCATCCTCTCGCTCGGCCACGGCGCCTTCTTCGGGCTCGGCGGCTACGCGATGGGCATGTACCTGATGCGCCAGATCGGACCGCGCGGCGTCTACGGCAATCCGGTCCTGCCCGACTTCATGGTGTTCCTGAACTACAAGGAATTGCCCTGGTACTGGCTCGGCTTCGACCACTTCGCCTTCGCCGCGCTGATGGTGCTGGCGGTGCCGGGGCTGCTCGCCTTCGTGTTCGGCTGGCTCGCCTTCCGCTCGCGGGTAACGGGCGTCTATCTGTCGATCATCACCCAGGCGATGACCTTCGCGCTGATGCTGGCCTTCTTCCGCAACGACATGGGTCTCGGCGGCAATAACGGGCTGACCGACTTCAAGGACATCCTCGGCTTCCCCGTCCAGGCGCAGGGCACGCGCGTGGCGCTGTTCGTGGCGACCGGGATCGCTCTGGCGCTCGGCTATCTGGTCGCCCGCTTCATGACGGTCTCGGCCTACGGCAAGATCCTGATCGCGGTGCGCGACGCGGAATCGCGCACGCGCTTCCTCGGCTACCGGCCGGAGCACTACAAGACGCTCGCCTTCACGGTCTCGGCCATGATGGCGGGCGTGGCCGGCGCGCTCTACGTGCCGCAGGTCGGCATCATCAATCCAGGTGAGTTCGCCCCCACCAACTCCATCGAGGCGGTGATCTGGGTCGCGGTCGGCGGGCGCGGCACGCTGGTCGGCGCGGCGCTCGGCGCCGTGATCGTCAACTACGCCAAGACGGTGCTGACCGGCGCGATGCCGGATGCCTGGCTCTTCGCGCTGGGTGCCCTGTTCGTGGTGGTGACGCTGTTCATGCCCAAGGGCATCGTCGGCAGCCTGATCGAGCGATTCGGCAGCCGCCGCGCGCGGGCCAAGCTGCCGCCTGAGCCCGAGATCGCCCCGAAGCTCGCCGAGGAAGGACAGGGCTGATGAGCGGCACCGATCTCCTCGAGCCGGTCCGGCACGACGCCTCGGTCGGCCCCGCCACCAAGAAGCGGGTCACCGACGCGCTGCTCTATCTCGACGACCTCAAGGTCACCTTCGACGGCTACCGGGCCCTACGCGGCCTCTCGCTCACCCTCGACCGGGGCGAGATGCGGGCGATCATCGGCCCGAACGGGGCCGGCAAGACCACGATGATGGACTGCATCACCGGCAAGACCCGGCCCGATACCGGGACCGCGCTCTTCGACGGCACCTTCGACCTGACCAAGCTCGACGAGCCGGCCATCGCCGACCTCGGCATCGGCCGCAAGTTCCAGAAACCGACCGTGTTCGAGAGCCACACGGTGGCCGACAACATCCTGCTGGCGCTGAAGGGCCCGCGCTCGGGCGTCGCCTCCCTGTTCGGCTGGCGCAACCGCGTCGAGGCCGAGCGCATCGACGCGCTGCTCACCAAGGTCGGGCTGATCGCCCATCGCGGGCGCCCCGCGGCCGACCTCTCGCACGGCCAGAAGCAGTGGCTGGAGATCGGCATGCTGCTGGCGCAGGACCCGAAGCTCCTGCTGGTCGACGAGCCGGTGGCCGGCATGACCGATGCCGAGACCGCCGAGACGGCGACGCTGCTGCGCGAGATCGCCCGCGACCACGCGGTGATCGTGGTGGAGCACGACATGCATTTCGTGCGCGCGCTTCAGTGCCGCGTCACCTGCCTGCACGAGGGCGCGGTGCTGGCGGAGGGCTCGATCGACGCGGTCTCCGCCGACCCGAAGGTGGTCGAAGTGTATCTCGGGCGGTGAGACGCGTGCGGTCCGCCTCGCAAGTCATGGTTTCGAAAGGTCGGGACCTTTCGCGGGTGCAGGCACGGGTCCAGATCTCGGCCCTGCAATCGAAGCCCTCGTCCCGGCCTTGCCGGGTCGTGGGCTTCGAACCCGGGGCTGCGCGCCCCGGGACCCCGCCAAAGGGCCTGGAGGCCCTTTGGGATCCCCATATCTCATAGAGGCGCTGAGCGATGCTGACGGTCGACTCCATCGATCTCTACTACGGCGCCGCGAAGGCGTTGCGCGGCGTCTCGCTCACCGCGGAGCCGGGCCAGGTCACCGCCGTGCTCGGCCGCAACGGCGTCGGCAAGACCTCGCTGATGCGCGCCATCGTCGGGCAGCAGCCGATCGCCAAGGGCTCGATCCGCCTCGGCGATACCCTGCTCTCGGGGCTCGCGCCCTACGACAGGGCGCGGGCGGGCGTCGCCTTCGTGCCGCAGGGCCGCGAGATCTTCCCGCTCCTCACCGTGAAGGAGAATCTCGAGACCGGCTTCGCACCGTGCAAGCGGAAGGACCGTTACGTCCCGGCCGAGATCTACGACCTGTTCCCCGTCCTGAAGGACATGCTGCACCGGCGCGGCGGCGACCTCTCGGGCGGCCAGCAGCAGCAGCTCGCCATCGCCCGCGCCCTGGTGACACGGCCGCGGCTCCTCGTGCTCGACGAGCCGACGGAAGGCATCCAGCCCTCGATCATCAAGGATATCGGCCGGGCCATCACCTATCTGCGCGGCAAGGGCGAGATGGCGATCGTGCTGGTGGAGCAGTATTTCGAATGGGCCCGCGACCTCTGCGACACCTACGCGGTGATGGACCGGGGGCAAGTGGTCGATGCGGGACCGCGCGGCAGCATGAACGAGGCCGAGGTGCTGCGCTGGCTCTCGGTCTAGGTTCGGGTTTCGAAAGGGATCATCCCTTTCGTGGGTCCAGGGCAGAGCCCTGGAAACCCTGTCAGGGCTTCGCCCCGACACCCCATCCCGGGCTTACTCCGCGACGGCCTCGGCGACCTGGGCGCGGCCGGAATCTTCGGTGATCGCCCGGGCCGCGGCCTCGGCGAGGAGGGCGTAGCCGCCATCGGCCATGTGGAGGCCGTCCGAGGCGAAGAGCTGCTTGCGGGTCAGCTTCCCCTCGCGGATCCAGGTCTGCATCAGGTCGGACCGGCGGATCACCGGCACGCCGAGCTCGTCACCGATCTCGCGCACCGCGTCGCGGAAGCGGGCGGAGCCGGGCGTGGCGTCCAGGGTCGGGCACCATTGCGGCTCCATCAGCACCACGTCGATGCCGGCCTCCTGCATCCGCTTGATGGCGCCCACCGTCGCCTCGCGGAAATGCTCCACCGAGACGCCGCGCAGCGGGTCGTTGCTGCCGGTCTGCCAGATCACGAGCTGCGGCTCGGCCTGGATCACGTCGCGGTCGAGGCGGCGCAGCATGTCGTCCGTGTGCTCGCCGCCGATACCGCGGTTGAGCACCGTGACGCCGCCGAGCTGCGGATAGGTCTTGCGCAACGCCGCCTCGAGCAGGGCCGGATAGGCCTTGGACGGGCTGCTGGCGCCGATGCCCTCGGTCGAGGAGGAGCCGAAGGCCACGATCCGCAGCGGGGCGCCGATCGCGATCTGGCGGGCGACGTGCGGCAGGTCCGCCTCCGTGCCCGAATCGATCCCGAGGAGGGTGAGGTCGAGCGAGGCCGGCAGGAGATCGGCGGTGGCCAGCACCGCCGTCGGTAGCAGCATGAGCCCGGTGATCACCCCGGCAGTGCGCGCGAGGCTGCGGACGGACTTCGTGGCGGAACGGAGAGCGGTGGCGATCACGGACGGGACCATCGACCTAGCGTCTGGAGCTGATACAGAATGCTCCGCCAGCCCGAAAGGTCGGGTTCCGCCGAGCACTTAAATCCCGGCTGAATTCGTAACGCAAAATTAAGGCAGAAACAGAGCACCTCGGCCGCAACCGTCCACGCCATTCCCATGAAGGCGGCCGGCGTCACGGCCGCCCCACGCCGAGGCTCAGGCCGGCACGGCCTCGTGGGCGGCTTCCCCCGCACGGAAGGCCGCCGCGGCCTCCTCCGTGCGCCAGCAGGCGACCCGGTGCCCGGGCGCGATCTCGGCCACCGGCGGCATCTCCTGGCGGCACCTCTCCGCGGCGAGGAAGCAGCGCGGGGCGAAGGGGCAGCCGGGCGGCCGGTTCGAGAGGTCCGGCGGGCTCCCCGGGATGGTCTGCAGGCGGGCGCCCTTGTCCATCGCCCCCTCGGCGCGGCTGCGCAGCAGGCCGATCGTGTAGGGATGGTGCGGATCGCGCACGATCTGATGCGCGCTGCCGGTCTCCACCACATGGCCGGCATACATCACGCTGATTCGGTCGGCGACCTCGACGGCGGCGCCGAGATCGTGGGTCACCAGGATGATCGACAGGCCGAGATCGCGCTGCAACTCGCGCAGCAGCAGCAGGATCTGGATCTGCACCGTGGCGTCGAGGGCCGTGGTCGGCTCGTCGGCCAGCAGCACCTGCGGCCGGCAGGCCAGCGCCAGGGCGATCATCGCGCGCTGGCGCATGCCGCCCGACATCTCGTGCGGGTAATTGTCGAGGCGCCGCTCCGGACTCGGGATGCGGACCCGCTCGAACAGGGCCAGCGCCCGCTTGCGGGCCTCGGCCTTCGAGACCTTCTCGTGGCGCAGGATCGCCTCGGTGATCTGCTGGCCCACCGTGTAGACGGGGTCGAAGGCAAGCAGGGGCTCCTGGAAGATCATCGACACGGTGCGCCCGCGGAAATCGGCGAGCTCGCGCTTGGACAGGGCGAGCACGTCGCGGCCGGCGACCTTGAGCGTACCGGTGATCCGGCTGCGCCCCTCCGGGAACAGGCGCAGGATGGCGCGGAGCGTCACGCTCTTGCCGGAGCCCGATTCACCGATGAGCGCCATGGCCTGGCCGCGCTCGAGGGTGAGGTCGACGCCGTCGACCACACGGATCTTGCCGAAGCCGACCTTCAGGTCGCCGAGTTCGACGGCGGGTGTCTCAGACATGGATGATCCTCTCCCGCTCAGGCCGCCGCCAGCGCCGCCGGCGCGTCCGGATGACCGGAGCCGGGCTGGCGCGCGAGGCAGGCGGCGCGGTGGGCCGGCGCGACTGGGTCGAGGGGCGGCTCGATGCTGGAGCAGACCGGCGCGACGAGCTTGCAGCGCGGGTTGAAGCGGCAGCCCGGCGGCGGATCGATCGGGTTCGGCGGGTCGCCCGCGAGCAGCGCCACCTGGGTGCGGTTGTCCGGATCGAGGGAGGGCATCGAGTGCAGCAGCGCGCCCGTATAGGGGTGCGCGGGCTCGGCCAGCACCGCGTCCGAGGGGCCGATCTCGCTGACCCGGCCGAGATACATCACCATCACTCGATCGGAGATGAAGCGCACCACGTTGAGGTCGTGGCTGATGAAGATGTAGGTCAGGCCGAACTCGGCCTTCAGATCGAGGAGCAGGTTCAGCACCTGCGCCTCCACCGACTTGTCGAGGGCGGAGACCGCCTCGTCGAGCAGCACGAGGCGCGGCTCGAGGGCCAGTGCCCGGGCGATGTTCACGCGCTGGCGCTGGCCGCCGGACAATTCATGCGGATAGCGGCCGGCGAACCGCTTCGGCTCCAGCCCGACGCGCGCCAGCAGGCCGCGGGCGCGCTCCACCGCCTGCCGGCCCGGCACCCCGTTCACCTTCGGGCCGAAGGCGATCGAGGCCTCCACCGTCATGCGCGGGTTGAGCGAGGCGTAAGAGTCCTGGAACACCATCTGGACCTGGCGGCGATAGGCCCGCCAGGGCAGGGCCCGCCCGCCCACCGGCTCGCCGTCGAACAGCATCTCGCCGGAATCGCGCTCGATCAGGCCCATCAGGAGCTTGGCCGTCGTCGACTTGCCGCAGCCGGATTCGCCGACGATGCCGAGCGTCTCACCCTTCAGCGTCTCGAAGTCGACGCCGTCCACGGCGCGGACGACCTGCTTCTGGCCGCCGAGCCCCTTGCGGACGGGGAAATGCTTGATCAGTCCCGAGACCGAGAGCAGGGGCTGGGCCGGGCCGCCGCGGTCGCGCGGATCGAGGTCGGTCTGGATCAGGGGCGAGACGCTCACTGGCGGATCTCCATGGCCGTCCGCAGGCCGTCCGAGAACAGGTTGAACGAGATCGAGACGATGAAGATGGCGAGCCCCGGCAAAGCGGCGACCATCGGGTTCACGTAGATCGCGGTGCGCAGGGTGTTCAGCATCAGGCCCCATTCGGGCTCGGGCGGGCGCACGCCGAGGCCGAGGAAGGAGAGGCCCGAGGCCAGGATCATCGAGACGCTGATCAGCGAGGTCGCGTAGACGAAGATCGGCCCGACCACGTTGCCGAGCACCTGCACCCGCATGATCGTCAGCGCCGAGGCACCGGAGAGCTTGGCCGCGTCGATATAGTCGCGGCGGCGGATGCCGGTGGTGACGCTCTCGGCGACGCGCGCGATCTGGGGCACGAACACGCAGGTCAGCGAGACGATGGCGTTGAAGATGCCGGCGCCGAGCGCGCCCGACAGCGCGATCGCCAGCAGCACCGAGGGGAAGGCGAAGAACACATCGATGGTGCGCATCAGGATCGTGTTCGTCCAGCCGCCGACATAGCCGGCCAGGATGCCGATGGCCGAGCCGATGGCGAAGGCGATCAGCACCGGCGTGACGCCCATGAACAGCGACAGGCGAGCGCCGACCATGAGCCGGCTCAGCATGTCGCGGCCGAGTTCGTCCGAGCCGAGCCAGTAGGTGGCGTCGCCGATGGGGCGCAGGCGGCGCAGCATCGAGCCCTTGTAGGGGTCCATCGGCGTGATCCAGGGCGACAGGATCGCGACCGCGATGATGAGCAGGATCACGGCGCCCGCCGCCATGGCGACGGGATCGCGGACCAGCCGGTGGCCGACATGGCCCCAGAAGCCGCGGGAGGGGATGAAGGCCTCGGCCTCCGCGGGCGGGGCGGTGGTGACTGCGCCGTCGAGGGCGACGGAGGCGGCGGTGACGGGGGCTGTCATGGCACTCTCCGGCTCAGGCCCGCTCGATGCGCGGATCGAGGGCGGTCTGCATCACGTCGACGATGAGGTTGAGCAGGACGAAGAACATCGCGAGCACCAGGATGGAGCCCTGGAGCAGCGGCAGGTCGCGCTGGAAGATCGCGGCGTTGAGAAGGAAGCCGGTGCCGGGCCAGGCGAACACGGTCTCGATCAGGATCGAGCCGCCGAGCAGGTAGCCGAGCTGCAGGCCCATGATGGCGAGGGCGGTCGGCGCGGCGTTGCGCACCACGTGCTTGAACACGCCCCACTCGTCCATTCCCTTGGCGCGCAGCGCCTCCACGAAGTCCTGGGCCAGGATGTCGGCCACGAGCGCGCGCACGGTGCGGGCGATGATGCCGGTGGGGATCACCGACATCGTGACCGCCGGCAGGATGATGTAGCGCAGGTGTTCGAAATCGGGCCGCCAGTTGCCGGAGCCGTCGGGCCCCGCGCCGGTCGGCGGCAGCCAGCCGAGCGTCGCGGAGAAGATGATCACGAGGACCATGCCGAGCCAGTAATGCGGCACGCTCACGCCGAAGACGGAAAGGGCCGAGGCGGCCCGGTCGAGGACCGAGTTGCGGCGGTAGCCGGCCACGAAGCCGAACAGCGTGCCGAAGGTGAAGCCGATCAGCGTCGCCACCGAGGCGAGGATCAGGCTGTTCACGACGGCGCGGGAGACCTCGCCGAGCACGGGCCGCCCGGTGGCGATGGAGGTGCCGAGATCGCCCTGGAGCACGTGCCAGAGCCAGATCGCGTACTGGACCGGGAGCGGCTTGTCGAAGCCGTAGGCGGAGCGCATCTCGTCGATGGTCGCCTGGGTGGCGTCGGCCGGCAGCACGGCGCTCAGCGGATCGCCCGGCGCGAGATGGACGAGCAGGAAGCAGACCACGCTGACGCCGAAGGCGACGGGCGTGACGTAGATCAGGCGTTTCAGGATGTAGAGCAGCATCGGCTGTCCGGCTCTGTCTGTTTTAACGGTACGCGTCCGGTCACGCCCCAAATGCAGGGGAGGGCGCGGGTCCCCTCTCCCGTTCGGGAGAGGGACAGGGTGAGGGTCGAGAACTGTCAGGATGGCGCTCCGCGAGAACCGCAGCGCCGTCTCGACCTCTCCGGAGGCTTCTCAACCCTCACCCCAACCCTCTCCCGAACGGGAGAGGGGGTCTGTCGCGGTTCCGGGGCCTATCGGCCGGCGGTCGCCATGGTGATCTGCGAGAAGTCCTGGAACCAGTTCTGCGCCTGCTTGAAGCCCTTCACCTTCGCGCTCATGGCGCGCGGGTTGACGTCGTGCGTGATCATGACGAACAGCGCGTCGTCGACGAACTTCTCGTGGACCTTCTTCAGGATCGTCTCCTGCTCAGCCTTGTCGAAGGTGTTGCGCACGCCGTCGAACAGCTTGTCCATCTCAGGATCGTTGTAATAGCCCCAGTTCGTGCCGTTCGGCGGCGCGAGGTTGCTCTGCAGATGGCGAATGTATCCGGTGAAGGGATCCTGGATGAAGTACGAGTAGTTGATCGCCGACACGCCGCGCGAGATGTCGGCCTTGGCGCCGGCGCGCCAGATGTTTATCAGCGTGTTCCACTCCACCACCTCGAAATCGACCTTGAAGCCGACCTCGGCGAGGCTCTGCTGGACGAACTCGTTCATCGGCAGCGGCTGCATCTGCCCCGAGCCCGAGGCCGAGATGCCGACCTTGATGGCGAGCGGCTTCTGGGGCGTGTAGCCGGCCTCGGCCATCAGCTTCTTGGCGGCGGCCGGATCGTATTTCACGTCGAAGGTCGGCTTGCCGAACCACTGATGGCCGGGCGGCAGGAAGCCCTTGGCCGGGATGGCGAGGCCGCCGAGCAGCTCCTTCAGGCCCTCGCGGTCGATGGCGAGGTTGGCGGCCTTGCGGATCCGGATGTCGTTCCAGGGCGAGCCCTCGACCCGGGAGAGGTGCCAGGTCCAGTTGTGCGGGTAGGCGTTGGTGACGATCTGGAAGCCGGCGCCCTTCAGCGAGGCGACGGCATCGGGGGCGGGCGCCTCGATCCAGTCGACCTGGCCCGAGCGGAGCGCGGCGACGCGGGCATTGGCCTCGGGGAGGGGCACCAGCACGAGCTTGTCGAGCTTCGGCACCCGGCCCTTGTCCCAGTAATTCGCGTTCGGGACCATCTCGGCCCGCTCGCGGGGGGCGAACAGGGTCATCTTCCACGGGCCGGTGCCGGACGGCGCCTTGGCGAAGGCGTCCCACGACTTGCCGAGCTTCTCCCACTGCGCGGGCGAGGAGATCATGATCCAGGAGAGCTGGTAGGGCAGGGTGGCGTCCGGCGCCTTGGTGACGATCTCGATGGTCATCGGGTCGACCACCCGGTAGCTCGCCACCGCCGGGATGCGGGTGCGCCCCTGCGCCGACTGGCGCGGATCGTATTGCGGCGCATCGTTCTTCAGGAGCTTGTCGAAGTTCCACACCACCGCCTCGGCGGTGAAGTCGGAACCGTCGTGGAACTTCACACCGGGGCGCAGCTTGAAGGTCCACTTGGTCTTGTCGGTGGCGTCGACCGCCCAGCTCTCGGCGAGGCCCGGGGCCAGGTCGGAGGGCTTGTCGGTGGAGGACAGGTCCCAGTTGATGAGGCCGTCATAGACCGTGTAGCCGGTGAACCGCATGCCCTCGCCGCCATTGTCGGCCTGGCCGGTGGTCAGCGGGATGTCCGAGGCGGTCATGCCGATCCGGAGCACGCCCTGGGCCGATGCCCCGGGGATCGCCACCGTGACCAGCAGGGCGGCGGCGAGCGCCGCGCGGGCGCCGAGTCGTTTCGTCAGGGACAACATGTCGAGGGGGTTCGCTCCATGGGCGGGCACCGGGGTGCCCGTGGGGACAGCCGGCCCCATGCAAGGGCGCGGCCAAAGAGACGGCGTGACGTGAAGACTTGATTGTCCAGCCCGAGCGTCACGCTCGAAAAGCATCCTCAGATCAGCCACGGTCTCATGAGCCCGCGGCACAAGCTTACCGGCAGCAGGCGACGCGGGCCGCGTGCAGGAATGTCTGTCGGAGTGCTCGGGCTGGCCCGCCTCAGGGCGCGTCGATCACGCTCACATGGGCGGCGACCACCCGCCAGCCCTCGGGAAAGCGCACCCAGGTCTGGCTCTGACGGCCGACCTTGCCCGGCGCGTTGTCGCGGGTGAACAGGGTCATCGCGGTGGCGAGGTCGCGGCCATAGGTGGTGATCACCGTATCCTGCAGCGCGCGCATCAGGCCGGCGGGCGCGCGGGCGCGGCGGAAGGCGCGGATCGCCTCCATCCCGTAGAGATTCTCGCCCGCGCCGTAGCGGATGGTGCGGGGATCGTCGTGGAAGAGCGCCTCGAGCACCGGCACGTCGTTGCCGGTCAGCGCCGCCTCGTAGGCGCGGAAGGCCGCCTCGACCTCGGCCTTCACCGCGGGATCGTCGATCACCATGGACATCCCTCAATCCAACGCCGCGACCGGGGCTCGGACCGCGCCGGACCGCTCCAGCACGCGGGCGACGCGCAGGGCGTCGGCCTCGCGCCAGGGCGCGGCGACCACCTGCACGCCGAGCGGCAGGCCGTCGTCGAGCCGGACGGGAACCACCACCACCGGCAGCCCGATGAAGGAGAGGGGCTGCGTGAACAGGCCGATATTGGCCCGCACCGGCAGCTCGACGCCGTCGATCACGAAAGTCTTCTGGCCGGAACGCGGCGCCCGGCACGGAGTCGCCGGGGCGAGCAGGATGTCGACCTCGCGGAACAGGTCGAGGACCGCCGCACGATACCAGCGGCGGAAGCGCTGCGCCCGCTCCACATGGGGCGCCGGGATCATCGCGCCCGCGATCAGGCGGTCGCGCACGGCCGGATCGAAGTCGCCCGCGCGGGCACGCAGGCGGTCAAGATGGAGCGCGGCGCCCTCCGCGGCGGTGATCAGGTAGGCGGCGGCGCGGGCGCGGGCGGCCTCGGGCACCTCGACCGTCCGGGTCGCGCCGAGGGCGTCGGCGACCCGGGCCACGGCCGCGAAGGCCTCGGGGTCGCCGCCGCGGGCGAAATAGCCGCCGGCCACGGCGACGCGCAGGGATCCGAGCCCGTCCTCCAGGTCCGGCAGCGCCGGCTCGGGAGCACGGGTCGTGGCGACCGGGTCCTCCGGATCCTCCCCCTGCATGGCGTCGTAGGCGCGGGCGAGGTCGTGGACCGTGCGAGCCATCGGCCCGAGATGATCGAGGCTGCCGACGAAGGGGAAGCTGCCGGCCCGGGTCAGCCGCCCATAGGTCGGCTTCAGGCCGAAGCAGCCGCAGAAGGCGGATGGAACCCGGATCGAGCCGTTGGTGTCCGAGCCGAGGCTGAGGGGCACGAGCCCCGCCGCCACCGCCGCGCCGGAGCCGCCGGAGGAGCCGCCGGTCATATGGCCGAGGTCGTGCGGGTTGCGCGAATCCCCGTCATGCACGTTCTCGCCGGTGAAGTCGTAGGCGTACTCGCCCATGTTGAGCGTGCCGACGAGGACGGCGCCCGCCGCCTCCAGGCGCCGCACCAGGGCGCCGTCGCGGGCGGCCGGCGCCCGATCGCGGTTGATCTTCGCGCCGGCCCGGGTCGGAAGCTCCGCGACGTCGATCAGGTTCTTGACCGCGAAGGGGACGCCAGCGAGCGCACCCGGCGCCTCGCCCCGACGGATCCCCGCATCGATCGCGTCGGCCCGGGCGAGCGCCCGCGCGCCCAGAACGTCGGTGAAGGCGTTGGTGCGGGGATCGACGGCCGCGATCCGGGCGAGGGCGGCCTCGGCCACGGCGCGGGCAGAGACCTGCCCGGTGCAGACCGCCTCGGCGACGGTGGCGGCGGATGCGGTGCTCCAGTCGGTCACGGCGGTCACGCCTCGAAGACCGGGGCCGCCTCGGCCTCGTCCGGCAAGGGAAAGCCGGCGACGAGGTCGGCGGCGGCGCGCAGGACGCGGAGATTGGCGACGACGGGCGCGATCCAGGCCGGATCGAGGGTGAGGCCGAGAACGGGGGCCGCAGCCGCCGCGTAGGCCGCGAGATCTGGCTCGGTGGTCGGTGCTTCGGGATTTGGCATCGTGCGCTCCGGGCCTGGTTTCGAGCCGTCGCGGTCTCGTGAACGGGCGCGAAGATCCGCAGCAAAGGCACCGGTTGCAAGCGTTGCATTCAATCGGCAGGCCAACTTCTGCCAATCCGAACAGCAGAAGCGCCCCAATTTGCACATTTTCAGCACAGGATGCGGGCCGACTATGTGCCTAAAATCCATGCATAGAAAACCGCCGCGCCGGGCATGGCGCGGCGGCTCAGGCTCAGGTTCAGGTTTAGGCGCGCGGGGCGTTCGCCAGGGCGAGCAGGGTGTGCAGGAGGACGTCGGCGCCGGCCGCGCAATCGGCCGGGGTGGCCGATTCCGACTCGTTGTGGCTGACGCCGTCCTTGCAGGGCACGAAGATCATCGTGGTGGGCACGCGGCCCGCGAGGTTGCAGGCGTCGTGGCCGGCGCCCGAGATGATCCGGCGGCGGCTGTGGCCGAGCGCCTCCGCGGCGGCATCGACGGCGGCGACGAGCTTCGTATCGAAGGGCACCGGCTCCTTGCGCCAGATCCGCTCGATCTGGAACGCGAGGTTGCGCCGGGTCCCGATCTCGGCGGCGGCCTCCTGAAGCGCCGTCTCCATCGCGTCGAGGGTCTCGGATCGCGGATCGCGCAGGTCGAGGGTGAAGCGGATCTGGCCGGGCACCACGTTGCGCGAGGGCGCGCCGATCACCGCCTCGCCCATCGTCGCCACGGCGCTGGGGGCGTGGGCGCAGGCGATCCGCTCGACCGCCAGCGCCAGTTCGGCGAGGCCGAGCAGGGCGTCGCGGCGGCGCGGCATCGGCGTGGTGCCGGCATGGCTCTCGAACCCCGTCACAGTGCCGTCGAACCACGCGATGCCCTGGCCGCCCTCGACCACGCCGATGGTCTTCCCCTCGGCCTCCAGGATCGGACCCTGCTCGATATGCAGTTCCACGAAGGCGCCGATCTCGCGGCCGCCGACCGGCTCGGGGCCGCGGCAGCCGATCGCGTCGAGGGCCTCGGCGACGCTGATCCCGGCTGCGTCGCGCTTGGCCAGGATCTCCTCGGTGGTGAATTCCCCGGCATAGGCCGCCGAGGCCATCATGGCAGGGGCGAAGCGCGAGCCCTCCTCGTTGGTCCAGTTCACGAGGAGCAGGGGCGCCTCGGTCTCGATCCCGGCATCGTCGAGGCTGCGCATCACCTCGAGCCCGGCGAGCACGCCGAGGATGCCGTCGAACTTGCCGCCCGTGGGCTGGGTGTCGAGATGCGAGCCGCAGGCGATGGGTTTCCGGCTCATGTCGCGCCCGCGGCGCAGCGCGTATTGGGTGCCGAGCGCGTCCACCCCGACCTCCAGCCCCGCCGCCTCGCAGGCCGCCCGGAACCAGTCGCGTACCTGCCCGTCCTCGGGCGAGAGCGTCAGGCGGTTGATGCCGCCGGCCGGCGTCCCGCCGAAGGCCGCCGTCTCCATCAGGCTCGCCCACAGGCGCGATCCGTCGATGCGCAGGTTGTGGGTCTTGCCCGGACTCGTCTGGTCTGTTGCCACGCTCTCATCCTCTCGCCGGCAATGGCCGGCCACACGTCACGCCGTACGGTCCGCCGCCGGGAGACGACAGGACCGGAGGCGTGGGAGCAACCGGGGTGCCAGGGGAGGGTATAGGACAGGCATGCGCGCGCCGCATGCCTGTCCCTACGGCTCCCGTCGCAGCACGGGCGAGGCGCTGAGCAGCGCCTCCGGATCGACCTGCAGGGCCGCCGCGATCTCCAGGAGCGCCGTCGCCTCGACGCCGGCGATCCCCTCGTGGTCGGCCACGTCCGCGGCGATGAGGAAGATCGCCTCGCGCTGGGCGGCCGGCCGCTCGGCGGCGGCGCCCACATGGCGCAGGTTCTCGGCGCGGCCGGCCCGGGTGCGGGCCCGGGCGATGCCGTCGTAGAGCTCCGTCTCCAGCATCAGGGCGTCGTAGCCCTTCTCCAGGATCGGGTTCGCCCGCAGGCCGGCGAGAGCCGTCTCGAATTCCTCGCTGGCGACCTCGCCATCGGCCACGATGACGTTGGCGGCGGCCGAGACTGCGGCGAGCATCAGGACCCTGTCGCCGGCATAGGCGGTCACGGTCTGCGAGACACGTCCGAACAGGTCACGAAGAAGGCTCATGGCGCGGTGGATGGGGCTCTGGGACGGCGATGCGCCGCCAGTCTAGGCCATGGCAGGCGGCCCTGGCGCAAGCGTCCCATCCGGATCCATGAGTCGCACCGCCGACACATTCCAGCAAAGTGCCGCCCTCAAGCTCCGTGACCGCGTCCGCACCTGCCCCGGCGACGGCGCGGCCGGCGGGCCGGTCCCGGACGCCCCCTCCGACTGGACTGGCCCGCCGACTCCAAAGATCGCCGCATCCTTAACTTAGGTAATAGCTGCATCTCGGAGATTTCAGCGAGAACCGACGGCAATCGCGGGCTCCGACCAGAGGCGTGCCCGTGAGTGAGAGCGGCAGCGCTCCCGCCTTCCTGAGTGGAATGGCCGCGTGCCCCGCTTCTTCTTCAACATCGACGACGGCGTCAGCATACCCGATCACGCGGGCCGCGAGCTTGCCGATTGGCACGAGGCGCAGCACGTGGCGATCCGCCTCGCGGGCGAAGTGATCGCCGACAGCGCCCGGCGCATGAAGCTCGGTGAGGACTGGACCATGTCGGTCACGAACGAGGTGGGCCTCGTTCTCTTCCGGCTCGATTTCCACGTCACCGGCTCGGCCGCGATCATGGGTTCGGAGGGGCGGGAGGACGCTCCGGCCTAACGCAGCCGCCCGGCGGCGCTCCTCACCCCAGGAGCAGGCCGCCGGGACGGCCGGACTCGTCCCTCAGGGGCGGCCCGCGGTCTCCCGGGCCAGCGAGTCGACCACGGCGTTGAGGGCGTCGCGGTGGCGGGCGCCCTCCTGCAGCGCCGCCTCGTAGGTCCGCAATTGCCGGTCGGCGCTCGATCCGTTCGCGACGATGCTCCGCGCCCGGGCGCAGACCTCGGCGCAGCCGAGGGAATCGGCATCCTCGGCGACGAGCGCCAGCACCGCCTCAACCGCCTCTGGAAGCGGGACCGCGCGCTCCTGCGCCTCGTCGATCAGGGCGGCCTTCGTGCCGTCGCGCTGGGCGCGCCACAGATTCTCCATCACGAAGCCCCGCGAGGCGCCGGTGAGGCGGGCATTCAGGCCCGGATCCCGCTCGACCCGGCGCACGAGGCAGCGAAACAGGGCGGCGACCGCGAGCGTGTCGGCCAGCAGCGGGCAGGCATCGGCGATGCGCAGCTCCAGCGTCGGGTATTTCGCGGAGATGCGCAGGTTCCACCACAGATAGGTGGCGTCCGCGATCGCCCCCGCCCTCGTCATCACCCGCAGGTAGCGCGCGTAGTCGTCGGCATCGTCGAAGAGCTCCGGCAGTCCGGTGCGCGGCAGCTCGGCATAGGCGCGCAGCCGGTAGCCGGCGAGCCCGGTCGGGCGCCCCTGCCAGAAGGGCGAGGAGGTCGAGAGCGCCAGCAGCAGCGGCAGGAAGGGCAGCAGGCGGCGCCCGAGATCGGCCCGGTCCTCGGGGCGCGCCACCTCCACATGGACATGCACGCCGCAGACCAGGCTGCGCCGCCCGATCATGCGCAGGTCGTGGACGATGCCGCGGTAGCGCTCGGCCGGGGTCTCGCGCTGACTGCGCCAGAGGGCGGTCGGGTGAGTGCCTGCGGCGAAGACGGCGATGCCGTGCTCGGCGCCGATCTCGGCGAGCCCGGCGCGCAGGGCGGCGAGCCGGGCCTCGGTCTCGGGAAAGCTGTCCGAGGGCGGCGAGCAGGTCTCGATCTGGATGCGCTGGAGCTCGCGCTCGGCATGGTCCAGCCGCGCCTCCACCGCCGCGTGGAACTCCTCCACAAGCGGGCCGGGGCCGCCGCGCGTGCCGCGATCGGCCAGGAAGAACTCCTCCTCGATGCCGAAGCGGTAGGACTCAGCCATGGGTCGTCTCCGTGGATGCGCCGGACCCGCTCACGGGAACCGGGCCGGCGCCTCCGGGACAAGAGATCAACGCCAGAAGGGTTTCACGTCGACGAGATCCGCATGCGCCTCGGCCGCCTTGGCGAGCAGCGCGTCGGCCTGGGCCTCGTTGTCGGCGGCGGTCAGCCCGGCCGCGAAGGCGGTCTGGCCGTCGGCGGGCGCGCCCTCCGGGTCGGCGAGGCTCGCCATCACGTGGTGGGCGGTGGCGAGGTCGTTCAGCGCGCCGAGATGGTCCTGGAGGTCCGACAAAGCCGAGACGAAGGTCTTGTGGCGCTTGCCAGCCTTCTTGCCGGGATAGAGCGCCGCGAAGAACTCGGCACCGTAGCGCAGCTTCTTCGCGGCGATACGGACGCGGTGGCGCTCCTCCGGATCGAGGTGGTCGAGATGGCGCCCACGCTTCTTCACCCGGCGGCGGAAGCGGTCGAGGGTCTCGGCGGCGAAATCCTGCGCCGGTGCGTTGGCGGCGGGCAGCGCGCGCCAGGCGCCGGTCTCGATCCAGGCGAGGAGGTCGAGGAGCAGCACCCGCCATTCCGGAGCCTCCAACACGGAGAAGACCCGGGCATAGACGCGGGCATGCTCCGCCTCCAGGCGGGCGCGCAGGGCGGTGAGGCCCGGCTCGTCGGGACGCCGCTCCATCTCGGCGGGCAGCGTCGTGGCGAGGAAGACGTCGAGGTTGCGCGCCGGTCCGAACGGCTCGGTGACCCGCTTGATCTCCTCCGACAGCGCGGCCGCGCGCGGATCGCCTTCCAGCACCGGCTTGAACAGGGAGAAGGCCGAGCGCAGGCGGCGGATCGAGACGCGGATCTGGTGCAGCGCCTCGGGCGGCCGATGCGCCAGGAAGACCTCCTCGTTGAGCCGAAGCTGGCGCAGGCAGGCGAGCGCGATCAGGCGGAAGGCCTCGCCCACGCTCGCGTCCTCCGGCATCGCCACCGGCTCGGCCTTGCTCGGCCGCAGGCCCTTGCCGTCGAGCAGGGCGAAGCCCCGCGCGCTCTTCGCGCGCACCCCGATGCGCAGCGGCACCGTCTCGGCGAGCGCCTGGGCCAGGGCGAAGAGATCGCCGGGGGAGCCCTCGGCGAGTTCGAGTTCCAGCTCGCAGAGGGGGCTGTCGCCGGCGGCACTCTCGACGCGGCCCTCGTCGAGGGTGGCGAGGATGCGCGCGGCGCCGTAGCCCACGCTGCGTTCGGAGCGCATCACCACCGTCGCGAAGCGCGGCACGAGATCGGCGGCTCCGGCCTTGCCCAGCACCTCGGGAACAGGCGTCTCGGCGAGCAGGGCGAGATCGGGCGTCTCGCCCGCGACCGGCATCTCCCACTCGGCCCGGTCGAACAGGCCGGCACCGCCCTCGCCCGTCTTCACCGTCTGCACGAAACGCTCGTTCCGGCGGCGCACCCGGAGCGTCAGGCCCGCCTCGCGCAGCGCCTCGTCCGGGGTGTCGAAATAGGTGGTGGCGATGAGGTCGCGCGCGCCCTCGGCGTCCTGCAGCAGGGGATGGGCGGCGAGGGCGGCGAGATCCGGCCCCCCACATTCCAGCTTCAATTCGACCTCGCGCGGCGCGCTCATGCAGATCCTTCCCCTTGGCCGAGCGTCGCGCTGCCCGCATCGGGCGCGGACGCATCGCAACTCCTCACCTATCGCAGGCTCATGCCCCGCCCGGCAACGCGCGAGACGGCGATGGGATCGGTGCCGCCCGGCATTCTCGCCAGGCGTGCGGATGGCAGCATCCGCGCGATGCCCGCTGGGATTGTGCGTCGCACGAGATTCATCTTGCCCGATGCTTAACTCGTGCGTAAATGGCTTGGGCACAATTCAAATCCTGAGCCGGGAGCGGCGCGCGCGGATCGCCGCATGGCGCGGCGATGACGGACCCGTCCTGACCCACTAGGAATTTGCAGCCAGCCGGACGCGGCACGGGACCGATCGGAATCGATGGCACTGGCGATGAAGACCCTCCTTGTCGGCGTGATCGGGCATGTCGATCACGGCAAGACCGCCCTGGTTCGGGCGCTCACGGGCATGGAGACCGACCGCCTCAAGGAAGAGAAGGCGCGCGGCGTCTCGATCGTGCCCGGCTTCGCCCTGCTGAAGCCCGGCGACGGCGAGATCGACCTCGTTGACCTGCCGGGGCACGAGCGCTTCGTCCGGGCGATGATCTCGGGCGCCACCGGCATGCGTGCGGTGCTGCTCGCGGTCGACGCGCACGAGGGCATCAAGCCGCAGACGGTGGAGCATCTGGAGATCGCCCGGCTGATCGGCGTGCGCCGCGGCGTCGTGGCGCTGACCAAGGCGGATCTCGCCACCCCGGAGATGCTGGCGGCCCGTGGGGCCGAGATCGCGGCGGCCGCGACCCGCGCGGGGCTCGACCATCCGGCGGTGGTGGCGACCTCGGCGCTCACGGGGCAGGGGATCCCGGAGCTGACGGCGGCGCTCGCCGCGCTCCTCGAGGCGGCCCCGCCGCGCGCCGATGACGGCTTCCCCTACCTGCCCGTCGACCGGGTCTTCTCCCGGCCCGGCTTCGGCACCGTGGTCACCGGCACCCTGCGGCGCGGCCGGCTCAGCGTCGGCGACACCCTCGCCATCGTCCCGGGGGGCAAGACGGCGACCGTGCGCGGGCTGCAGGTTCACGGCCGGGCGGTCGACAGCGTCGAGCCCGGCCGGCGCACGGCCGTGGCGCTGCGCGGCATCGACCTCGACGAGATCGCCCGCGGCCAAGCCCTCTGCCTGCCGGGCCTGCTCGCGGAGAGCCGCTGGATCGACGTGTCGCTGACCGCCGCGGCGAGCGCGGAGACACCGCTGGCCTCCGGCACCGCCCTCCGCCTGCTGTTCGGCACAACGGAGGTTCCGGCGCGTCTGCGCCTGCTCGACCGGGACGCCCTGGAGCCCGGCGCCTCGGCACAGGCCCAGCTCCACACCGAATCCGAGATCGCGGTGCCGGCGCGCGAGCCCTTCGTCCTGCGCCTCGACGCGCCCTCGGTCACCATCGCGGGCGGCCGCGTGCTCGATCCGGTGGCCCGGCGCCGCAAGCGGCACGATCCGCGGGTGTTGTCCGACCTTGCCGCCCTGGCCCGCGGCGGCCCGGCCGACATCCTCGGCACGCGGCTCGGTCAGGCCGGTGCGGCGGGCACGCCCCTTCCCGAACTCGCCCGCCTCGCCGGCGCCGCACCGGATCGGGTGCGCCGGGCCCTCGAGACGATGGGCGCGCGCGAGATCGGCGACCGCTTCCTCGGCGCGCCGGCCTTCGCGGCCCTCCGCGAGAGCCTGCTCGCCACCCTCGGACGCCACCATCGCGACCATCCGATGGAGCACGGGCTCGCCGCCGAGCGCATCCTGCGCATGCTCGGCCTCGGCGAGACGGTGACCTCCGCGGCGTTGCGCGACCTGATCGCGAGCGGCGCCGTGGCCCAGACCGGCGCCCTCTACCGGCGGGCGGAGTTCGATCCGGCCCGCAACGAGACCGAGGTGGTGCGCCGCCTGGAGAGCGTATTCCGCCGGGCCGGCCTCTCGCCGCCCGACGAGGCCGAGGCGGTGGGGCGAGACCCGCGCCGCCGTGAGGCCCTGACCTACCTGATCGGGGCCGGCACGGTGATCCGCGCGGTGGACCGCGTGCAGCGCCGCGCGGTCCTGTTCCACAAGGACTCGATCCTCGACGCGCGCGCGCGCCTCGCCACGGCCTTCCCGAACGCGACCGCGCCGGAGACGGGCTTCCTCGCCCGCGAGGCCGGTGCGGCGCTCGGCATCTCGCGAAAATTCTCGATCCCGCTCCTGGAGCATCTCGACGCAGCCGGCTTCACCCGCCGCGCGGGCGACCGCCGCACGATCATCGGCCAGCCCTGACGCGGCGCCGCGTCGCGCGTCGGAACCGGGGCCCCGCAGCCGGACCTGTCCTCGGGATGACGGCCGCCCGGCCGAGAGGACCCCGGAAGGATCCCATGCGACAGCTCCTCGCCGCCTGCACCCTCGGACTGGCCCTCGCCGGCCCGGCGCATGCCGAATCGAAGCCCCTGCCGAAACCCGCGACCGACGTGATGCCGCCCGTGGAACTGACGATCAGCGAGGCGGACGGGAAGCCGGTCTGCGCGCCCGCCGAGCTGCGCCTGCCGGCCGACACCAACGTGGCGCTCCACGTGGTGAGCCGGGTGAACGCGCCGGTGACGATCACCGCGCCGGGCCAGTTCGAGAACGCGCATGTGCTCCACGCTGACGGCGACCTCGTGCACGTGGCGAGCGAGAAGGGCTATCTCGTCAAGCAGAACGGCCAGGGCACGCTCCGATTCCGCACCCTGGGCGCCGGCGACCACAGCTACGCCTGCACCAGCGCGCGCAACCAGTCGCAGCCCTTCACGGGCAAGCTGACCCTGACGCCGCCGGCCGGGTGATCCCGGCGGCCGGCCGGATTTCAGGCCGCCGACGCGCCGCGCAAGGCCGCGGCCATCCGTGCGACTGCCGGCGCCATCGCGGGCTCCGGCACGGCGGCGTAGCCGAGGAGAAGGCCGGGGCTCGCGGCGTTCGCGGCGGGGCCCGCGTGATAGGCCGAGAGCGCCACCGCAGCGATCCCGGCCGCCGCGCAGGCCGCGGCCGCCCGTGCGTCGCCCAGGCTTGACGGCCAGAGGGGGCCGGGCCGGGCGACGAGGTGCATCCCGCCGGCCAGAGGCGCCACGTCCAGGATGTCGGCGTGCCGTCCCGCCGCCGCGAGCAGGGCGTCCTGGCGCAGGGCGTAGAGCCGGCGCGTGCGGCGCAGATGCGCGGCGAGGTGGCCCTCCGCGATGAAGCGGGCCAGGGCACCTTGGCCGAGGCCCGCCGGGGCGGGGCCGGCCTCGGCGAGCGCCCGCTGCACCGGCTCGGCGAGGCCCGGCGGCAGGACGAGGTAGCTGAGCTGCAGGGCCGGCAGCAGCACCTTCGAGAAGCTTCCGACATAGATCACGCGGCCGTCGCGATCGAGGCTGCGCAGCGGCGCGAGCGGGCGCCCCGCATAGCGGTAGGCGCCGTCGTAATCGTCCTCGACGATCCAGCCGCCCGCGGCGCGGGCCCAGGCCAGGAGGTCGAGCCGGTTCTCCAGGCTCATGGCGTGGCCGAGCGGGTAATGGTGGGCCGGCGTCACCACGGCCAGCCGCGCGGCCGGCTCGAGGGCCCGCGCCGCTGCGACCGCGAGGCCGCCGGGCCCGACGGGCACGGGCACCGGCCT
>NZ_CABFPH010000055.1 GCF_902141845.1 Methylobacterium symbioticum | reverse complement strand
CGTCATCGAAGGCCACATTGTGAGGCCTGACACACGTCCGATCGAAGACCCCGCCGAAATCTCAAAGATCATGCTTGCCAAACAGGGGGCATCCACACACGTCCGTCCGGCGATCCGGAACGTCATCAGGGGATCGAGTTCGACGGCGATCCCGCCAGCATTTTCCTGGAATCAGATCCCTTCGTCTGACTAGTGAGGGCAAAGGTGTGCCATGCCCGGCGGCATCACCTGATTGCCACAGGTTGCGTCGAACTGGACCGGCAGGAGACCAGACGTTGACGCCCGGCCGATGTGTCTGCAAACGTCGAGGCTGGCGAAGGCAACGGTTGCCAGGGGCGAATAGGTAACAGCGTTGGCGTCGGCGATGTCGGAGCCGGAGAAATCGTAACCAAGCGAGCGTTTGTTGCATGACCGATGAGGCCTTCGCTCCCCTCACCATCGCGGACTACGCGGCTCAGGCGGCGCTCACCGACCAGCACAGTGACGGCGGTTCCCTAGCCTTCCCGCTCCTCGGTCTCTTCGGCGAGACAGGGAGCCTCCTTAGCGAGGTCAAGAAAAAGCAGCGCGATCGTGCCTCTTACCGTGGCTACGCGGGCGCCGTCGTCGAGGAGCTCGGCGATGTCCTCTGGTATCTGGCGGCGGTGGCGTCCCGTGTGAACGTTCGTTTGTCCGACGTCTTCATCGAGGCTGCAGCCATGATCGGCGCCAGCGGCACGATCACGCTGGCGGCCTTGCAGCCCGACATCATGCCCCGGGCGAATGAGCCGACGATCGCTTTCGAGCGCACGCTGCTGAAGCTGGCGGGCGAAATTGGGCTCCTCGTGATGGATCTCCAGGAGCGAGGCACGGAGGAGCGCGATAACCTTCCGAGTAGCCGTTTGGCGATCATCGCACGGACGCTGATCCAAGCGGCCAACGAGGCCGGTGTCACACTCGAGGCGGCGGCGGTCAAGAACCTCGCCAAGATCGCCGACCGCTGGCCGCGTGAGCGGCAATATCCGGCACCTCTTGACGCGAACGCGGAGCCGGAGGAGCGCCTGCCACGCAAGGTCACCATCGAGATCTTCGAGCGGCAGGTTCGAGGGCGCACCTTCGTCTTCCAGCGCTGCAACGGCATCAACATCGGCGATCGGCTGACCGACAACGCGATGGCCGCCGACGACTACCGGTTCCACGATGCCTTCCACTACGCCTACGTCGCCGTGCTGGGCTGGTCGCCCGTCACCCGCGCGCTCTTCCGCCTGAAACGGAAATCCGCCCCGAAGGTCGATGAGGCGCAGGATGGCGCCCGCGCGACGCTGATCGAGGAGGGGATCACCACCTGGATCTTCGGCCAAGCAATTGAACTCGACCTGTTTGCCGGTATGAAGCCGGGCGACCTGCCGTTCGACCTCCTGAAGCACGTCCGTCAGTTCGTGGCGGGCTACGAGGCCGAGCGATGCCCGTTATGGCTTTGGGAAGAAGCCATCCTTCAAGGCTACGCGGCGTTCCGCTTTCTGCGCGAGCACCGGCGCGGACGTCTCATTCTCGACCTGGACAAGCATCAAATGACGATCGAGCCGCTTTCGTGAAGACGCCTCGCACCTTTGCCGACGCTCTCGCCGACACGGCGCTCAAGTCGGTGTTCAACCCCTATCGCGATCACTGCATCCTCCACGACCGTGATGACGGTGCGCACATCCGCAAGCGCAATCTGGTTCATTGCCTGGAAGCGTCGATCGAGTCGAAGGTCGACACGATCTGGATCGCCCGTGATCTCGGCTATCGCGGTGGTCGCCGAACCGGCGTGCCACTCACCGACGAGGTTCACCTGACGTCCGCGAGCGCGCTCCTCGGCGGGATCGCGCTCGACCGCGCGACGCGCGGCCCCGTCGTCGCCGAGCGCACGGCCGCGGCGGTCTGGCGGGTTCTCTCGCACATCGAGGCGCCGGCCGTCCTCTGGAACATCTTCCCGCTGCATCCACACGAGCCGGACGATCCTCTTTCCAACCGTTGCCACACTCGCGCCGAGCGAGACGCCACTTGGCCCTTTCTGACCGCGCTCATCGCGATGATCGCGCCGCGTCGGATCGTGGCGATCGGGCGCGATGCCGGCTTGGCACTTTCCGGGATCGAAATCCCGGTGATGACGGTCCGCCACCCGAGCTATGGCGGGCAATCGGAGTTCATCGCTGGCGTGCATGCGATCTACGGGTTGGATGAAGACGATCCCGCTCCGGAGCTACCCTTTCTGGCATCTCAGGCCGCGAGCGGGGCGATGGCCTGATCGAACTGCGCGAGGAGAGCCTTGATCTCCCCGCGCGTGGCGCCGCCAGGCTGGTCGATCTTCGCGTGGGTCGACACCACGGTCAGTGGACCGACCTCCAGCCCGGTCTCGCGGGCAACGAAGGCCATGAGGCGGCCCAAGCCGATCAGATTTCCGAGCAGCTTCTCGACATAATAGTGGTTCCGGTACTGAGCCGTGAGCGTCACCTTGCGCGGTGAACCAGGAACGATCTTGAAGCTCATGAAGCTCAGGCACTGACCGCCGTAGACGGAGTTGTCGACGTCGCGGATGGGATCGAACAGCGAGAGCTCGAACTTGTTGAGTGCCCGCACGCTGTCGTCGTTCATCCGCTCGACGATGTCCCAGAGCTGGTTGGGCGGAGCGCCCGCGGTTCCCTGGTAGGCGATCATCCGCTCGAAATAGTAGCCGGACCACCGACCGCCGCGGCGCACTTTCGGCAAGACCCGCTCATTGAACACGTCGAAGAATGCCGGCGCGCCGTGCCGCAGGTACAGCGAAGTCGGAAAGATCGTGTTCGCGACCGTGTCGATCGGTTTTGCGCGGTCGGTGAGGAAGCCGTTCACGGCCGCCACGCCCGGATGCGCGATCGTCGACGCCGCCGTCGGATCGTCAATGTCGAGGATCACGTTATAGGCTTCGTGGTCGCGTAGGGCGTCGACGGCGCGCACCGCTTCGCGCCAGGCGCTCGCGCAGTCAGGCTGCGAGGGGACGGGCAGATACATCGACATCCTCCGTAAGCAGCGCGGCCGCGAACAGGCGCGGCGCGATGAACCCTTCGGTCAACCAGCCATGGCCGCCGATGCCCCATCCTGGTCCCCAGCTGTTGCGCACGAGGATCGCCCGCGCCCCCTGAACCGTGCCGTGACCGACCGCGACCACGGCGTGCCGCCGCGCGGGCTCAGGCGTTTCGCCAGGCGCCGGCTGAATCACCCCTTCAGGCGTCGGCATGTAGAAGGATCGCGACAGCTTCAGCAGTAGGATAACCGGACGCTCCGCGTCGAGCTCGGCAACGATCGCATCGACGGCGTGAGCATGAGGTGCGCCGGCCCGTCCAAAGCGCGGGCCGACCGCCGCAGGCGGTGACCACAGAGCGGAATCGGTAGGGGGCGCCCCGAGATACGGCCACCCAATCTCCTCCGGCTGCCCCTCCTGACGCAGCGTCGCCAGCATCGCCGACAGCGTTGCGCCCTGGTCAGGCGATCGTCCTGCGCGCTGCTGCGCGTGGTAGAAGGCGAACTCGCATGATAGCGGCGACCACCCCGGCCGCAACGCGGCGTGCGCGTCGCTCGCCGCGAAGGCGAGGCAGGTCGGGCGCGATCCCTGGTTGCGGGCCGCTCCGAATTCGGACCGCAAGTCCTTGAGGATGGTCACGGAGGTCATGCGGCTTCGAGCAGCCTCCGCCGCTCGGCCCGCGAGAGGCCTTCCTCCTCCGGTCCCGTCAGATCGAAGTCGAGCTGCAACCGGGACAGCGGCGGATCGGGTTCCCAGGGCCGGCGCTCGTCGAGCTGCAGCGATCCGCGGCCGCCGTCCTCGGGCGCCGCGGTCACGTAACGGATGACAGGGCCGCCGATACCATCGCTGTCAATGGCTTCCGTTGCATCGCGAACGACCGCAAAACCGCTCGCCGCAAGCTGCTCGATGTTCCAGAGATAGCCGCCCCCGCTATGCTCCTTGAGACGAAGCACGAAGAGGTCGTTTCGGCTCCCATCGATGCGAGTGCCGGCGTCGCGCTCGGTCAGCAGCCAGACATCGCCCCGATAATCCTGGGGTCGATAGTCCTGCAGCAACGCGACCTTCAGCTCGCGCGGCTGCGTCTGCTGAAGCTCGCGTGCCAAGGCCGCCGCAATCATCCGGTGGCGCACGAGCGTCCAGCATGTAGCCTCGTAGCTGGCACCGAGCCGCAGAGCGAGCTGATACACCCGGTTCGGTCGCCGAAAGTCGTCCACCGTCCAGCCCTGGCGCGCGGCGTGCCATTGGATCAGCCAGCGCGGCATCATGAATCCGACCGCGAAGGCGTCGGCCTCGACTTCCTGGAAGTCTTCCGCTGGTGCACCTGTCATCGGCATGCGCCGCAGGATGCTCTCGTCGTCGAGGCTCGGCAGATGCTTCATGGCGTAGTGGCCGAGTTCGTGCGCGGCGGTGAACCGCTGGATTGCCATCGATCGCTGCGTCGTGACGAGAATGCCCGGCGCGGGATCGCTGAGATAGGCGCCGAGCAACCCTTGCAGAGGGCGCAGCAGCAGCGGCAGATCGAGCGCCTGGATCGCGCCGAAGATATCGACGGATCCTCCACGCGCCTCAACCATGCCACGCATGTCGAGCGTTTGATGGAGGCGCGCGGCCGCCATGGTCCCGGCCCGCACTGCGCCGGCATAATCGGCGGCGGCCATGCGCGTCAGCCCTGAGCGGTTTGCGCGCGCGTCCGCAGATAATCCGCGAAGCGGCCGAGCTCGTCACGATCCTGCATCGACAGCGCGGCGGCCCGACGGGCAAGATGCGCGACATCGACGGGCAAGGCCGCCGCCTCGTCCTCTCCCGTGAAGAATGCGGCCGGCTGCCGATAGAGCTTAGCCAAGCGCGTCAGCTCGATCGCTTCCACCCGCCGCTGGCCATTCTCGATGTCGGTCAGCGCGGTGCGCGGGATCTTGAGATAAGTCGCGACCTCCTCCTGCTTCAGGCCAAGATATTTGCGGGCTTCGCGAAGCCTTTCGCCAAGCCGGCGACGCTCGGCGTCGTCATCGTCTTGCTGGATCGCGGCTCGGGTCATCACTTGCCTCCTGTGCGCTTCTTCCAACAGGCCTCGATCTTCGGCAGCAGATGCGCCAGCGCTTGATCGACCGAGCCATAGCCGCCTGTCCGCACCACGCCGTCCTGGAGCTCGATGCCGAGGATCGGCTCGACGACGCACAGGATCGACACCACCACTAAAGAGTCGATCTGGAACGAAGTGCTCCCGATCGCCGCCAATGTTGGCGGCAAAGCGACACCTTTGATCGAGGCCTCGCCCTTGACCACCTCGATTAACTCGCTGCGCAAATCCTTCGCGACCGCTGCCGAAGGGAAGGGTGCTACGGTCGGAGCCGAAATGGGTGGCGCGAGCGTAGCGGTGGTCATAGCGTCCCTTTCAAGCACTTGCAACCAACGTAATGTCGGATTTGCCGACATGCAAGGGCATAACGGCAAGCCA
Organism: Methylobacterium symbioticum; assembly: GCF_902141845.1. Lineage (GTDB taxonomy): Bacteria > Pseudomonadota > Alphaproteobacteria > Rhizobiales > Beijerinckiaceae > Methylobacterium > Methylobacterium symbioticum. The sequence continues at coordinate 30,260 of NZ_CABFPH010000055.1, read as the reverse complement.
CTTGCTTTGGTGCTTCTGGCTCGTCCCCTCCCTCGACACGGTCACCGGTTGAGTGTGTTCAGCAGCGGCGCGGCTGGCTAAACAAGGATATGGCTGACCGCGCGACCTTCCTTCACATCACCGATGCTCATGTGTCCGCATCCGGCGCTCCGTTCGAACGGGATGACCGGAAGGTCGACGTCGGGGGCCTCCTTGCCGCTACCCGCGAAGGGCCGCTCGAGCTTCTGTTCCGACGCTTGGCCGAACGGTTGACCAGAGACAGCCGCACGCTCGACGGCGTGTTCTTCTCGGGTGACGCGCAGAGCAAAGGCGTAGCGGGTGGCCATGAGCTCGTCTTCAAGCTGATCGCAGAACATCTCGGCGTTGCGTCCGACCACATCGTCTCTGTCCCAGGCAATCACGACGTGCCGCGCGACGCCGATCCCGGCACCGCCGAACGCTACGAGGATTTCGTCCGCGTCTGGAGCGCTGCGGGCTGCGTCGTGCCGTGGCTCGACGGCATCGACGGCTGGCCGGCGATCGCGGAGCCGGGACGGCATCGGCTGGTCGCCGCCGACCGTAGCTGGGCGGTGTTCCCGATCAACACCAGCAACTGGTCGCACGTCAGCTCAGTTCTGCCCGAGCCGCTGCGGAGCCATTGGAACACGATTCCCGAGACGCTTGAGCCGGGCGATGCGACCGTGGCGGCGCAGTTGCGGTCACAGCTCCAGGCTCTGGCTCGGTACGACATGGCCCGCGTATCGGAACACCAACTTGAGGCCTTGCGGGCGCTCGTCGCCTCGACGCCTCAGCCGGATCGCGGCCGCCAGTTGCGTATCGCGGTGATGCACCACCATCTCCGCTCGCCCAGCCTGCGGGAGGAGTTGAAGCCTTTCGCAGATATGTCGAACCTCGAACAGGTTCGCGCTTTCCTGCGCGGTAGCGGCATCGGCTTGGTCATCCACGGGCACAAGCACGAGCATGCCACCTATTTCGACCACATCTACGCCGGCGATGCCGATGACATGCATCGCGTCCTCGTCATCTCCGGCGCGACCTTCGAGGTCGGACGCGAGACGGACGCGGTCCGGCTCATCACGCTCGACGGCCTCCCCCACACGCCCGAGGTGAAGATCGAAGCGATCCCGCTTCCGCGATCGGGTGCCGAAGACCTGCGGCCGGCACCAACCATCCGCCGGCTCTGGACGACGGGCGTCCGCCCCGCTGAGACCGTCCTTGTCTCGCCCGGCGCGCCTGTGATCGTCGAGGGAACGGACCTCGACGAGGTCTACGCGCGCGCTCTTGCCATCGCCGGGACGAACGCGAAGCGGGGCATCCTGATCGTCCACCTCGATCTGCCCGACGACGACGGCAAGACGTTGCCGTTGCCCAGCGCCTATGCCGTTCCGGACGACCTGCAAGGTGACGAGCGACAAGCGTGGCTGCGCGAATTGGTCGAGTGGTGGCAACTGGACCGATCGCAGCTGGAACCGCGCATCCCCTACCTCCATGGCGCACGTCTGCGGCGATACGGCGGCAAGATCGACCAGATCGCGCGCATCATCGCGCTCCTCAGGACGAAGCCGAGCACCAGGGCAATCGCCGTTCTCGTCGACCCGTTCCGTGACTTCGCACCGAACGGCGCGGGCGAGGAGTTTGCATCCTTCTGCCTCATCGAGTTTCGTCGAAGGGACGCAGACGCCGGCCGCATCGCCGTCGATGCGATCGCCTTCTACCGGGCGCAGGAATTCGAGCGCTGGTGGCCGATCAACATCGCCGAGTTGCGCTTCCTGCAACGAGAGATTTGTGAAGAGCTCGGCTATCGGCCAGGTCGGATCACCACCATCGCCGCCGACGCGCGAACGATATCCCGATCGCCCACGCAGGTCGCGATGCCGATCGTCGATCGATGGCTCGACCAAGCTCCGGAGCGGCTTCACCTCCTTGCGGACGCCCTCGTGCACAAGGCCGTGCGGGGCGACGCCCAGGCGAGCGCCGTTCGCGAATGGCGGCGCTCGCTGGCAGAGCTGCGTACGGCGACCAATGGGTTCAATTCCGATGGCATTCCCGTCGCGATCGAAGGGCTTCTCACGCTTGCCGCCTACATCGAGGCGACCGCGACGGTTGGCGATGCGGAGCTTCCAATCCTGGCGCGAAACCTGGGCGACCTCGCGCGAGTCAACGAGACGTTCGAACATTCGACGCGCTCCCGTGCCGCGTTCAACCGATGGTCGCCCGTGGCGCAGAGTCTCGTGACAGCGTTGGAGCGCATGACCGACACACGCTTGCCCGACGATCGTTTAAAGGCCGCCGGGGGAGGGGAGGGCGCTCCATAAATCCGACGAAAGCGCCCTGCCCTTCTGCATCGGCAGCCGCACAAGACAGATTACCCCCTGGGGCAAAGCTGAATGTTTCATAATGATAATTCCTGTCCTGGGCTTTGGTGGATTGATAAGACAGGCTATAGTTCCATAAGATATCTTATGCGAATAGCGACTTGAGACGCAAAATTGAGATGAAACCTCCTGGCAAACTTCAAACTGCCCCCCCCTCTCCTACTGAAGATGATGGAGGGCGTGCTCGATGGGGGTGATGACGATGAACGGTATGGCATAGGCTCGTCCGGCGCCGTTGTGTCGCCACCTCCCTGCAGGACCGGGCTCTACGCGCTGCGCGCCCCGAACTCCTGCGGGTTTCGTCCCTGAAGGCAACGATCCCGCGCGCGTTGGCGCACCTGGAACCGTGCGCGCCGCCGCCCCTACTGGGTCGGGTAGGGCCGAGGAACAGGTCGCCGAGCGCACGACGCCGCAGGTAGGTCAGCCGGCGCCGCCGCAGGTGTCCGGGCCGGTCGTGGATCAGATGACAGCGCTGGCACCATGCCGCGAGATCCCGGTCGCTGTTGCGGCTGGTGTCGTGCCCGCGGTGGCAGGTCGCCAGGATCGGCTGGGTCAGCCGCGCCCCGGCCAGGGCGGCCAACCCGGGCGATCGCCGCAGCGGCAGGCCGCGACCGTTGCGCCAGACCTCGGCCTCGGCGTCGTACCATGTCCCCGCGTCGAGACAGACGATGACCTGCCCGTGCGGCCGTCCGCAGGCCTCGCAGCGCCCGCCGCCCCGCCCGAAGCGGATCGCGGCCGAGAGCTGCGGCCAGTCGATCGGGTAGAAGTGGCGGTGTTCGGGACGGATCGGCACGGTCCGGCCACGCTAGCATGGCCAAGCAGGGAGCGAAGCCCCCTCGGCGGTCGTCGCGGCCGAGACCGTCCGAGAGCCAGGGGAGGTCAAGAGCCCCGTGACGGGGGCGGATGCCGGAGAGAGCCGCCGGCGCCCGACGCTTCCCGCGCACGCACCCCAATCGAGCGCGCCACATCGACAGGCGAATGCCAAGGCCATGGCGACGAAACCCAGAAAATCCCATCTCGTTCGCCAGGACGTGGAGCGCTTCCGGTCGGGCACCGATGCGCGCTCGTGGGCCGAGTACCGTCAGGCGCAGTACAAGCGGGCGCTGATCGGCATCCAGCCCGATCTGTTCGGCGCGCCTGTCGTCGAGGTGTTCCGCCCCTCGCCGAAGATGACGGCACCCGAGACCGGGACGCCGGAATACGAGGTGGAGATGTTCCACGGTCTGCCGCCGGAAAAACAGGCGCTGCGGCTCGCGGCCGACCCGCAGACGCCGTTCGCCCGCACAACGCGCGGCAGCTTAACTGAGGCCGAGAAGGCGGCCTTGATCGTGAGCGCCGCGAACTGGCTGCGCGTCGGGCAGCCGGTGCGGATCGCCGGCGCGCCGCTGACGCTCGATGGCGACGCCGGACGGCGCGTCGGCCACACCGGCGTCGTCTGGCGCCTGTGCCGCCCGGCCTTCGCCGATCACGCCTACGTCAATCTCGACCTGATCGGCGCCGAGCGCTCGGAAAAGGTCGTGTTCGTCGAGCTGTGCGACGTCGAGCCCATCGAGGCGGCCGCCTTTCGCGCCGCACGACCACGGTAGCCCGGCCGCGAGGTGCGGGCTCTCCGATCGATGGCGGCGAACTTGAAACCAGGACCGGGGGCGCACGGCCCATCCCAGAGTCGGAGGAAGGCAGGGGCTTCGTGACGGGAGGATCGATCGGAGAGAGGCTCCGGCGCCCGTCGCGAAGGTTTTTCCGATGGCCAGACACGCTGCAGCCCGCCGGGCCCCGACCGAGCGGGTCAACCTCTACCGCGAAATCACCGACCGCATCATCGCGCAGCTCGAGGCCGGCTGCGTGCCCTGGGTCCAGCCCTGGAGCACCGACCCCGGCACCGCCACTGTGGCCATGCCCCGTAACGCGGCCACGGCCCGCGCCTATTCCGGCATCAACGTCATGCTGCTCTGGGCTGCCGGCATCGAGGCCGGCTACTCGACCCAGCGCTGGCTGACCTTCCGCCAAGCCCTCGGCCTCGGGGGCTGCGTGCGTAGGGGCGAGCGCGGCACCGCGGTCGTCTACGCCGACCGCTTCACGCCGCAGGACGAGCGCAAGCGCGCCGACCGCGACGGCGACGAAGCCCGGCAGATCGCTTTCTTGAAGCGCTTCACCGTATTCAACGTCGCCCAGGTCGAGGGACTGCCCGAGGCTCTCACCGCCCCGCTGCCCCCGCCGCGCGAGGAACTCGTCTTGCCGCGCTTCCGTGCTCTGATGGAGGCCTCTGGCGTCACTATTCGGATCGGCGGCGGCATGGCCTTCTACCGCCCGGCCGACGACGTGGTCGTGCTGCCCCCGCCGGAAGCTTTCCACGAGCTGGTGAATTTCCACCGGACCGCCGCCCATGAACTGTCCCACGCGACGGGTCATGCTTCGCGCCTCGCCCGGGAGACGAAGGGCCCGCGCGGCGGTGCCTGCTACGCGCGTGAGGAGCTCGTGGCGGAGATTTCCGCTGCCTTCGTCTGCGCCAGCCTCGGCATCGTGCCAACGGTGCGCCACGCCGACTACATCGGCTCCTGGCTCGAGGTCCTGTCCGGGGACGAGCGGGCGATCGTGCGCGCCGCCGCGCAGGCCAGCAAGGCCGCCGACTGGCTGCTCGGTCGCCTGCCGGATGCGGAGCCGCCTGCCTCGGACAAGGACGGCGATGACGCGCCACCGGCCGCGATGGAGGCTGCGTGATGCGCTTCCGCCGCACGCCCCGACCCAAACCCTATAGTGAGACCTCGCGGAAGCGCGCGGCCTTCCTGCGTAGGCAGCTCCTCGAACGCGAGACCCTGCCGCTCTTCGCGGAGACGATCGCCGCCGGTCAGCACGGCGTCGAGGAGGAGATGGCCCGCCGCGCCGTCTGGTAGAGCTTGCGCGAGCCTGGAGAGGAAGAGAGCGGTGCGCCGCTTCGCGACGGATCTGAAGGTCGAGAGAGAGGCTCTCGGCCCCCGTCGCGGAGACATGACGATGACGAATACACCCCAAAAAATCATTCTCGCCCCGGCCCGGCCGATCCCCTTCAACAAGCTGGTGCTGTGCCAGGCCAACGTCCGGCGCGTGAAGGCCGGCGTGCCGGTCGAGGAGCTGGCCGAGTCGATCGCCCGGCGCGGCCTGATCCAGAGCCTGCACGTCCGGCCTGTGCTCGACGGCGAGGGCCGGGAGACCGGGATGTATGAGGTGCCGGCCGGCGGCCGCCGCTACCGGGCGCTGGAACTCCTGGTGAGGCAGAAGCGGCTGGTGAAGACCGCGCCGGTGCCGTGCGTGGTCTCGGACCCGGGTAGCGGCGTCCTCATCGAGGAGATCTCGCTGGCCGAGAACATCGAGCGGGCGCCGCTCCACCCCCTCGACCAGTTCCGAGCCTTCCAGGCGATGCGCGAGAAGGGCATGACCGAGGAGGCGGTCGCCGCGGCCTTCTTCGTGCCGGTCCACGTGGTCAAACAGCGGCTGCGCCTCGCCGCGGTCTCAGGCGTGCTGCTTGAGGTCTACGCCACTGAGGGCATGACGCTCGAGCAGCTCATGGCCTTCGCCATCACGGAGGACCACGCCCGCCAGGAACAGGTCTGGGAGGCGGTGCGGAATTCCTGGTCGAAGGAGCCCTATCAGATCCGGCGCCTGCTCACCGAGAAGGCGGTGGCGGCGTCGGACAAGCGGGTCGTGTTCGTCGGGATGGAGGCCTACGAGGCGGCCGGCGGAACCATGCTGCGCGACCTGTTCCAGTCCGACGCCGGCGGTTGGCTCCAGGACGTTGCCCTGCTCGACCGCCTCGTGGCCGACAAGCTGAAGGCCGAGGCCGAGGGGATTGCGGCTGAGGGCTGGAAGTGGATCGAGGTGGCGATGAGCTTCCCCTACGGCCATCAGTTCGGCCTGCGTCGGATGGACGGCGAACCCGTCGAAGTGAGCGAGGCTGAGCAGGCGACGATCGACGCACTCACCGCCGAGCAGGAGCGGCTCATCGCCGAGCATGAGGCTCACGACGAGATGCCGGAAGCGGTCGACGACCGGCTCGGCGAGATCGAGGCGGCGCTGGAGGAACTGGCGAACCGCCCGCTGCGCTACGATCCGACCGAGATCGACCGCGCCGGCGCCTTCGTCGGCCTCGGTCATGACGGCCGGCTCCGGGTCGAGCGAGGCTATGTCCGGCCTGAGGACGAGGCGCCGGCCGTATCGAAATCGGAGGGCGAAGACGAGACAACGGATGGCGAGCGCGGCCGGGATGATGCGATGTCTCAGCCGGCGGTGCAGCGGGCGGTCATCACGATCGGCGGTGCGCCGGCCGAGCCCGAGCTGGAGGAGGACGGCATCCGGCCGCTGCCCGACCGGCTGTTAGGGGAGCTCACGGCGCACCGCACGCTGGCGCTGCGCGACGCGGTGGCGAACCGTCCGCAGGTCGCGCTGACGGCGCTGCTGCACAAGCTGGTGCTCGACACCTTCCGCTTCCGATCGGCGCAGGGTTGCCTGGAGGCCTCGGTCCGGCAGATCCACTTCCCCGCGCAAGCCGAGGACCTGAACGACAGCGGCTGCGCACGCGCGGTGGCCGAGCGGCACGCGGGCTGGAAGGCCGAGCTGCCCGAGGACGACGATGCGCTCTGGGACTGGCTGGGTGCCCTCGACGAGGCGAGCCGAATGGCATTGCTCGCGCATTGCGTCAGCTTCGGCATCAACGCGCTGCACGAGAAGCCGAACCCCTATGGCGGGATGGGTGTCTCGGAGCACGGGCTGCGGGTTCGCCTCGCCCAGGCCGACCGGCTGGCGCGGGCGATGGACCTCGACATGGTGTCCTCCGGTTGGCGGCCCACCGTGGCGAACTATCTTGGGCGCGTCACCAAGGCGCGTATCCTGGAAGCGGTTCGCGAGGGGGCAGGCGAGCGGGCGGCGCAGCTCATCGACCATCTGAAGAAAGGCGAGATGGCGAAGGAGGCCGAGCGCCTTCTCGCGGACACCGGCTGGCTGCCCGAGCCGCTGCGCCTCGAGCCCGGCGACGGCGAGGCGGACCCGGCCGAAGGGCGGAACGAGGATGCCGGCGGGTCGGAGGAGGCCGACGCATTACCGCCCTTCCTCTCTGTCGAGACCGGGTCGGAGCAGGACGATCCTGCGAGCGACACCTACGGCATCGCGGCTGAGTAGGAACCACACCAGACTGGACATCCGGCTTCGGGCACATGCCCGGAGCCGCGCGGGGAGAGCTACGGACGCCTCATGCTGCGGCTTCCTTCCGGCGATCGTGCCGCCTGGGTGCAGTCGACATCGAGAGGCTCTTCCCGGCGAGATGGCGCCGCAGCGTCCGATGAGCTGATCAGCGCCTCGATCGTGATCGAGCGGCCGATCTGGGCCGGCGTGCATTTTTTCGACTCTGGGTTCGACGGACACCACCGCCCGGCTGAGCCCGGCGAGCGCGGCGGGGATGACCGGGAAGCTCGGCAGCCAGTTGGCGGTTGTGCGCCACGTAGGCCGTTACGGTCTCGGCTGCCCAGCCCACGGTCTCATTCGCTTCCATCTCGATTCGATCGCTCCGTCGCTTCGACACCGCTCACGAAGGATCGCGCTACGGCTGACGAGGTCAGCGGTCCTCCCTTTGAAGTCCGCGGTTTTGCCGTGCGGACCAACCAGATCGACCGTCGAGGATGGGTCACCGGGTCAAGAGTCGACACCAGCACAGATCATACACCGCTCGCGCCAGGGACCACCCCACTCTCATCGGCGCAATTCCTTGGTCACTCCCGCAGCCTTCCACGATCAACCCGCAAGGGGTCCGCTACGCCGAGGCGTGCGGCCGCTGTGGCTTCGCCTTCACGGTGATCGCGGCCGCGTCCGGACACATTGGGCGCCCGTCGAGCGGGGATGGCCCCGCCGAAAGACGGGAGCCGGACCATGGCGCACGATCTCATCCTCGCCCGAAGCCACGCCTACCACCTCGCGCGCACCTTGATGGTCTGCGTAATCCTGTTCCAGACGGACGGCGGCTACGGCGTCATCCCCTCCGACGAATTCGACGGCGATTCTTCCTACATCATCCTGGAGTTCGATCCGCACGCAGTCTGACCGACCGCGAGGGGGCGCAGGGCCGCGCGACGGCCCGGCCCTCTCCTACGAAGGCTTGGCCGAAACGGACGGCGGCTCAGCCTGCCTCGGAGTCCGGCGGCAGCGAGGCGGAGGGCCTGGACTGCGGCCTTCAGCCGATGGCGCCGCTCCGCGCTGTCGAGGAACCACATCTCGATCGCGACCGGGTCGAGCGTGTCGACATAGGCCGAGCTCGGCACGGCGCAGCCGGATGACCGAATCGTGCGGATGTTGTGCTGATAGCGCCGAACCCGCTCGGCCATCGGCAGCTCCGGACCGTGCTGCAGCAGCTCGTCCTTCGGCAAAGTCGGCATCGGGCGTCTCCCTGCCGGAGCTCTTCGGCGAGTTCGGGATGCCGATCCAGGACCCGGATGAGCTGGATCGTCGGCCCGCTCGGCTCCACAAGTCCCCGCTCGTACTTGTCGAAGGCGCTCTCGCCGACTCGCAGCAACGCCCCCGCCTCTCGTTGAGAGAGCTTCAGCTTCGTCCGGACCCGGCGGATCGTTGCCGGTGTCGGCACGCCGTCGACCTTCTCCTTCAGGCTGCGTAGCGCGCCGTCGACCAAGGCCATGTCGTCGCCGACATGCACTCCCTCCCCCTCCCCTTCCGGGTAGTAGCCCTGCAGGTCGACCGTAAGGGTCTCGCCCTTGTAGGCGACGGTGAACGGGCGCACGCCGCGCATCAGCACCTGGCCGGTCTCCGGCGACGGCATCGTCTCGGGCAGCGCGTCCGGCGGCATCCTCATCTCTCCTTGAACGACATGACCCGAAACTCCGTGACCACGTCCGCCTGGACCTTCAGGGAGAGCACCAGCCCGGCCGCCGGGCCGTGCTAGACGTCCTGCCAGACGCGATGGTCGGCGTACGTGGTCATCGACTTCACGAACATCCTCCGCTCGAGGTCCAGGATCGTCGCTGAGACGCCGTGGCGGTCGAATCCGAAAGCCGTCGCATCGCGCAGCGCTGAGGTGGTGATCGCCAGCGTTCGGGCCGACCCGAGGACCTGCTTCACCGCGTCGAGGTCGTAGGTCGGACGCCGCTTCTCCATTCCACCCGATCTTGACACCATAAAGGTGGCAAAACAAGACGCCGTGTCACGGTCTCAGTCCCGGATGCCGATCACAGAACGTGTCCGACCGAGGGTTGATCGGACCATACTCCTGTCTTGGGCGTCGCTGAAGCCGTGTGCCGCCGAAATCTCCGTGACGCACCTGTCGCCGCCCGCTGACCGCGTGGCCTCTCTCATGGCCTGATCTGGCCGGGGCCGGCTGACGCCTCGCCCGGCTTGCCGCAACGGCTGCCGGTCTAGTTTCTTCCCCTGCTGCGCTGACGCTTCGCATTCCTCGCGGGACAACAAACCCGCCCGTCCGCCGTCCTCCGCTGACGCTTCGGCCTGCTGCGCGAGGTGCGGCGCCGGTCGCCTCCGGCCTCAACGATCGCCATCGAGGCCGCGGTGGTCGCGGGCTCGGAACAGGACACGGAGATACCCAATGGCGACCATCGGCAGCTTCACCAAGATCGAAGACGGCTTCACTGGCCAGATCGTCACCCTCTCGGTTCAAGCCCGGAACGTCCGCATCGTCCAGGACCCGCGCGCCACCGGCGAGAATGCCCCCAGTCACCGAGTCTACGTCGGCCGGGCTGAGATCGGGGCGGCGTGGTCCAAGCGCTCGAACGAGGGCCGCGAGTACCTCAGCCTGAAGCTGGACGATCCGAGTTTCACCGCGCCGATCTACGCCAACCTCTTCGACGACGAGGACGGCGAGGGCTACTCGCTGATCTGGTCCCGGCCCAATGGCCGCCGGGACTGAGCCGCCTCACGACGCCCCGCCCGGTCGAAGCCGGGCGGGGCCGAACCACGCTGGTTGCGGACTATGCCGGGGCGGTTCCGCTTCGGCCAAGATGGAATGCTTCCCTGGAGGAGGGCCGGCGCCTCGCCCCTTCCCTGGCTCCCTGCCGCGCGTTCGGCGCCACGCTGCGCGCCTCCTCTCCTGATCGCTTCCGCTTCCCCGCATGGCCGCGCCGCGGCGGAGGTCAACGGACAAGCCGTTTCCGCTTCGCCCCCAGGCTCGCGTGACCACCGCCGCTCGACCGCGTCCGCCTGGGCGCTCTCAGCGATCGGGAGACGCAATGATGGGCCGGGTTCTGAACAAGCGTCACGCCGGTATGACACCGGGCGCGGTCTACATCGGCCGCGGCTCGAAATGGGGCAATCCGTTCGTAATCGGGCGCGACAGCGACCGGGCGACGGTGATCGCGAAGCACGAGCGCTGGCTGGCGGACCGGCACGATCTGCTGCGGGCGCTCGACGAGCTGCGGAAGCGCGACCTCGTCTGCTTCTGCGCGCCGCTGCCCTGTCACGGCGACCTGCTGCGCCGGCTGGCCAACGCCAGCCGTGATGAACGCATCGCGTGGTGGCGCAGCGTCAAGGCTACGGCCTGAGAGGCCTGAGAGGCACAGGGCAGCGGGCATGGGACGAGCCGGCACGTCCCTCAGCAACCGCCTCTCCGAGGGCATCGCGCGATCCGGCGCAGTGCCCTTTGCACGTCGATCCGGCCGCGGCGCAGGGAGGCAGAGGAAGGCCGTGACGGGATCGAGCCGGTGCGGATCGAGAGAGAGCGCCGCCCGAGCTTGGTCCGTTCCGCTCTTCCGAGATCTGCTGATGAACGCCATCACTCCCCCTACCGCGGTCCCGGCCGCGCAGCCGCTCCCGTGCGCCCCCGCCGCCGACACGGCACCCGCTATCCTCGTCGCCGCCAGCCTGCTCCTGCCCCGTCTCGAGCGCGGCGAGCGCGTCGACGCCGCGACCCTGCGCGATGTCATGGAGGCCGCCTTCGGTGCCTCCGACGCGGACGGCGCCTGGGATTGGAAGCTGGCCTACGAGGCTGGCGAGGCCGCGACCGTTCTGTTCCTTCGCAAGTACGGCCGGGCGTTGTTCCGTGCGGCCCCCTCCCCTTCCGGCCGCCTGTCCCTCCTATCGAAGATTGCCGGCCTACTGCCAGCGCACACGCGCCGCTCCGAGGAGGCCCAGGCGCGCCAGCAGTTCTCGACCCCCTCCCCGCTCGGCCTCGCCGCGCTGACCGCCGCAGCGATCACACCGGCCGACCGGGTGCTCGAGCCCTCCGCCGGCACAGGCCTTCTCGCCATCCTGGCCGAGATCGCCGGCGGCGCGCTCACGCTCAACGAGCTCGCCGAGACTCGTGCCGGCCTCCTCGCCTCCCTCTTCCCGGCCATCCCCGTCACCCGCTTCGACGCCGCACAGATCGACGATTACCTCTATCCCAGCGTCATACCCACCGTCGTGCTGATGAACCCGCCGTTCTCGGCGCTGGCCAACGTCTCGGGCCGCGTGTCGGACGCCGCCCTTCGGCACGTCGGCTCGGCGCTGGCTCGCCTGGCGCCCGGCGGCCGGCTGGTGGCGATCACCGGCGCAGGCTTCTCGCCGGAGGCGCCCGCGTGGCGCGACGCTTTCGTCCGGCTCCAAGCCCAGGGCACCGTCGTGTTCACCGCGGCGGTCGACGGCACCGTCTACGCCCGCCACGGCACGACGATCGACACGCGGCTCACCGTCATCGACAAGCGGCCGGCAGAGGATCCCTCCCTCTTCCCGGCTTCGGCCGGCACGGCACCGGACGTTGCTACCCTGCTCGCCTGGATTGTGGCGTTCGTGCCGCCAAGGCTGCCCCTTAAGGGTCCGCCGTCCTCACCGCGCCAATCGGCCGGGGGTGTGCGTCCCGCCGTCGGACGTTCGGTCCATACTCCCCTCCCCCGCGCCACCGCCCCCGCTCGTGCCCCCAAGTTGTTCGAGCCTGAGGGTGTCTCGCTGGAATACGAGACGGTGGACTGGCAACCCGCCGAAGGGGGCCGCCTGACCGAAGCGCTCTACGAGCCCTACGCCCTCCAGACGATCCTTATACTTGGCGCCGAGCCGCACCCGACCAAGCTCGTTCAGTCTGCCGCGATGGCCTCGGTCGCTCCGCCGAAGCCCTCGCATCGCCCGATGCCGCCGGCGAACGTGGTCGCGGACGGCCTACTCTCCGACGCGCAACTCGAGACCGTGATCTACGCCGGGGAGGCGCACGCCGCACATCTCGCCGGATCGTGGACGGTCGACCAGACGTTCGACACCGTCACCGCGGCACCGGACGCCGCGAACGCGGTACGCTTCCGCCGCGGCTTCATGCTCGGTGACGGCACCGGTACCGGCAAGGGCCGTCAAGTCGCCGGCATCCTGCTCGACAATTGGCTCTCCGGCCGGCGCAAGGCGGTCTGGGTCTCGAAGTCCGATACCTTGATCGAGGACGCACAGCGGGACTGGTCGGCGCTGGGTCAGGAGCGCCTCCTGGTGACGCCGCTGTCGCGGTTTACGCAGGGCAAGCCGATCACGTTGCAAGAGGGCATCCTGTTCACCACCTACGCGACGCTCCGCTCGGACGAGCGCGGCGAGAAGATCTCGCGCGTGCGCCAGATCGTGGATTGGCTCGGCGTTGGCTTCGATGGCGTCATCGTCTTCGACGAGAGCCACGCCATGCAGAACGCCGCGGGTGGAAAAGGCGAGCGCGGCGACGTCGCCGCCTCGCAGCAGGGCCGGGCCGGCTTGCGCCTCCAGCACGCGCTTCCCGATGCCCGCGTGCTCTACGTCTCGGCGACGGGGGCGACCACGGTGCACAACCTTGCCTACGCCCCGCGCCTCGGCCTGTGGGGCGGTAGCGACTTCCCTTTCGCCACGCGAACGGAGTTCGTCCAGGCGATCGAGGCCGGCGGCGTCGCGGCGATGGAGGTGCTGGCCCGCGATCTGCGCACGCTTGGGCTCTATACGGCCCGCTCGCTGTCCTACGAGGGCGTCGCCTACGAGCTGGTCGAGCACGCGCTGACCCCTGAGCAGACCGCGATCTACGACGCCTATGCCGGGGCCTTCGCGATCATCCACACCCATCTCGACGCGGCGATGCGGGCGGCCAACATCACCGGGGCCTCGGGCACGCTGAACCGGCAGGCCAAGTCCGCCGCGCGTTCGGCCTTCGAGTCGACCAAGCAGCGCTTCTTCGGTCATCTTCTGACCAGCATGAAGACCCCGAGCCTGATCCGGGCGATCGAGCGAGATCTGGCAGCGGGCCATGCCGCGGTGATCCAGATCGTCTCGACCGGCGAGGCGCTGACCGAGCGACGCCTGGCCGAGATCCCGACCGAGGAGTGGAGCGACGTGCGCGTCGACGTCACCCCGCGGGGGTACGTGCTGGGCTACCTCCAGCACGCCTTCCCGGTGCAGCTCTACGAGCCCTTCACCGACGGCGAGGGCAACCTTTCCTCCCGGCCGGTCACGCGAGATGGTCAGCCGGTCTTGTGTCGCGAGGCGGTGGCCAGGCGCGACGCGCTGATCGAGCGGCTCGCCGCACTCGACGCCGTGCCGGGCGCCCTCGACGCGATCGTGCAGCACTTCGGCACGGAGAACGTCGCGGAGGTGACGGGCCGCTCACGCCGAATCGTGAGGAAGCGTGGTGGGGACGGCATCGACCGCCTTGCCGTCGAGAGCCGCGCGGGCGGCGCAAACCTCGCGGAGACCGCGGCCTTCATGGACGACCTGAAGCGCATCCTCGTATTCTCGGATGCGGGCGGCACCGGGCGATCGTACCATGCAGATCTGGCGGCGAAGAACCAGCGGCTGCGGGTGCATTACCTGGTCGAGCCGGGCTGGAAGGCGGACGCAGCGATCCAGGGGCTCGGCCGCACCAATCGCACGAACCAGGCACAGCCGCCGCTGTTTCGGCCGGTGGCCACGGATGTGAAGGCGGAGAAGCGCTTCCTCTCGACCATCGCCCGCCGGCTCGACACCCTCGGCGCGATCACCCGCGGCGCCCGCCAGACCGGCGGTCAGGGCCTGTTCCGGCCCGAGGACAACCTGGAGAGCGTGTACGCGCGGGACGCCCTGCGGCAACTCTACGGGCTGCTCGTGCTCGGCAAGGTCGAGGGCTGCTCGCTTGACACCTTCGAGGCAGCGACGGGCTTGAAGCTGACCGGCGAGACCGGAGGCCTCCTCGACGAGCTGCCGCCGATCACCACCTTCCTCAACCGTCTCCTGGCGCTGACCATCGCGCTTCAGGGCGTGCTGTTCGAGGCGTTCGAAGGATTGCTCGCCGCCCGGATCGAGGGGGCGATCGCCAGCGGCAGCTACGACGTTGGGTTGGAGACGTTGCAGGCCGAAAGCTTCACCGTTACCGATACTCAGGTGATCCACGTCCATCCCGGCACCGGCGCCGAGACGCGGCTGCTGACCATCACCCGGCGCGATCGCAACCGGCCGGTGACGCTGGCCGGGGCCCTCGAGCGTTTGGACGACCCGCGTGCGCGGCTCCTTCGCAACGATCGCTCCGGCCGTGCCGCCGTGCAGGTGCCGTCGCCCGGCATGATGCTTGATGACGGGTCGATCGAGCGCCGGGTACGACTAATAAGGCCGATGGAAACGCAGCGCCTGCCGGAGCGGATGATGGCGGAGACGCACTGGATCGAGGCTGGTCCGGAAGCCTTCGCCACCACTTGGGAGGCGGAACTCGCCGAGGTGCCGCCCTTCACCGACTCGAACCTCCACATGGTCGCCGGCCTGCTGTTGCCGATCTGGAAGCGGCTGCCGGCCGAGTCGACGCGGGTGTACCGGCTCCAGATTGACGCGGGTGCGCGCCTCATCGGGCGGCGCGTGTCGCCGGCCTGGGCCGCAGCCGCGCTGGCGAACGAGGGCGGGATCATCCTGTCGGCCGACGCGGCACACGCCGCCCTCGTCGAGGGGCGCACGATGCTCGATCTCGCCGACGGACTCCAGCTCCGCCGCGCGCGGGTGATGAACGCCCACCGCATCGAGCTCCTCGGCTTCACCGAGCCGATGCGCGAGCGGTTGCGCGCCCACGGCCTGTTCGGCGAGATCATCTCCTGGCGCCTGCGCTTTTTCGTGCCCGTCGACTCGGGTGGGGTGGCGGTGTTGGCGAGGCTCCTCGCGGCCCACCCTATCGCCCGCATCGGCGAGCGGGAGGCCGCGTGATGGACCGCGTCGAGATATCCGAGCTGGCTCGTCGGCTCGGCGAGGAGGCCGAAGCCGTCTGCCGCCACTATCTGTCCAACGGCCGCCGCCAGGGCCGGTACTGGCTCGTCGGTGACGTCAATAACAGCGCCGGCTCCTCGCTCTACGTGCGCTTGACCGGGCCGGGCTCCGGAAAGGGCCGGCGCGGCAAGTGGACGGACGCGGCCAACGGCGAGCATGGTGACCTCCTTGACCTAATCCGGTTGAACCGCCGCCACGCAGACTGGCGCGAGACCCTGGACGAGGTGCGCGACTTCCTGCGTCTGCCCAGGCCGGCCGTATCCAACCGCGAGCCGCGGCGCGAGACCGGCGTGGACGCAGATCGCGATGCCGTAGGAGCCGCGCAGCGCCTGTTTCGCATGGGCCGGCCCCTGGCGGGGACGCCGGTTGCCGCCTACCTCGCCGGCCGCGGGCTCGGCCATGCGCTCGGTTCGGCAGCCCTGCGCTACCACCCGCGCTGCTACCACCGCTTGAAGGACGGCACGACGGTTCAGCACCCTGCCCTGCTGGCGGCCGTTACCGATCTGGGCGGGGCGGTCACCGGGGTCGCTCGCACCTGGCTTACCCGGGATGGAAGCGGCAAGGCCGACGTTGCCGATCCGCGACGGGCGCTCGGCCACCTGCTCGGCCACGGGGTCCGTTTCGCCGGCGCCGTGCCGGGCGTGCTGGTGGCCGGCGAGGGGCTGGAGACCGTGCTGTCGGTGCGCCGTACGCTGCCGGCGATCCCGGCGGTGGCCGCGCTGTCCGCCAACCATCTCGCGGCCCTCCTTTTCCCTTCCGGCCTGCGCCGCCTCTACGTCGCCCGGGACGCCGATCCGGAGGGGCTGCGCGCCTACGAGACGCTCCGGGGCCGGGCCGAGGCCGCGGGCGTCCCCGAGGTGCGGGAGCTCGTGCCGCTGGCCGACGACTTCAACGCCGACCTGATGCGCCTCGGCCCGCGCGGCCTGGCGCTGCATCTGGCGCCTCAGCTCACCGAGGCGGATGCGATCACCCATCTCCGAGTCGAAGGCGATGCGGCCGACGTGGCGGCCTGATGCGGTCACGAGACCGGACCGCTGCTCGGTCGAGGGGCAGCACCAAGGCGCCCGAGGAGAGCCGGCGCGGCGGCCTTCCTGAGAGGGCGACCGCTACCGGGTCGTGTTGCGCGCGCAACGGCCTGCGGCCGACGATTTTCCGCCGCCGCCCGAGGGCGGCTTTGCAGCGCGAGGCAAAATCGCCGCCGCCGGCCGTCCTCCGCTGCCGCTACGGCCCTCCCGCCTCGCTCGGGTGCGCGCGCCCTCCGATCCCGGTCCGGGTCACCATGAAGGCCGCGGCGGTCGCGGCTTCCCGGACCCAAGAGGCGCCCCCATGCTCGACCAGCACGACTCCCCCGCATTCGCACCGGATCGTCAAGGCGGTGGCCAGGGCGATCACCTCTTGGATGAGTTGCTGACCCACCACTACCGGCCCTTCGAGCAGGAGGCGGACCCGCGTCCCCTGCCCGAGCCCGAGGCGGTCGAGGCCGCGGTCGTGGGTGCGATGAACGCGCTCACCGACGTGCTCACCGACACCCGGCTCGAGGACGACGCCACCGACCTACTCTGGGGCTTCGTGAACCTGTTCCAGCGCCGCGTAGAGCACCTCGACCGCAAGCTCGACGACAACGAGGTGGCGCAGAAGCGCTCCCAGGGCGAGCAGGACGGATCCGAGGTGCGCTCGGTCGAGCTGGAACGGCTGATCGCGCTGGGGCTCAGCCTGACCGAGCGGCGCAATGCCTTCGAGTTCACCCGCGACGCGGCCGCCGCCGTCTACGGCGTCCAGACCGGCTCACTCTGGCGCCCGCGTTCCGGGTCGCAGGTCAACCGGCGCACCATGACGGCGGCGATGATCGACTCGCGCGACTTCCTGGCCGCCAAACGCCGGGCGGAGACCGAGATCCTGGTGCCGCCGGGGCCGCGCATCGCCTTCACCGGAGGCAACGACTATCAGGACGTGCAGCGGATTTGGAGCGTGCTCGACAAGGTCAAGGCGAAGCACCCGACCATGGTGCTGTTGCATGGCGGCAGCCCGAAGGGAGCCGAGCTGATCGCCGCGAAATGGGCCGACAGCCGCCAGGTGCCGCAGGTGGCGTTCCGGCCGGACTGGACGAAGCACAACCGGGCCGCGCCCTTCCGGCGCAACGACGCGATGCTGGAGGCGCTGCCGATCGGTGTGGTGGCTTTCCCGGGCAGCGGCATCAGCGAGAACCTCGCCGATAAGGCCCGGGCCAACGGCATCCCGGTGCAGCGGGGCGTGCGAGCTGGCGCTTAGGCGCCGACATCTGGACGGGCGACGCGGCGGACCGCCATGATCGCTGCGCCGGCCTTCGCGAGTGCGACGTGCTGGACGGCTCGAAGAGCAAGTCCGCTAGGATTTTAGGCCTGTTTCGCGCGATCGAACCCATCACCGGACATGCAGCTGTTGCTGTGCCTGTGGGTCTAGATCGTCGCCCCTAGCGCGTCCTCCGCAGTGCGCCGACGAGGCCGAGGTTCGCGAGCGCCAGCAGCGCCAGCATAATCCAGAGAACGCCGGCACCGCCGTGGGAGAGCACGAACGCGCCGAGGGGGGGAGCCAGCGCCTGGGCGATCAATCCCGGCCGCGCCAGACGCCCGACCAGCGCCGGATAGCGGACCGGGCCGAACAGAGCGAGCGGCACCGTGCCTCGCGCGATCGAGTAGATCCCGTTGCCTCCGCCGTAGAGCACAAGTGCCAGCCCGACGACGGGCAGACCCGCGGCCAGCAATCCAAGACCGAGAGCGATCAGGTACGTGGCCGCCGTCAGGGTCCACAACGGGTGATACCGCCCCTTTCCTGCCATCTCCATGAGACGGGCCGCGACCTGGGCCGGTCCGATCACGGCGCCGTATGAGACCGCTGAGGCGAGTGGGACGCCACGCCCCTGGAGCAGGGTCAGCAGATGCACCGAGACCAGGGCCATGCTCGCGCCGCCGAGCACGAGCACCCCGGCGAACAGCAGGAACAGTCGGCGTTCCTGAGCTGCAAGCGGTGTAACCGCCCTCCGGCCGATGTCCGGCGTCGTCGGCGAGGCCGATGCCGACGGGATCAACAGTAGCACGAGCGGCAGCGTGACCCCGAGATGCAGGCCGGCATAGGCAAAACACGTCGCCCGCCAGCCGATATGCGCGACGAGATGCACCGACAGCGGCCAGCACACGGTGCTGGCGAACCCGCCCCATAACGTCAGGGCCGTGATCGCCGGCCTGGCGTCCGCTCCGTAGAGGCGGCCGAGAGTGGCATAGGCAGGATCGTACAGTCCGCAGCCCATACCGAGGCCGATCACCAACCAGCCGACCAGGAAGACCGGCAGCGACGGCGCCAGACCAAGCACGATCAAGCCGAGGGCCAGCAGCACCGCCGCCAGTCCCAGCACGGGCCGCCCGCCGTACCGGTGGATCGACGCGCCGACCTGGGGCGAGGCGAAGGCCGCGACTAGGAGACCGAGCGACAAGCCGCCGACGATTCCGGTCAGTGGCCACCCGGTTTCCTTCGCCACCGGGTCCGCCAAAACCGCCAAGAGGTAGAACGACGACCCCCAGGTAAAAATTTGCACCACGCCGAGCGCGGAGATCACCGGCCAGCGGCGTGCCCGATCCATCGGCAGACTATTGCGGCCCGAGCAATGGCAGCCATAGGGCCAGTGCGAGCAGCGTCACCAGCAGCACGGGCGGCGTGATCACCAGGCCGACCTTCATGTACTGGCCCCAGCCGATTTTCTGGCCCTTGGTGGCGAGGACGTGCAGCCAGAGCAGCGTCGCCAGGCTGCCGATCGGCGTGAACTTCGGTCCGAGATCGCAGCCGATCACGTTGGCGTAGACCATCAGCTCGCGCATCAGCGGCGACAGGTCCGGGGCCTGCTGGATCGACAGCGCGCCGACCAGCACGCTCGGCATGTTGTTCATCACCGACGACAGGAGGGCAGCGGCAAAGCCGGTGCCGACCGTGGCGACCCACGGGCCGTGCCCGGCCAGCCAGGTAAGGCCCTTGGCCAGCTCGTCGGTCAGGCCGGCGTTCTTCAGGCCGTAGACCACCAGATACATGCCGAGGCTGAACAGCACGATCTGCCAAGGCGCTCCGGTCAGCACCTTGTGGATCGGGATCACACCGCCCCGGCCGGCTAGCGCCAGCAGCACGGCCGCCCCGGCACACGTAACAACCGACACCGGTACGCCGAACGGCGCGGTGACGAAGTAGGCGACCAGAAGCACGCCGAGCAGCGGAAAGGCCGCCCGGAACACCAGCGGATCGCGGATCGCGACACGCGGCGGTTCGAGCTGGCCGACCGGATAGCTCGCTGGCACGTCGCGGCGGTAGAATAGCCAAAGCACTACCAGCGTCGCGGCGAGCGACACCAAGTTCACCGGCATCATCACGGCGGCATAGCGCCCAAAAGTGACGTCGAAGTAGTTGGCCGAGACGATGTTCACGAGGTTGGAGATCACCAACGGCAGACTGGTGCTGTCGGCCACGAACCCGCAGGCGACGATGAAGGCCAGCGCTGCCGCCGGCTTTAAGTTCAGCCGCAGCAGGATCGCCAGCACGATCGGGGTCAGCAGCAGAGCCGCGCCGTCGTTAGCGAACACCGCCGCGATCGCCGCGCCGAGCAGGATCACCAGCGGAAACAGCAGGCGGCCCCGGCCCCCGCCCCAGCGGGCGATGTGCAGCGCGGCCCAATGGAAGAACCCGGCCTCATCGAGCAGCAGCGAGATGATAATCAGAGCTACGAACGTGAACGTGGCGTCCCAGACGATGTGCCAGACCACCGGAATGTCGCCGGGGTGGATGACGCCGAGAACCAGCGCCACGGCGGCCCCGATCAGGGCGCTCCATCCGATCCCGAATCCGCCCGGTTGCCAGATGACGAACACGAGGGTGACGACGAAGATGGCAATCGCTTGCATCGGGGCGGTTTCTTCTTATTGGTGGGTGTGAGGCTCAGGCGGTGGCGACGCGGCGGCCATGCTCGTCCACGACGCGCTCACCATCCTCTTTGACGAACTCGCCCTGCTGCGCCGGCAGCAGACCCAGCACGGCCTCGGACGGCCGGCACAGGGCGACGCCGTTGGGGGTGACCACCAGCGGCCTGTTGAGCAGGATCGGATGCGCCTCGATCGCGTCGAGGAGCCGGTCATCGGACAGTGTCGGATCTCCCAGGCCCAGCTCCGCGTAGGGCGTGCCCTTCTCGCGCAGCACGTCGCGCACCAAGAGGCCGGCGCGGGCCAGTAGCTGGACCAGCAGCGCCCGTGCCGGCGGCGTCTTCAGGTACTCGATCACATGCGGCTCGATGCCGGCGTTGCGGATCATCGCCAGGGTGTTGCGCGAGGTGCCGCACGCTGGGTTGTGGTAGATCACCACGTCCATCACGCGACCTCCGGCCGGCGCGATGAAGCGCCGTCCTGCTGGCCGATCTCGCGGACCTTGGACGACAGCGCCACCCCATCCAGGCTGGTGATCGGCAGCGCGACAAAGGCCCCGATCCGGTTCTTGAGGTAGCGTTGGGCGGTGATGAACGCCCGCCTGCGCTCGATGTCCGCGCCCTCCACGGCGGCGGGGTCTTCAATACCCCAATGCGCCGTCACCGGCTGGCCGGGCCAGAAGGGGCAAGTTTCGCCGGCAGCGTTGTCACAGACCGTGAACACGAAATCCATCACCGGGGCGTCCGGCGTGGCAAACTCGTCCCAGGACTTCGAGCGCAGACCCTGCGTGGGGAAGTCGCTTTGTTCGAGCGTTTCCAGGGCCAGCGGGTGCGGCTGTCCCTTGGGCTGACTGCCGGCGGAAAACGCCTGGAAGCGCCCCTGCCCCAGCTTGTTGAGCATGGCTTCGGCCAGGATCGAACGAGCCGAGTTGCCGGTGCAGAGAAACAGCACGTTGTAGATGCGGTCAGACATGGGTGGTGATTCCGGTGGGTGAGCAGCAGGCGGCGAGCGCTTCGACCGCTGGGGTGCAAACCTCCGGGCGGCCCTGGCAGCAATCGCGCATCAGGAACTCGATCAGGCCCGACAGCGGCGTGTAGGCGGCGCTGTAGATGATCGAACGACCTTCACGCCGCGACTGGATCAAGCCGGTGCGGCTCAGTTCCTTGACGTGAAAGGACAGGTTGGTGCCGGACACGCCGACCTCGCCGGCCAGTGCGCCGGCGGCCAGGCCGTCCGGCCCTGCCGTGACCAGCGCCCGCACGATGCGCAGGCGGTGTTCCTGCCCGAGGGCCGCGAAGGCAGCGACGGCTTGCCGTTCGTCGATCATTGATGCAATGTCTCAATCATAATTGAAACGTAGAGAAAAGCTGCGCCTTGGACAAGCCCCCTCAGCCGTTCACCGATGGCCTGCCGAACCTCAGCCAGGCGCACTTTGCGGTGCTGACGCCAGCACAGTTGCAGGTGGTTCAGCCGTTCACACATGCCCCCCGCTTCCTGATCCTCTATGGATCACTCCGCGAGCGGTCGTTCAGCCGGTTGCTGGCCTACGAGGCCGCCCGCTTGTTGGAAGCGATGGGTGGCGAGGTGTGCATCTACGATGCCCATGGCCTGCCGCTGCCCGACGACACCACCGCCGATCACCCGAAGGTGCAGGAGTTGCGCAACCTCTCGATCTGGTCCGAAGGGCATGTGTGGGTGTCGCCGGAGCGGCACGGCAACATGACCGGCGTGATGAAAAGCCAAATTGACTGGCTGCCGCTCAGCGAAGGTTCGGTGCGCCCGACCCAGGGCCGGACGCTCGCCGTGATGCAGGTTTCCGGCGGCTCGCAGTCCTTCAACGCCGTGAACTCCTTACGCCTGCTCGGCCGCTGGATGCGGATGATCACCATCCCCAACCAGTCGTCGGTGCCGATGGCCTACAAAGAGTTTGACGAGGCCGGCCGGATGAAGCCGGGGCCGCTCTACGAGCGCGTGGTGGACGTGTGCGAGGAACTGATGAAGTTCACGCTGTTGACCCGTGAACGGGCCGACTACCTGGTGGACCGGTACAGCGAACGGAAAGAGCGGGAGCCGGACCGCCTGAAGGCGGTGGCGGCAGATATTGGCTTGGGAAAACGCTAGGCGTGCCGCCAGACCTTTACCGCCGAGATCAGGAGAATGGCCGCCAGCACCGGCAGCAGCACGACTGAGGGTACCAAGCCTAGCAGTTGGCCGCCAATGAATGTGCCTAGGATCGACCCGGTGGCCATCGTCAGCAGGAACCCCCGGTTGCGGCCTAGCACGGAAAAGCTCTGGTCGCGGCTGTAGCGGGTAAACCCCACCAGCATCGTCGGCAGGCTCACCGCCAGCGACAGGCTACCCGCCAATTTGATGTCGGCGCCGAACAGCACAACTAGCGTCGGGATCAGCAGCTCGCCGCCGGCAACACCGAGCAGTGACGCCACCACGCCGATCAGAAACCCAAACACGACCCCGGCGACGATCTGCGCCGGCCCCGTGGCCAAGGCAGCCCCGGCCGTCGTATCGTGCCCGAGCACCAGCACGCCCGCGATCAGCACGAGCATGACGGCAATCACCTTGTAGAGGGTTTCCGAGCGGAGGCGGGTGGCCCATCCTGCCCCGAGCCAAGCCCCGAGCAGGCTTCCGGCCAACAGGTTGAGGATGGCCGGCCAGTGCGCCGCGATCTCGCCGAAGGGCACCGTGCGTGCCCGGAACGGCAGCGCCGTAGCGACCACCACCAGGCTCATGGCCTTGTTGAGAATGACAGCTTCCAGCGCTGCGAACCGGAAAGCGCCGATCAGCAGCGGCAGGCGGAATTCGGCCCCGCCGAGACCGATCAGGCCGCCCAGTGCCCCGATGATGGCACCACCTCCAAAGGCGGCAGGGGCGCTACCGTCGGCAGGAGAGTGGGCAGCGGGTTGTACTGGCATGCCGGTAGGTATGGCCGACGATAGCGGGCTGGCAATCACCAGACACGACTCTCGGACCATCGCGAGTGGCTTCTGGGAGCGGACACGGCCCAACCATTCCAGCATTCCCTCCCGGCATGCGGCAGGTCAGCGGCACCGGCCACATCGACGAAATCGCCCTCGCCCCAGGGAAGCGTAGAACCGATAAATCGCAGCGGAATAAGTGGCAATCCAGTCTTTACCGTCGGTTTGAATCCGGGCCTTGGAGCGCCCTACCCCGACAGCGCGCGACCCAGGACCAAGATCTTGGTTTGGCGTCCGTCAGCAGCTTTCGCCTTCCCGGCAGCGGTCGCCATCCCGGCTTGGAGATCATCGGTACCACAGGGCAAGCCGAGCAGAGGATTCGTCTGCGGACGTTCATTGCGATTCCGTCCAGCGCGGACCTGAGCTCCCTGGGTCCTGTATGTCGCACGGAGACCTATATGGGCGTCCCCTGCGGGACGCGCTCTAGTCACGGGCGTCCCGCCCGCGACCGGAGCCCCAACCGGGTCTCCGCCCTGCGGGTCACGATCGCTGACGCTATAGCCCCCTTGAGCGGTAGCCAGGATCGCTCTGTCGTTTCAATGCAGAGATGATCTCGGCGGCTGATCCACTCTCGGCTTCATCGCAGAAATGGATGACCGGAATGGCGGAGAGTATGGTTGGTCAGGCGTCAAACGCGTCGCCCGCGTGCGCCGGAGTTGCCAGCTGGCAACTTTTTGATGCGGCAACCAGGAAGGCATCACGGCGTCAGATTTGCGCCACTCGTGGTCGGCGTGGACGCATTCTCGACTGGCCGTTTGTCCGATTTCAAAGATCGCAATCGGCAACGGTCACGATCGATCCGAGCCCGGCGCCCATCAGACGGTCGATCCCTGCTCACATCAAATTGCTCCTCGAAGGCAGTGAGCCGAAACGGTTAACGGCGGTTAACCAAAAATCTCTTGGCGAAATCCCGACTCAGCGCCATTGTGTTACGGCAAATCGCCGCGATCCGCGATGGAACCGTAAATGATCGATCAGCCGAAAGAACACTCGAAAGCCGCAGATGCGGCTCGCGCTTCGATCACGGCGATGATCGGCAGCGACGGGAGCGCGCTGTCCGCCGAACTCAATGCGCTGCGAAAGGCTCTGTTTCCACCAGCCTCTCAGAAGGTCCTGCGATCCTTTTCCTCCGGCGAGGCCGCGAAACTCGTCGGCGTCGCGGACGGATATCTCCGGCAGCTTTCGCTCGCCGGCCGAGGTCCGCAAGCCGAGACCGGAGCGGGTGGGCGTCGGTCCTACACTCTTGGACAGATCAACGAGTTGCGGGACCTGCTCGACGACGCTCCTAAGGGAAAGCGCTATGTTCCCCATCGGTCGGACGGCGAGCATTGCCAGGTTCTCGCTGTGGTGAACTTTAAGGGTGGCTCCGGAAAGACCACGACCGCCGCCCACTTGGCGCAGTTTTTAGCGTTGAAAGGCTATCGGGTCCTCGCTGTCGACCTTGATCCGCAAGCGTCGATGACGGCCTTGCACGGCTACCAACCGGAATTCGACGTCGACGCCAACGAGACGCTCTACGCCACAATCCGTTATGACGGCGACCAGCGGCCGCTTCCTGAGGTCATTCGAAAGACCTACTTCGCAGGCCTCGACCTCATCCCGGCGAACCTCGAATTGATGGAGTTCGAGCACGACACGCCGAAGGCCTTGGCAGATCGCGGTAGCGAACCCTTCTTCGGACGCATCGCAACCGCGCTCGGCACGGTGGAAGCCGATTACGATGTGATGGTGCTGGACTGTCCCCCGCAACTCGGCTTCCTGACGCTTGGAGCCTTGTGTGCTGCGACTGCCATGATCGTGACGGTTCATCCGCAGATGCTCGATGTCATGTCCATGTGCCAGTTTCTGCTGATGACCTCAGACATGCTCGGGGTCGTACAAGAGGCCGGTGCTCACCTGGACTACGACTTCCTTCGCTACGTCGTCACCCGATACGAGCCGTCCGACGGTCCGCAGACCCAGATGGTCGGGTTTATGCGGTCGCTGTTCCGCGAGCGGGTTCTCACGCATCCGATGTTGAAATCCACCGCGATCTCGGACGCGGGCCTGTCAAAGCAAACTCTGTACGAGATCGGTCGAGAAAGCTTCTCCCGCGCCACCTATGATCGGGCGATTGAAGCGCTCGACAATGTCAACGGCGAGATCCTCGCCCTGATGCATCAAGCCTGGAATCGGCCGACATGATCAAGCGGAAGGATACGCTTCGCGCCGCATTGACAGCGCGCGAGCGAGAGTTGCCAACTGGCAACTCTGCGAACACGGACGGGGAGGGACGGGAGCCTTCCGCGGCCCCGTCGGCACTTCCAGCAGCAGCTGAGCCCGCCCGGCCGCTCGTGCGCTCAGGAGCGGTCGGCGCGATGGGGCGCAGCCTTGGCCGCATCGCACACGCGGCCGACGAGGCACGCGCCATGATCGCCGCCGGCGACACGGTGGTCGAATTGGACCCTGGCTTAGTGGACCCGTCCTTCATCCCCGACCGGCTCCCGGCCGAGGCGCAGGATCTTACGGACCTTGTCGCGTTGATCCGGGACCACGGACAGCAGGTTCCTATCCTCGTACGACCGCATCCGGAACACCCCAGCCGTTACCAGGTCGCCTATGGTCACCGTCGGCTGCGCGCCGCGGTCGCGCTGGGACGACCCGTTCGGGCTGTCGTGAAGACGCTCTCGGACGCCGATCTCGTGGTGGCCCAAGGCCAGGAGAACTCGGCGCGAACCGATCTCAGCTACATCGAACGGGCTCTGTTTGCCGTCTCGCTCGAGGACCGCGGCTTTGACCGCGCCACAGTCATGTCGGCCCTCGTGATGGAGAAGACGCAGCTCTCGCGCCTGATCGCGATCGGGCGGGCCGTACCCGCCGATCTTGTGACCGCCATTGGTCCCGCGCCGAAGACCGGGCGCCCGCGTTGGTCAGCCCTCGTGGAGGCCCTCGCGCGGGCCGATGCGGATGACGTCCTCAAAGTGACGCTCGGCCGGCAGGAGTTCCAAGGTCTCGATTCGGACAGCCGATTCAGGCGTGTTTTTACAGCCCTCACGGCTACACCGCGCCCCGAACGCGGCGGATTGGTCTCGGCCTGGAAAAATTCGATCGGTCAGGCCGTCGTTCGCATCGATCAGAATGCCCGGCGCACGCATCTCATGATCGACGAGCGTATTGAGCCGAGCTTCGGCGCCTTTCTGATCGACAACTTGCCCGACCTCTACGACGCGTTTCGGTCTCGAAAGACGAAAGGCGACTCATCATGACGAATGTGTTGCAAAACCTACAATTAAGAGGGCAGGGGAGGCGCCAAGCCGTGACGCCATCGATTCACAGGAATCTCGGTTGTCGTCTCGGAAATCTGAATACCCCGACTCGGCGGGCTCCGATCCGGCGCGTTAGCCTCCGGTCGAAACCTCCCATTGGGCCTCTTACCTGTACCGAGCACCAACGATGATGCCCGTCCCTCCGCTCGACGGCTTCGACGACATCCGAGACTCGGATCTCGTTGCCCTGGTCGAGAAGGCGCGCGGAAGCATCGCCTACAACGCGACCTTGACCGTCGCGCGCGCCGACCAAGCCCGGCGCGATGCCGATCGTGCTCAGGCCGCGGCCGCCGAGACAGAGCGGGACAAGACCGCCGGCGCCCGCGCGAAGCTGGCACGGAATGCTCGGCGTCGCGATCTTATTCGGGAAGTCATCGAGAACGAGCCGGCCGCACCGGAAAACATCCAGCATCTCCACTCGGTCCTCGCCTTGTGCGGCCTTCCCTATCGGGAGCCGAAAGGTGCGACGAACTTCTTCCGTGAGTATGGGCGCAACACGCTTGCCATCAATGCCGGCCGGCTGACCAATCCGATCTCAGGTGACATGGAGTTGCAGGGCCTTCCCTATGGACCGAAAGCGCGGCTCCTGCTGCTGCATCTCTGCACCGAGGCAGTCAAGCAACGGAGTCCCAAGATCGAGGTCGCGCACAGTCTATCGGGGTTTATTCGCGATATGGGCTTCCCGGTTACTGGCGGAGACCGGGGCACCCTGAAGCAGTTCAAGGAGCAACTGAACCGCTTGGCAGCCTGCAGCATGCAGATCGGCCTCTGGGACGGCAGCCGGGCGTCGACGCTCAACGTTCCTCCCTTCCGTCAATTGGATGTCTGGTTGCCGCTCAATGCACACCCTGACCAGGGTCTGCTCTGGTCTTCGACTATAACCTTCCAGACCGATTTTTTCGACAATCTGCTCCAGCACGCGCTGCCGGTCGACATCAGGGCAGCCCGGGCCTTTGCCGGGTCCGCCCGGCAACTCGATCTGCTCTTCTGGGTCGGATATCGCCTGTCTCGGCTCGAGCGTCCGCTCCGTCTGACCTGGGATAATCTTTACAAACAGTTCGGGAGCGAGAACGGCTCGATTCGGTCCTTCCGCCAGGAATTTCGAAAGGACGTCGCTCACCTCACCGAGGTCTTTCCTCGTCTGAGGCTCACGCTGGACGAGAACGGGATGCAACTTCTGCCGTCCGATCAGAAAGACCTTTTGGTGCCACCGAAGGCCGTCCTCGCGAATAGACGTGCACGCGCAAAGGGTTGATTCCGCCGACTTCCCTACGGGTGATTCGCTCAGCGTCGGTCTAAGCGCCCAATGCATCATGCCGCCGAGTCCGGCGACAGGTGCGCTCTGATCGCATCTGAGTCGGCAAGGCGGCAGCCGTCTTCGCACGAGAGCGTCATGACGCGTCATCTGAGCGGCGCACGTAGACTTGCCTACGCCTCTCCCCATCGTTCACGGCGCGACCACTCCTGATCACGAGCAGGACATCCGAACCTCTCAGGCTCTCCGGCTGCCGTGGGACCACCTGAAAAATCGTCGGTGCTTTGACCCTCGCACTCTCTGCGTAGGACCAAGAAAACCTGCTGTCTCCGGGACTGCACGACGGTCTGACGCGCTGATTTGCCTACGCGATGTCAGGACGATCGCTGCCCGATCTGGGTTGTCATCTTGCCGAGTTGCCTACGCCCCGTCGGAACGCGAAAGATCCGTTTTTACGCCGATTTCCCTACGCTCGACCCGCGCTCGGATCGGTTTCTTGCGGGTCGTCCACGCCGCCATGGCGTCACGCTGATTAGCCTACGCAAGCGCGAGAAAAATGCTCATAGCTTGGAGGGCTTTAGCCAATGCTCCACGCTGATTACCCTACGCTGGCACGTCGAGTCGCCTACGGTTGGTCCCGCCGAAGACGCCGATTTCCCTACGCAACCACGCCGATATGCCTACGGATTCACGCCGATATGCCTACGCGAAGCCCTGTTAAGTGCCTGAGGGAAATACGAAATTCAGCCGCGCATATAGCTTTCATATAGCTCTACAGATACAAGGTGCGGAATCTCTTTCCCGAATCATCATAACAAAGCGGCTTCTTAAAAAATTCCTTTAGATAGATGCTGAAAAACCGACGGCCGATTGAGCGTTGGACGGCAGGGGATTGAGCGACCTACAAAGACAACGAATCTCCGTACTTCACACGGCCGGTAGGGTGCCGTTGCTCACTATGGCTTCGATTGACCGACATCCATGGCTTTAGAACTGAAAAGAACGCGAGCTGGCCAACATGAAACCTATCGACATGTAGCGTGCGGTTCAAAGCATGGTTTTCGGCAAAGCCGGGTTGATATCGGAATAGCTGAGGTTCTTCCAACAAGGGTGGCCGTTCGACACCTTGCTGTCGCTCGTTGACCGTGTTCCGCAAGGAATTCAGCCTAACCTTGATGCGGAAGGAAACGTCGCTGGGCGCCCCATCCTGAAACGAAGGATCTGCTCAGTCCGCCAAGGATACTGGCGCGGATCGGCCTGCCTCAAGGACGAGCGGTGCCCCCAAAATGCTGACGCATTTCGGCCCCCCCACTCGCCGGCTTCGCCGGTCGCTCCGCGATCCTTGACCCATGCCGACACGAGCCCGTGCACGCCCTCGTCTTCACATGACGAGAGGAACACAACATGTCCCGTATCGACCATATTGCGGAACTGCGCGCGGAGCTCGCCCACTGCGTCCTGACCAAGCGGGAGCGGGCGGAGATCGAAGCGGAACTGAGAAGCGCTCTCCTGGCGCTGGCTCCAAGCGATGACTCGGCTCCAGAGGCCGCCTGTGAAGCCTACGCCGCCTAGGAGGCGGAGCCGGACACGGGAGGCGGCGCGCCCGCCTCCCAGCATTCCGCATGATCGACACATCGGACGGACCCCGCCCGCTCCCCAGGTCACATCATCCGACCGACACCTGTGACTTTTCACAACGTGTTTCGGGTTGGAGCGACTCGTAGTTTCGCATCCGCCTGCCGATGACGGGAACCTCCTGTCTTCGGCCGGAGGGAGGGCGCGAGCCGGATCATGCGATGAAGGTGCTCGTCGTCAACAACCAGAAGGGTGGCGTCGGCAAGAGCACGATCGCCGTCCATCTCGCCTGGTACTTCGCGGAACTCGGCCAACGGGTGCTGTTCGTCGATCTCGATCCGCAGCAGAACGGAAGCTCGACCCTTGAGACGTATGCGGGAGCCGTTCCGGCGTCCGCCCTGTTTGCCGACCCAGTCCAAATCGAACCTTTGATGGAGCCAGGCATCCGCGTGGTGCCGGGTGACCCGAAGCTCCAGAGCATCAATGACGTCGAGGCCCAGGTCATCAACCGGTACAAGGCGAACCTGACGGCGGCCGCCGACGGCTTCGACGTTGCCGGGTCGTGTCCGTCAATGAGGTGGAAATTCGGGGTGGAGTTGGAGCGGCCATCGGTCAGGCGGCCTGAGGTGGAATTGCTGTGAGGGTGTCGTCGAGCA
>NZ_CABFPH010000054.1 GCF_902141845.1 Methylobacterium symbioticum | reverse complement strand
GCACGGCGCCGGGGCGCATCGCCCTCGCGGGCGAGAGCGCGGGCGGCGGCCTCGCCCTTGCCGCGGCCGTGTCCCTGCGCGCGGCCGGCCTGCCGCTGCCGGGCTGCCTCTGGCTCAGCTCGCCCTGGACCGATCTCGCGCTGACCGGCCCCAGCCTGGAGACCAAGGCCGCGGCCGACCCGCTGATCGGGCGCGCCTATCTGGCGGAGCTCGCCGGCCTCTACTGCGCCGGGGCCGACCCGCGCGATCCCCGGGTCTCGCCGCTCTACGCCGACCTCGCCGGCTTGCCGCCGATGCTGATCCAGGTGGGCTCGGCCGAGACCCTGCTCGACGATGCCGTGCGGCTGGCCGGCGTCGCGGGGGCGGCCGATATCTGCGTGCGGCTCCAGATCTGGCCGCACATGATCCATGCCTGGCATCTGTTCTACCCGGAGGTGGAGGACGGAAGGCGCTCGCTGGCGAGCGCCGGCCGCTTCATCCGGGCCCGGTGCGCCTAGGGCGCTCTTAGAGCCTGTTTGAGCGGGATCGACGGATCCTCATGCAGAGACCTGGCTCATCCCACCAAACCACCTCATCCTGAGGTGCGAGGCCTCCGCTTCGCTCCGGCACCTCAGGATGAGGTCGAGGAGGGGATCAGCGGAGTGAACACCGGCTCGATCCAGCTCAAACAGGCTCTTGAGCCGACGTGGATGCCGGTTCGGCGAACGAGAGCGCGTTGAAACAAGCACTCGGAGCCGCCCGACTGGCGGATCACGGCGAGATTCCGGCGCAGGATCGATCGGGTCCGGGCATGCCTGGCCCGTGCCTTCGCAAGGACCCCCCTCTCCCGGGCCTCGATCCAGTTTTCGCATCGCGCGTTCCACGCGGACGATGTGTCCGGCGTCTTTCAAAGCGTCCGCGGAGACAATTCCCGTCGCGTCGGGCGCCCTGCCGATCGCGCGTCGTCCGAACGAATGTTGATGTTGATGAAACTGGAGGTTGCAGATCGAATAAATGCACTTTGTATCATGTAGTTTATATTGAATTCGCTCAGATGTTAATCGAAATTTAACCGTTTAGAATGCATTTCAAGAAAATCCATTGGGGGCAGTGATGAGACATATTTCGATTCGAAGTCTGCTGACGGGCATGGTCCTGTTGCTCGGGTTCATGGCGATGGCCTTGGCCGGCAACGCGCTCCTGCAACGCTATGTCGGCATGACGACGGCTCAGCGCGTCGCCGCCTACGCCGCTCTCGATCGCGACCTGTTCCTGAGCCTCAGCCGCCTGCGGATCGAGCGGGGCTACACCTCCGCGGTGCTGCTCGGGGAGCCCGAGGTGACGCGCCACCACCGCAAGGTCTCGACCGAGGTCCGCGGCGCCCTGGACGAGAGCGTGACCGCGGCCGTGGGAGGCCTCACGGCGAGCCCGCTCCCGGAGCTGGTCGCGGCGAGCCGGCGGATCGCGACGGCCTTCGCGGCGTGGACGCGCATGCGGAAGGATGTCGATGCCGCCGCCGTACAGGCGAGCGCGGCACGCGACAGGACGCTGGCGAAGCGCTTCAACGACCTCGGCGGTGATCTCCTGAAGGATCTGGAGGGGGCGTCCGCGCTTCTGGGAGCGGAGATCCAGAGCCTGGATCCGAGCACGGCGGCGATGCTGAACGCCCGGGCCGTGACCTGGCTGGCCCGTTCGACCAGCGGCGAGGTCGGCACGCCGGTCAACAACGTCCTGGCCGGTGGGCGGCTCGCCACCGCGGCGGAGCGAAACCAGCTCCGTGCTGCGGAGACGCGCACCGTCACGGCCTGGACGGTCGTCGGAGGCATGCTGGCGCTGCCGCAGGTCGAGGCCTCCGTGAAGGCCGCCTACGCCGCGGCCGACGCCACCTATTTCGCGGGACCCTTCCACACGCTGCGGACGGGGCTCGTCGCGGCGATCGCCGATGGCGAGCCGGTGAGCGCGGCGGCCTCGGCCGGCTGGGCGGAGGGGCTGTTCAAGGGCCAGGCCAGCATCGTCGACACGGCCGTCGCGATCATGGACGCGGTGGTCGCGCAGGCCGACCGCAACGCCCGGGAGGCCCGGACCGCGTTCCTGTTCTTCCTGGCGATCGGGATCGTGGCCGTGCTCCTGTCCCTCGCGGTCACGCTGACCGTCCATCGCCGCGTCGTGAGCGGGATCCTGCGCCTCTCCGGGGCCATGCGGGCCATCGCGGACGGGACGCTCGAGACGACCATCCCGGGCATGGGGCGCGGCGACGAGATCGGCGCCATGGCCGGGGCGGTGCAGGTCTTCAAGGACAACCTGATCCGCACCCGCCAGCTCGAGGCGGAGACGGCGCAGGCGCGCCTCGCCGCCGAGGACCTGCGCAAGGACGGGATGCGCCAGATGGCGGACGGTTTCGAGGCGGCGGTCGGCGGCATCGTCGACCGGGTATCCGCCGCGGCCACCCAGCTGCAGGCCACGGCCCTGCAGATGACCGCGACGGCGCGGCAGACGGCCAGCCAGTCCGCCACGGCGGCGGCCTCGGCCGGGGAGGCCGCCACGAATGTCGGCACGGTCGCGGCCTCGGCCGAGGAACTCGGCTCGTCCGTGAGCGAGATCGGCCGTCAGGTCGACAGCTCGGCCAACCTCGCGCGGTCGGCCGTCACCGAGGCGGACCAGACCGGCGGTCTGGTGCAGGACCTGAGCGCGGCCGTCTCGCGGATCGGCGACGTGGTGGGGCTGATCTCGACCATCGCCAGCCAGACCAACCTGCTGGCCTTGAACGCCACGATCGAGGCGGCCCGCGCCGGCGAGGCGGGCCGCGGCTTCGCGGTGGTCGCCGCCGAGGTCAAGGAGCTGGCGGCCCAGACGGGCCGGGCCACGGAGGAGATCTCGAGCCAGATCGCGCTGATCCAGGCCTCCACGGGTCAGGCGGTGACGGCGATCGGCTCGATCGCGGGGCGGATCCAGGAGATCAGCGGTGTCGCCACCTCGATCGCCGCCGCTGTGGAGGAGCAGGGGGCGGCCACGCAGGAGATCGTGCGCAACGTCACGCTCGCCGCGACGGGGACGAGCGCGGTGACGGGCAACATCGCCGGCGTGGCCGGGGCGGCGGAGGAGACGGGGGCGGCGGCGAGCCAGGTCCTCGGCGCAGCCTCCGAGCTGTCGCGCCAGTCCGAGCACCTCTCGACCGAGGTCGCGCGCTTCCTTGCGACGGTGCGGGCGGCCTGACACGGGGGCCGCCCGCGACCGGGCGGCCGATCTGGGCCGGACGCGGTGGTCCCGACCGGAAGGCCGGGACCACCGCGATCCGTCATTGCGCGGTCCCCGGGACCGGCCCGGGATCCGTCAGCGGTGCGCGCTCAGCACACCACCGCCTGTCCGTCGCGGCGCGGATCGCTCGCGGCGACGTAGCCGTCCTCGCTCGGATCGCCCATCCGCCAGATGAACTGGCCGGCGCCGAAATCCTGGTAGCTGTCGTTGATCACCTCGATGCGGTGGCCGCGCGCGGCGAGCGCCTCCACCGTCCCGGCCGGCATGGTCGATTCGGCATTGATGCTGAGGCCCTCGTTGACGCGCCAGCGCGGGGCGTCGCAGGCGGCCTGCGGGTTCTGATGGTGGTCGAGCATGCGCACCAGGGTCTGGACATGGCCCTGCGGCTGCATGTTGCCGCCCATCACGCCGAAGCTCATCACCGGCGCGCCGTCCTTGGTCAGGAAGCCGGGGATGATGGTGTGGAAGGGCCGCTTGCCCGGGGCCACGACGTTCGGGCTCGCCGGATCGAGGTGGAAGCCGTAGCCGCGGTTCTGCAGGGAGAGGCCCCATTCGGGCACCACCACGCCCGAGCCGAAGCCCATGAAGTTCGACTGGATGAAGCTGACCATCATGCCCGACGAATCCGCCGTGGTGAGGTAGATCGTGCCGCCGCTCGCCGGATTGCCGGGGCCGAAATCCTGCGCCCTGGTCCGGTCGATCAGCCTGCCCCGCGCCTTCAGATAGGCCGGATCGAGCATCTGCTCGGGCGTCACCGTCATCCCCGACGGGTCGGCCACGTAGCGGTAGGTGTCGGCGAAGGCGAGCTTCATCGCCTCGATCTGGAGGTGCTGGCTCTCTGGCCCGTCCGGCGGCAGGGCGGCGAGGTCGAAGTCCTCCAGGATGCCCAGCGCGATCTGGGCGGCGATGCCCTGCCCGTTCGGCGGGATCTCGTGGAGCGTGTAGCCGCGATAATCCTTGCCCGTCGGCTCGACCCATTCGGGGCGGAAGGCGGCGAGGTCCGCCACCGTCATGGCGCCGCCATGGGCGGCCGCGTGGCGGGCGGTCGCCTCCGCGATCTCGCCCTCGTAGAAGGCCCGGCCCTTGGTCTCGGCCACGGCGCGCAGCGTCCGGGCGATGCCCGGCAGCCGCACGCGCTCGCCCACCTCCGGCGCGCGCCCGTAGGGCAGGAAGACCTCGGCGAAGCCCGGCTGGCCGGCCAGCTCGGGCAGGCGGGCCGCGGCGGCCCATTTCTGCTGCACCACGATCGGGGCGAGGTAGCCGCGCTCGGCGATCTCGATCGCCGGCTCCATCAGGTCGGCGAAGGGCAGGCGCCCGAAGCGCTCGCTGAGCGCCGCCCAGGCCGCGACGGCGCCGGGCACGGTGACGGAATCCCAGCCGCGCATCGGCGGGCGCTGCGCCTCCCCGTACTTGCGGCGGAAATAGTCCGGGGTCCAGGCGGCCGGGGCGCCGCCGGAGGCGTTCAGCCCGTGCAATTGCTTGCCGTCCCACAGGATGCAGAAGGCGTCCGAGCCGAGGCCGTTGCTGCACGGCTCGGTGATGGTCTTGGCGGCGGCCGCCGCGATGGCGGCGTCGACCGCGTTGCCGCCGCGCCAGATCATCTTGAGCCCGGCCTGGGCCGCGAGCGCGTGCGAGGTCGCCACCACGTTGCGGCCGAAGATCGGCATGCGCAGCGAGGGATAGCCGTGGTTCCAGACGAAAGGCTTCATCGATTCGCGTCCGTGGATGGCGGGTCGCAGGCTCGACGACACCCGGGCGATCCCTCCGGGAGGGCGGATGTCGTCGTCGCTCGGACGCCGCGCGGGCTTGGCTGTCCCGCATCCGCTCCGGTCAACCGGACGCGGGATCCGCTGCCGTGTTGCGCCCTTCTCTGAGGTCGCACAAGGTGTGCCGCATTTTGCATTCACTGGCACGGAAGCTGCTTGGAACATGGTGTGCCACAGGGTCGCCACGCGGCGGCCTTGACGCGCCGGCCCCGCCGCCGGACCCTTCGCGGCACGACCTCAGACCCCTCGGACGAACGGGACCCCTGAATGTTGCGTCTTGCCGCCGCCTGCCTTGCCGCCGGGCTCGCGCTCACCGCGCCGCTCTCGGCCCAGACCCTGCGCTACGGCATGATGGAGGATCCCGACGCCCTCGACCCGACGCTCGCCCGCACCTTCGCGAGCCGCATGGTCTTCGCCGCGCTCTGCGACAAGCTCGTGGATATCGGCCCCGACCTGAAGCCGGTGCCCCAGCTCGCCACGACGTGGGCGCTCTCGCCCGACGAGAAGGCGCTCACCATGACGCTCCGGCCGGGCGTCAGATTCCACGACGGCGAGCCCGTGAACGCGGCGGCGGCCAAGTTCTCGATCGAGCGCCACCTGAAGATGCCGGGCTCGCAGCGCCGCGGCGAGATCGCGCCGATCGACTCCGTCGAGGTGGTGGACGACCTCACCTTCAAGATCAACCTGAAGCAGCCCTTCGCGCCGCTGATGGCCCAGTTCACCGACCGGGCCGGCATGCTGGTCTCGCCCAAGGCGGCCGAGCGGCTCGGCGACAAGTTCGCCACCGGGCCGGTCTGCGCGGGCCCGTTCAGGTTCGTGGAGCGGGTGCCCCAGGACCGCATCGTGGTCGAGCGCTTCCCCGATTACTGGAACAAGGACCAGATCCACATCCAGCGCATCGAGTTCCGGCCGATCCCCGACGGCACGGTGCGGCTGACCAACCTGCGCGCCGGCCAGCTCGACCTCCTGGAGCGCCTCGCTCCCACCGACGCGCCCCAGGTGGCGCGCGACGCCAAGCTCAAGCTCGCCTCGACCTACGAGCTCGGCTTCCAGTCTGTCCTGTTCAATCTGAGCAAGGCCGGCTCGCCCGTCGCCGATCCCCGCGTGCGCGCCGCCTTCGACCTCGCCCTCGACCGCAACGCCATCAGCCAGGTGGTGTTCAACGGCGAGTTCCTGCCCGGCAACCAGTGGGTCTCGCCCAAGCACCCGGACTACGTGAAGGAGTATCCGCTGCCGAAGCGGGACGTGGCCAAGGCCAAGGCGCTGCTCGCCGAGGCCGGCCAGCCCCGGCCCCAGATCACCATGATGGTCTACGCCAACAGCGAGGCGCCCCAGGTCGGCCAGGTCATCCAGGCGATGACCAAGGAGGCGGGCTTCGACGTGCGGCTCCAGGCGACCGACTTCACCACCGCCCTCGACCTTGCCGACAAGGGCAATTACGAGGCCTATCTCTACAACTGGAGCGGCCGGCCGGACCCGGACGGCAACACCTTCAGCTTCCTCGCCTGCAAGGCGCCGATCAACTACCCGCGCTATTGCAGCCCGGAGGCCGACGCGGCGCTCCAGGCCGAGCGCGGCTCGGTCGATCCGGAGAAGCGCAAGGCGGCCTGGAAGGCGCTCGCCGACAAGGTCCTGACCGACCGGCCGAGCGTCTACCTGATGCACCGCAAGCTGCTCTGGGCCTACAGCCCGAAGCTCACCGGCTTCGTGCCCTATCCGGACGGCCTCGCCCGCTTCACCGGGCTGAAGCTCAACTGATGCTGCGGTTCCTCGCCCATCGTCTCGCGCTCGCCGTCCCGACCCTCGTCCTGGCCTCGATGATCATCTTCGCCCTGCAGCAATTGCTGCCGGGCGACGTCGCCACGGCCCTGACCGGCGAGGAGCGCGACCCCGAGGTCATCGCCTTCATCCGGGAGAAGTACCACCTCGATCAGCCGCTGCCCGTGCGCTACGCCTACTGGATCGGCGGCGTGCTGCAGGGCGATCTCGGCGTCTCGGTGCGCCTGCAGAAGCCGGTGGCCGAGCTCGTCCTCGAGAAGCTGCCGGTGACGCTCGAACTCGCCTGCCTCGCCATGCTGGTGGCGCTCGCCATCGGCGTGCCGATGGGCATCCTCTCGGCGGTCCGGCGCGGCACCTGGATGGATGCCGCGGCCAACGGCATCGCCCTCTGGGGCCTGTCGGTGCCGAACTTCTGGCTCGGCATCCTGCTGATCCTGCTGTTCTCGGTGCATCTCGGCTGGCTGCCGGCCTCGGGCTACGTGCCGCCGGGCGAGAGCCTCGTCGAGAACCTGAAGGCCATGGCGATGCCGGCCTTCGTGCTCGGCAACGCCATCGCCGCGGTGATGATGCGCCATACCCGCGCGGCGATGCTCGGCGTGCTCGGCTCCGACTACGTCCGTACCGCCCGCGCCAAGGGCGTCTCGCCGCTGCGCCTCGTGCTGCGCCACGCCCTGCCCAATGCCGCGATCCCGATCATCACGCTCGGCGCGCTCGAATTCGGGCAGCTTCTCTCCGGGGCCGTGCTCACCGAGCAGGTCTTCTCCGTGCCGGGCTTCGGCAAGCTGATGGTGGACGCCGTGTTCAACCGGGACTTCGCCACGGTGCAGGGCGTCGTGATCTGCACCGCCGCCACCTACATCGCCCTCAACCTCGCCGCCGACCTGCTCTCGGCCGTGGTCAACCCGAAGCTGCGCCGGGCATGAGGAATCCTGTCATGCCGGTTTGGTCTGCCGCGACGGGATCCGACACGCGCGCCCTCCCTCCCCCCTCTGCGCCATCATGTTCACACATCGGTCCGGACCGGGCGCGTTCCCTCCCCCCACGGATCCTGGGCGTGCCCAAGATCCGCAGCGCTCTGCCCCAGTCGGGCAGGCCCGACTGGGGTTGGGGGAGGATGGCCCGCGAAGCGGGTCGGGAGAGGGGAACCCGGCTCCAGACGAAGGCTCGGTGTCGATGCCGAGCGCCATCCGGAACCGCCGTACCCCTCTCCCGACCCCTGCTGACGCAGGGGCCACCCTCTCCCGCAGAGGGGGGAGGAAGGGCGCTGGTGGCTCTAAGCCTTTGTTTCAACGCGCGCTCTATCGCTGAACCGGGATCCACTTCGACGGAGAGCGCTCTGGGAGCTCGATCCGGGAGCCACCGATGAGCACCGGCACCCCCCTCACCGAAGCCGCCGGCGTCGCGGCGCCCGCGGGAAACCTCGCGATCGTGCAGGAGCCCGGCTCGGTCGCGGCCTTCTGGCGGCGCCTGGCGGCGCGGCGCGGCGCCGTGATCGGCCTCGTCATCGTCGTGGCCCTCGTCGCGGTGGCCGCGCTCGCCGATCTCGTCGCGCCCTACGATCCGACCGCCACCGACTGGGGGGCGGTGCGCGCGGCCCCCAGCCTCGCCCATCCCTTCGGGGGCGACGAGGTCGGCCGCGACGTGCTCTCGCGCATCATCTACGGCGCGCGCGCCTCGCTCGGGGCCGGCCTCGTCTCGGTGAGCCTCGCCGTGGCGCTCGGCCTGCCGATCGGGCTCGTCGCGGGCTATGCCGGCGGCTGGGTCGATGCGGCGATCATGCGCCTCACCGACGCGCTTCTCGCCATCCCCTTCCTGATCCTGGCGATCGCGCTTGCCGCCTTCCTGGGGCCGAGCCTCACCAACGCCATGCTGGCGATCGGGCTGTCGGCTACCTCCACCTTCGTGCGCCTGACCCGGGCGCAGGTGCGGGCGGTGGCGGCGGAGGAGTTCGTGGAGGCGGCCCGCTCGGTGGGCAACCCGCCCTGGCGGATCGCGCTGGTGCACATCCTGCCCAACATCGTGCCGGCGATCCTCGTCCAGGCGACGCTGACCATCGCCGCCGCGATCATCGCCGAGGCCAGCCTCTCCTTCCTCGGCCTCGGCCAGCAGCCGCCCGAGCCCTCCTGGGGCGCCATGCTGAACGTCGCCAAGAACTTCATGGACCAGGCGCCCTGGATGGCGATCTGGCCGGGCCTGTCGATCTTCGTCGCGGTGCTGGCCTTCAACCTGCTCGGCGACGGCCTGCGCGACGCCCTCGACCCGAGGCAGCGGACATGAGCCAGCCCCTCCTCGACGTGCGGGATCTGCGCGTGACCTTCGACACCGAGGGCGGCACGGTCCACGCCGTCAACGGCGTCTCCTACGCCCTGAACGAGGGCGAGACGCTGGGCGTCGTCGGCGAATCGGGCTCGGGCAAGAGCGTGCACGTGCTCGCCATGCTCGGCCTGATCCCGCGCCCGCCCGGGCGGATCGCCGGCGGGCAGGTGCTGTTCCGCGGGCGCGACCTCCTCGCCCTGCCCGAGCGGGAGCTGCGCCGGGTGCGGGGCGGCGAGATCGGCTTCGTCTTCCAGGACCCGATGAGCTCGCTCAACCCCGGCATGACGGTGGCCGCGCAGATCGTCGAGCCCCTGCGCATCCATCTCGGCCTCGACCGGCGCGCGGCCCGGGCCAGGGCCCGCGAGCTTCTCGACCTCGTGCGCATCCCGAACGCGGCCGGCCGCCTCGACCAGTACCCGCACGAGTTCTCCGGCGGCCAGCGCCAGCGGGTGATGATCGCGATCGGCCTCGCCTGCCGCCCGAAGCTCCTCATCGCCGACGAGGCGACCACGGCGCTCGACGTGACCGTGCAGGCCGAGATCATTGCCCTGGTGCAGGAGCTGAAGCGCGAGCTCGGCATGGCGATCATCTGGATCACCCACGATCTCGGCGTGGTCGCCGGCATCAGCGACACGGTGCAGGTGATGTATGCCGGCCGCATCCTGGAGCGGGGCCCCGTGGACGACATCTTCCGCGACCCGCGCAACGCCTACACGCTCGGCCTGCTGCGCTCCCTGCCGGACCTCAGCGGGGGCCGCGCCGGGCGGCGGCGCCTGCAGCAGATCGACGGCAGTCCGCCCGACATGCGCCGTCCGCCGGCGGGCGATCCCTTCGCCCCGCGCAACGCCTACGCCACCGCCCGCTGCCGGGCCGAGATGCCGCCCCTCGTCCAGGCGGAGGGCGCCGCGCCCGGCCATCTCGTCGCCGCCTGGTACGACCTGCCGGCCCGTCTCGCCGAGGAGCGCGCACGATGATGCGGAGCGTCCCCTACCCCGTCGTCTCGGTGCGCAACCTCTCGAAGGCCTATCCCCTGCGGACCTGGTGGGGCGGCAAGGGCGACGTGTTCCGCGCCGTCCACGACGTGAGCTTCGACATCGCCCCCGGCGAGACGCTCGGCCTCGTCGGCGAATCCGGCTCCGGCAAGTCGACGATCGGCCGGGCCGTGACCATGCTGAACCCGCCGACCTCCGGCACCGTCGCCTTCGAGGGCACCGATCTCGCCACGCTCTCCCCGCGGGCGCTGCGCCGCGCGCGCAGCCGCATCCAGACCGTGTTCCAGGATCCCTACGCCGCGCTCAACCCGCGCATGAGCGTCGGCGCCTACGTGGCCGAGGCGTTCCGCCTGCACCGGCCGGATATGGGCGCGGCCGAGCGCCGGGCCGCGGTGGCCCATCTGTTCGAGCGGGTCGGGCTCGATCCGGCCTTCATGGGGCGCTTCCCCCACCAATTCTCGGGCGGGCAGCGCCAGCGCATCTGCATCGCCCGCGCCATCGCCCTCAAGCCGAGCTTCATCGTCGCCGACGAGCCGATTGCCGCGCTCGACGTATCGATTCAGGCGCAAGTCGTGAACCTGCTTCAGGACCTGCAGGCGGATCTCGGCCTCTCCTAC
Organism: Methylobacterium symbioticum; assembly: GCF_902141845.1. Classification (GTDB taxonomy): domain Bacteria; phylum Pseudomonadota; class Alphaproteobacteria; order Rhizobiales; family Beijerinckiaceae; genus Methylobacterium; species Methylobacterium symbioticum. The sequence goes on along the minus strand of NZ_CABFPH010000054.1, from coordinate 25,359 downwards.
CTCTTCATCTCCCACGACCTCCGCATGGTGCGCTATCTCTGCCAACGGGTTGCGGTGCTCTGGCGCGGGCGCATCGTCGAGCTTGCCGAGAGCGACCGGCTCTACGAGGATCCGCGCCACCCCTACACCCGCCGCCTGCTCGCGGCAGTGCCCCTGCCCGATCCGGAGGCCGAGCGCGCCCGCCTTTCTGCCCGCGCGCGGGACGACCTGGCGGACGGCCTGCCCGGCGACCTGGTCGAGGTCGCCCCGGGCCACTGGGTGGCCGACCCTTGAAATCCCGGGATCCCTTCGGGATCCCGGACCGTTCGAGGCGCGGACGCTCAGTGCGATTCGCCGCTGCCGGACTGCCTGCGCAGAGTCCGGCCGAGCCGCGCCAGCAGGCCCGGAGTGTCCGGGGCCGGCTCCTCGGGCGGCGTGCGGTCGCCCTTCTCAGCCTCCTGCAGCACCTGCCGGATCAGGGAGGGCGGCGGCACCCGGCTCTCGGACAGCACTTGCGCCGCGCGCGCGAGAGCGGTCACCTGCTCCGGCGGCACCGGCAGGCTCACCATCTGGGCGTAGCGCAGGCGGGCGGCGAGGGCCATGGCGAGGCGCTCGATCTCGACCACCTTCTCCCGCGGCACCTGTGCCTCGATGACGGCGCGCCTCACCGTGCCGTCCGTTCAGGACGCGTGCTCATGCCCCGAGGGTACAGGCTTGGCGGCGGCCGCCTCAAGTCACGTGGGGACCCGCCAGGCGCTCACTTCCGCGCGATGATGTAGGCGTAGCTCGCGAAGGTCCTGAGGTCGTGCCGCGTGCAGAGCATGTCGAAGGCGCGGAAGACCTGTCGGAGGACCGGGATTCGCGGGAAATACGGCGTGCCATAGAAGGGTACGACCAGGGCCTCGCTGAAGCCGATCTCCTTGAGGAAGGGCCGGAGCCGGGTCTCGCTGGCGCGGCAGGCATCGTAATAGGCGGGAAATTTGGGAATTTCCTTGTCGTTCCGCGTCCTGTCCATGAGCCGCAGCGCCCGCCCGGTGAGATCGTCGGGAAGCAGCCGGTTCAGCACGAAGGGCGGCGAGTACAGGGTCGGCACGAAGGCGAAGCCGACGCCGCCAGGGGCCAGGAGGTCGTGCAGGTTGGTCCAGGCCTTCCGGGCGTCCTTCACGTGCTCGAAGACCATCCGCGAGAAGATCAGGTCGAAGGCGTGCCCGTCGAGGAGCCTGCGATCGACATCCTGCGCGACGTCGAGGACGAGGTGATCGAAGCCGCGCGGGGCGTAATCCAGCTCCGCGGCGTCGATATCGTTGATGGTCAGCCTGAACCCGAGGCGCTGCGCCTCCTCCATCGAGAAGAACGGGTGGCGGCCGGCCCCGATCTCCAGAACCGACTTCGCCTGGATCTGCCCGATCACGCGTTCCAGGGTCGGCTTGAGGCTGGTCCAGGCGGATTCGGTCTGCCGGACGATCCGGTCGGACCCAGCGATCGATGGCAATGTATCTGTTGGATGGTGCCTTCCTACCGGGGGGGAGCCGTGCAATGCAAAGGCAGGAGGCATCGGGCGAAGTCCTGATATTGTTGCTTTGACCGGTATAGAAGCACGCGATAAAATCAGATCAGCACGCTCAGATTTTTATTCAAGTCAGGCTTTTCCCCGCGTCGACCTCCTAAATTCGACACTGTCGTTCCACGGATGGCGACAGTCGTCAATCTGGCCGCGGAAACGACGAAGGCCGCCCGGAGGCGGCCTGTCGTGGTCGTGTCGGTTGGGAAATTTGGAGCGGGCGAAGGGATTCGAACCCTCGACCCCAACCTTGGCAAGGTTGTGCTCTACCCCTGAGCTACACCCGCTCGCTGATCCTGAGCCGCCATCGGTCGTTCGACCCGGCGGCCCCGGACGGCGCTCTCTAAACACCATTCCGCGGCGGAATGCAAAGGGCAAATGTTGCCGTCTCCGCGCTTTCGATGCGGGACGGGGCGCGGCGCGATGAACAGGCCAAAAACGACGAAGGCCGCCCGGAGGCGGCCTGTCGTGGTCGTGTCGGTTGGGAAATTTGGAGCGGGCGAAGGGATTCGAACCCTCGACCCCAACCTTGGCAAGGTTGTGCTCTACCCCTGAGCTACACCCGCTCGCTGATCCCAAGCCGCCATTGGTCGTTCGACCCGGCGGCCCCGGACGGCGCTCTCTAAACACCATTCCGCCGGGCGGCGCAAGCGGCCCGGCGCGGATTTCAGCCGAGCCCGGCCTCCTCACCAGAGTGCGGCCGGGCTCACCCCTTCGCGGATCTCGTGCAGGCGCTCCAGGGTGGCGCGGGTGGTGCCCTCGGGCAGCGCGTCGAGGGCGAAGAAGCGGCACTCCGCGATCTCGCGGTCGGGCGCCTTCTCGCGCAGGCGGGTGAAGGCGGGCGCGACGTAGAGCGCGACGTGGTCGCGCCCGGAGGCGGCGAGGTTGCGGTAGAAGCCGTGCAGGCGCAGCCCGTCGGCGGGGACGCCGATCTCCGCCTCCTCGCGGAACTCGCGCAGCATGGCCTCGACCGCGCTCTCGCCGGGCTCCACGCCGCCGCCCGGCAGGTGCCAGCCGGCGACGTAGGTGTGGCGCACGAGGCAGACCCGGCCGTCCCCGTCGATCGCCGCGCCGCGCACGCCGAGCGTCATGCCCCGCAGCGCGAGCGCTCCGAGATGGAACAGGCGCCGGGCGATCGGGAAATCGAGCAGCACCGGGCTCAGGCCACGTCGAGCACGATCGCGCCGAGGCCGGCCACCGCCGCCTCCATGCGCTCGCCGCGGCGCACCGGCCCGACGCCCGAGGGCGTGCCGGTGAAGATCAGATCGCCCGGCGCCAGCTCGAAATAGGTCGACAGGTAGGCGATCTGCTCGGCCACCGACCAGATCATCTCGGAGAGGTCGCCCGATTGCCGCACCGCCCCGTCGACCGAGAGGGTGATCGGCCCGCGCTCGGGATGGCCGACCGCCGCGGCCGGGTGGAGCGGGCCGATCGGCCCGGAGGCATCCGACGCCTTGCCGAGATCCCAGGGCCGGCGCAGACCCTTGGCCTCGTCCTGCAGGTCGCGCCGGGTCATGTCGAGGCCGACCGCGTAGCCGTAGACATGGTCGAGGGCCGTATCGACCGGGATGTCGCGCCCGCCCCGGCCGAGCGCGGCCACCATCTCCACCTCGAAATGGTAGTTCTCCGTCCGTGGCGGATAGGGATGCTGCGCGGGTTCCGTGCCCACGATCTGCAGCGCGTCCGCGGGTTTCATGAAGAAGAAGGGCGGCTCGCGGTCCGGATCCGCCCCCATCTCGCGGGCATGCGCGGCGTAGTTGCGGCCGACGCAGTAGACCCGCCGCACCGGGAACAGGTCCGCGCTGCCGGCGATCGGCAGGGCGATCCGCGGGGGATTGGGGATGACGGAGAGCATGCAGGCCTCGTGAGCGGTAGGGCGCGGCATCATATATACCGAGCCGCGCCGGAATCCCGGGTGTCGAGAGGGATCATCCCTCTCGCGGGTCCAGGGCGGAGCCCTGGAAGACCTCAGGGCTCTGCCCCGAGACCGCGCCAAAGGGATGATCCCTTTGGGATCCCGGATGTGTCTGAAGGGGGATCGGATGGGTGATCACGAGGCGCTTCTCGCCGCGCTTCGCGCCCGGCTTGGGCCGCGGCACGTGCTCACCGCGCCGGAGGACGTCGCGCCCTATCTCGACGAGCAGCGCCGGCTGTTCCGGGGCGAGGCGCTCGCCGTCGCGCGGCCCGCCGAGACCGCGGAGGTCGCCTTCGCGGTGCGGGCCTGTGCGGAGGCCGGCGTGCCGGTGGTGGCGCAGGGGGGCAATACCGGCCTCGTCGGCGGCGGCGTGCCCCGGGGCGGCCTCGTCCTCTCCCTCGCCCGGCTCGACCGGGTGCGCGCGCTCGATCCCCTCGGCGCCACCATCACCGTCGAGGCCGGCGCCATTCTCGCGGAGGTCCAGGCGGCGGCCGAGGAGGCGGGCCTGCTCTTCCCGCTCTCCTACGCCTCGCGCGGCTCGGCCCGGATCGGCGGCGGCATCGCCACCAATGCCGGCGGCGTCGCCGTGCTCTCCTACGGCAATGCCCGCGACCTCGTGCTCGGCCTCGAGGTGGTGCTGGCGGACGGGCGCGTCTGGGACGGGCTGCGGGCGCTGCGCAAGGACAATGCAGGCTACGACCTCAAGCAGCTCTTCATCGGCTCGGAGGGGACGCTCGGCATCGTCACCGCGGCTGTGCTGAAGCTCTATCCCCGGCCCCGCTCGACCACGGTGGCCTTCGCCGGCCTCGCCTCCCCGGCCCGGGCGCTCGACCTGTTCGCGCATCTGCGCGCACGCTGCGACCGCGACCTCACGGCCTACGAGGTGATGCCGCCCTTCGGGCTCGACCTCGTGCTGCGCCACGCCCCTGGCAGCGTCCGTCCGCTCGCGGGCGCGCACGGCGCCTACGCGCTGATCGAGATCGCCTCCAGCCGGCCGGAGGCCGACACGCGGGCCGAGACGGAGGCGGCCCTCGCCGAGGCGATGGCCGACGGCGTCGTCGAGGACGCGGCGGTGGCCGCGAGCGAGGCGCAGAACTGGGCCCTGTGGCACCTGCGCGAATCGCTCCCCGAGGCGCAGAAGCGGGAGGGGGCCTCGATCAAGCACGACGTCTCCGTCCCGCTCGCCCGCCTGCCGGCCTTCCTCGCCGAGGCCTCCGCCGCCTGCGAGGCGGAGATGCCGGGCCTGCGGGTCTGCGCCTTCGGGCATTTCGGGGACGGCAACATCCACTTCAACCTGACCCAACCCGCAGGCATGGACCGGGGGGCCTTCCTGGCGGAATGGGGCCGCTTCAACCGCATCGTGCACGACATCGTGCACGCCATGGGCGGCTCCATCGCCGCCGAGCACGGCGTCGGCCTGCTCAAGCGCGACGAGCTCCTCCGCTACGGCGATCCTGTCGGGCTCGACCTGATGCGCAAGCTCAAGGCGGCGCTCGATCCGAACGGCGTCCTCAACCCCGGCAAGGTCGTGCCGGAGGCCGGCGCGGAATCCCGCGACGGCGTGTGATCGAAGATTTCGTCGCTCGATTCGAGGTAGATGCAATCTTGAATTGAATGTTAATTTGAATTCGCCCCTCAAGATGTGGTCTTGCGCCCCATAGGAGCGGCCCGACACTTGCTTCGTGTCGGCGTGATGGATGTCAGGTCGAGCGGCGGGCTCGAAGACCGGGCTGGACCCGGTTCGATCCGTCGTTCCAGACGATTCGTGCCGCGGGGGCCGCCATGATCCGTCTCGTGCGCCGCATGGTCGCGACCATCGCCGTGTCGGCCCTCGTGCTGATGCCCGTGACGATGTCCCGGGCCGCCAAGGCGCCCTTGACCGGGACCGCGCCCGCGGCCTCGGCGCGCGAGGTCGATCTGGTCGAGCGGCAGGAGCGCACGTGGCGCCGCCTCGCCGCCTCGATCTGCACCGGCTGCATCACTCCTGAGAACCGCGTGCGCCCCGTCTCCTATGAGCGTGTGCCGCTGGCGCGCCTGCTCGATCCGCCCGCGCGCCAAGCCGCACGTCTGGCATCCGCCCGATCGCGGCTCGGGCACGCCCGCCTGCACCGCGCCCGCTGGGCCCAGGCCCGTCTCCGGAAGGGCATCCGCCGACGTTATGGACAGGCCGTGCCGCGCCTGCGTCAGGTGCGCCGGACCCTGCATCCGCGGCTCGCCACGGTGGCCGCCTCCATGCCCTATCCGGTTCCGGCCACGGGCCGAATCCTCGTGGTTCCGTTCGAGAGTCCCCGGCCCGAGCCGGCCCCCGCCGGCGGCCGTGTGCCGGAGGCCGTGCTGCCGGACGGCATGACACGGGCGCGCCGTCTGTAGCGCCTGCCACAAGCTGGGCTGTTGCATTGCACCATTCGGCCGCAGCCGTGCCACAAACCGGCGCGATCCTGTGCTGACCGAGGCCGTGGCGGCCGTCCCCGCAGAGACCCCCCTGCGGACGGAAAACCGAGATGGCTTCGAGCGTTATCGGGGCGTTAACGCCTCTGCCGGACTTTTATCGTCATCCGTCGGATGGTCCTCAGCCGGAACAGGCCCGCCGATTGCTTCGCCCTGATGCCTATCTCGCAGGTGCGAACGCTGTCGCCCGCCGCCGCGCAGGTTCCAGCCGACGCCGTTCAGGAGACGTCAAGCCATGCCCACCTCCCTGGCCCGCGTTCAGACTGCCGAGGCGAGCCGCTACCTGCAGCAGCTCTGCCGGCACTGGAGCCACAAGTTCCCGGTCGAGAGCACGCCCGAATTCGGCACCGTGCCGTTCGGCGAGGACCGGGTCTGCACCTTCGAGGCCGAGCCCGACGCGCTGCTCATGCGCATCCGGACCACCGACCCGGCCGGGCTCACCCGCCTGGAGAACGTGGTCTCGGACCACCTGACGCGCTTCGCCTTCCGCGAGAGCCTCGGCGAGATCACCTGGTCCCGCGCCGCTTGATTCGCGGCTCCGGGCACCGATCTTCCGGACCGGATTCGAGGACCCTGCCGGAGGACGCTGCACGATGACGGGACATGCCGAGACGCCGGCCGCGATGCCGCCGGCCGAGGCGCTGGAGCCGCGCCTCGGCCGGTTGGCCGAGGTCGCGGTGCGGGTCGGGCTCAACCTGCAGCCCGGCCAGGAGCTCGTGATGACCGCACCGCTGGAGGCGCTGCCGCTGGCCCGCGCCATCACGGCGGAGGCCTACCGGGCCGGCGCCTCCCTCGTCACCACCTTCCTCGGCGACGATGTCCAGAGCCTCGCCCGCTTCGCCCACGCGCCGGATGCGGCCTTCGATACGGCGGCCGGCTGGCTCTATGCCGGCATGGCCGAGGCCTATCGCAACGGCGCCGCCCGGCTCGCGATCAGCGGCGACGACCCCTCGCTCCTCGTCGGCCAGGATCCCGGGAAGGTCGCCCGCGCCAACCGGGCCCGCTCGAAGGCCTATGTGCCGGCGCTGGAGCTCATCGCCAACTTCGCCACCAACTGGACCATCGTCTCGGCCGCGACCCCGGCCTGGGCCCGCACGGTCTTTCCGGACCTGCCCGAGGGCCAGGCCGTGGCGAAGCTCTGGGACGCGATCTTCGCCGCCTCGCGCGTCGACGGTCCGGACCCGCTCGGCGCCTGGGCCGCGCACAACGCCGACCTCCACGCCCGCAAGGACGCGCTCAACGCCAACCGCTTCGCGGCTCTGCGCTTCCGCGGGCCCGGCACCGATCTGACGGTGGGGCTTGCCGACGACCACGAATGGTGCGGGGGCGCCGCGACGTCGCGCAGCGGCATCACCTGCAACGCCAACATCCCGACCGAGGAGGTCTTCACCACGCCCCACCGCGACCGGGTGCAGGGCCATGTCACGAGCACGAAGCCGCTCTCCTACCAGGGCACCCTGATCGACGGGATCGCGGTGCGCTTCGAGGCGGGGCGCATCGTCGAGGCGCGGGCGCGCACCGGCGGCGACGTCCTGGCGAACGTGCTCGACACGGATGCGGGCGCGCGCCATCTCGGTGAGGTCGCGCTGGTGCCCGCCTCCTCGGCGATCTCGGCCTCGGGGCTCCTGTTCTACAACACCCTCTACGACGAGAACGCCGCGAGCCACATCGCCCTGGGCCAGGCCTACAGCAAGTGCTTTCGCGAGGGTGGGGCGGGGTTGAGCGAGGCGGATCTCGCCGCGCGCGGCGCCAACCGCAGCCTGATCCATATCGACTGGATGATCGGTTCGTCCGAGATCGACGTGGACGGCATCCGGGCCGACGGCCAGGCCGTGCCGGTGATGCGCGGCGGCGAGTGGGCCTGAGGGCCGGGGCACCCTCCCCCGCCGGGCGGGGGAGGGTCGATGGCCCTGAGACTGTGTTGGAACGCGCTCTCTCGCCGAACAGCAATCCACTTCGGCGGAGAGCGCTCTAGTCCTTCAGGTCGGCCGGCACCTTGCCGCCGTTCTCCTCGAGCTTCTTGATGACCTGCTTGTGCAGCCAGATGTTCATCGAGGCCGAGTCGTCCTTGTCGCCGGTGTAGTGCAGCTCGTCGGCGAGCTGCTTGCGGGCCTGGAGGCTCGAATCGAGATTGAGGAGCTTCATCAGGTCCACGATCGAGGTGCGCCAGTTCAGCGTCTGCGGGTTCTTGGCGGCCATGTCGTTGAGCACCTGCTCGACATCGACCTGTCCGCCCGCGGCGGCCGGGGCTGCGCCCGAGGTCGAGGAGCCGGTCGTGGCAGTGGAGGCCGGGTTGCTCGATCCGCCCGTCGAGGACGGCGCGGCCTCCGCCGAGCCGCCGCCGAAGGGGTGCAGGATCTTGCTGACGATGCTGCCGAGAAGGCTCATGGGAGCATTTCCTTCCAATGCGAGGCCGGGACCCTTCGCCGCGGCGGCCTGACAACGGATCGGTCGGCGCGGGCGTTCCCGGTCCCGCTTGCCGAACCGCGGGCCGGTCGCCCCGCTCCGGCCGTCCGGCCAAGCCGCGCCCGGGCAGGGCGGGCGGTGCCGCCGAGATTTCAACTGGAACGTGCGGCAGTGCCATGGGGACGCAGGACGGGCCGCCGAGCCGCAGTCGTCCGCCGGGCAATGCGTGGCCGTCACAACGCCTTGGGAGCCTGCGCGCACGGCGCGGCGGCGCGTGGCGAGGCCTCGCCGCCCGAGGGAGCGGCCCCCCGCAGCGCCGCGGCTGTACACGACGATCGTGTCCGGGCGAGTGATATCGTCGGTTGCGCGAGCAGACGAATTGAAGACAAGCGTGGCGGGCGGTTCGTGGCCCAGGCTACGGCGGCGGATTCGGGCATGATCTCATCAGAACCCTTCATGATCTTCGTCACCAATGCCGAGGGCAAGGCGATCTATGTCAGCCCCGACTGGACTGACCTCACCGGCCGCAGCCTCGCCGAAACGGCGGATTTCGGCTGGCTCGATGTGATTCATCCGGAGGACAGGAGCACCGTGCGCCGCATCGTCGAGGATGCCGTCCGCACCCAGCAGGCGTTCAACGTACGCTACCGCCTGCTCTGCAAGGATGGGCGCAGGCTCTGGCTCGCGGCGGGCGCCGTGCCCTCCTTCGGACCGCCGGACCGGACCTTCCTCGGCTTCCTGGGCTCCCTGACCAGCCTGGGTGAGGCCGTGGACGGCGAGGCTCCGGCCTCCGGCGGGCTCGGGGATTTCATCCCGCCCCTGCAGCCGGGCTCCCTGACGCCGAGCAACGACCTGGAGCGTCTGGCCGACCACCTCATCGCGCTGCATGTGCTGATGAAGCGCGTGGGCGGCCGCCAGGCCATGAACATCCTCGAAGCGGCTCTCTTCCAGATCGGTCAGGAACTGGCCAAGGCCGCCGACAGGCCGGCCCCCGCGGAGGGCACGCGCCACTAGAGCATTGTCCGTGATCCCTCGATCACGGACAATGCTCTAACGGATTGTACGAAACACAGTTTCTTTCGCGGAACCTTGTCGCGATCGCGTTGCAATCGTGACCGGCTCTCAACCGTTGTTTCGACGCGCGCTCCGCCGCACGGTCCGGACGGCAGGTCCGGTCAGACGAAGTGGGTCGGGAGCGCCAGGCTCTGCGCGTAGAACGCGAGGGCCAGGGCGGCGGCGCCGGTGAGGGCGGCGAGCGCCAGTTCGATGCGGTGGGTCATGGCCGATCTCCTGTCTTGCGAATCTGTATTCGCGCTGTGGTCAAGAGATAGGCTTAAGCTTTCCGTAACGCCGTGCGGCGGGACACCCGCTGCGAGGCCTGAGATCATCGAACGGTGGTCAGCGCAGGAACGCGTCGAGGCCGCTGCCGCACAGGACCACGAAGGTCAGGGTGACGATGAACTTGACGTCTTCGATGGTGCTCACGGTTCAGCCCCTGTGTCGAATTGGATCGTTCGTGTTTGTTGGTGCTTAACGATGTCCCGATCCAGGGCTTCGAGGCGAGTCCTTTCACGCTCCATTAAGATCTCGGCTGGCCTTTCCACAGAACGGCGTAAACGAAGGGTTAAATCCACCTGGCACTTGCGCGGGCATCGTTAACCGTGCGGGGCGCCATCCGCCGATGCCGGCCGCGGCTGAGACCGCAGGCGGGCGCGCGCTTCGGGCAGCATGCCGCGCAGGACCCCGTCCCCATCGACGACATGGTGCTTCAGCGCGACCAGCACGTGGCCGAGCACCAGCGCGCCGGTTCCCCAGGCCAGGGTGACGTGGGCCAGCTTGGCGAGGTCGTACCAGTCCTTCGCCGGGGCCGTCAGGGGCGGAAGCTGAACCAGGCCGAGCACCAGGATCGGCTTGCCGGCGACCGAACTCCACAGCCAGCCGGACAGCGGCAGGGCGAGGAGCGCGGCGGCGTAGAGCGCGAGATGGCCGAGGGCCGCCGCGCGCCGCATCGGCGCGCTCATCTGCGCGGGCAGGGCCGGCGCCGGATGCGTCAGCCGCCACGCCACGCGGACCACGATCAGGAACAGCAGGGTGCTGGCCAGCGCCTTGTGCGTGATGGTGAGGCCGTGATGCGGGTTCCAGGCCTCGCGCATGTAGACGGCCGCGGCGCCGAGGACCCAGGCCGCGATCCAGATGGCGGCCATCAGCCAGTGCAGCAGCTTGGCGGTCGGCGTGTAGGACTGCGCATTCACGGGAACGGTCTCCACCTCGATAGGCGCCGCGGCGGGCACGGTTCGGAAAGGCTCACTGCGTCCGGCGCGCTATGCCGCCGCGCCGCCGGGCGCGGCGATGCGCAGCTGCGTTCCCCAGGGATCGTCGAGGAGGAGCGCGCCCTCCCCCTCCCCGGCCGTCAGGCCCGCTTGTCGGCAGCGGGCGCGCAGATCGGTCAGCAGGGCCGCGTCCGCGTGCAGCGCGATCTCGGCGAGCCCGGTCGTCCCGGCCGGCCGCGCGGGCGCGCCCCGGCTGTTCCAGATATTGGCCGCGAGCTGGTGATGATAGCCGCCCGCGCCGAGGAAGAGGGCGCCCGGATAGCGGCAGGTCACGTCGAAGCCGAGGAGGTCCGCGTAGAACCGCTCCGCCGGCTCCAGGGCGCCGACCTGCAGGTGGACATGCCCGACCACGCCGCCCGGCGGCATGCCCTGCCAGGGCCGGTCCGCGGCGCGGACGAGCGCGGGGCCGTCGAGCGGGTCGGTGCGCATGACCACGCTGCCGTCCGGCATCCGCGGCCAGGCGGCGCTCGGCCGGTCGGCATAGATCTCGATGCCGTTGCCCTCGGGGTCGGCCAGGTAGACCGCCTCGCTGACCCGGTGGTCGGAGGCGCCCGAGAGCGGGAGGCCCCGAGCCGCCGCGTGGGCGAGCCAGGCGCCGAGATCGGCCCGCCCCGGCAGCAGGAAGGCCGTGTGGAACAGACCCGCCTCGCGCGGGCTCCGCGGCCGGGCCGCCGAGTCCTGCCGGAGCTCGAGCAGTACCCTGTCGCCCACGCCGAGCTGGAGGCGGTCGCCCGCCTGCGCGATCGGCGTGAGACCGATCGCGTCCCGGTAGAAGCGGGCGAGGCCGTCGCGGTCGCGCGTGACGAGGCACACCGACGCGATCCGGTAGGGCGCCTCGGCCAGGACCGGATCCGGCCGTCCGGCCGTTGGGATGGACAAGGCGGGGTGAGGCATGATCCGTCTCCGGTCTGCGTGGGCCGCGGGAGCCCGCCGGGTGGCGGGGCTCGGCTCAGTCCTGCCGCTCGAAGGCGCCCGCGACGGTGAGGTGCAGGGCATCGCCGATCAGCGGCAGATAGGTCTTCACGCCGAATTCGGAGCGCTTGAGCACGCCGGTCGCCTCGAAGCCGACCGTGAACTTCTTGTTGAGCGGGTTCACGCCCGCTCCGACGAGGGTCACGTCGAGCGTCACCGGCTTGGTCACCCCGTGCAGGGTCAGGTCGCCGGTCACCGTCGCCCGGTCCTTGCCGGCCGGCACCACCTTGGTCGAGACGAAGGTCATCTCGGGATACTGGCCCGCATCGAGCCACTGCGCGCCCTTCAGCTCGTCGGTGAGCTTGGCGCTCGTGGTGGCGACCGAGGCGACCGGGATCCGGATCGAGAGCTTCGCGGCGGCCGGGTCCTTCGGCTGCAGCGCGAGGGTGCCGGAGACCTCGGAGAAGCCGCCGGCATAGTTCGAGAAGCCCATATGCGACACGCGCCAGCCCACCTGGGTGTGGCCGGGATCGACCGCGTAGGTGCCGGCCTGGATCTGCGCCGGATCGCGGGTCGGGGGCGTCTGGGCGCGGGCGGTGCCGCAGAGGGCAAGGCCGAGCGCGAGGTTGAGCGCGAGGCGGGAGGCGGGGAACGGCTTCACGGGTGGTGTCTCCGGGGCGTGGATGGCGGCCCGCCCTCGTCGTGCGAGGCCGGCGCCGGGGTTTGGTCGCCCTGAGGTAGCCCCGTTGGCGGCCGCGGTTGAGCCTGCTATCCGGCACCACATGGTTGCGAGAACGGAAACCTTCGGCGGCAGCCTGGACGATCTGCGGGCCTTCTGCGCGGTCGTCGATTTCGGGACGGTGACGGCCGCCGCGGCGAGCCTGCGGGAGACCAAGGGCAGCGTCAGCCGGCGCATCTCGCGGCTGGAGGCGGCGCTCGGCGCCACCCTGATGGCGCGCCATCCCCGCGCCGTCTCGCCGACGGCCGAGGGGCTGGCCTTCTACGCCAAGGCGCAGGCGAGCCTGAGCCTGCTCGACGAGGCGGCCGAGGCCGCGCGCGACGCCCGGACCATTCCGGCGGGGAACCTGCGGGTGACGACCTCGGTCGATTTCGGCATCGAGGTGATGCCCGAGATCGTGACCAGCTTCCGGGCGGCCTATCCGCAGATCACGGTCGACCTGCTCAACACGGATGCGCGGCTCGACCTCGCGGCCAACCGGATCGATCTCGCCCTGCGGCTGGGAGATGCGGTGGAGACCGGCTACCGGGCCGCGCTGATCGTGAACCTCTGGATCGGGCTCTACGCGTCGCCCGCCTATCTCGCCCGGCGCCCCGCCCCCGCGAGCCTCGCCGCGCTCGCGGAGCACGACCTGATCCTCTCGCGCGAGCGGCCCGGCGTAGCGGGCATCCCGCTCGATGACGGGCGGGGCCAAACGGAGCAGGTCGCGCTCCGCCCCGCCATCCGGGCGAGCGACTTCGCCACCGCCCTGCGCCTGACCCTGGCCGGGGCCGGCATCGGCCACCTGCCGAGCCTCGTCGCGGCGCAGGCGGTCGGCACCGGCGCGCTCGTGCGTGTGCTCGCGCCCTGGGCGACCGCGGGCGGGGCCCTGCGGGCGTTGAGCCTGGCCGGACGGGAATTGCCCGCGCGCGTGCGCCTCTTCCGCGAGCATGTGCGCACCGCGATGATGACGCGTTTCGCGGTCGAGCCCGATCAGGGCTGAGGGCGCCGGAGATTGGGGCGATCCCCGATCGCCGGGCAGCTCCCCTCCCATTACGACGGCGCAGCCGGCGCGCCGGGGCGTTACGCTGGATCCGTCCCCGATCGCCTCGCAATCCGAAGCGGCGCCCATGCCTTGGTGCGACGCGACCGCTTCTGCCCGAGTGCCCTATCTGATCGAGCGTGCCGCATCGTCCTTCGCGGAGCCGGTCGCCATGTCCGCGGACGATGTTCTAGGCTCGGACGCCGATGAACTGAACCCCTCGCGCCAGAAGGTCGTCGGCAGCGTATCCCTTCTCAAGGCACTTCTGGAAATTCGGATGCGAGGCATAGGGGTCGCTCTCGACGTCCTTGGACCAGTATGAAAAATTGGAAACTCTGAAGAAATCGGGTGAGGGTTTCTCGAACATGTCCCGGAACGTCGAGAACGGGATCTGGTTCATGTCGTTCCTGAAATTGAAAACATCCTGATCCGTGCCGCCCCGGCGCTTGATCTCGTCCTCCATCTCTTGGTCGGAGAGGAGCAGGTGGCACCAGGGCTCGACCTCGAAACCCCACAGGTGACTGCCATAGGCCGAATACCATGTCGGGTCGAACTGGATGACCACGAGAGCCCCCGGTTTCGTGACGCGGATGATCTCGTTGAAGGCCCGGCGCGGCTCGGGAATGTGTTCGAAAGCGTTCATACTGAACACAAAATCGAACAAACCGTCTCTGTAGATCAGCTTTCGGCCATCAACCTGATGGAACTCGATGTTCTTTAGGTCAGCATTGATCGAGTATCGATCACATTTTTTCTTGAATTCTGCCGGAAGGCATCCATTCAGAGCTGCCGAGAAGGGTATGACATCGGCGACATAGAGCTTTTCCGTGATGCTGAGTAGCCAAGGCGCATGGCCGCCCATCCCGCCGCCAATGTCGAGGCCGAGCTTGTAGCCAGTGGTTGGATGTCCAAGGTATTGGACATACTCCATGACCAGGTTGACGCTCTTCTGGTGTTCTGCGACGTCAGCGGCTTCGTTATACTCGGCCATATGCTCCCCTTCGCCGCTCCGAATGTGCCACGGCTCTGTCTGTAACTTGGTTCGCTTGCAGGCAAGCAACCGGGTTGCTGACCATAGCGCCGAGATAGCACAATCTCGGGAATTCGCTACTGGCAGCCCGTTTCGGTCGGGGGCTGCCTGAACCATGCGCGGCCCGCCCACGGATGATCTCACCCGCCCCATCCTTCGCCCCACCGGCAGCCACCGCGCGGATCCTGTTCGCGTCGGCGCATGCGGTCTCGCCATGTATCCTTGCGCAAATGCCCTGGGCACGACAATAAGGCCGGGAGAAGCTGATCGCGTGCCTGCGTACAGCTAGCGTAGATCCGTAGCGCTGGCATGAGTGCGCCGCCGCTGGAGAGGACAGTTCGATGGACGCTGCTCAGGACTATCAGATGAGAAGAATCCTAGAACTGATCGATGCAGGTGTGGTTCATGATCAAGAGCTTGAAGCGGCCCGCCTTCTAGAAGTGAAAAGCCCTGTTATTTTTGACGTTGGAGCTAACAGAGGGCAGTCTATCGCGAGTTTTAAGGTAATGTTCCCGGAATCGACTGTGCATTCATTTGAGCTTAATCCTCTATTTCATCCGGTTTTGGATGAGGTTTCGAGGAAATACTCGGACGTATACATCCACAAGTATGGCCTGTCTGACGCCCAGGGCGACGTCGAGTTTTTTATTCCAATGGTGAATGGCGTTCTGTTTTATGAAGAAGCGTCTATCGATAACGTTGCTCTTGAGCGCCCATGGGTACGTGAGCGCTTAACGTCGCTCGATCCAAATTTTCAGGTGTCAAAATACAGTGGATCTGTGGAGGTTGGCGATCATCTTGGTCTTCCATCGCCTGATATCGTAAAGATAGACGTTGAGGGTGTGGAGCTTCGTGTTGTTCAGGGGCTAATTAAGACGATATCAGACCACAAGCCGCTCGTCATTGTCGAGAACAGTGACTGGGATGCTGTCACGCATCTGTTGGGTACGCTAGGATATAAGCCATATCGGTACGACGAGGTCGAGAAAAAGCTGGTCGATTTCCATGGCTACACCACGAATACGTTCTATGTCGCCTCCGGCCGAGAGCGTGGCATGCTGCCCGTGTAGTCTCCTTCCATTCCTGGACCCCGTCAGCGCCCGCGCGGCCTCCTGATTTCGGCCCGCGCGTCTCCTCCCGGATGGCCCGCTGCGAACATCCATCCACACGCCCGCCCGCGCTTGGCGTGAGAGGCGGAGCCGTCAGCCCGAAGCCCGTCGGATGTCAGGGCGATGGGGTGGGCGAGAGACTGGCGTAGAATTCGACGGTGTATCGATCGCCGGGCTCCAGGCGCATCCAGTCGAACGCGATGAACCCATGCTCGCGGGCCTCGTCCATGAGGCCGCGGAACTCGTCGGCCGAGAAGACCCAGCAGTGGCAGTCGCGGTACTCGCCACGCGCGCGCGCATCCTGTGCCAGACTGAGCGAGACGGCGCGGGAGAACATGGGCTCGAAGCGTCCCGGGTCCGCCCCGTCCCAGAGGGCGCACACATCGGCCCGAACGGCACGGCTGAACCCGTCGTAGATGGCCGCGAAGGACGGCCGCTGACGACGCTCGACATGGGCTTCCAGAAGCTGCCCGATCGTGCTCGGTGTGCGCTGGCAATCAAAGGTGTAGCGGCGATCCGGCAGGGCCAGGATGACCCGGCCCCCCGGGTTCAGCCAGCCGAACAGCGTCTTGAGCCATCCCAGGAGATCGGGAACGTGCTCGCCCACATGGGACGCAACGATGTAGTCGAAACGGCGCCCGAGCTGCTCCGGCAGGGGCGCCACGATGAAATCGATCTCGGGGATCGCCTCGATGTCCACCCCCGGATCGGAGCGGGATTTCTCCTGAAGGACCTCGCGCGGCGCATAGTCCGCGTAGAAGATCTGCCGCCCCGGATCGCGGCGCACGAGCGGCTTGTCGAGAGGGCCGACCTCCAGGCCGACCAGTTGGTCGAGATCCAATCCCGCCAGGATGCGACTCGCCCGGTCGCGTTGCTCGATCCGGCTCTCCAGCACTGGCATTCCCCAGTCTCGATGCAACTTGTGCGAGCTTCATGTCGTATGATCGGGCCGGCGTCAAACGCGGCAGGGGCGGATCGTGCGCGCGCGGCGTCCTGGCGGCCGCACCGGCTCACCGCGCCTGCCGGCGTCGCGCGCGGTCACGGGCCACGGCAGGGCTGGGCTCAATGGTCGAGACGGCTCGCGCACGGTGCATGCGGGCCCGGCCCGCTCCGCGCTCCCGTTCTTCGCGCCGACCCTCCGTCCTGCGCCGGCCGCCGTCCCGGCATCCGTGCCGAGAGCCGAAACCGGGCGCGCCCGTTCCGGCGTCTGCCGTGCGGCGCGCGGGCGTGCTAGAGCTGACGGCGTTCGACGCGGCCCGGATCGCCCGGCGCCGTCCCTGGCCGGCATGGTCCGTTCGGCCTGGGCCCTGTCCGGCCCGGAGCCAGGGCGAGGCCACCCCGGCCATACCGGCCTCATCACCGGGACGACCACCTGATGCGCGCCCCTGCCCCTGTCCTCGCTCTCATCGCCGTCCTCACGGCGCTTCCCGCAGCTGCGCTCGATCCCGCCGCGCCGGCGCCGATCACGACGAAGGGGCTCAATCTCGGCGGCGCGATCACCTGCGCGGCCGGATCGGTCTGCGACGCCTCTCCCCTCAGCGTCACGGCCAACGGCGCGACCCAGCCGCTGTCCGCGTGGCTGCCGCAACTCGCGCCGAAGGCGAGCCCGGTCTTCACCGGAACCTCGCTCACCACGCCGGGCACGGTGACGCCACAGGCGATCTACACCTCCGCCTTCCCCAACGTCGTCTTCTCCGACGCGGTTCAGGGCGTCCTCGACATTCCGGCCGGCGATCCGAACGACAACCGTGCCGCCGTCGCGGGCTACGTGCGCACCCGCAGCGGCGGCGCCGGCCCGGTCGGCAAAGGCAACGGCGTCGCCCTGATGGGCGCTGTCCAGATCGCGAACGACAAATCGGCCGGCTGGGGGGTGAACACGCTCATCACCGACAACGCGGCGCGCAAGCCGTTCGCCGGCACAGGCCGGATCGCCACCGGCGCCGAGCTCGACTTCAACATCATGAGCCCGAACACGCAGGTGATCGGCGTCTCGATCGGCGGCAACAGCCTCGCGCAGCCGAGCGAGGCCAACGGCTACCTCGTCAACCCGCTCGGCAACGGCAACCGGTGGGGAACCGGCTTCTGGTCGCTCGACGGGGCGGCCACGCGCGGTCTCGTGCTGGGGGCGCTCCAGGTGAGCGGCAGGAACGTCAAGGGCCAGCCGATCTGGCTGCAGGCCTTCGACGGCGCCGGCGCCAAGCGCACGGGCGTCATCCAGCAGGATGGCGCCTACATCACCCTCGCCGATCTCGCGCAGGGATCCTGGCCGGGCCTGAAGATCCAGCAGGGTGACCTCACCCTCGACGGCGGGCACGGCGTGATCGTGGGCGGCACCACCGTCCTCGTGTCCCGCCAGACCGGCTGGACGCCGGGGACCGGCACGCCCAACCGTGGCGCCTTCAACGCCGACGGCACGCAGACCCTCTCCGCCACCTACAGCCAGGCGCAGGTGCAGGCGCTCCAGGACATGGTGACGGCCTTGCAGAGGCGCGTTCTGGCGCTCGAGCAGGACCTGGCCAAGCACGGCCTGATCGGCAAGTGACCTTCCGACGAAATTTGATACACGTATTCAGAATAAGGAATTAGACATTTTTTCGTAAGACGGCAATATTCTCATTGAATACAAGTTCCTTATGAAGTATAGATCCTCCCAGATTTTCCTCGACCCATTCAATCATTTCGATAAAAGTATCGCTGGTCCATGTGTGATAATGTGTGTCGAATTTTGCATTGGCAAGCCTTATTGCTTCCTCTTGGTGTTGCTCCTCTGGAATAGGGGGTGCCCATTGAGGGTGTAAGTAGCGAATGTGTTCTAGGCAGCCGTCGATGCGCGTATCTTCCCCGCCCGTAACGTAATCTGAGATCAGATGCTTGAGCGGCGTAACTGGCCGAGGGTTGTCCCAAGTGTGTCGCTTGTCAGGTATGGCGAACATGACAATGCCGCCTGGCCTCACCACGCGGAGGGCCGCTTCGATCGCGCCCAGCGGGTTGACGAGGTGCTCCAAAACATGGGCTGAGAGGGAAAAATCGTAGGCTTGGTCAGGAATCCCCGCGAAGGTCTGCGCGTCGATAAATCCCTCATAGGCTGAGCCCGTCGCCGAAAAGTACCGAGCGAGCCCTTCCGTATCGAGAACATCGCCGTAGAAGCAAGATGTTCCAAGTGGAAGGGGCCAGGGGCGTGTTCCGGCGCCCACTTCAACGCCGCTCCCTCGGACATAGACGCGTGCCAGGGTTCGCCGCGCGATCCTGACCTCAAGCTCCTGCGGAGGGACGGAGTAATCGACAGCGTCGATCTCTGCTTGCATGGCGACCTGCGACTTGAGGGCGAGTGGGACGGTGGTGCCTCTGCTCCGGATCGTGGTGCGTGCGTTGATCAGTCAAATATCGATTTCGATGTCAAATTCAAAGCGGGTTGACTTGCCTGTCGGTGTATTTCCGACTAATAATTCCCTGATTTGAATATATTTGCGCCTTGGTGGCCATCGAACAATATTGTCGTGCACTGATAGTTTTCTTCGTTCGGCCGTATTTAATGCATCGGTTCTTATATCATTCTGCAAATAGCTGGCTTGATCTCAGGCTCTCAGACGCCTGACCCGCGATGTCCCTTACGCCACCTGGGATGTGCGCTGAGCAACTATAGATGGCAATGTCATCGGATTGCAATCCTGCCGAGCAGGAGGGTGGCCTGCCGCGCATATCAGGAGGCAGGCGGGCTGCTGCCAATGGTATCGGTCCTGATTACCGGCCCTCTTGCCGCGCGTTTGGGGCTCAGAGCGCCTCACAAGACTCCCGGCTGCCGGGAGATCTCCCCCTGGGCATGACGGCGCAGCGGAAATTTTGTGAGATGCTCCAAGCCGAACGCCTTCAGTCGGAGGTCACCGGTTGTGTTTCCGTCGCGATTGCCGATCAATCCTTCGTGCCGCAGGCTACAATCAGCGCGCTCATCGGGTCAGTGTTGATCGCCTTGATCAGGTTGCCGAGGGTGGGGTTGTCCGCCATGTCTTGGGGCGAAACCGGACGTATCGGGTCGATATTGGGCGGGACCAGCTCAGATTGGATCCGGTGTGCCGGATAAATCATTGATCGCATTGGTGGGCGGTGAGGGACCGTCACCCTTCAAAAATAACCTGAGTAGAAACAATCACTTGGCGCGCTTGCAACATCCTGGCGTGTAGCACTTCTGTGTCACAAAGCAAGAGCATACTGGGCGTGGCGGGTTGGCGGGTGAGCGCCGCAGGCGGCGAGGCTGCTGGCGAAGCGGCAACGGCGCGGCGTCGCGCAAGGTCAGCGAAAACCCCGGTCAGAAAACGCACGAGGTAGGCCTGGAAATCGAGCGGGTCCTTGCTGACTTTGATGCTCTGTCAGAACAAGAGCTCTGCCTCCATCGTTCCATCGCGCGGGGTCTGCTTGGCGACGCAAGTCAGTGGCGGCTTCGGGGACTTGAAGTAGAATTCTCCTTAGAGGCCGATGTTTTGCCACGGCAGCTGCGTGCCGTTCGATGCCTCGCGGACATCGCGGCGGACCAAACCAGGCAACTGGCCTCTAGGCCGGGGGGCTCGATGCGGCGTAGTAGCACAGTCGTGCACGGGCTATTGTGACCCCTGCCTTCTCGCGCCACCGTGCCAGGCGCGGTGGCGAAGGCCACCAGAGTTCCGGTCCCCGCAGAGACTTGGCCGAGGCCACCACGGGGGATGTCGCGCGAACCGGTGACCAACCGCTTCTGGAACGGGTTGTCGCGGCGTGCGTTGAGGAACAGCAGCGTGACCCGAGCCAGACTCTCGGTCTGCTCCAGCAGGCTCTCGACATCCACCGCCTCAAACCGCAGGTCGCGCGGGATCTTGAGTTCGACGCTGGTGGGCAACAGCCAGTTTCGCCCGCCTACCTCCAGGGCATGGCCAGCATATAAGAATGCCCCCGTCTGCGCCTCGGGCCGTCTTGCCGAATTGCCTGATCGCCTTCTCGAATGCAGCCCGATCCGGATCAAGAACGACTTAAACCGTGAAGCCCGATCGCTGAAGCGCTGCGCTCACGTCGCTTGCATCGTTGCGCCTGTTCGCGAGCGCCGCTGCGCGTGCTGGTAGCTCGCCACCCCCACGAGCGCGACCCGTGCGTCGCTGGCAAGGGCAGTCTGGAGGAGGCCCAAGAGCATTAGGCCCGCGATGAGCAGAACACGCATCCAGACACATGCCCTCTGTCCGGAGGCCACCATGGCCGCCTCCAGGCGTCCTGCCTCGAGCGATCCGGCAGCGCGATCAGCGTAGGTATCCGGCCGAACAGAGATCCTGCTTCACGGTTTCGTAGAGTGCCTGATTCGGGTTGTCGTTCTCGGCGGATCGAGGCGCGAGAGGGCGCATCGGCGGAATGTTCACGGGATCGCCCGTCGCTTCGGCTACCGGCACAGGAGCCGTGCGCTCACGCGCCTTGCGTCGTATGGCTCTGATCCCGGACCTGAGTCGAGACAGCATCGGCGCCCCCTTGTCGTTGCACGCATAACGTGTGCCGGAGCTGGTTCGCTCCCTGACATCGCGAGGATGTCCTACCTCACTTGGACCGCGCTGCTCGGCCCGAGCAGCGTCACGCCTCGTCGCCACGCGGCTTCGGAGCCGTCCCAGCGCCGCCACCAGGGCAGCACGGCCCGCGCACAGGCAGACGGAGATGCGCTCGGCATCCATCGGTGCCCCAGACTCACGGCAGGGCGTTTCCAGCACATCGTGACGTTCAAGGCCGCAGGGATCGGCACTCACCTTCGTCGAACAGACATTCAGGTTCCCATTGATTGCGCCACGGTCGAGCAGCGCCCGAGCCGCCCGACCACTATAATGGCCTAGCTCTTTTGATGATCTTGCCTGATCTCTTTCCGGGTGCTCAATATGAATTCCTGAGGTCGCGAGAACCAAAGCAGGAGGACAGGCAGCCATGTCTGTAACAAGCATCCGGCCGGTTTGCTTTATCTTCGTTGTCCTATGGGCTGCCTTAAACGCGCCGGATGCGAACGCACAGAGATCTTATTCGCTGGTTGATAGAACGTTCGACTATCGGGACGTGGGAAGGCATTGTATCCCGATGGGATGCAGGTCGTTTGACTTTCCGGGACGCATTCAAATGACCCGGACAGGCATGGCGCTATTCTACTTTCCCAACAGTCAAGGTGGTTTCTATCCGAAGGGGTTCGCCCTGCAGGTAAACCGGACTATCCGGCTCGGGCGTGGTGAGGCCACCCCGAGGAACCTTCGCATGGGAGAGCTGATGGCTTTGCGCCGCGATGCGAACTTCGAGATCGCAAATTACCTGGCGAATCTCGGCATTCGTGACGGGACGGCCACCGTACGGCTCACCGGCGATATCTTATCCGTCACGATGGATATTCTCTTCCAGGGTCCGGTGACGAATGGAAGTGCCGTCATCGGCAGCGGAAGCGCACAATGGCAGATCCAGTACGATTATAACATTGATATGAGAACCGCGACTCTGATAGGCGGTACGGGCAACATCCAGATCAAGTTCGATTTGCAAATCGACGGATCCCAGCCGTCCAGCGTCGTGTATACATCGACATCGGCATTCACGCCTCTTCGTTGACCGACGATCTCAGCCCATTCCGGACGATCGCGATGCGTGTAGCAGCTACATCATTAATATATGCTGTAAATAATCTATCGAGGTCGTTCGTCCTGCTCGTCGCCCTGCTCACGTCGTTCGGTTGCCTTGCCGATGAACGACGTGTCGCGCTGGTTATCGGCAATGGTACCTACCGTTACGCTCCGCCTTTGCGCAACACGCTCCAGGACGCGACCGCCGTCGCGAATGCACTGCGTGACGTCGGCTTCTCCAAAGTGACAGTGGCCGTCGAGCAGACGAGAAATCAGTTGCTCGATACCTTGCGGACTTTCTCGGCCGAAGCCGAGACCGCAGAGTGGGCGGTCCTGTATTACGCCGGCCACGGGATCGAGATTAATGGGACGAATTTCTTGATTCCCGTCGATGCCCATCTTTCCTCGGATCGGGATGCGTCCTTCGAAGCCATCAATCTCAATCAGGTCCTTGCGGCCGTGGAGGGCGCGCGACGGTTGCGGCTCATCCTGCTGGATGCCTGCCGGGAGAATCCCTTCCTCGCGACAATGAAACGTTTGAACGGCACCCGGTCGATCTCGAGAGGCCTTGCCAGGATCGAGCCCGAAGGCGGAACCTTGGTGGCCTTTGCCGCCAAAGACGGTCAGGTCGCCTGGGACGGAGGGCAATCCAACAGCCCGTTTACCAGCGCGCTGCTGCGATACATTCGCACGCCCAATCTCGAACTCAGCCGCCTGCTTCGGAAGATCAGAAACGACGTCCTTATCGAGACCGGAAGGCGGCAGGAGCCGTTTGTATATGGATCGCTTCCGGACGAGGACTTCTACTTCGTCACGGCCCGGCCCGAGCGGCCGGTTCCCGCACCGCCGAAAGAACCCCAGGCATCGATGGGGCCGGAGGCGATCCGCCTGGATGAGGCGGTGAAAGCGCCGGATGCGTCGGGCAAACCAGACCGCCCTTCGGCACCCCCGCCACACGGCACTCCTGTCGCGAACCTCAAGGATCCCGATCCGAAACAGAACGCACGCATCCTGGCATCGAACACTCAAGCCGAGCTCCGACGCCTCGGATGTGGGCCGAGTGTCGTTCGACCGGTCTGGGAAACCGAAGCCAAGTCGTCCCTTCAGCGCTTCAACCGATTCGCGAACATGAGCGTCGAACCGAAAAACATCGACGAAGCGTTCCTGTCGAAGCTGCAGAGCTTGTCGCCTCCAATATGCACGGTGAGCTGCACGGATGGATTCGTCGCGGTGAACAACGAATGCGTGGCCAAACCTTGCCGTGCGGGTGAGAGACGGGCTGCAAACGGGGTCTGTGCGGCCGTGCAGGACAGGCCTAAACATCAGGACATCGTGAAGCCAACGCCAAAGCCATCGAAGCCGCCCCCCGCCGTTTTGGTCGAGGCTCCCCGGCGCCTAAAAGCGGTTCCTCCGCAGCGTCGGCTATCGCGCCCCAAGACCGGGTGCACGCTATTCAACGGCGCGTGCATTTGATAGGGAAGAATTTATGAGTTCAAGATCCTTTTTCGATTAGCGTATTCGCTGGAAAGGCAGGGATATATTGGGACATCGGCGCCGCTGCTCGGCCGGCATGATCTTATTCTGTCACCTGCCGTAACCAGCGCGGTTACACAATCGGCCCGAAGGGGGCCGAGATCCCTGTCGACGATTATCAGGACGCGCTCGCTCAGCTCGCACGGATGCCAACGCCGTACTGGCGACGCCCAAACCCCGCCGGGAACTGGGGCATCGTCGCCGGAACGAGCTGGCAGCGTCGCGAGGTCAGTGAGATCGCGCAGCTCCAGTCCCCCTATGCCGGGAGCCCGCGCGCATGAGAGCGGCTCCACGATCCATGCTCAGGAACGCCTGCAGCAGCGCGCGATCCCACCGCTCGTCATCGACCTGCTGGAGCAGTTCGGATCAACGAGAAGACGGGCAAGCACGAGTGCAGCGGGCCTATCATGACCAAGGCCTTCGTCGAGGCCGAGGCGGCGCCAATCGTCCGGCGCTGCGCCGAGACGCATCTCCAGCACCTGCCGCCGAGCGTGCGGCTCGTGCTCATGCTTGGCACGGGCGACGCCTACATCGCCGGCTGCCGCGAGGTGGTCCGCAGGCTGCACGGCTCGCGCTTCTCCTCGATCAACGAGGTAGCCTACCGGACCGGATCCACACTCTGGGTGCACGTGAGCCACCCGTCCGGCCTCAACGGGTATCACCTAGCCTGGATGCGGGGTGATCCCGCGGACAAGCAGGGCCGGAAGCGTTTGCTCGCGACCCAAGCTATCGCAGCGATATGAGACGCTGGAGAGGCTGGTTGAGAGCTGGCCCGTTTCATATGGCCGGGCGCTCCTCGGCTTTTGACATGGGAACGTAGTCGAACTCGCGCTGAGACGATGTCCTACGCTTCCATAGCGGCGTCAGACCGCGCCGGGCGCGCGATCGTCACCATTGCCCGCAACTTCGAGTTCCGTGCAACCGGTTTCACCGGCAGAGGCTGGGCAAACAACGCCATGAGCGTCGACGACATCGTCATCGATCGCAGGGCTCGTCCGGCAACGTTGCCCAGGATCAGGATTCAGCAAGGGCGACGGGACGGAGCTGAACGCCGTGCTCGGCCATAACCTCCGGCCGGAAGTAGAAGCAGATGCGCGGTGGCGGCGCTCGCCTTGAGATCTTATGCTTCGATCAGCACGGTCGGCAGCAATAGCGAAGTAGATCGCACCAAAAGCGGATGGGCAATAGGCCACTCTCCGAAAAAAACCAGCATCAGATCTAGAATAGTTGCGAAACATGTATTATAAAGTGTGTCCAAACCCCGCTTCAATCGGCGACGCGCCTTGGAGACTGGCGTTGCAGTCAGGTCCGGAACATAATCGCGCGCTGATCGGCGAGTTCGGGCAATCCCGGTGCGTGTAGGCTGTCGTCTTCACGGTTGCCGGCACGGAACGATTGCCAAGTCCGCGGCTCGTGCAAGGTCTGCTCGATCTGACCCCGGTGGAGGCGCGGGTCGGCCGCGACATCGCGCGAGGACGCGGCGCTTCGGAGGCAGCAGCGCAAGCCGGTGTCACGGTGCACACGATCCGGGCCCAGCTGAGAGCCATCTATCTCAAGACCGGCACCTCTAAGCAGGCAAGGCTTACCGCGCTCCTCAATGAGATGAGCACGCTTCGGCTTCCGTGATCCGGCACGTCGATCTGCATCATCTAGCTTTGTGTGTGCTGACTTCGATTAGTCACCATCATGGCGAGCGCCGCGCGCGACGACGCTCAGCATCCCATCCGGCAGAGTCCGCTGGAGCGCCTTCGCCTCAGACCAGGGCGCCGACAGCCACGCTTCT
>NZ_CABFPH010000053.1 GCF_902141845.1 Methylobacterium symbioticum | reverse complement strand
CTCCCGGATCGCCTTGGGAGAACGGCTATTGCGAGAGCTTCAACGGCAAGCTGAAGGACGAGTGCCTACGCCAAGAAATCTTCTACTCGTTGCGGGAGGCGCAGATCGTGATCGGGCTGTGGCAAACAACCTAAAACCGCGTCCGGCCGCACTCGTCGCTGGGCTACCGGCCGCCCGCGCCCGTCACCGTCCTCGATCTGGCCTTCCGGCTACCCATGGCCGCCACCATGCACTGGCCTCTCACCCAGCCCGGTCCAAAATACCGGTCAGGTCAAGCCCGGATGCTCGTCAATGGGCCAGAAACAGGGGAATGGCGCTCCGGGCGAGCAGCGATTGCGTGGCGCCGCCTAGGAACCACTCGCGCATGCGCGAGTGCCGGTAGGCGCCCATCACGATCATGTCGGCCCCGAACCGCCCGGCCGCTCTGCGCAGGGTCTCGGCGACGTCGACCTCGACCGGACGGTCATCGACCGTGACCTCGACGCCGTGGCGCGCGAGGTGCGGCGCGAACTCCGCGCCGGGCACCGTCGACAGCAGCCGCTCGGTTTCCGCCACGCAGACCACAGCGACCGCTTCCGCCGCGCGCAGGAACGGCAGCGCGTCGTTCGCCGCCCGCGCCGCCTGCGCGCTCCCGTCCCAGGCAACGACGACGCGGCGCGCCCGGAAGGTGTCCCAACCCGCCGGCACCACGATGACCGGGCGAGCGCTCCCGAAGAGCACGCCCTCCATGAGGTCGCGGTCCGGCATCGCCGCGAAAGGCTCCGCGTCGAGAACGGTCAGGTCGTGCAGCCGCGCCCGCGTCGAGAGCCGGGCGACCACCTCGTGGTGCATGAGGCTCGCCGATTCCAGCGTGCAAACGACGCCCGCACCTTCCGCATCCTCCCTGATCCGCTCCGCCGCTTTCCGGGCAAGGACGGCCAGGCGACCGTTCTCGGCGCCGATGATCTCGTCGGCGAACCGGCACAGCGGCAGGCCGGTGGTCATGAGCCGGAGGGCAGCGGATTGCACGGTGAGGTGGGCGCCCGCGTCCCGTGCCAGTGTCAGGCCATAGCCAAGAGATGCCGCGGCCTCGTCCCCGCGGCCCTCCTCGGTAAGGCCGATCAGGACATCGCAAATGCCCGTAACAGGGGAAGCGGTCGAGACTGACATCGGAGCGCTCCGCGCGGTTGCCTCGTCTCAATCTCCCCCTCGCCGCGGGCGCGCGTTGATCCATCGCAAGGCCGCCCGGGCTGTACAGGCGCATCTCGGAGACGCGCAATGACCGGGAGCGTCCCCGACGATGACGACGGCGGCCCTGGGCTCGACCGAGACGGCAATGCAGGCAGCCGGATGGAGGCCGCGGCTGCGGGGATGGCTGGCGGCCCTGCCGCTGGCCGGCCTCTGCGCCGGCCTGTCGGCGCAGGCGCTCGGGCGGGCGGACATCGCGGCGACAGCCTGGACGGTCGCGACCCTGGCGGTCCTCGCCGTTCTCGCGACCCAGGTCGTGACCAGCCTGGCGCGAGGCGACATTGGTCTCGACCTCGTCGCCCTGCTCTCGATGGGCGGCGCGCTCGTCCTGTCGCAGCCGCTGGCCGGCGCCGTCATCGCCCTGATGTACGCGGGCGGCCAGTCGCTCGAAGCCTACGCCGCGGGCCGTGCCGGGCGGGCGATGACGGCGCTGGTCGCCCGCCAGCCGCGCACCGCCCTGCGGGAGGAGGCCGGGGCGTTGACGGAGGTGCCCATCGCGGCCCTGATCCCCGGCGACCGCATCCTGGTGCGCGTCGGCGATGTCCTGCCGGTGGACGGCCGGGTCGCCGCGGGCCGTGCCGTGCTCGACCGGTCGAGCCTCACCGGCGAGGCGCTTCCGGTCGCCGTCGAGACGGGCGACTCGGTGCTCAGCGGCTCGGTGAACGTCGGCACAGCGTTCACGCTGCTGGCCGAGCGACCCGCGGCTGAGAGCACCTATGCCGGCATCGTCCGGCTCGTCGAGGCGGCCCGGACCCGGAAGGCGCCGATGGCGCGCATGGCCGACCGCTACGGCCTCGCCTTTCTCGGCCTCACGCTCCTGCTGGCCGGTGGCGCCTGGGCCGCCAGCGGCGACCCCGTGCGGGCCCTGGCCGTGCTGGTCGTGGCCACGCCCTGCCCGCTGATCCTGGCGGTGCCCGTCGCGCTCGTTTCCGGTCTCTCGTGCGCCGCCGCCATCGGCGTCCTCGTCAAGGGCGGGGGCGCCCTGGAGACGCTGGCCAAGGTCCGCGTGCTGGTGATCGACAAGACCGGCACCCTGACCCATGGCACGGCTCGGCTGGCCTCCGCGCGGGCCTTCGCCCCGTTCGGCGAGCCGGAGGCGCTGAGGCTGGCCGCCTCCCTCGACCAAGCCTCCGGCCACCCGATCGCGCGCGCCTTGGTCGACGAGGCCCGGGCGCGAGGCCTTGCCCTGTCGCAGCCCACGACGGCCACGGAATCCCCCGGCGAGGGCGTGGCCGGCACGGTGGAGCAACGGCACGTCCTCGTGGGAGGGCTGCGCCTGATGCGGATGCACGACGTCCGCTTCCCGTCGGCGGACGGTGCCGGACAGGCTGGCGCGTCGACGGCGACGGTCCTGGTCGCCGTCGACGGAAAGCCAGCCGCCGTCCTGGAACTCGCGGACCCGTTGCGGACAGACGGCGGCAGGACGCTCAGGGCCTTGCGCGCGTGCGGCATCGAGCGCGTGGTGCTCGCGACCGGCGACCGTCGCGGCCTCGCGGAGGCGCTCGTCTCCGGCCTGCCCGTCGACGCCGTCGCCGCTGACCTCGACCCCGCCGCCAAGACGGACGCCGTCGCCGCCGAGCGCCGGAACGGTCCCGTGATGATGGTGGGCGACGGGGTCAACGACGCGCCGGCGCTGGCGGCGGCCGACCTCGGCGTGGCGCTCGGCGCTAGGGGTGCGGCGGCGGCGGCCGAGGCGGCGGACGTCGTCCTGTTGGTCGATAGCCTCGCGCCGCTGCCGGACGCCGTGCGCATCGCCAGGCGGGCCCGCACCATCGCCCTCCAGAGCGTTTGGGCCGGGATCGGGCTGTCGCTCGCCGGCATGGTCTCGGCCGCGCTTGGAGAGCTTACGCCCCTCCAGGGCGCCTTGCTTCAGGAAGCCATCGACGTCGCCGTCATCCTCAATGCCATGCGCGTGCTCGGCGGCGCCCCGACCGCTCGCGAGCCTCCGGTGCCAGGCGTACTGGAGCAGACGTGAGCCCCGCCCGCGGGCTTGCGTTGGATCAAGTTGCGCCGTCCTACCCAGGGCCAGGCTGCCATCGTCGGCATCGACGCATGACGGAGATGGCCATGGACTACGCGAACATCCTCGTTCCGCCGACCTCTGCGAGGCGACTCCCGACCGGATACGCCTCGCCGCCGGCCTCGCCCGGCGCTTCGAGGCCACGCTCACGGGCGCGGCCGCCCACAAGGTGCCGGCGCCCATCCTGGTGCGCGACGTCTTCGACACCGCCGCGCAGGAGGAGCGCAACAAGGCCCAGGTGCTTGAGATCCTTAGAACAGGCGTGCGTCCTGTTCGAACGCAGCGCCGGCGAGGAGACGCGCACCGTTTGGCAAGCCGCTGCAACGTTGAGCGACCGCCGCCCGGACCGGCCCGGCCAGGTTACTCGACGAAGCCCCAGCCGGCCTCCAGGGCGCGGAGCTCCTCCTCGTTCAGCGGGTCCGGCCATTCCGGCCGGTTCGGTGCCCGCACCTGGGCCGGCGCTTCGCCCGACACGGGTGGCGCCGACCCGTGTCGGGCGGGCCGAAGCGCGGGGGTTCGCGTCGGCGCGACCCGACCGGCAGCGCCACTCCGAACAGCTGTCCGTTTACGCATCGTCGGCCTCCCGGGCTCAGTGGGCGAGGAACAGCGGGGCCGGGCTTCCCCGCAGGAAGGACCGCGTCACGCCACCAAAGAAGTATTCGCGGATGGGAGAGTGCCGGTAGGCGCCCATCACAATCATGTCCGCCCGGAACAGCCCGGCCTGGGCGCGCAGGGTGGCGGCCACGCTCTCGCCCCTCGGAAGGTCGTTCACGGAGACGTTCACCCCGTGCCGGGCGAGGTGGGGCGCGAACTCGGCCCCGGGCACCTCAGCATGGATCTGCGCATCGTCGCCGACCGAGACGATCTCGACCGTCTCGGCCGCGCGCAGGAACGGCAGGGCGTCGTTCGCAGCGCGGGCCGCCTGCGCGCTGCCGTCCCAGGCGACGAGGATCCGGCGCGCGGCGAAGGCGTAGTGCCCTGGCGGGACCGCGACTACCGGGCGGCCGCTGTGGAAGAGCGCCTTCTCGATCATCTCGCGGTCGAGGTCGTAGGTCCGCGGGCCGATGTCCAGCACGGTCAGGTCGTGCAGGCGGGCGCGCCAGGCCAGCCGGCTCACGATGTCGGGGTACGGCAGGCTCGGCGCCTCCGTCGTGCAGATCACCCCGGCCTGCGTGGCGTCGCCTGCCGAGCGCTCCGCGATGGAGCGGGCCAGGGCGTCGAGCCGGCGGTCGATGACCGCCACCCCGTCGTAGTCGAAGTCGCCGAGCCAAGCGTCGTCGCCCGAGAGGCGCCACGACGCGGACTGGACGGTGAGGTGGGCGCCGGCGGCCTTGGCCAGCGTCAGGCCGTAGCCAATGGCCGAGGAGGCTTCCTCGCGCTCGCCCTCGACGGCGGTGCCGACGAGGACGTCGCGGATGCCCGCGAAGGGGGCCGGGATGGTACGGGACATGGGTCGCCTCCGGTCTGGGCTCTCAGGGTTTGCCCCATCGCGGCTGACCGGCCTTGATCCACCTCAAGGGACCCCAGGACGGCTGTTCGCGCCCCCTAAGATGGGGTAGCGTCGCGCCTGCGAAGGCGTGGTGGCATGCGCGGCCCGAAGGTCCGCCAACCGACCGTGCGCCGGCCATGCCGCTGCAGGCACCTCGACCGTGACGGCTTGGGCCCGTTCCGCAGGGGTGTGAACGATGACGGGTTCCGTCGAGGCGCCCGACATGGATCGAGCCGGCGACGACACGTCGACCGTCGAGGAACTCCGGCAGACCCTCGACGAGGTCGGTGTCTGCATCTGGTCGCTCGACATCCCGAGCGGCCGGGTGGCGGTCTCGCCGACCTGCGCCCGCCTTTTCGGCGTCCCGCCCGAGCGGCTGACCACCTTCGCGGCGACCCAGGCGCTCGTGCATCCGGACGACCGCCCGGCGCGGGCTGACGCCATCCAGCGGGCGCTTCGGGAGGGCGGCAGCTACGAGGTCGACTTTCGCGTCGCGCGGCCCGACGGGCATGTCTGCTGGCTGCGCTCGTGCGGTCGGGTGCAGTTCGACCCGGAGGGCCGGCCCTCCCGACATCGCGGGGTCGTTCTCAGCATCGACGAGCAGAAGCGGGCCGAGATGGACCTGCGCGCCCGCGAGGCGCACCTGCAGTCCATCCTCGACACCGTGCCCGAGGCCATGGTCGTCATCGACGAGGCCGGGCTGATCCACTCGTTCAGCGCGGCGGCCGAGCTCCTTTTCGGCTATGCCGCCGATGAGGCGATCGGGCAGAACGTCCGCATCCTGATGCCCGAGCCGATGCGGGGCGACCACGACGGCTACCTCGACCGATATCAGCGGACGCACGAGCGCCACATCATCGGCACCAACCGGGTCGTGACAGGCCAGAGGCGGGACGGCTCGACCTTCCCGATGGAGCTCGCCATCGGCGAGATGCGCTCGGGCAAGCAGGTCTTCTTCACCGGCTTCATCAACGATCTGACCGAGCACCACAGGACCCAGGCCCGGCTGCAGGAACTCCAGTCCGAACTCGCCCACGTCTCGCGCCTGAGCGCGATGGGCGAGATGGCCGCGACGCTCGCCCACGAACTGAACCAGCCGCTCGGCGCCATCGCCAACTACACCAAGGGCTGTCGCCGGCTGCTCGCGCGCCCGGATACGGACAACGTCGCCAGGACGATGGAGGTCCTCGACAAGGCGGCCGAGCAGGCGCTGCGAGCCGGGCAGATCATCCGGCGGCTACGCGAGTTCGTCGCCCGCGGCGAGACGGAGAAGCGGGTCGAGTCGGTCGCGCAACTCATCGAGGAGGCGAGCGCCCTCGCCCTGGTCGGCGCCCGCGAGCAGGGGGTGACGGCTCGCGTCGCGCTCGCCCCGGGGACGGGGTCGGTCCTCGCCGACCGGGTGCAGGTGCAGCAGGTGCTGGTCAACCTGATGCGCAACGCCCGGGAGGCCATGCAGCCGTGCGAGCGTCGCGAGCTGACGGTCGAGGCCGGGCCCGTCGGGCCGGAGACCGTCGAGATTGCGGTGTCGGACACGGGGCCCGGCATCTCGGACGAGGTGGCGGACCGGCTGTTCCAGCCCTTCGTCACGACCAAGCCGAGTGGGATGGGCGTCGGGCTCTCGATCTGCCGCACCATCGTCGAGGCGCATGGCGGCCGCCTGACGGTCGCGCGCAACGGTGCCGGAGGGGCGACCTTCCGGCTGACCCTGCCGGCCGCGCACCAGGGGGACAATGGCCATGGCAAGTGAGCTCGTGCACGTGGTCGACGATGACGCGGCCATGCGGGACTCGGTCGCCTTCCTTCTCGGGACCGAGGGCTTCGAGGTGCGGCTCTACGAGGCCGGCACGGACCTGCTCGACAGGCTCCCGAAGCCGGCATCGGGCTGCGTCCTGACCGACATCCGCATGCCCGGCATCGATGGGCTGGAGTTGCTCCGCCGCCTGCGGTCGGCGGGCCAGAACCTTCCGGTGGTGATGATGACGGGCCACGGCGACGTGCCGCTCGCGGTGGAGGCGATGAAGCTCGGCGCGTGCGACTTCATCGAGAAGCCGTTCGACGACGAGGCGCTCCTGCAGGCGCTCCGCTCCGCGCTCGAACGCGGCAGACCCGCCGAGGCCACGGACCCCGGCGTGCAGGAATTCGTGCGGCGGGTCGGCACCCTGAGCGAGCGCGAGCGGCAGGTGCTGGACCGCTTGGTCGCCGGCGGCACCAGCAAGGAGATCGGGCGCGCTCTCGACATCAGCCCGCGCACCGTCGAGATCTACCGGGCCAAGCTCATGGCCAAGACGCAGGCGGGAAACCTGCAGGAGCTGGTGCGTTGGGCGGTTCTGGCCGGCCTCGCGTGAACCGGGCTTGAGGCAGGTCAAGGCAGGCGTTCCGGGACGTCCCATCATGCCGGCTTCCGACCGCCCGAGCGTCGCCCTACCCGTCGACCGTCATGCCGTCCGACCCCGCAGCCCTCGTCTACGTCGTAGACGACGACCCGGCCGTCCTGCACTCCACGCGCTTCCTGCTCGAGAGCGAGGGCCACCGGGTCGAGACCTTCTGTGGCGGCCGCGAGCTGCTGTCGGCCTTCCCTGGCCCGTGCCCGACCTTCGTTCTGCTCGACCACGTCATGCCCGGGATGGACGGCCTGGAGGTGTTCGGCCGGTTGCGGGACCTCGCCCCGTGCGTGCCCGTGGTGCTGATCACCGGCCATCCCGACCCAGGCATCCGGACGCGGGCGCGCGCCGCGGGCGTCCCCCTCGTCGAGAAGCCGCTCGTGTCCGACGCGCTGCTCTGCGTGCTCGCCGGCGACGGGGCCGGTAGGGATCTCGCCCTTCGGACCTGACCGGCCCCTTCCGGGACGGCAGCCCGCCGCGGGACCTCGCGGGCGTGGCAGCTCGCGCGGAACGGCCCGGGGCGCCACGCGCCGGGCACGGCGTGCGCCTTCCCCGTTCCGGCTGACCCGGGATGCGGCCAGGCAGGGCGGCAACGGCCTTGATCTGGCTCAACCGGGCCGAGGCCGCGTCACCTCCAGTGCCGGCCGTACCGCGGCGCCAGGGTCTCGCAAGGGTGATGGAAGAGGTAGTAGCCGAACGCCGCTGAGGCCTCGCGCGCCGCGGCGGGCTGGAAGCCGAACGGCAGGCTCTCGTCCTCGCGCACGGCCGCGCCGAAATCCCAGGCACCCGGGTGGACGAAGCGCGGGGCCAGCAGGTTCCCGCGCACGGCGCAGCATACCCCCGGCTCAAGGCGGTGCTGGAACACCCGGTAGAGGGTCGGTCGAGGGCGGCTGGCCGGCATCGGACCCGTCCTGCTGGCGTCGCATCGGGGGCGAGGTCCGGGGCCGTGCGCGGCCCCGGAGCGGCGGCGTCAGGCCGCCTCGGCGCAGGCCGCCTCGGTGAAGTCATGCGATCGGGTGGTCGCCTCCGTCTGGTAGTCGGCCACGCCCTTGGTCAGGAATCCGGTCTGAAGCTCGACGGCGTCCTTCAGCGAGCCGCACCCGGCCAGGGCCGCGAGATGGTCCGCCTGGGCCTGGAGGCGATGCCCTGCGAACCGCATCGTCTCGGCGGCGATGCGCAGAGGCAGGTCGAAGGCGAAGGCGCGCCAGGTGGCGATGCCAGTCTTGATGACTTCGGCCGGGTCGGCGGCTGTCGGGGTCTGGATGTGCGTCACAGGCTCGGAATGCATGGGGTTCTCCCCGTCAGGGCATGGCGCCCATCGAAGATCGTCGCGAGCCGACCGGCCTTGATCCAGATCAACCAAACAAGCCCGAGCAAGCGCGAACCCACTGCTTGTAGCCTCCGGTAACTTTTCGAGCTTGTTCTGAGAAAATCTACGGCTCGGCGGGCCGAAGTTTTGAGGTCAATCAAAGCCTTGCCCCTCGAATGCGGGAACCGTGGCCCCGCGAAGGCGGCAGGCCGTCTGCCGCTCGGGGCCCGGTGCCTCCGGCCTTCCGGGTCCCCTCCCGTGAGGAGAGGCCGATGCGAACGATCGAGAACCGGACCGAGGACACGGTCCTGAACGCGCTCAACGCCCTGCTCGGCGTCGCCCTGCTCATGACGCCCTGGTACCTGGGCCTTGCCAGCGAGACCGCCGCGGCGCGCAACGCCTTCGTCAGCGGCGCGGCCATCGCCATCATCGCGGTGCTCGCCCTGAGCACGTCCTACGACTGGGAGGAGTACGCCAACCTCGCAATCGGCCTCTGGGTCGCCGTATCGCCCTGGGCGCTCGGTTTCGCGGACAGCGGCTCGCCCATGTGGGCGCACCTCGCGATCGGGCTTGCCGTCGCCGCCTTGGCCGCGGTCGAGCTCTGGCGGCTCCACGTCTCGCCCGACGCGCGCTCCGTCTGAGGAGCCGCAAGCGCGGCCGCGCCGGGCGACCTGCCGACGTGGCCGCATCCAGGGCCATCACACCATCCCCTCGGAGCGACGCCATGCCCCTCGACCCCGTCGCGCTCGCGGTGGCCGCCTCGTTCACCGCCGGCTGCGCCTCCATCCACGCCCTGCGGCGCCATGCCGACGCCGTCACGCTCGTCCTCGGCTGGCTGGCCTACGGGCTCGCTACCGCGCTGGGCTCGGCGCTCGCCAATCGCGGCGGCCTGCTCGTGCTGCCGGACCCGGTGCACGCCTGGGGCCTCGTGGCCGCCGCGAACATCTGAGCGCCGCCGCGCGCATACGTAGGTGCCCTTACGCGGGCCCGCTTAAGCGAGCGCCCGGAATTTCGCGGCCGGCCGCGCGAGGTCAATCTCCGCTCATCCGATACGGGTGAGGAGCGACGCGATGACCACCGAGCACACGCCCCCGCAGGCCGCAGCCTACCACCCCGTCCCCGTTCCGAGCGTGAGCGGCAGCATCCTGTTCGCGGGATGCCCCGACCTCATCGGCACGCCCTTCACCTACGCCCGCGAGGAGGAAGTCTACGGCGAGGGCGAGGAGGCCGAGTTCGTCTACAAGGTCGTCAGCGGCGCCGTGCGCACACACAAGGTGCTGAGCGACGGCCGCCGCCAGATCACCGGCTTCCACCTGCCCGGCGACCTGTTCGGGTTCGAGCAGGGCGAGGCCCACCGGCACACGGCCGAGGCCCTCGCGGACACCAGGGTGTTGATCTTCAAGCGCCGCCAGGTCGAGCGCGCCGCCGCCGACCGGGCCGAGGTCGCCTGCCAACTCTGGGGCATGGCCACGAACAACCTGCGCCTAGCCCAGGACCTCACGCTGCTTCTCGGACGCCGCTCGGCCACGGAGCGGGTCGCGGCCTTCCTGATGGATGTCGACGAGCGCCTGGGCGGCAGCGGCACCTTCGCCCTGCCGATGACCCGCCGCGACATCGCCGACTACCTCGGCCTCACCATCGAGACCGTGTCGCGCACTCTGTCGCAGCTTGAGGAGGACGGGGCGCTCCAGCGCGCCGGCGGCCGGCAGGTCAGCCTGCGCCGCGCCAAGCTTCGCCGCGTGGTCGAGGATTGAGCGAGGGCCGACGGCGCGCGCCAGTTCACGCACAAGGAGATCCCGTCCCGAGGAGGCACCGATGCCCCGTTTCATCGCAGCCTTGCTGGTGCTGTGCGCTCCCGCCCTGGCGGCCCCGGCGCACCGGCAGCCTACGCCCGATTCCCTCCGCTCCGGCACGGAGGCGGCATCTGCCGGACGCGAGGGCGCGGCGGCTGGCCCAAGCAAGCCGAAGGGCCCCGATGACGGCGGCGCCCGCAGCCGGGACTGGGACCGGACGGTGAGGAGGTCGCTCGGCGGGGTCTGCCGGGGCTGTTGAGCGCCGGGCGCCTCCTTCGCCCGCTGCTCGACCTCGCAGGCCGTCAGGGACGCGACCCGGGCCCGCCGACATGGGCGCGGAGGTCCTTACCGGCAGCGATAGTGGTGCCGATGAACCCGGTAGCCTCGCGCGTCGTGGACGCGCCGGTACCGCGGCCAGATGCCGAGGGCACCGTTCACGCCGCCGACTCCGGCGCCGACCGCCCCGCCGACGATGCCTTGACCGTGCGCGGCGCCGCCGAAGGCGCGCATGGCCGAGACGAGGGCGAGGACCAAGGTTGCCTTTCCCATGACGCGCTCCTCTCCGTGTCAGGCGCGGCGCAGGCGGTCGATGCGTGCCGCGTTCGGGCAGAACTCATGGTAGGTGCCGGCGGCGCTCCCTGCCCAGAGCTCGCGCGCGCAGCGTCCGCGTTCCGTGCAGCCCAGGCAGGCCGCCTCTAGCTTCATCATGGTCTCGGGCTCGCGCCGCCGGATGGCCTCGGGGTCGAGGTTCAGGCTCCGCATCAGGTTCGCGATAGCGCGTACCTTCGCGGCGGCTTCGGGACCCAGGGGCGTCGGGCCGGCCGCGTTGGCCTCGAGCAGCGTGTCCATCATCTCGGCGTCGACGTTCCTGAGTTCCTGCGCAGCCTTCAGCAGGCAGCACCACTCGCCCATCGCGGCGGCGATGCCGAGCGGGTCGAACGGGTCGGACTTGTCGGCGGGAGATGACATGGCGGCCTTCGTAGGGCTTGCGGGTTCCCCCCGACATCGGTCAGCCCATGCCGCTCACGATGAGCAGGACCACCGCGATGAAGAGGGCCGAGACCGCCACGGGGACGCCCTGTTCGTCGGGCTTCCAGCCCCGTCCGGGGACGGCTTCGATTGAACGCTCCGGTCCTCAGCCCGTGAGGGCCCGGGCGCGACCTGGGGACGTTCGGGCATGGCTGGCTCCGGGAGCATGGCCAGACCGAGTCCGATCTCCGGACATTGGAGAGGTGCGCGCGGAGGCGGGCCTTGATCTGCGTCAAGGATCGGCGGCCGACCGGGACGTGCGAGGCGGATCGGGGCATACCCCGGGCCGAGGGCCGCCTGGCCTTGAGCCAGATCAAGGCCGGTTGCCGCTGCCATCGGATGATCCTCACCCAGCCAACGGTCACGCCGGTCACGGGCCCCCATGACCGCGGGACGGAGGTTTCCATGACCCCGTTCGACGAGCGCGAGCAGGCCTTCGAGCGCCGCTTCGTGCATGACGAGGAGGCGCGCTTCCGCGTGCGCACCCGGCGCAACCTGCTCCTGGCGGGCTGGGCCTGCGAGCGGATGGGCCTGGAGAAGGACGCGGCCGGCCGCTTCATCGAGTCCGACACCGACCGGGGCGTCATCACCGCCGACGAGCCCCTCTTGGAGATGCTCCAGGCGGGCCGCGCCGGCGTCGACGAGGCGCTGCCAACCCTCCGCAGGGAGATGGAGCAATGCGCCGCGCTCGCCCGGGCCGCGGAGCGCGTCGGCGTTGCGCTGGATCAAGGCTCGTCCGCCCGAGGCGTGCACACTCGGCTTCGCTTCGACAAGGCCGGCAACCCGGAGGAACCCCATGACCGACAAGGACCTGCGCCGCGACGTGCTCGACGAGCTCGACTTCGACCCCAGCCTCGATGCGGCCGAGATCGGCGTCGCCGTCTCGGACGGCGTCGTCACCCTCACCGGACACGTCGGCAGCTACGCCGAGAAGGTCGAGGCCGAGAACGCCGTGCGCCGCGTGAAGGGCGTGCGCGCCATCGCGCAGGAGATTCAGGTCCGCTACCCGGAGGCCAAGAAGATCGAGGACGACCAGATCGCCGCGCGTGCGCTCGCCATCATCGACTGGTCGGTGCATCTCCCGAAAAGCGCCATCCAGGTGAGGGTCGCCAAGGGCTGGATCATACTCACCGGCGTGGTGCCCTGGCGGTACCAGGCGATGGGGGCCGAGGCCGCCGTTCGCAAGCTCTCCGGCGTCGTCGGCGTGTCGAACCTCATCGAGGTCAGGCCCGTAGTCCGGCCCACCCTCGTCAAGGACAAGATCCTGGAGGCGTTCAAGCGCGGCGCGATGTTCGAGGCCGACGGGATCAAGGTCCGGGTCGAGGGCGACAAGGTCACGCTCGAAGGGGCCGTAACGGCCTGGGCCGAGCGCGAGGCGGCCGAGCGCGCGGCCTGGTCGGTGCCGGGCGTGCGCGCCGTCGAGGACCGCATCGTCGCCCTGATCTGAGGAGACCCGCCATGTCCCATGGAACGCACGGCATCGACGCCGTCGCCCCGCGGTTCGTGCGGCCCGGGAAAGCGCGCGCGACCGTCTCGGTGGGCCCCGTGCGCGTGTCGCAGACGACTAGGACATCCGTCATCGCGTCCTCTTGGATGGGCGTCTGGACCGGTCCCGACTGTCGTCGCGGGCTGCATCCGCGACCTTGCGGCAGATCAGGACTCCCGCGTTGCCTCAGCGCCCGCCGAGCAGGCCGGCCACGGACAGGGCGATCTCGCGCTCCTCGTCTGCCGGGACGATGCGGATGGCGACGGTGGACGACGGGTCGCCGATGCTCGCCTTACCCTGGCCGTTCGCCGCCTCGTCGAGGACCGCACCGGCGAAGGCGAGCCCGCGGCAGATGCCGGCACGGACGGGGGTGGCATGCTCGCCGATGCCGCCGGTGAAGACGAGGGTGTCGAGGCCGCCGAGCGCCGCGAAGAGCGAGCCGGCCTCGCGTACGACGCGGTAGGCGAACAGGTCGAGCGCCTCGCGCGCCTCCGGAGCCCCGCTGGCCTCCAGGACCCGCACGTCGTCGCTGATCCCGGAGACGCCGAGGAGCCCCGAGCGCTCGTTCAGGAGCTCGGCCACCGCGTCGGGCGACAGGCCGCGCTCCCGGATCAGGTGCAGCACCAGGCCCGGATCGACCGCGCCGCTGCGGGAGCTCATCATCAGGCCGTCGAGGGTGGTGAAGCCCATGGTGGTGGCGACGCTGCGCCCGTCCCGGATCGCGCAGAGGCTGGCCCCGTGCCCGAGATGGGCGGCAAGCACGCGGCCATGCGGAAACGTCCGGGCGACGTGGGCGTAGGACAGGCCGTGGAAGCCGAACCGCACCAGTCCCTCGTCGATGAGGGCGCGCGGCAGCGGGTAGAGTTGGGCAAGCCGGTCCTGCGTCCGATGGAAGGCCGTGTCGAAGCAGGCGACCTGCGGCAGGTCGGGCCAGGATTCCCCGACCGCCCTGATGCAGGCCAGCGCCTGCGGCTGGTGCGCGGGGGCGAGCGGAACGAGCCCTTCCAGCGCCTCCACGACCCTGGCGTCGAGGCGCACCGGCGCCGCGTAATGCAGGCCGCCGTGGACGACGCGGTGGCCGGCTGCGTTCGGCGCCGACGGCAACCGCGCGAACAGCCAGCGGGCGACGGCCGCGTGGTCGCCGGTCGGCGACCGCTCCCTGTCTGAAATGATGCCGTCGACCGAGAGCCGCGGCTCTTGCCCGATCTCGGCGACATGCGCCCGCCAAGCCGGTGCATGCGCGCCCGGCCGGAACAGGGCGCAGCGCAGGCTGGACGAGCCGGTGTTGAGGACGAGGATCACCGTCCGGCCTCAGGCGATGATCGTCCCGTCATCGACGGTCTCGCCCGGCCGGCGCCCCCCCTGCCGGCATCGGCAGGGCCGCACTGCATGATGTCGCCCTCGATGCGGCGATCGGGATGCTCGTGGACATGCCTCTCCGGCCAGGCCCAGTCCCGCACCTCCGGGAGGTCGTCGCCCGTCCGGCGGACGTGCTCGCGATGGCGGGCCAGGGCCGCGCGGAGCGCCTGCTCGGCGTGTTCGGCATGCGCACCCAGTCCCGGAACGGCCCGCAAGGCGGCCTGCGCGAGGTGGAGCCGGTCAAGGCGATTGAGCACGCACATGTCGAAGGGTGTCGTCGTCGTGCCCTCCTCGATGAACCCGTGCACGTGGAAGTTGCCGTGGTTCGTGCGCTTGTAGGTCAGCCGGTGAATGAGCCAGGGATAGCCGTGGTAGGCGAACACCACCGGCCGGTCGCGCGTGAACAGGCTGTCGAAGGTCGGGTCGTCGAGTCCGTGCGGGTGCGTCTCGCGCGCCGGCAGCGTCATCAGGTCGACGACATTCACCACCCGGACCCTCAAGTCCGGGACGTGGTGGCGCAGCCAATCGACCGCCGCGAGCATCTCCTGGGTCGGCACGTCACCGGCACAGGCCATCACCACGTCCGGCTCCGCCTCGCCCTCGTTCGAGGCCCAGTCCCAGATCCCGGCGCCGGCCGCACAGTGCCGGGCGGCCTCGTCCGGGCCGAGCCACTGAAGGGCCGGCTGCTTGCCGGCCACGACCACGTTGATGCGGTCGTAGGTGCGCAGGCAGTGGTCGGTGACGCAGAGAAGGGTGTTCGCGTCCGGCGGCAGGTAGATGCGGGCCGTGTCGCCGCGCTTGTTCGCCACGAAGTCGATGAAGCCGGGATCCTGGTGGCTGAAGCCGTTGTGGTCCTGCCGCCAGACGTGGGATGAGAGCAGGATGTTGAGCGAGGGCACCGGCCTTCGCCAGGGCAGGTCGCGCGAGGACTTCAGCCACTTGGCGTGCTGGTTCACCATCGAGTCGACCACGTGCACGAAGGCCTCGTAGGTCGCGAACAGGCCGTGACGGCCGGTCAGCACGTAGCCCTCCAGCCAGCCCTCGCAGAGGTGCTCGCTCAGCACCTCCATGACGCGGCCGTCGCGGGCGAGGTGGTCATCGCCCGGCAGGATCTCCTCCTGCCAGGCCCGGTCCGTCACCTCGAAGACGGCGTCGAGGCGATTCGAGGCGGTCTCGTCGGGGCCCATGATCCGGACGTTGCGAGCCTCTGCGTTCAGGGTCAGGACGTCGCGCAGAAAAGCCCCGAGCGCGCGGGTGGCCTCGGCCTTCGTGCGGCCAGGCTCAGGCACCGCGACGGCGAAGCGCCTGAGGTCCGGCAGGCGCAAGGAAGCGCTCTTGTGGGCGTTGGCGTGCGGGTTGGCTGACAGGCGCCGCGGTCCCTTGGGCGGCAGCGCGGCGAGGTCAGGCGCGAGCGAGCCGTCCTCCGCAAACAGTTCCTCCGGGCGGTAGGAGCGCATCCAGGCTTCCAGGACCGCGCGGTGTTCCGGGCTCTCCCGCACGGCCGCCACCGGCACCTGATGCGCACGCCAGGTGCCCTCGACCGGCTTGCCGTCCACCGTCTCCGGTCCCATCCAGCCCTTGGGACTGCGCAGCACGATCATCGGCCAGCGCGGGCGCTGCGTCGCGCCGTGGACCGCGTGTTTCCGGATTTCGGCGATGGCGTCGAAGGCCGAGTCCAGCGCCGTCGCCATGGCTTGGTGCATGACGGCCGGCTCGTCGCCCTCAACGAAGGTCGGCTCGTAGCCGTAGCCGACGAGAAGGCTCCACAGCTCCTCCGGCGGCATGCGGGCCAGGATGGTCGGGTTGGCGATCTTGTAGCCGTTGAGGTGCAGGATCGGCAGGACGGTCCCGTCGTGGCGGGCGTCCAGGAACTTGTTCGAGTGCCACGCGGCGGCGAGAGGCCCCGTCTCGGCCTCGCCGTCGCCGACCACGCAGGCGACGGTCAGCCCCGGATTGTCGAGGGCGGCGCCGAAGGCGTGCGCCAGGGAATAGC
Source organism: Methylobacterium symbioticum (assembly GCF_902141845.1). Classification (GTDB taxonomy): domain Bacteria; phylum Pseudomonadota; class Alphaproteobacteria; order Rhizobiales; family Beijerinckiaceae; genus Methylobacterium; species Methylobacterium symbioticum. Next base: position 20,169 of record NZ_CABFPH010000053.1, on the reverse strand, counting down.
CGAGCTCGCCGCCCTCGTGGATCGAGCCCGGCAGCTCGGGCGAGGCGTGGTTCGGGATGCCGCCCGGGAACGAGAACTGCCGGAACAGCCGGGCCATGCCGTCGAGGTCTTGCGCCACGTCCGGGTAGATCTCGCCGTAGGTGCCCTCCAGGTAGGCGTTGGCGACCAGCCCCGGCGCCCCGTGCCCCGGTCCCCAGACCGCGACCATGTTGAGGTCGCGCTCGCGGATGACCCGGTTGAGGTGGGCGTAGATGAAGTTGAGGCCGGGCGTCGTGCCCCAGTGGCCAAGGAGCCGCGGCTTGACGTGCTCGGGCTTCAACGGCGCGTGCAGCAGCGGGTTGGCCATCAGGTAGATCTGGCCGACCGACAGGTAGTTCGCGGCGCGCCAATAGGCGTCGATCCGCTTCAGACCGTCCGGTCCGAGCGGGCCCGGCACGAAGGTCAGGGTCTGGTCGCCATCATGGTGCTCGCCGTCGCGGCGCTTCCTCTGATGGTTCCTCGGCTCGCGCCTCGCGTCCATGTCGGCCTCCCGGAGGATGCGGATACCCGAGCGACGGTGCCGGAGGCCGGCCCCGGCGGCGTTGAGGTGGATCAAGGCGCCCTCGTGGCGCGCCGGCAGGATGGCTCCCGTCAGCAAGGCGGGAGCGAACGATGACCCTGGTGCTTCGATCCACCTACATCCAGACGGTGCGCCGCGTGCGGGTGCCGGTCAGGCTGGCGCCGCGGAACGATGCGGGCCCCCGGTTCGTCGCGGGCGGCTACCGCTACCGGAGCATCGGAAGCCTGCAGGCCCTGGCCCTGGCCATTGCGGCGTCCGCGGTGACGCCGGCGCTGCTCTGGCTCGCCCTCTGAACTCCACCGAACCGAGGAGACGGGAGATGGACGACATCACCGTGCACCGGCACGTGCTCGACGAGCTGGAATACGCCCCGATGGTCGACGCTGCGCAGATCGGCGTCACCGTCGAGAACGGCATCGTGACCCTGACCGGCCATGTCCGGAACTACGCGGAGAAGGGCATCGCCGAGCGCGTCGCGCTCTGGGTCCGCGGCGTCCGGGGCGTGGTCGAGCGGATCGAGGTTCGCTACCCGGACAACACCAGCGTCGGCGACGAGGCCCTGGCCGAGCGCTGCGCCCGGGTGCTCGAATGGGACGTCCGCATCCCGGAGGATTCGGTCACGCTCAAGGTCGAGAAGGGCTGCGTCACGCTCGACGGGTGCGTGCCGCACTACCACCAGAAGGCGGCCGTCGACAAAGCCCTGCGCCGTCTCGCCGGGGTCACCGACATCGTCAACATCATCGCCGTGAAGCCGCCGGTCCAGGCCACCGAGGTGAAGTCCCGCATCCTCGCGGCCCTGAGACGAAGCGCCCGAGACCCTGACACCATCCGCGTGCGCGTGGACGGCGACAGGGTGACCCTCGACGGCTGCGTCGACGTCTGGCGCGAGCGCGAGCTCGCCGAGCGCGCCGCGTGGTCCGCGCCGGGCGTGCGCGCCGTCGAGGACCGACTGATGCTCGCGTGAGGCCGCGGCGCGATGCTGGCGATGGTGCTGCGCGATGTCGGCGCCCCCCTCGTTCCCGAGGAGCGGCCGGACCCGGAGCCCGGGCCCGGCGAGGTCCGCATCCGGGTGGACGCCTGCGCCGTCTGCCGCACGGACCTCCACGTCATCGACGGCGACCTGCCCCAGGCGGTCTATCCCATCGTGCCGGGCCACGAGGTCATCGGCACGGTGGAAGCAGCCGGTACGGGCGTCGGCGAACCTCTACCGGGCGCCCGCGTGGGCGTCCCATGGCTAGGGCACGCCTGCGGGCATTGCCGCTACTGCGCGACCGGCCGCGAGAACCTGTGCAATGACCCCGGCTTCACTGGCTGCACGCGCGACGGCGGCTTCGCGAGCCACCTCGTGGCGGAGGCCGCCTTCACCGTCCCGCTCGACCCTGCCCTCGACCCATTCGCGACGGCGCCGCTGCTCTGCGCCGGGCTGATCGGTTGGCGCACCCTGCGGATGGCCGGCGAGGCCGAAACCGTCGGCCTCTACGGCTTCGGGGCGGCCGCCCACATCGTCGCCCAGGTCTGCCGGTGGCAGGGGCGGCGCGTGTTCGCGCTCACCCGGCCGGGCGACCGGAAGGCGCAGGCCTTCGCCCGTTCGCTCGGAGCGGACTGGGCCGGGGACTCCGACGGGCCGCCCGAACCGCTGGACGCCGCCCTGGTCTTCGCGCCCGACGGGAGCTTGGTGCCGGCGGCGCTTCGGGCCGTGCGGAAGGGCGGCCGGGTGGTCTGCGGCGGTATTCACGTGAGCGACATCCCGGCCTTCCCCTACGACCTGCTCTCGGGCGAGCGGTCGGTGCGCTCGGTGGCGAACCTGACCCGCGAGGACGCGCGCTCCTTCTTCGGGACCGTCCCGCGAGCCGGCATCGTCACCCGCACGCGCGCCTACCCGCTCGCGCAGGTCAATGCGGCCATCGCGGCCCACCGGCGTGGGGCTCTTCACGGTGCGGCCGTCCTCGTTCCCGGAGGCAGGTGGTAGGCCGGGGGCGAATCTGCTGCTCCCCTTGAGGTGGATCAAGGCCAGCGCCGCCGAGGCGCTCAGGATGCTGCATCGGGCCGCGAGCCCGGCAGCGGGAGGCGGTCATGCGGATCTCCAACATCATGGTCTCGGTCGACCTCGGGGCCGCAGCCGCAGACCGAATCCAGCTGGCGGCCGGCCTCGCGGAGCGGTTCGAGGCCAGGCTGACCGGCATTGCCGCGCGCCCGGTCCTGGCCCCCATGCCGGCCGGCGACATGCGGGAGGTCGAGCGCGTCTGGGCCATCGAGGAGCGCCTGGCGGACGAGCAGCTTGCGGAAGCCAAGGCCCTGTTCGAGCGCGAGGCCGGGGCGGCGGGGGAGACGGCCTGGCGCTCGGCGCCGGCCGAGCCCCTGGCCTACCTCGTCGGGCAGGCGCGCGCTGCCGACGTCATTGTGGTCGGCCGGCAGGGGCCGGCCGACGGCGACCCGGGCCCGATGGGCGTCCCGGCAGGGGCGCTCCTGATGGAGGTCGGGCGCCCTGTGCTGGTTGCGCCGCCCGGCATCGAGCGCCTCGCGGCCAAGCGGGTCGTGGTGGCCTGGAAGGACACGCGCGAGGCGCGCCGGGCCGTCCACGACGCGCTGCCGTTCCTGACCCGGGCCGACGAGGTCCACGTCGCGGTGGTTGGCCCCGATGCCGACCGCGAGGGCGCCGAGGACGTGGCCGCCTACCTCTCCGACCATTCCGTGGCCGTCACCACGCACCTGCTGCGGAGCCCGGAGGTCAGCGCCGCGGACGAGATCCTCCGGTTCGCCCGGCGCGAGGAAGCGGATCTCGTTGTGATGGGCGCCTACGGGCGCAGCCGCCTGCGCGAGTGGATCTTCGGGGGGGCCACCCGCGACGTCCTGATGACGACGCCCGTCTGCTGCCTGATGAGCCACTGATGCGTCCGGCCGCCCTCACCCTGGTCGGTGCCCTCGCGCTTCTGCCGAACCTGATGGCCGCCCCCGCCACGGCCTGGGACCGGCAGGTGAAGCAAGGCGAGACGCTTGCCCGGACCAACTGCGCCAAGTGCCATGCCGTCGGGCGCGTCGGCGCGAGCCCGCTGCGCGAGGCACCGCCCTTCCGCGAGCTGCACGCGCGCTATCCGGTCGAGGATCTCGGCGAGGCGCTCGCCGAGGGCATCCGCACCGGCCACCCCAGCATGCCCGAGTTCCGGTTCGACCCGGACCAGGCCGAGGCCCTGATCGCCTACCTGAAGACCCTGGAACGTTGAGCGAGGAGACCCACGATGTTCCTGCGCTGCCTCCTCGTCCCGACCGCGCCCGGCCTCGACGCCACGCGCCGGCTCGACGCAGCCCTGCGCCTGGGACGCCGCCTGCGGGCCCACATCGGCGTCGCGTTCATGGCGCCGGGCCCGGAGCACGTCATGGCCAGCATGGCGAGTCTGATCCCCTTGGACTGCGCGACCGTCGAGGCCCTCGCGCGGGGCGTGCGCGAGGCCGCAGCCAAGGGCAAGGCGGCCCTGGAAGCTTGGTGCGAGCGCGAGGGGGTGGCGTTCATGCCGGCGGACGGCCGGCTCGATGCCACCTTCGCATCCTGGACCGAGCTCTCGGGCGAGATCGAACCGCTCCTGACCCTCGCTGGCCGGGTCAACGACCTCATCATCATCGACCGTCCGAACCCCGCCGAGCCTTTCACGGGCCGCGCGCTCGACACCGCACTGTTCTCGGTCGGTCGTCCGACGCTGATGGTCGGCGAGAGCGTCCCGCATGACTTGCTCGACCATGTCATGGTTGCCTGGAACGGCAGTCTGGAGGCGACGCGCCTGATCGGGCAGTCGATCACGCTGCTGCACGAGGCCGCCCGGGTCACCATCGTGCATGCGCGCACCGAGCACGTCGAAGGGGCACGTGCCGCGGACCTGTGCGCCTACCTGCGCTGGCACGGCATCGTGGCTGAGGCCGCCACCCTGGAGGTCGAGGAGGGGACCTCGGTCGGCGCGGCCATCCTGGCCGAGGCCGGGCAACGGAACGCCTCGATGCTGGCGCTCGGCGCCTACACCCACAGCCGCGTGCGCGAGTTCTTGGTTGGCGGCGTCACCCGCCATGTCATCGAGCACGCGCGCATTCCCGTTCTCATGGCCCATTGACGGGCGGGAGCCAGAGGCAGGCGCGGGTCCCCCGTCATGGGCGGTGCCTCGGCGATCGGGTTGCGCACAGCGGCTAGATTATAATAATTCCATCTCTAATATGGACGCACCGAAAAGCTCGTCCTGGCGGATGCTAACGCACGGGCAGCGCTCGCTCCTAAAGCGCATGCAAACGGATGGGGCACTGTACGCGGTGGGCCCGTGGAGGATGACCACGGTGCGCTCGCTGCTGGCACGCGGGTTGGTCAGGCCGAGGGGACGTGGCTGGGCTGGCGGAAGCCAAGGGGGCCTCTGGTTCCTGACTGCCCGAGGCAGGCGGATCGTCCTGGCGTCCCACCGTCCAAACATTTCCAGCGATGAGGCTCGGGGATGTCCATGACCATGAACTGGCTCATCGACCGCCTCCTGATGCTCGGCCTCGTCGCCATCATCGCGGCGGCTGTCGTCGTCCTGTCCGCGGCCGGTTTCCGGTACGCCGGCGAGACCTGCGGCTTCGCAGCCCTCGTGGCGAGCCTCGTCAGCGCTTGGCTGCGCCGCTGAGCACGTATCGGGGCTCGCCCATCCCCGCCGACATCTGCCTTTACCGCGTCGGATCATGGCAGTGCATGTGCGGGGGCGCCGTGCCGCAGTCCAAGCTGCAGGTCTGGTGGGGCTTGCAGAACCACCGCAGGGTGCCGCTCTTCAGGCAGGAGCCCGAGCAGTGGCGATGGGGCGCGTTCGCCGGCTCGACGAAGGTTCCTCTGGCGTTGGGCGAGCCGGCCCTCGGTTGCGCATGAGCCACGGACCCGCTCGCCGCGAGCGCGGCGACGATGAGAAGGGCGGCGCGCGCCGCGAGGAATCCGTGGATGCCAAGCATCAGTGGCTCATCAGGCAGCAGAGAGGTGCGTAGGCCAGCAGGTCTCGGGTGACGCCACCGAAGGCCCATTCGCGCAGGCGGCCGTGGCCGTAGGCGCCCGTGACGAGCAGGTCGGCGGCCTGCTCGCACGCGGCCTCCACGAGGGCCTCGGACGCCTCCGTGCCGCGGGCATTCATCAGAACGGACGTGGCGTAGACATCGTGGGCCTGCAGGAATCCGACGATGTCCCGCGGGTCGGCCGTGCCGTCCCCATCGTCGACCGAGATCACGACGACCTGGGAGGCCCGCCTCAGGAACGGCAGTGCGTCCCAGACCGCCCGGCGCGCCTCGCGGGTGTGTTTCCAGCCGACCGCGACGCGCTTGGCGTCGAGGTGGTCGAGCTTGGGCGGGACCACCAGGACCGGCCGCCCGAGACGCATGACGAGGTCTCCCGGGTTGACCGAGAACAGCATGGGCCCGGGCTCGCTCTCGCGCCCGACCACGACGAGGTCGGCGGCCGCGGCCTGCGCGACGAGGAAGGGCAGCGGGACCTCGATGTTGGAGCGCCACTCGATGCGGCTGCGATTGCCAGCCGCCTCCTCGAAGGCGGCGTGCGCCTGCCTGAGGTCGTTCAACACGGTCTCGTTCGAGGCGGTCAGCGCGTAGGCGCTCGCCGGCGTCGGTCCCACGGGCCGGACGGCGTAGGCCGGGGTTTCGGCAGCCACGCCGATCAGGCGGGCGCGGAAGTCGTCGGCGAGATGGCCGGCCAGGCGCACGCGGTCGCGCGCCTCCAGCGTCAGGTCCATCGCCACCATGATGCTGGCAAAGGTCATGGAAGGTCTCCGGCCGGCAGGCACAGACGGGATGGGGAATGCTCGATGGGCGGGCCGGCGGCCTCACCCATCCGGCAGGGCTCAGCCCAGCGTGAGATGGTCCTCGACGGCGCGCACGCCCGGGGCCGACCACGCGGCGGTCTCGGCGAGCTCGCGCTCGTACCAGGCGTTCACCTTGCCCTCCAGGACGACCTTGGCGTCCTTCACCGTCACCGTGATGGCGTCCGCCTCAAGCTCGGCGTTGCGCCTGAGCGCTGCCATGATCTTCGCGCGCACGTCGGGCGCGCTCGCCTTCGGCGCCATCTCGATGGTGTTCATGATGCCGGCGACCCCTGCGAGGCGCCGGATCGCGCGGTAGGCCTCCTCCTTCTGGTACTGCCAGTCGACCTTGCCGGAGAGCGTCACCCAGCCGTTCTGGACCTTCACCTGCACGGCGCCCTTGGGCACGGTCACCGACCAGTCGAGCATCTGCAGCGCGCGCTGGGCGATGTCCTCGTCGCGCGGCGGTGTCTCGCCGCCGAAGCGCACCTGGATCTCCTCCACCACCCCGCGCACGCCGCGGACTTTCTGGGCGGCCGTCTCGGCGGCCACGCGCTCGGTGTAGCTGCCGACGTGGCCGGAGAGCGTGACGATACCGTTCTCGACGGCGACGCCGATATGGGCGGCGTCGATGCTCGGGTCGAAGTCGAGCTCGTCGATGACGTTCTGGCGGATCAGCTTGTCGCCCATGGTCCGTCTCCTCGATGAGGCCCAGGTCGTGCGTGACCGGAGCCGACGCTTACGCGCGGCAGGCCGTCGGACATTGATCCAGCGCAAGCTCCTCTCCGGCCGCGATCCTGCCGAGCATCGGACAGGTCCGCGGGCAGCCCGAAACGGCGCAGGAGGCGGCCACGGCCGAGACCATGTCCCGGGCATCGAACAACCGGTCGAACACGGGCACGTCCGCGAAGGCACCCGGCACCGGGGCGTTGCCGGCGATCAGGGCGAAGGGGATGCCGCGCCGGCGCAGGGCGCAGGCGAGCGGGAAGCCAGGACCCCTGTTGAGGTCGACGCTCACCACCGCGAAGTCCGGGGGGCTCCCGTCCAGGCTCGCAGCGGCATCCTCGCAGCTGCCGTAGGGGCCGCTGACTGCGCAGCCAACGCCGGTGAGCACGTCCTCCAGCCACATGCCCGGCAGCGCCTGCGGCTCGGCCACGAGGACGATGGGTTGCCACTCTCGGCCACATGCCTGCATCGCACGATTCCCGTTCCCGGTTGCGGTGCATGAAGGATGGACTGGGCGGGCCAGGCCACCTTGCGCTGGATCAAGGGAGCGCGGCGGTGGCCACCATGGCGAGGACGGCGAGCAGCATGCAGGCCGTGGCGGTCCAGCCGAGCAGCCTGAGCGGCCCACGCACCGCGAAGGCGCCCATGATGTCGGCGCGCGCCGCCGCCAGCATCATCACGGCCATGACGGGGACCGCGATGACGCCATTTACGACCGCGCTCCAGTAGAGCGCCCGGATCGGGTCGACCGCGCCCAAGCTGATGATCATGCCCACCAGCGTGGCGAGCGCCACGGTCCCGTAGAAGGCCCGCGCTTCCAGGAGACGGCGACCGAAGCCGACGGGCCAGCGCCGCGCCTCGCCGACGGCGTAGGCCGCCGAGCCCGCGAGCACCGGGACCGCCAGCAGCCCGGTCCCGACGATGCCGAGCGCGAAGACCGTGGCGGAGAACGGGCCGGCCAGCGGGCGCAGCGCTTCCGCGGCCTGGGCAGAGGTCTGGATGTCGGTGATGCCGCGCGGGTGCAGAACCGCCGCGGTCGTGACCATGATGGCGAGCGCCACGAGGTTGGAGAAGGCCATGCCGACGAGGGTATCGACCTCGATGCGGTGGAGCGCGGCTCCGCCCTGCTCGGGCGCTTGCAGCAGGTCGCGTCGGCGCGGGAAGGCGTGCAGGTCCTCGGCCTCCTCGGCGGCCTGCCAGAAGAACAGGTAGGGGCTGATCGTGGTCCCGAACAGGGCCACCAGCGTGGTCAGGCCGCGACCGCTGAGGTCGATCTGCGGAACGGCCAGGGCGGCACCGAGATCCCACCAGGAGACGCGGGCGAAGATCACCACGCCGAGATAGGCGAACAGGCTGAGCGTCAGCCACTTCAGGACGGCGACGTAGCGCGTGTACTGCAGGACGAGTTGCATGAAGGCGCAGATGCCGGCGAACAGCACGACATAGAGCCAGCGCGGGCCCGGCAGCAGCAGGTTCAACGCATCCGCCATGGCACCGAGGTCGGCCCCGAGGTTGAGGATGTTGGCTGCCAGCAGGAGAAGCACCACGGTCTGCAGCAGGCCGTTCCGGTAGTGCTCGCGCAACACGCCGGCGATGCCGTGGCCGGTGGTGCGCCCGATCCGAGCCGAGACCATCTGCACCGCCGCCATCAGCGGCAGGGTATAGAGCATGGTCCAGCACAGGCCGTAGCCGAGCTGGGCCCCGGCCTGGCCGTAGGTGGCGATGCCGCTCGGGTCGTCGTCCGAGGCGCCGGTGATCAGGCCGGGTCCGAGGACCTTCAGCAGGCGCGGCTTCGACGGCCCGACGGCGGGGCTTGGAACCTCCGGGTCGTCGGCCTCCTCGGCCGCGGCGAGGGGAGCGGTGCTCATGCGGCCGACTTCGACGGCACGGTCTCCGCTCCGGACCGGACGGTGCGCGCCACCCGCAGGGCGGCGGCGAGGTCGTCGCGGTCGGTGCCGTAGCGGCGGCAGAGGTCGTCGAGCCATCGAGGCGGGTCGACGTCGGCGTCCGGGATGTCGGAGAAGGGGACGTGGTACATCCCGTCGAGCGCCTCGATGCCGTAGCCGGTGACGGCCCATTGCCGGCCCTGCCAGTGCACCGGTTCGGTGAAGTCATGGCTCATGGTGGCCTCCTCAGGCGGCGCGCTGGCTGAGGTCAACGACCTCGCAGGTGTCGGCCCGCAGTCGCCAATCGATGACGCCGTCGGCCTCGCAGAGCATCGCCTTGGCCGCAAAGGCGGCGGAGACGTCCGAGCGGGCGTGAACCACCGCCTGCCGCTGCAGGACGCGATGGTCGTAGCCGGTGTCGTCCAGGACGGTCTTATGGAAGGTGACGAGATACTCGTGCATGGTTCGCCTCCGCTTGCTGGTGGGCGAAACCTGGGGCCGACCGGAGTGGCCGGCCTTGATCCAGCGCAAGGGCGCCGGCGCGTTAGGTGCCGGTCGCCGGCGGGAAGAGGCGCTCGCGGCCGGGCTCGCCGTCCGCCGGACGGTGGGCCTTCCCGGCGCGGCGGGCACGCGCCTTGCCGTGCATCGGCCAGTAGCGCTCCATGGCGAGGTAGGTGAACGAGGCCGACCAGCCGATCAGGAGGAGTCCGTTGAGGGCCTCGACGCCTGTCAACAGCCGGGCATGGCCGACCGGCGCGTGATCGCCGTAGCCGAGCGAGGAATAGGCCACCACCGAGACGAAGAGGCAGTCCTCGAAGCTCTCGATGGGCACGCCCGAGAAGGCACCGAGCCCGAGCCGCAGGACGAGGAGCCAGTAGGCGGCGGCGTAGATCCAGACCGCCACCGTGTGCCCGACGAAGGCGGCAAGCACCACGGCGACGATGCGCCAGCGCGGCGGCACGGGCAACTCGGCGAGGTGCTCCGAGGTGAGGCGGAGCGTCTCGTAGAGCACCAGGATGGTGACCGCGACGAGCACGACGCTGGCGGCCAGGACGACGAGCATGGTTCCGGTCCCAGGGAGGGGCCTGTGATGACCCTGCCCGAGCGTCCGGGGGCCGCCTTGACCTGCCTCAAGGCCGCGGGATGCCCGCCCGTCACGCCGTGATCCAGATCAAGGCGGACCTCCATCCGATGGCGTCCCCTGCCGGCCAGCGACCCTGTCGGGCGCCACGAGCCAGGAGGCGGTCATGGCGGACATCCACGTAGCCGAGGGTCTCTGGACCACGGGCATGCTGCCCGAGGGCGTACTGGAGCGCTGGCTTGTCGCGGACGGAACAACCGTGCGGGCCGGCGAGGCCGTGGCCGCCGTGCGCATCGGCGAGGCGTTGCACGACATCGTCTCCCCCGCCAGCGGCCGCCTGGAGGTGCTGGCGCCGGCGAGCGAGGTGGTCGACCCCGGCTGCATCATCGCCGAGGTCCACGCCTGAGGTCCCGCGTGGCGAGCCGCCCCGAAGAAACCGGGTACCGGGCGCGGCGAGCGACGGCACTTGCCTGTCTGGCCTGGTGCATCGCCGACGGCCCCGCGGCCGCGGACCCCGCGGGAAACCACCGCGTGCGCGGCTGGACCATCGCCACGCAGCTCTGCAGCCCGTGCCACATCATCGGCCGCGGGCCGCAAGCGGGCGAGTTTTCCGACCCTGTCTTCCTCCGGGTCGCCAAAATGCCCTCCACAACGGGGCCGGCCCTCGCGGTTTTCCTGCGGAGCCACCACGAGCGGATGCCGAGCCTGCGCCTCGACCGCGACGAGATGGACGCGGTCATCGACGACATCCTCAGCCTCAAGGGCGCTCGCGCAGCGCGTCCCTGAGGCGGAACACCTCGAATCAGAGTGGTCGCGATGAACGAACTGACGGTTCCGCCTAGGGACACGCTTCCGGCCCTGCAGGAATCCCTGGACGGCCTCGGGACAGGGCAGGCCCTGCGCCTGACGAACGCGGATTGCGACCGCCTGTTCGGCGTCGACGACGCGCTCCTCGGCCGGGTGCGCAACTTCGCGCTGGGCCACGGCTGCATCGTGGTCTGGGACGACGAAGGCCTGACCTTCTGCCGGCAGCCCCAGGCCACCGGCAGCAAGCCCCTCCGCTAGGCCGCCGCGCTCGCGACGGAGGCATGCGGCCATGTGGCCCCATCCCGTGCTCCTGGCCGACATCGGCGGCACCTACCTCCGCTTCGCCGTCCTCCCCGCGCCGGGAGCATGCCCCGGCCCCATCCGGAAGATGCCGACGGCCGGCTTCCCCGGGCCCATCGCCGCCCTGCAAGCCTATCTCGACGGTCCGGGGACGCCGCGGCCGCGCTCTGCCTTCCTCGCCGTTGCGGGGCGTGTCGACGGGCACGTCACGCGCCTGACCAACGCGCCCTGGCTGATCGACCTCGGCGACATTGGCGTTGCCCTCGGGCTGGAGGCGGCGCGGCTGGTAAACGATTACGTGCCGCAGGCGGCCGCCTTGCACGTGCTCGACGAGGCGAACGCGGCCGACCTGGCGCGGATCGGGCCCGTCGCGGCCGGACGGGGGCCCCGCCTCGTCCTCGGTCCGGGTACCGGCCTCGCCAGGCTCTGGCGGCGGCGCGCGGCGTGGCCACCGCCTGGAACGCGCCGCCGGAGGGGCTCGAAGCGGCCAAGGCCGGCGACCGGCTCGCGCAGGAGACCGTCCGTCAGTTCACGCGCCTGCTGGGCCGGTTCGCAGGCGACCTCGCCCTGATGTTCTCGGCGACGGGCGGGGTCTATCTGGCCGGCGGGATCGCGCCGCGCATCGTCCAGGCCCTGCGGGGTGACGCGTACAATGCCGCCTTCGAGGACAAGCCCCCGTTCCGCGAGGCGATGCAATCCATCCCCCGCTTCGTGGTCACAAGGCCCGAGCCGGCCATCGACGGGTTGGCGGCGCTCCTGTGCGCGGGGAACCGATTCCTGTTCGCCGGCCAGGACTGGCGGGCTTGAGACAGATCAACGCCGCCCGGCACGGGCACCCGCACCCTGATGCCGCCCGTTCCGGGTCGAGGGAGGCTTCCATGTCCTATGCCAGCATCATGGTCGCGGTCGATGACGGGCGACACGCCAGGACGCGGGTCCGTCTCGCCGCGGACCTGGCGCACCGTCTTGGCGCCCGCCTCGTCGGGGCCGCCGCCTGCATGCCGGACTATCCGCAGGGCTACGGCGAGACCGCAGTGCCCATGGGCATGGTCATCGAGGAGATCCGCCAGGCCGCCCTCGACAGATGCGCGGCCGCCGAACAGGTCTTCCGCCATGGCTCCTGCCTGAACGACCGCGTCGAGTGGCGCTCCGATGTCGAGGGTCCGGTTCCGTTCCTCGCAGGGCAGTCCCGGGCCGCTGACCTTGTCGTGGTCGGTCGCCGCGCCGGGGACGAAGGCGTCAGACCAGGCATGGCGGTTGATCTCGGCGACGCGCTCATGGGCCTGGGGCGCCCCGTCCTCGTGGTTCCGGCCGGCATCGAGCACCTGGAGGCCAGGCGCATCGTCGTCGGCTGGAAGAACACGCCCCAGACCCGCCGGGTGCTTTCGGACGCCCTGCCGCTGCTCAGGCGCGCGGAGGCGGTCCAGGTCCTTCGGGTCACGGATGCCCAGGACCGGGCAGAGGTCGAGGACGTCGTCCGCTACCTCGCCCTGCACGATGTCAACGCGAGCACGAGCGTGGCGGTGCGTTCTGGCTGGAGCGTCGCCGACGACCTGCGTAAGGCCGTCCGCGCAATCGACGGGGACCTCATCGTGGCGGGCGGCTACGGCTACAGCCGGCTGCGCGAGTGGTTCTTCGGCGGGGTCACACGCGACCTGCTGGCCGAGACGACGGTCTGCTGCCTGATGTCCCACTGAGGAGGTCGCGACAGTCGTGACCGCCCGGGCCTCTCGTCGTGCGCGTCTACTCTCGCTCGATGACCAGCCCTTCGAACGGCTGACGGCAAAAGGTCAGCTCATGGCGCTTTGCCGACGACACCTTTTTGTGCATTTGCGAGGCTTGGGGCGCGAGTCGACTATCCTGGTATGCTGCTTGCCGCGTTCCCCTATGGAGCACCGGAATTCGTCCTTGGCACTGAGCGCGGGATCGTATCAAGCACCTGTGCGCACGAAGCTGAAGCGCGTGTGAAATCAATGATTTAAGTCAGATGCTTTGCTGAGTTTGTTCTGGGTGAGAATCCTGGCGCTCCAGCCGAGTTAGCTCGCCGCCTGCCCTGCGCCGAGGCAGGCTGGCGGCCGTTCGTCATTGTAATGACGAACGCCGTGGTCGTCCGCCCTTCGGCTGTCGCGCAGCGAATGCGCCAAAGTCGATCGTCTTGAGCTCTCCATCGGTCATCTGCCCATCGTACCGCTCATGCACGTCGGTGAGCTCGTGGCCAACCTGCAGGCGCACAGCCCGCGCGGGCAACGCAAGATCACGGTCGTTGCGGATCTTACCGACGCGCAAGCCATGGAAAGTACTGGAGCGCTGCGGGTCCGCCCCGAGCGCGCATAAAGGCGCTTCAAGCGCTTCTGTGCCGCGTCGGCGGGATCTTCCGTTCGCATCAGCATTGGGAACACAGGCCCCGCGTTTCGAAGCGCCCATTCGATGAAGCCGCACTCTGCAAACAAGTCGTGCAGGACGAACAAGCCGAGCGACTCGCCGGTCTTGAACGGCACCGGCTCCCAACGCCCGTCCCGCATCTGGTGCGATTGCGGGCGGTACACCCAGACCCCATTGTAGCGCAGAATGTTCTCGCGCCGCATGAAGGCGAGCAGACCCAGCCGCCGTCCAGTAAGTTGGCCGAGGGCCGGCAGCAGGGCATCGGAGAGGATGCCGGAGGCGACGACCTTGCCGAACTCGTCATAGTCGGGTGCAATGCCTGCCTTCGAAGGCGCGGCGCGCTTCGGGATCACGATCCGGCCCTCGAAGGCGACGGGCACCTTGGCGTCGGCGCAGGCCTCACGCGGGATCGTCTTGATCCGGCTCAGATACGTCTCGCGGATCGATTTTTCCGCTAACCCAGGTCCCTCGGCCTCCTTGTTGGCCGCAGTGTACTCAGTGACCCTGGCGAGATCGTAGCCTTCCTGCTTCGAGATGTTGGGTGGCAGCCACGACAGCTCGTTGGCGAAGTGCTGCCGAGAGCCTGCTCTGGCCTAGGACGCCGAGCCCTAGGAGGGTCGGCAGGATGAGGGTCAGCCGATCCTCGACCTGCCGCCGGGCATCGGCAGGCGTCGCATCGTTCATGGGCGTGTTCTCAATCCGTGCGAACTCAATGCGCGCCAAGCCGCCGAGCACGTCGGCCATGCGACGGGCTTGCGAATTCGACACGCATCCGAGGGTGATCCGAATCGGCGCCAGGGTCAAAGCGGGATCGAGCGCCTTGGGCACCCGGATCTGGAAGACGGAAGTTCGCCCGTTACGGGTCAGGCGGCGGCTTCGCACGCGTGTACAATCCCGTGTACATCGCAGGCGCGAAACGGTTCACCGGCTTGCTCTGCACTCTAGGGATTAATGTGGCGGAGAGGGGGGGATTCGAACCCCCGATGCCCTTGCAGGCATGCCGCATTTCGAGTGCGGTGCATTCAACCGCTCTGCCACCTCTCCGCGAGGTGTCTCGATGAGACGGCGGTGCCGTAGCACGGCTCGGCGGGTTTTCACAAGCGGGTTGGCGGCGATTCCGCTTCGTGTCAGCAGAATCGCCGCCGTGTGGTCCGGCCGGAGGCTCAGGCGGAGCGCGAGGACGCCAGCGCCGCGGTCACTGAGCGGGCGAAGGCGACGGGATCGCGCGGGGTGTCGCCGTCCTGGATCCGGGCGAGATCGAGCAGCGTCCCGGCCGCCTCCGTCACGGCCTCGGCCGGGCCTGAGGCGAGGGCGCGGATCAAGGCGTGGCGGGGGTTGATCTCGAGAACGGGCGCACCGCCCGGGCCGCGGCCGGCCCGGCGGAGCAGGCGCTGCATCTGCAGGTCCGGCCCGCTGCCGGCGGAGAGCACCACCGCGCTGTCCACGAGACGGTCGGTCGTGCGCACATCTGAGACGTCGGCGCCCAGAGCCGCCTTGATCGCCGCGACCAGAGCATCGATCCCCTCCGGCGCCTCGGCCGTTTCGCCCTCGGCCGCGAATGCCGAGAGGTCGAGCCCGCCCTGGGTGATCGAGCGCAGCGGCTTCTCCTCGAAGCGGGACAGGGACTCCGGCCAGAAGGCGTCGACATGGTCGGAGAGGAGCAGAACCTCGAGTCCGCGGGCCCGGAAGCCTTCGAGCTGCGGCGAGGCCTTCAGCGCCTCGGCATCGTCGGCGACGAGATAGTAGATCGCCTCCTGCCCGTCCTTCATGCGCGCGACGTAGTCGGCGAGGCCGGTCCAGCCCTCCACCGCCGAGGAGCGGAAGCGCAGGAGCGGCGCGATCTCGGCGCGCCGCTCGTGATCCTCGTAGATGCCCTCCTTCAGGACCGGGCCGAAATTCTCCCAGAACGTCGTGTAGTCGTCGGCGTCCTTGGCGCGGCTCGTCAGCTCCGAGAGCACACGGCCGGTGACCGCGCGGCGGATCCGCGCGAGGGCCGGCGTCGATTGCAGCATTTCGCGGGAGACGTTGAGCGGCAGGTCCTCCGTGTCGACCACGCCCTGGACGAAGCGCAGCCACGGCGGCAGCAATTCCGCCTCGTCCGTGATGAACATGCGCCGCACATGCAGGCGCACCTTGCTGTGGCGGTCGTTCTCCAGGGCCTGGAACGGCTTCATCCCGGGCACGAAGAGCAGGGCCGAGAATTCGAGCTGGCCCTCCGCGCGCCAGTGCAGGGTCGCCCAGGGCTTGTCGAAGTTCATGCCGACCGAGCGGTAGAACTCCTCGTACTGCTCGGGCGTGATCTCGGACTTCCGCTTGCGCCAGAGCGCGGTGCCCTGGTTGGCTGCCTCGTCCTTGCCGTCCTGCACGATGGCGATCGGCACGGTGATGAAGTCGGCCCATTTGCGGACGAGGTGGTCGAGCCGGTAGGGCTCGAGATACTCGTCCGCGTCCTCCTTGAGATGCAGGACGATGTCGGTGCCGGCCTCGGCCCGCTCGGCCGGCTCCAGGGTGTAGCTGCCCTGGCCGTCCGAGGCCCAGGTCCAGGCCTCGTCCGCGCCGGCGCGGCGCGAGGTGACGGTGACGCGGTCGGCCACCATGAAGGCCGAGTAGAAGCCGACGCCGAACTGGCCGATCAGGCTCGGACGATCCTCGGCCTTGGCGCTTTCGAGTGTCTGAGAGAAGGCCCGCGTGCCCGAGCGCGCGATGGTGCCGAGGTTCTGCGCCAGGTCCTCCTTGGCCATGCCGATGCCGGCATCGGACACGGTGAGCGTGCGCGCCTCCTTGTCGGGGCGGATGCGGACCTTGGCATCGGGCGGCAGCGCGCTCGCGGCCGAGGTCAGTGCCTCGAATCGGCGCCGGTCCATCGCGTCGGCGGCGTTGGCCACCAATTCGCGCAGGAAGATCTCCCGATCCGAGTAGAGGGCGTGGACGACGAGGTCGAGAAGGCGCCCGACCTCGGCCCCGAATTCGTGTCGCTCCACCGTCTCGCTCACCCGTCAGCCTCCTTGTCGAATTGCGGGGGCGATATGCCGTCGCCCGGGCACGAATTCAATGCGGGCGGAGCGGCCGTAACGTCGGGGCCGGGGCAAGGCCACTGGGACTGCGGACGTTCGCGGCGCGCCGCCCGGACACCGGGCGGACCTGCGCAAGCGCACGCGCCGCCTGCGGGTCGCGGCCTGTGCGCTTGATCCGGCGCTTGACAACGGCCAAGGCTTCGCCCGTCATCGAGTGCGCTTCACGCTCCCGGAAATCGGCACGTCTGCACGGCATGCTCGCTGCGAAACGACCTGCGCGCGGATGCGCCCCGGCCCCGGAGCGGGTGCGATGATGAAGCGGACGATCGCCGCGATCCTCGCCTCCGACGTCGCCGGATACTCGCGTCTGATGGCGCAGGACGAGGAGGACACGCTGCGCCGGCTCTCGGCCGCCAAGGCGGTCTTCCGGCAGCACGTGGCGGCCTTCCGCGGCCGGGTCTTCAACACGGCGGGGGACGCGATCCTGGCGGAGTTCCCGAGCGGCGTGGAGGCCTTGCGCGCCGGCATCGCGATCCAGACCGACCTCGACGCCCTCGATCGGGAGGATCCGCCCGAGCGCCGGGTACGCTTCCGCATGGGCCTCACCATCGGCGACGTCGTCGAGGTGGAGGGCGACCTGCTCGGCGACGGCGTCAACATCGCCGCACGGCTGGAAGGCCTCGCCGAGCCCGGCGGGATCTGCCTCTCGCGCACCGTGCACGAGGCGGTCTCCGGCAAGGTGCAGGCGGCCTTCAAGGATATCGGGCCGCAGAAGCTGAAGAACATCCCCCGGCCGGTCCACGCCTTCCGCGTGGTGCTGCCCGGAGCCGGCGCGGCCCCGCTCGCGCGTTCGCCGCGCGCGCGGGCCCTGCGCTGGGGCGGGCTCGCGGCTGCCCTGTCCCTCGGCATCGGGCTCGGAGGCGTGATGCTGCTGCGGCCACACTGGATCCGCGGCCCGGATCCGGCCCAGGCCTCGGCCCGCGACGATCTCATCTCGGTCAGCGTCGCCCGCGCCCGCCAAGCCTGCTTCCCCGATCGAGTGCGCCTTTCGGGCCTCCTCAATCCGCGCCGGGCGCAGGAGGTGAGGCCTGAGACCGAGGGCATGCGGGTGGTGCGGTCCGCCGTGCAGGCCCTGGATACGGTGAAGGCGGGCCAAGTGCTGGCGGAGGTCGCGCGGATCGGCGAGCCCGACACGGCCGCCCTCCCCCTGCGCAGCCCCCTCGACGGGACGGTGGTGCGCAGCGCGGCGACGGCCGGAATGCCCGCCTCGCCCCGCGGTCCGGCCCTGTTCGAGATCGCCGCCGACGGCGCCTTCGATCTCGATGCGGAAGCGCCCCTGGCCACCCTCGCCCGGCTCCAGCCGGGACAGGGCGTGGGCGTGACCCCGCTCGGAGGCGGCGAGCGGCCCGGCCGCATCCGCCTCGTCGCGGACGGGATCGATCCGGCGACGCAGCTCGGCCGGGTCCGCGTCAGCGTCGGCGCCGGCGATGGCCTGCGCGCCGGGCAGTTCGCGACCGGCGTGGTCCGGGTCGGCGAGCGCTGCGGCATCGCCGCCCCGCACGCGGCGGTGAGCCAGGAGACGGAAGGGCCCGTGATCTACGTGGCCAATTCCGAGCGGATCGAGGCGCGCCCGGTGACGACCGGCCTCTCGACGGAGAACGAGATCGAGATCCGCGAGGGTCTGAACGAGCGCGACACGATCGTCCTCAAGGCCGCGGCCTTCCTGCGCGAGGGTGACCGGATCCGCCCGGTGTCGGTGCCGGCCGGGCGCTGACGCAGCGCGCCACCGGTGGGCGGAGCCTCTCGGAACCGTTGCGGGCTCAGGCGGCAACCAGCAGCGCCGCCCCGGCGATCCCGGAGAGCACGAGGCGCAGACGGCCGAGCCAGCGCGGCACCAGGCCGCGCCGCGGCAGGTCCTGATCGATCAGGCCCCAGGCGAGCACGAGCACGCCGAGGACCCGCAGATCCCAGGGCGCGGGCGCCGCAAGCGCCGCCCAGGCGATGAGCGAGGGCACGATGGCGATGAGATAGTCGCCGTTTCCGGCGTTGCGCGCCGCAGCAGCCCCCCAGCGGATGCCGCCGAGGAAGGAGGCGATGACGGCACCGTAGGCCGAGAGGATGGTCCGCGGCGCGAGGCCGAGATTGCCGAGCCCGCCATCGCTGCCGGCCACGGCGAGGGCCGCGAATCCGAGAAACGGCACGAGCCCGGCAATGCCGAGGATGATGGCGCCCATCGGCATCGGGTTCAGGCGCGCCATCCGGCCTCCGTATCCCCGCCCGCCGCGGGAACCCCGCAGCTTCAACCGTGGATTACGAACCCGGTCGCGACCGGTTCCCGCGCTGCGGCAAAGCTGCGCTCGCCCCCCCTATAGCGCGGTGTGGCCGGCATCCGAAGTCCCAACCCTCGCGGCAGGATCGTCCCGTCCGGAAGCCGGATGCCGCGGCGCACCCGTCGCCGGCATCCGCTCCGGTCTCAGGCGCTCCGGGTCTCAGACACCCTTCCGGCCGACGGGCGTGAAGGCGTACGGGTTCGGCGTCGGGGCGCCGAGCAGCGTCACGGCACCGGCGGCCTCGGCGATCACGGGGGCGTCGTTCACCGCCGGATCGAGCTTGCGCACCTTGAAGGCCGTGGCGATGCTCTTCGCATTGGCGAGATCGGTCGGGCTGAGCTTGGCGCCCACTTCGTCGCGCTTCTTGCCCGCGTCGTCGTCGCCCTGCGCGGCGGCGGCGGCGAACCAGCCGTAGGACTGGACCAGATCCTGGCCGACGCCGAGCCCCTTCGCGTAGAGCACGCCGAGATTGTACTGGCTGTCGCGCACGCCGTGCTCGGCGCCCTGCCGGAACCAGGAGGCGGCCGAGGCATAATCCGGCTTGCCGCCGGCCGCGGGGTTCTCCGCGTAGATCACCGCGAGATTGTGCATGGAGCGGGCATGGCCCTGCTCGGCCGCGCGCCCGTACCAGAGCTTGGCCTGGGCGAGGTCGCGCACCAGACCGGCGCCCTTCTCGTACTGGCCGCCGAGCTTGTACTGGGCCGGGGCATAGCCGGCCGCGGCGAGCTTCTCGAACAGCTTGGCCGAGAGCGCGAGATCGCGGTTGAGGCCCCGGCCCTCGGCCTCGCGCATGGCGAGTTCCCAGACCGCGAGGCCGTCGCCGTCGAGCGCGTGCTGCTTCAGCTTGGCGAGATCGGCGGGCAGGCCGCCGAGATCGCCCGCGAAGCCAGCCATGCCGGTGACCCGGGGCGGCGTGCCGGCCCGCTGGCGGGCGGGTGCCGGATCGGCAGGAATGGCCTGCGTCGTCTGCGGATCGGGGATGCTGGGCTTGGACGCCTCGGCGGCTCCCTTGTCGGCCTGGCCCTTGGTCTCCGGCTTCGCCGGGGTGACGGACGGGGCGGTTGCTTCCGGCGGACGGCCGGGCTCGGCCCGGGACGGAGCCGCGGCCGGCGGGGTCTGGGGCGGAGCGTCGCCGGAGCCCATGGTGAGCGCCTGCAGGGCGCCGAGCGCCAGCACGATCGCGGCGAGCCCGAGCAGGATCGGCCGGCGGCGGCGGTCGATCTCGGCCCGCAGCCGCGCGAGGCGGCCTTCCGGTGTCGCGACGGCCGGCGCGCGGCCGG
>NZ_CABFPH010000052.1 GCF_902141845.1 Methylobacterium symbioticum | reverse complement strand
CGGCTCGCGGCCCTGCTGGAGGACCGCCGGCGCCTGGAGCGCGAGCTCGCCGAGGCGCGCAAGAAGCTCGCCATGGGCGGCGGCGCGGCCGGCGGCGGCGACGAGGCCCGCGAGGTGGCGGGCGTCAAGCTGATGGCCCGCGTGGTCGAGGGCGTCGAGATGCGCGACCTCAAGAGCCTCGCCGACGAGGGCAAGACCCGCCTCGGCTCCGGCATCGTGGCGATCGTGGGCGTCGCCGCCGACGGCAAGGCCGGCCTCGTGGTCGGCGTCACCGACGACCTGACCGCGCGCTACGACGCGGTCGGCCTGGTGCGGGCCGGGGCCGGCCATCTCGGCGGCAAGGGCGGCGGCGGGCGCCGCGACATGGCCCAGGCCGGCGGCCCGAACGGGACGGGCGCCCAGGCCGCCCTCGACGCCATCGTCGAGGCGCTCCAGGCGGCGTGAGGACGAAGCCCGCCGCGGCCCGGACGCCGCGGCGGGCTCCCACTCACCGCGAGGCGGTGAGCTGGCAGCCGCTCTCCTCGAGCTTGGCGTAGGCGTCCGCGCCGGGGATGGTGGCGAGCAGCTTGTAGAGGTCCCACTCGCCCTTCGAATCGGCGGGCTTCTTGACCTCGAACAGGTACATGTCGTGGACCATGCGGCCGTTGGCGAGCACCTTGCCGCCGCGGGCGAAGACGTCGTCCACCGGCAGCTGGTGCAGCTTCTCGTTCACCGCCTCGGTCTCGTCGGTGCCCGCGGCCTTCACCGCCTTGAGGTATTGCAGCACCGCCGAGTAGGTCCCCGTGTGGATCATGTTCGGCATCTTGCCGGTGCGCTTCATGAAGCGCTGGCCGAACGCTCGGGTCTCGTCGTTGAGATCCCAGTACCAGCCCTCGGT
Source organism: Methylobacterium symbioticum (assembly GCF_902141845.1). Lineage (GTDB taxonomy): Bacteria > Pseudomonadota > Alphaproteobacteria > Rhizobiales > Beijerinckiaceae > Methylobacterium > Methylobacterium symbioticum. Next base: position 37,390 of record NZ_CABFPH010000052.1, on the reverse strand, counting down.
GAGCGTCAGGCCCTGCGCCACCTTGAGGCCGAGCCCGTGCACCTCGGCGAGGGTGAAGAGCAGCGCCGCGAGGCGCTGGCCGCCCTCGGTGATGCCGTATTCCGCCGCCTGCTTGATCGAGTTCGCGGTGTCGAGGCCGGCATTGGCCAGCCCGATCACCTTGGCGCCCGACCCCTGCGCCTGGAGCAGGAAGGAGGAGTAGTCCTGCGCCGCGAGCGGGTGGCGCACGCCGCCCACGATCTTGCCGCCCTTCGAGGTGACGTAGCGGGTCACCTCCGCCTCCAGCGAGTGGCCGAAGGCGTAGTCGGCGGTGAGCATGAACCAGGTATTGCCGCCCTGCTGCACCAGCGCGCCGCCGGTGCCGACCGCAAGCGCGCGGGTGTCGTAGGCCCAATGGTAGCCGTAGGGCGTGCAGAGCTTGCCGGTGAGGTCGCTCGTGGCCGCGCCCGTCGTGATGGTGATCTTCTTCTTCTCCTTGGACAGGCCCTGGACGGCCAGCGCCACCGAGGAGGTGGTCAGCTCCATGATCGCGTCGACCTTGTCGCGGTCGTACCATTGCCGCGCGATGCCGGAGGCGATGTCGGGCTTGTTCTGGTGGTCGGCCGAGACCAGCTCGATCGGCGCGCCGAGCACCGTGCCGCCGAAATCCTCGACCGCCATCCTGGCCGCCTCGATCGAGGAGCGGCCGCCGAACTCGGCATAGACCCCGGACTGGTCGTTCAGGATGCCGATGCGCACGGCCCCGTCCGAGACCGCCTGCGCCGCGGCCGGACCGGCCAGTGCCAGCGTCGCGGCGAGGGCGAGGCCCGCCCGCGAGCGAGCGCGACCTGGAGCCCTGTCTGAATCGATACGCGCCTTGCTCATGCGTTCCTCACCCTGGCCGAGATTCTTCTTGGGATCGGCGCCTCGCGGACGCCGTGGGCACACGGTATGCCGAGTGGGGGCCGGCCCGCTACGGGCAGCCGCAACAGGCGGCGCCGGTTGCAAGGGCGCCGCCGAACGCCAGGCAGGGGCGGGCGCAATCTTGCCTTTTCGCGGCCGATCCACGAAAAGCCCGCTGTCCCGGAAGCTGCGCGTTGCCGGCTGCCGCGCCGGGGTCGAGGAAAGACGGTTCCATGCTCGATTACGCGCAGGCGCGACGCCTGATGGTCGACTGCCAATTGCGGACCTTCGACGTGAACGACAACGCGGTCCTCGACGCGTTCGACACCGTGCCGCGCGAGCGCTTCGTCCCGGCCGGCCGCGAGGGCTTCGCCTATATCGACCAGACCCTGCGCATCGACACGGCCGGCGAGGAGCCGCGCTTCGTGCCCGCTCCGATGATTCTGGCCCGCATGATCCAGGCGCTCCAGATCAAGCCCGGCAAACGCGCCCTCGACGTGGCCGGCGGCTACGGATACGGCGCGGCGCTGATGGCGGAGCTCGGCGCCCGGGTCACCGCCCTGGAGAGCGTGCCAACGCTCGTCGCGGAGGCGCGCCAGCGTCTCGACGGCGCGGCGGAGATCGTGGAGGGACCGATCGCGCGCGGCGTTGCCGACCGCGGGCCCTACGACGCCATCCTGGTCAACGGCCGCGTCGAGAGCCGTCCGCAGGCCTTGCTCGATCAGCTCGCCGACGAGGGGCAGCTCGTCTGCGTGTTCGGGCCGGAGCGGGCCGCCAAGGCGACCATCTTCGTGCGCGCGGGCGACGCGTTCGGGTCGCGCCCGCTGTTCGGCGCCTCGCTGCCCGTGCTGCCGGCCTTCGCGGCCGAGGCGGGCTTCGCGTTCTAGAGCGCTCTGCGACGAACGGAGGCCGGTTCGACACACGGGATCACGTGGAACAGAGGCGTGGAGCTGATCCCGATTGCAACGCGGCCAAGCGCGGCTCCGGAGCGCCGAAGCAGCCGCAGGGGCCACGCCTCTTCTTGACGGCCACCGGCCGCGCCGAAGCGCAATGTTGCCGGAGAGCGTTGCAAATGCACGCCAAGTGCAGCTTGCAAAACCTCCCTCCGGCAGACCCTCTCCCCTCGGGAGCGACCGTGCCGCGCGCCCTCGGCGGGACGCGCTAATACTTCGTCTCAACCGAATTCGGACCTGTTGATAACCTGCGCGTCTGCGGGCGGGCACTCGTATGCCGAGGGCCAAGACTGTCGCCTTTATGCGCCACTTGCCGATGATTCGACGGAACGGAGGCCACGAGTACGTGCGCGGCGCCCCCGCCTTCGGCTAAGGTGCACCGCAGGGCGGGCCAGTTCGGATGAGGACGGGCGACCATGCGGCGGGGGCCGTGCGGGTCATCCGAGATAAGAACCGAGACACCGCAAGGGCTGATGGACGTGAAAAGACGTACACTTGCGACAGGTTCCGCGCTCCGGCTGACCGCGCCGGCCGTCGCGGCCGGCTTCGCGGCCGCGCTGACGCTGGCCTCGCCGGCGCTGTCCGAGACCCTGGAGAGCGCCCTCGCCAAGGCCTATGGCGGCAACCCGCAGTTGAACGCGAGCCGTGCGCTCACCCGCGTGCGCGACGAGGACGTCGCCATCGCCGTGTCCGGCTACCGGCCGACGGCCGCGGTGAACGTCCAGGCCGGCGTCACCCAGCAGGGCGGCAACCTCGCCGGCACCAATATCGATCAGCTTCTCAAGCCGGCCTCGGCGGGCCTCGTCGTCAACCAGACCCTGTTCAACGGCTTCCAGACCGACAACAACACCCGCCGTGCCGAATCGGGCGTGTACGGCCAGCGCGAGACGCTGCGCTTCACCGAGATGTCGGTCCTGTTCAGCGCCGTGCAGGCGTACATGAACGTCCTCTCCGACACGGCGACCCTGGAGCTGCGGCGCAACAACGTCGAGGTGCTCGAGGAGCAGCTCCGTCAGACCCGCGACCGCTTCAATGTCGGCGAGGTGACCCGGACCGACGTCGCCCAGGCCGAGGCGCGCCTCGCCGGCGCCCGCGCCGATGTGAGCGCGGCCGAATCGGCGTTGCGCACCTCGATCGGCATCTACCGCCAGAACGTCGGCGTCGAGCCGCGCCAGCTCGCCCCGGGCCGGCCGCTGGACCGCTACGTGCCGGCCAATCTCGATCAGGCCATCTCCGTCGGCCTGCGCGAGCATCCGCAGGTGCTGTCGGCCTTCCACGCGGTCGACGCGGCCGAGGCGCAGGTGAAGGTGTTCGAGGGCACCCTTTACCCGACGCTCAGCGTGCAGGGTCAGGTCCAGCAGGCCTATGACCAGCAGATCGCCAATACCAGCGGCTACGCCGCCTCGATCCTCGGCCGCCTGACCATCCCGCTCTACCAGGGCGGCCAGGAATACGCGCAGATCCGTCAGGCCAAGGAGACGGTCGGGCAGCGCCGCATCGAGGCCGAGCAGGTGCGCGATCAGGTGCGCGCCCAGATCGTCGATTTCTGGGGCCGCCTCGAGGCGGCCAAGGCCCGCGTGATCGCCTCGCAGGCGCAGGTCCAGGCCAACGAGGTGGCGCTGAACGGCGTGCGCGAGGAAGCGCGCGTCGGCCAGCGCACCACCCTCGACGTGCTGAACGCGCAGCAGGAGCTGCTCAACGCGCGCGTGAACCTGATCACCGCGCAGCGCGACCGGGTGATCTTCTCCTACGGCGTCGTGCAGGCGATCGGCCGGCTGACGGTGCGCTTCACCGCCGTGCCCGTGGCGGCCTACAGCCCGAAGACGCATTTCGACCAGGTCAAGGACCTCTGGTTCGGCATCCGGACGCCGGACGGGCGCTAGAGCCTTGTCCGCGGTCGGGGTTGCCGGTTCCGCGAAGGAGAGCGCGTCGAAACAAGGCTGAGAGCCGTTCCCGATTGCGGCGCGATCGGAACCGGCCTCGATCCGCCTCCGGGCGGGCCCGGCCCCCAGATGTTTTCCGACGGCGCCGGGTGTTTTCCCTGAACTGTGCTCCCGAAGCGCTTGTCCCGCGAAGCCGCCGTGGAATACTGCCCTCGGCCTCAGACAGGCCTGCGTCGATCCCGTTCCCGAGCGCCGTCCGGATGAGTGCAGCGAGCCCCAAGATTCAGGACAAGACGGCAGAGAAGGCCCACGAGCCTTCGATGGAGGAGATCCTCGCCTCGATCCGCAGGATCATCGCCGACGATCAGGCCGCCAAGCCGGCCGAGACCCCGCCCGCCAAGGCCCCGGCGCCGCCGCCCGAGCCGGAGGACGTGCTCGACCTCGCCGAGTTCGCGGAGCCCGCCCCGGCACCGAAGCCCACGCCGCTCGATTTCGACGCGATCGATTTCGGCAGCGCGGAGATGGATTTCGACGCGATCGTGGTCGAGCCGGATGCCGAGCCCGAGCCGGAGTTGCCGCCCCCGCCGGTCGCCGCGGCGCCGCCTCCGCCGCCGGTTCAGCCGACCCGCGCGCCCGAGGTGCCGCCCGAGCCGCTGACCTCGTCCGAGACCGATGCCAGTGTCGGCAACGCCTTCAACATGCTCGCGCACACCGTGCTGTCGCGGAATGCCCGCACGCTCGACGACCTCGTCGCCGACATGCTGCGCCCGATGCTGAAGGCCTGGCTCGACGACAACCTGCCCGTGATGGTCGAGCGCCTCGTCCGCGCCGAGATCGAGCGGGTGTCGCGCGGCCGCTGAGCCCCGGGGCGGGGCCGGCCGGCCCGAAGCGCGCAGGAAGGCGGGGCCCGCGTGTTGACGCGAGCCCCCCGGCGGGTTGAAAGCGGGCACTTCCTCAGGACAGCCCCGCGGGCCCGCACCTCCCATGATGGACAAGACCTTCGACCCGGCCGCCGTCGAGGCGCGCGTCGCCGCAGCCTGGGAGGACGCCCAGGCCTTCCGGGCCGGCCGGCCCGAGCGCGCGGGGGCCGAGCCCTTCTGCATCGTCATCCCGCCGCCGAACGTGACGGGCACGCTCCATATGGGGCACGCCCTCAACAACACGCTGCAGGACATCCTCTGCCGCTTCGAGCGGATGCGGGGCAAGGACGTGCTCTGGCAGCCGGGCACGGACCATGCCGGCATCGCCACGCAGATGGTGGTGGAGCGCAAGCTCGCCGCGGACGGCGAGCCGGACCGCAGGACGCTCGGCCGCGAGGCCTTCCTGGAGCGCGTCTGGGCCTGGAAGGCGGAATCGGGCGGCGCCATCGTCAACCAGCTCAAGCGGCTCGGCGCCTCCTGCGACTGGTCGCGCGAGCGCTTCACCATGGATGAGGGCCTCTCGGCGGCCGTCCTCAAGGTCTTCGTGGATCTGCACGCGCAGGGGCTGATCTACCGCGACAAGCGCCTCGTGAACTGGGACCCGAAGTTCCAGACCGCGATCTCGGACCTCGAGGTCCAGCAGATCGAGACCAAGGGCAACCTCTGGCACTTCGACTACCCGGTCGTCGACGAATCCGGCGCGGAGACGGGCGACATCATCACCGTGGCGACGACCCGGCCCGAGACCATGCTCGGCGACACCGCCGTCGCGGTGCATCCGGAGGATGCCCGCTACACCGCCCTGGTCGGCCGCAAGGTCCGCCTGCCGCTCGTCGGCCGGCTGATCCCGATCGTCGCCGACGAGTATTCCGACCCCGAGAAGGGGACCGGCGCGGTGAAGATCACCCCGGCCCACGACTTCAACGACTTCGAGGTCGGCAAGCGGCACGGCTGCGCGCTCATCAACATCCTCGACGCCGAGGCGCGCATCCTCATCGCCGGCAACGAAGCCTTCCTGGCCGACGCCCAGCCCGAGCCCGAGACGCTGGCGCTGCACGGCCTCGACCGGTTCGAGGCGCGCAAGCGCGTCGTCGCCCTGATGGAGGAGCGCGGCCGGCTCCGGCAGATCGAGCCGAACACCCATGCCGTGCCGCATGGCGACCGCTCGAACGTGGTGATCGAGCCCTACCTCACCGACCAGTGGTACGTGAACGTCAAGCCGCTCGCCGAGCGCGCCCTCCAGGCGGTGCGCGACGGCCAGACGCGGTTCGTGCCGGACAACTACGAGAAGATCTTCTTCCAGTGGCTGGAGAACATCGAGCCCTGGTGCATCTCGCGCCAGCTCTGGTGGGGCCATCAGATCCCGGTCTGGTACGATGACGAGGGCGGCATCTACGTCGCCCATGACGAGGCCGAGGCGTTGGAGAAGGCGCGGGCCGCGCGCGGCCGCGACGTCGCGCTCACCCGCGACCCCGACGTCCTCGACACCTGGTTCTCCTCCGGCCTCTGGCCGTTCTCGACGCTGGGCTGGCCGGAGAGCACGCCGGAGCTGGCGCGCTTCTACCCGACCAACACCCTGGTGACCGGCAAGGACATCCTGTTCTTCTGGGTCGCCCGCATGATGATGCTCGGCCTCCACGTCACCGATCAGGTCCCGTTCTCGACCGTCTACCTGCACACCCTGGTGCGCGACGCGTCGGGCGCCAAGATGTCGAAGTCGAAGGGCAACGTGGTCGATCCGCTCGGGCTGATCGACCAGTACGGCGCCGACGCGCTGCGCTTCACCCTCGCCGCGATGGCGGCGCAGGGCCGCGACATCAAGCTCGCGGTCAACCGCGTCGAGGGCTACCGCAACTTCGCGACGAAGCTCTGGAACGCCGCCCGCTTCGCCGAGCTGAACGGCTGCCGCCTCGACCCGGCCTTCCGGCCGGACGCGGTGCGCCAGCCCGTGAACCGCTGGGCGCTGGGCGAGGCCGCCCGCGCCGTCGCCGAGGTCGAGGCGGCGCTCGACGCCTACCGCTTCAACGACGCGGCCACCGCCGCCTACCGCTTCGTCTGGAACATCTTCTGCGACTGGTACCTGGAGCTGGCCAAGCCCGTGCTGCAGGGCGAGGGCGTCGATGCGGGCCTCAAGGCCGAGACGCAGGCGAGCATCGCCTTCCTGATCGACCAGATCGCCAAGCTCCTGCACCCGTTCATGCCCTTTCTCACGGAGGAGCTCTGGGCGATCAAGGGCGAGGCCATCCCGGAGCGCGGCATGCTGGCGCTGGCGCCCTGGCCGGATCTCGCCGGCCTCGCGGATGCCGAGGCCGAGGCCGAGGTCGGCTTCGTGGTCGACCTCGTCTCGGAGGTGCGCTCGGCCCGCTCGGAGACCAGCGTGCCGGCCGCCGCGCAGGTGCCCCTCGTCCTCGTCGGCGCGAGCGAGGCCGTGCGCGCCCGCGTCGCCGCCTGGCGCGACACGCTGGTGCGCCTCGCCCGCCTCTCCGAGATCAGCTTCGCGGATTCGGCGCCGAAGAACTCGGTCCAGCTCCTCGTGCGCGGCAGCGTCGCGGCCCTGCCGCTGGAGGGCATCGTCGATCTCGCCGCCGAGGTCTCGCGCCTGCAGAAGGAGGCGGTGAAGGCGGAGGGCGAGATCCGGAAGATCGAGGCCAAGCTCGGCAATGCCGATTTCGTGGCGCGCGCGCCCGAAGAGATCGTCGAGGAGAACCGCGAGCGCCGCGACGCCGAGATCGAGCGCCTCGGCAAGCTCCGGGAGGCCCTGGCGCGGCTCGAAGGGTAGAGCGCTCTCAAGCCGAAGTGGATCCCGGTTCGGCGAAAGAGAGCGCGTCACCACAAGGACTTGGAGCCGGTCCCGATTGCAGCGCGATCGGGACCGGCTCCAGGCCGGCTCACGACACGAACTTGAGCCCGGCGATCCCCGCCACGATCAGCCCGATGCAGGCGAGGCGGGCGGCGGTCGCCGGCTCATCGAACAGCACGATCCCGAGGAGCGCGGTGCCGACCGCGCCGATCCCGGTCCAGACCGCGTAGCCCGTGCCCCCGGGCAGCGTCCGCAGCGCGATCGACAGCAGCACCACGCTCGCCGCCATGGTGGCGAGCGTCAGCACCGAGGGCAGGGGCTTGGTGAAGCCCGCGGTGTATTTCAGGCCGATCGCCCAGCCGGTCTCGAGGAGGCCGGCGACGAACAGGATGATCCAGGCCACGATGCGCGTCTCCGCTCAGGTTGCGGGCGCTGTGTGCGCGATCGGCGCGGATTGGCCAAGGCGGAGCGCCGGCCGTCTTATCGACGGGTGCCGAGTGGACCGTTGAAGAGCGTGGGGGCGCTGCCGAAACTGCTGGACGGCTCGCTGATCGGCCCTCCGAAACCGTCCCGAGGCCCGCGCGGATTCGTGGAATAATCGGGCGGCACGTAGAGGCCTGCCCCATTCCGGTAGCCCAGCCTCAGATGGTCGGGCTTTCCAGCGGCGAGGCCATCATCGTAGCGCCGCGTGTCGATCGCCTTGGCGGGATGGGGCTTTCGCTTCGACGGCCTCGCCTTGGCTCGGCCGGTCGCGGCAGAATATCCATCGAAGGCGCCCGGGTGAAGTTTGGGGATCTCGGTCGCCCCCGCGCCGACGGTCGCACCGAGAAGAACGGCAACCGCGAGCAGCTGTCTCATCGTTCCAGTCCTCACAAGGCGTCACGCGCCGGAACCCGGCCGGGTCGAGACCGCCCGCCGGATCGCGAGGATCATCGTCCCACGATCCGTAACAAAGCGTAACGGGCAGCCGCAGCGCGGATCTGTTCCACATGCCGGTGGCCGGCGTCGCGCGTCCGGATGCGGGCCGGCACGGCGGACGGCCGGGCTCCGCCGAGGCAGCGCAACCTGTCCAAATCGTAATCCGACCGCCACGACCGGGTCAGGGGCCGCCCTCTAGACCGATCGCATCGACCGCCGCGTGAGCCGGCGTCGTCCCGATCCGTCCCGAGAGGTTGAGCCCCCATGTCCGAGCCCCGTCCCTCCGGTCGCCCCGCGCGCCGTGCCCTTGCCTCCGTCGCCGCCGCCGCTCTGGTCGCAGGCGGCGCCGTCGGTAGCGCCTACCTGCCCTCCGCCACCCCCGCCCAGGCTCAGGCCCTGCCGAAGACCCCGATCGAGGCGCCCGAGCATCCGCCGGGCTCCTTCGCCAACATCGTCGACAAGGTGAAGCCCGGCGTCGTCTCGGTGAAGGTGAAGCTCGACGACACGGCGAGCGCGGACGACGACGACAGCGCGGGCCAGGGCGGGCCGGGCGGGCGCGGGATGCAGAACGTGCCCCCGCAGCTGCGCGAGTTCTTCCGCCGCTTCGGGCAGAACGGCCAGCCCGGGACGCCCCAGCAGCGCCAGGGCAGCCGCGGCGCCGTGGGCTCCGGCTTCGTCATCTCGGCCGACGGCTACGTGGTGACCAACAACCACGTGGTCGACCATGCCAAGACCGTGCAGGTCACCCTGGATGACGGCCGCACCCTCGACGCCAAGGTGATCGGCAAGGATTCGAAGACCGACATCGCGCTCCTCAAGATCAACGAGCCGGGTTCCTACCCCTATGTCCAGTTCGGCAAGGGCGCGCCGCGCGTCGGCGACTGGGTGGTGGCGATCGGCAACCCGTTCGGCCTCGGCGGCACGGTGACGGCCGGCATCGTCTCGGCCCGCGGCCGCGACATCGGCGCCGGCCCCTACGACGACTTCCTGCAGATCGACGCGCCGATCAACAAGGGCAATTCGGGCGGCCCCACCTTCAACGTCAACGGCGAGGTCGTCGGCGTGAACACCGCGATCGCCTCGCCGTCGGGCGGCAGCGTCGGCCTCGCCTTCGCGATTCCCGCCGAGACGGTGCAGGCGGTGGTCGAGCAGCTCCGCACGGACGGCAAGGTCGCCCGCGGCTATCTCGGCGTGCAGGTCCAGCCGGTGACGCAGGACATCGCCGAGGGCCTCGGCCTCGACAAGCCCAAGGGCGCCCTGGTCGATCATGCCGAGGACGGCACGCCCGCCGCCAAGGCCGGCCTGAAGTCCGGCGACGTGATCGAGAAGGTGAACGGCGAGCCGGTCAACGACGCCCGCGAGCTGTCGCGCAAGATCGCCGGCCTGAAGCCCGGCGCCAAGGTGGACCTCGCCTATCTGCGCGGGGGCAAGGCGGATACCGCCACGATCACGCTGGGCGCGCTGCCGGCCGACGGCACCAAGGTGGCGACCCGGGACAGCGACGGTGCCAACGGCCAGCCGCGTCTGGGCCTCAACCTCGCCCCGGCCGCGGATGTCGGCCTCGCCGACCAGGGCGTGGCGGTGGTCGAGGTCGATCCGGACGGGCCGGCGGCGGCCAAGGGCATCGAGCAGGGCGACCTGATCCTCGATGTCGGCGGCAAGAGCGTGTCGCGGCCCTCCGACGTCACCGCGCAGATCCGCGCCGCCGAAGCCTCGGGCCGCAAGGCGGTGCTGATGCGGATCAAGAACGGCAAGGGCGTCACCCGCTTCGTCGCGGTGTCGCTGAGCAAGGCCGGCTGATCCGGGGACGGCCGAACTCGGCAGCCCTGACAGAACATGAAGCGAGGCGCCCCCCGGCGACGGGCGGCGCCTCGCCCATGCGGGCAGGATGGCATTCCGGCCACACGCGGTTGCCGCCGTCGCGCTCGCCCGCCCGAAGAGCCGCCGATCGATCGACGGTTTCTTAACCTGAAGTTTATAATTACACCTGAGGTCTGAAATCAGGTGGTGCCGCGCGGGGCGCGTTCGCGAGGATTCGGAGGGGGGCTGGTGCTCCTCGCCGCCGCCTGCCTTCCCGTCCCGGTCGGGTCCGCGATCGACGATGCCGTCGCAAAATGCGCCACCGCGACGATCGGCGGCGCCGTGATTGGTACGCTGATCGGCGGCGCGGTGGGCGGCGTCGGCTGCGCGGTCCTGACCGCTCTCGACCGCCAGGACAGGGAGCGGATCCGCAGTGCCCAGAGCGCGGCCGCGACCACCAACCAGCCGCGCTACCGCTCCTGCCAGGGTGCGGACGGGAAGAAGCGCGAGATCACGATCCGCCCGCAGAACGTGGCGCCGCAGGTGGCCGAGGGCGGCCGGATCTACCGGGCGGTCGACACCGCGGCCAGCATCGCGGGTACCGGCTCGGCGGATCTGCCCACCGCCCTGGTCCGCCGCATCGCGACCGGCGACTGGGACCCGGCCTGATCGCCGCGGTTCCCCGGCGGGCGGGACCGGTCTAAACCGGGACCATGCGTGCCGGTCCGCTCCTCCTCGTCCTCGCCTGCCTCGCCGCCGCCCCGGCGCGCGCGGAATCCTGCGACGCGCTCACCGCCCGGGTGATCCGCGTCACCGGAGCCTCGCTCGCCGGTCGCGCCGAGCCGGGCGCGGTGTTCCGGGCGGCGGATGCGGAACGGATGAGCCTCGATTGCCGGGCGCCGCGCCGGATCGTGCTCGGCGCCCTCGACCGGGAGCCGATCGCCCGCTTCTTCGCCCTGGTCGGCCTGGCCGCGCAGGCCCTCGCGGGTGCCGATGCGGAGCGGGCGGAAATCCTGGCGCGGCGCCTCCACCAGGATTCGCTGCTCGCCTCCGCAGCGGTCCAGGGCCGGGACGGCCGCCTCGCGCTCCGCTGCGAGACGGGTCCGCGCGCCGACAGCCTCGCCGGGCTCCTGACCGTCTGCGTCGTCGCGGCGGAGCGCGGCACCATCCTGCATCGCAAGGCGCACCTTCCGCACAAGGCCCGGGCCGGCTAGAGGCAGCGCATGTCGAACGAACAGCCCATCACCGTCCGCGTCGGCGACGCCGCCTTCGGCAACCACCTGCCGCTCGCCCTGATCGCCGGTCCCTGCCAGCTCGAGGGCCGCAGCCACGCCCTGGAGATCGCCGCGGCGCTGAAGGAGATGACCGCGCGGCTCGGGATGGGCCTCGTGTTCAAGACCTCCTTCGACAAGGCGAACCGCACCTCGGGCAGCGCCGCGCGCGGCCTCGGCCTCGAGGGGGCGCTGCCGATCTTCGCCGAGATCCGCGAGTCGCTCGGCCTGCCCGTGCTCACCGACGTGCACGCGGCCGAGCAATGCGCGTCGGTGGCCGAGGCGGTGGACGTGCTGCAGATCCCGGCCTTCCTCTGCCGGCAGACCGATCTGCTGCTCGCTGCGGCACGCACCGGCCGCGCCGTCAACGTCAAGAAGGGCCAGTTCCTGGCCCCCTGGGACATGGCCCACGTCGCCGCCAAGATCACGCAGGCCGGCAACCCGAACGTCATCGTCACCGAGCGCGGCGCCTCCTTCGGCTACAATACCCTCGTCTCCGACATGCGCAGCCTGCCGATCATGGCGCGGGTGACGGGGGGCGCGCCGGTGGTGTTCGACGCGACCCATTCCGTCCAGCAGCCGGGCGGGCAGGGGGCGAGCTCCGGCGGCCAGCGCGAGTTCGTCCCCGTCCTCGCCCGCGCCGCCGTGGCGGTGGGCGTGGCCGGCGTGTTCATCGAGACCCATCCCGATCCCGACCGCGCCCCCTCGGACGGCCCGAACATGGTGCCGCTGACGGCGATGCCGGCGCTCCTCGCGGAACTCGCCGCCTTCGACCGGCTCGCCAAGGCCCGCGCCGCCCTCTGATCATCGGGTTTCCAAAGGGATCATCCCTTTGGCGGGGTCTCGGGGCAGAGCCCCGAGGTTCTCCCAGGGCTCCGTCCTGGAGCCGCGAGAGGGGTGACCCCTCTCGACGCCCACCTTGTCAGGCCGCCGGCACGAGGATGTGCGCCCGCAGGGGCTGCGTGAGGCCGTAGCCCGCGGGCGTGCGGGTCGCGGCGGCCTCGAAGGCGGCGGCGATGCCGTCCGCATCGGCCTCGATCGCCGCCTGGCGCGCCGGATCCACCGCGGTGACGCGGGCGAGGAAGGCGGGCAGGTCCGCGAAGGTCTCATGCCGCGCGAAGGTCACGTCCCGGCGGCAGGCGAAGGCGCCGCTGGCGATGGCCGCGGCGATGGCGGCCTGCGCCGCGGCGCGGATCTCGGTCTCGTCCTCGATCGGCTTCAGCGCCGCGAAGAAGCTGCCCTCGGCGAGGGGCTCCACCACCACGATCGGCCGGTCCGGGCCGACCACCCGCGCGGCCTCGGCGAGGGCGGCGCGCGGGTCCGGCACGTGGTGCAGGGCGTTGAGGATCACCGCACCGTCGAACCCCGCATCCGGGAAGGGCAGCGCCTCGGCGGAGGCTTGCTCGAAGCGGCCCGCCGGCACCCGGCTCCGCGCCGCCCGGATCGCGGCCTCGCCCGGATCGATGCCGGTGACCGCTGCCCCCTCGGCGGCGAGGGCCTTGGCGAGGATGCCGGGTCCGCAGCCGATATCGAGGATCCTGCGGCCGGCGATCGGCGCGAAGGTGTCGAGGATGAGGGAAAGGCTGTCCATGCGCGGGCGGCTCCAGATGGGACGCGCAGCGTAGCCGCTCGGCAGCCGGATTTCACGCGCCCACGTCGCGCCGGGTCCGGATCGCGCCGGGGGCGCGCCCCGTCCCGCGCGGCGCTCAGAGCAAAGCCCGCTCGTGCCGGGCGCTCGGCCAATCATCACAAGTCGGCGAGCGCGTTCAGCGCGCATTCATCGGAGCATGCGTGCCGCCGGCACTGACCGAGAACAACCCTGACCTGATCAGGGATGGGCGATGATTGGGTGGAACCCTTCCGTCACGCTGGCGTTGACCATGCAACTTCGATCCAAGATCGAGAAAGGAACACATGCGCAAGATCGCTATCGCCTCCGTTGCCGCCTTGTCGCTCGGCGCCTTCGCTGCGACCTCGGCCGACGCTCGCCCGCGCGGCTATTACGGCCACGGCTACGCCCCGCATGCCGGCTACGGTTATGGCGGCTATCGCGGCCGCCGCGGCATCGGGACCGGCGCCGCCGTCGGCCTCGGCATCGCGGGCCTTGCCGCCGGCGCGATCGCTGCGGGCGCCGCCCGCGACTCGTACTACCGCGACAGCTACTATGGCGGCGGCTACGGCGGCCCGGGCTACGGCTATTACGGCAGCCCCTACTAAGGGCGCCACGACGGGTTTCGGGGGGCGGTCGGCGCGAGCCGGCCGCCCTTCTCGTATGCGCGTCGGAGCTTTCGGTCGGACGCTCGCGCCGGCCGCTAGCGCGCGCGGTAGGGTGGCACGCCGGGATCGGGCAGCCACACACTCGTCGGCGGCGCGCCGGTCTGCCAGAACACGTCGATCGGGATGCCGCCGCGCGGGTACCAGAAGCCGCCGATGCGCAGGTAGCGCGGCTCCAGCAGGCCCGCGAGCGCCTTGCCGATGGCCACGGTGCAATCCTCGTGGAAGGCGCCGTGGTTGCGGAACGAGCCGAGATAGAGCTTCAGCGACTTCGATTCGACGAGCCAGCGGTCCGGCACGTAGTCGATCACCAGGATCGCGAAATCCGGCTGCCCGGTCACCGGGCAGAGCGAGGTGAATTCGGGCGCCGTGAAGCGGGCGCAATAATCCGTGTCGGCATGGGGATTGGGGACCCGGTCGAGACGGGCCTCCTCGGGCGAAGCGGGCAGGGGGGTGGCCTGGCCGAGTTGCAGAGCGTCGTTCGTCATGGGCGGGCTATAGCGCGCGGGCGCCGGGCTTGCATCCGCGCGGCGCTCAATGCAGCGTCGCAGGCGACAACCCGCGCATCACGGGCGGCCCGGCATCGGGCTGCGACCGCTTGAAGCGGGACCGAGCTTGACCGATAAGCCCGGCGACCGTTCCGCGAACCGGGCGAGGGCGCCCGTGCGGCACGCACGACGAATCGTTGAGGGGACGTCCATGACCGCGATCACCAATATCGCCGCCCGCGAGATCCTGGACAGCCGGGGCAATCCCACCGTCGAGGTCGACGTCCTGCTGGAAGACGGCTCGTTCGGCCGCGCCGCGGTCCCGTCGGGCGCCTCGACCGGCGCGCACGAGGCGGTGGAGCTGCGCGATGGCGACAAGAGCCGCTACGGCGGCAAGGGCGTGCGCAACGCCGTCGAGGCGGTTCAGACCGAGATCCTCGACGCCATCGGCGGCATGGATGCCGAGGATCAGGTCGCGGTCGACGAGGCGATGATCCATCTCGACGGCACACCGAACAAGGCGCGGCTCGGTGCCAACGCCATCCTCGGCGTCTCGCTGGCGGTGGCCAAGGCCGCAGCCGAGACCGCGGGCCTGCCTCTCTATCGCTATGTCGGCGGCGTCCAGGGCCGCGTCCTGCCGGTGCCGATGATGAACATCATCAATGGCGGCGCCCACGCGGACAACCCGATCGACTTCCAGGAATTCATGATCATGCCGGTCGGCGCCGACTCGATCGCCGAGGCGGTGCGGATGGGCTCCGAGGTGTTCCACACCCTCAAGAGCGCCCTGAAGAAGGCCGGCCACAACACCAATGTCGGCGACGAGGGCGGCTTTGCGCCGAACCTGCCCTCGGCCGAGGCCGCCCTCGACTTCGTGATGGAGTCGATCCAGGCCGCCGGCTTCAAGCCGGGTCAGGACATGATGCTGGCGCTCGACTGCGCGGCGACCGAGTTCTTCAAGGACGGCGCCTACCACTACGAGGGCGAGGGCAAGACCCGCTCCATCGAGGCCCAGGTCGACTACCTCGCCGAGCTCGTCGCCAAGTACCCGATCGTCTCGATCGAGGACGGCATGTCCGAGGACGACTGGCAGGGCTGGAAGCTGCTGACCACCAAGATCGGCGACCGGTGCCAGCTCGTCGGCGACGACCTCTTCGTGACCAACGTGGAGCGGCTGTCGCGCGGCATCGAGAGCGGCACGGCCAACTCGATCCTGATAAAGGTCAACCAGATCGGCTCGCTCACCGAGACGCTCGCCGCCGTCGATATGGCCCAGCGCGCCGGCTACACCGCGGTGATGTCGCATCGCTCGGGCGAGACCGAGGATTCGACCATCGCGGATCTCGCGGTCGCCACCAATTGCGGGCAGATCAAGACCGGCTCGCTCGCCCGCTCGGACAGACTGGCCAAGTACAACCAGCTCATCCGCATCGAGGAGGGCCTCGGCCCGCAGGGCCGCTATGCCGGCCACGCCGCGATCAAGCAGCTCGCCCGCCGCTGAGCCGGCTGATCGCCGCCTGCGCGCTCCTGCTCGCCCTCCGGGCGGGGGCGGGCGCGCAGGAGACCGCACCGACCTGCCGGGAGGGCGCCCCCGCCCTCTCGGCCCAGCTCCTGTTCGGCCTCTCCCGCCGCGACGGACGGCCGATCCCCGAAGCCGCGTGGCGCCGCTTCCTCGCCGCCCGGATCACCCCGCTCTTCCCCAACGGGCTCACGGTGATCGCCGGTCACGGCCAGTGGCGCTCGGCCGGCGGGCGGCTGCGGGCCGAGCCCACCCGCCTCGTCCTCATCGTCGCCGAGGATCGGCCGGAGACGCGGGCCGCGCTCGACGCGATCCGCGACGCCTACAAGGCCGCCTTCGCACAGGAGGCCGTCGGCCTCGTGCTCAGCCCCGCCTGCGCCTCGTTCCGTTAGGCATTTCCTAACCTTGCGCCGCGATGGTCGGCGCATGGTCGTCCGTCGCCGCGTCAGAATGGTCGTGCTCCCGCTCGGTCTTTGGACCGTGTCGGCGCTCGTGGTCGGCTACTTCGTCTATCAGGCGGAGAACGGGAATCGCGGCCTCGAGGCCAAGCGCGCCCTCAAGATCGAGGCCTACGGGCTGTCCCAGGAGCTCGCCGCGGCGAAGGCCGAACGCGCGACCTGGGAGCACCGGGTGGCGCTCCTGCGCAGCGAGCAGATCGACCGCGACCTTCTGGAAGAGCGCGCACGCATCGTTCTCGGTCGCGTGCATGCCAACGACGTGGTCATCATCAACCCTTGAACAGTCTATCTGACCCGCTGGTCACCACGTCCTGACAGATCGCGGCGTCCTGTCAGAGGAACGGCCCTCGCCATCGTCGGTTTCCTGGCCTACACGATCCTCGCAACGGACAAATGCCGGGGAGCACGCGATGGCCGCCGCCAAGAATGCGGGACAGTCGAAGGCTGAGGCCGCCACCCCGCCAGCCGAGGCCGCCCACCGGCCGGCGCCCAACGCGCCTCAGTTCACGCGCGAGGAAGACCTCCACGCCTATCACGAGATGCTGCTGATCCGCCGCTTCGAGGAGAAGGCGGGCCAGCTCTACGGCATGGGCCTGATCGGCGGCTTCTGCCATCTCTATATCGGCCAGGAGGCCGTGGTGATCGGCATGCAGATGGCCTCGGTCGAGGGCGACCAGGTCATCACCGGCTACCGCGATCACGGCCACATGCTCGCCTGCGGCATGGATCCGAAGGGCGTGATGGCCGAGCTGACCGGACGGCGCGGCGGCTATTCCCGCGGCAAGGGCGGCTCGATGCACATGTTCAGCCGCGAGAAGCAGTTCTTCGGCGGCCACGGCATCGTCGGCGCCCAGGTCTCCCTCGGCACCGGCCTCGCCTTCGCCGATCATTACCGCGAGAACGGCAAGGTCAGCCTGACCTATATGGGTGACGGCGCGGCCAACCAGGGCCAGGTCTACGAGAGCTTCAACATGGCGGCTCTCTGGAAGCTGCCGGTGGTCTACGTGATCGAGAACAACCGCTACGCCATGGGCACCTCGGTGGCCCGCGCCTCGGCGCAGACGGATTTCTCGAAGCGCGGCCTCTCCTTCGGCATCCCGGGCGAGCAGGTCGACGGCATGGACGTGCGCACGGTGCGCGAGGCGGCCACCCGCGCCATCGAGCATGCCCGCTCGGGCCAGGGCCCCTACATCCTGGAGATGCAGACCTACCGCTATCGCGGCCACTCGATGTCCGACCCGGCCAAGTACCGGTCGAAGGACGAGGTGACCAAGATGCGCGACGAGCACGATCCGATCGAGATGGTGCGCAAGCGCCTGCTCGAATTGCACGGCGTGCCCGAGGCCGACCTCAAGGCGACCGACGCCAAGGTGCGCGAGATCGTCAACGATTCCGCGGAATTCGCGACGAACGATCCCGAGCCGGATCCGTCCGAGCTGTGGACCGACATCCTGCTCGAAGCGAACGCCTGAGCCGGCTCGCTCCCGTCCGCCGATCCCTTCCAGGCCGCCCCGCAGCCCCACCACAGAGCAAGACATGGCGACCGACATCCTCATGCCCGCCCTCTCGCCCACCATGGAGGAGGGCAAGCTCGCCAAGTGGCTCAAGAAGGAGGGCGACGCGGTCAAGTCCGGCGACGTGCTCGCCGAGATCGAGACCGACAAGGCGACCATGGAGGTCGAGGCCATCGACGAAGGCGTGCTCGCCAAGATCCTGATCGAGGAAGGCACCGAGGGCGTCGCCGTCAACACGCCGATCGCGATCATCGCCGCCGAGGGCGAGGACGTCTCGGCGGCGGCCTCCGGCGGCGGAAAGGCCAAGCCGAACGGCTCCGGCGGCCACCCCGCCCCGACCCCGGACATGCAGGCCGAGGGCCAGGCCGACAAGCCGGCCCCGGCCGCCAAGACCGCCGAGGACGCGCCCCGGGCGCCGGCGGCGCCGGCCGTCATCACCAACAAGGCGCAAGAGCCGGTGATGGCCGAGTTCCCGGCCGACACGCCGATGGTGACCCAGACCGTGCGCGAGGCCCTGCGCGACGCCATGGCTGAGGAGATGCGCCGCGACCCCGACGTGTTCGTCATGGGCGAGGAGGTCGCCGAGTACCAGGGCGCCTACAAGGTCACCCAGAACCTGCTGCAGGAATTCGGCGCCAAGCGCGTGGTCGACACGCCGATCACCGAGCACGGCTTCGCCGGCATCGGCGTCGGTGCGGCGCTCGCCGGCCTGAAGCCGATCGTCGAGTTCATGACCTTCAACTTCGCCATGCAGGCGATCGACCAGATCATCAACTCGGCGGCCAAGACCCTCTACATGTCCGGCGGCCAGCTCGGCTGTCCGATCGTGTTCCGCGGCCCCAACGGCGCCGCCGCCCGCGTGGCCGCCCAGCACAGCCACGACTATTCGGCCTGGTACTCCAACGTGCCCGGCCTGAAGGTGATCGCCCCCTACACCGCCTCGGACGCCAAGGGCCTGCTCAAGGCCGCGATCCGCGACCCGAACCCGGTGATCTTCCTCGAGAACGAGATCCTCTACGGCCAGTCCTTCCCGGTGCCGAAGCTCGAGGATTTCGTGCTGCCGATCGGCAAGGCCAGGATCCACCGCCCGGGCACGGACGTGACCATCGTCTCCTTCGCCATCGGCATGACCTACGCGCTGAAGGCGGCGCAGGCGCTCGCCGAGCAGGGCATCGAGGCCGAGGTGATCGACCTGCGCACCATCCGCCCGATGGACACCGACACGGTGGTCGAGTCGGTCAAGAAGACCGGCCGCTGCATCACCGTCGAGGAGGGCTTCCCGCAATCGGGCGTCGGCGCCGAGATCTCGGCCCGCCTGATGGTCGACGCCTTCGACTATCTCGACGCGCCGGTGCTCCGCATCACCGGCAAGGACGTGCCGATGCCCTATGCGGCGAATCTCGAGAAGCTCGCGCTGCCCTCCGTGGCCGAGGTCGTCGAGGCGGCGAAGAGCGTTTGCTACAAGTAGGCCCGCGCGCCGCTCATCGCCCCGGCGTGTTCGGCGCGCCGGGGATCCAGAGAGGGCTGCTGCCGTGAGCGAGACTTTCCAAGAACTCTCCATCCCGCCCGACGTCGCCGAGAACGGCGGCATCGAGGTGCTGCGCGCCATCGTGGTGGACGGCGCGGTGAGCGTCGCGCTGCGCCGCTCCTTCGACGACCCCGCCACCTGGGGGCGCCTCCTGATCGACCTCGCCCGGCAGGCGGCCCGCGCCTACGCGCTGGAGACCGAGATGTCGGAGGACGAGGCCTTCGCGCGCATCCGGGCCGGCTTCGAGGCGGAGAGCCTCGACCGCGACGGTCTCAACTAGCGATGGCGAGCCGCGCCCATGGCTGAGGCCGTTCCCGCTCGACGCCCCGTTCCCCTTCGCCGATCCCGCCGCCCCGGCTGAGCCCGAGACCTGACGCCATGCCCATCAACGTGCTGATGCCCGCGCTCTCCCCGACCATGGAGAAGGGCAACCTCGCCAAGTGGCTCAAGAAGGAGGGCGACGCGGTCAAGTCCGGCGACGTGCTCGCCGAGATCGAGACCGACAAGGCGACCATGGAGGTCGAGGCCATCGACGAGGGCGTGCTCGCCAAGATCGTGGTGCCGGAGGGTACGGCGGACGTGCCGGTCAACGACCTGATCGCGATCATCGCCGCCGAGGGCGAGGACGTCTCGACGGCGTCCTCCGGCGGCGCGCCGAAGGCGGCGGAGGCCCCGAAGCCCGCCGAGGCCCCGGCGGCGCAGAACACCACGCCCGGCGGCGGCCACATGGCCTACGAGCGGGTGAACGAGGCGCCGGACGCGGCCAAGCCGGACGCGAGCAAGCCGGCCGCCGCGGGGGAGGGTGGCCGCGTCTTCGCCTCGCCGCTCGCCCGCCGCATCGCCAAGCAGGAGGGGGTCGACCTCGCCGCCGTGGCGGGCTCCGGCCCGCACGGTCGCATCATCGCCCGCGACGTGCAGGCGGCCAAGGCCTCCGGCGCCACCAAGGCCCCGGCCCCCGCCGAGGCCGGGACGCCCGCCGCCGAGGCGCCGAAGGCGGCGCCCGCCCCGAAACCCGCTTCGCCCGCGCCGGCCGGGCTCTCGTTCGATCAGGTCAAGGGCTTCTTCGCCAAGGACGCCTACGCGGAGGTGCCCCTCGACGGCATGCGCAAGACCATCGCCAAGCGCCTCACCGAGGCGATGCAGGTGGCTCCGCACTTCTACCTCACCGTCGATTGCGAGCTCGACGCGCTGATGACGCTGCGCGAGACGCTCAACGCGTCGGCGGGCAAGGACAAGGACGGCAAGCCGCTGTTCAAGCTCTCGGTCAACGACTTCGTCATCAAGGCGATGGGCCTCGCGCTGACCCGGGTGCCGGCGGCCAACGCCGTCTGGGCCGAGGACCGCATCCTGCGCTTCACCCATGCCGAGGTCGGCGTCGCGGTCGCCATCGACGGCGGCCTGTTCACCCCGGTGATCCGCCGGGCCGACGAGAAGACGCTCTCGACCATCTCCAACGAGATGAAGGACTTCGCCGTCCGCGCCCGGGCCAAGAAGCTGAAGCCCGAGGAGTATCAGGGCGGCGTCACCTCGGTGTCGAATCTCGGCATGTTCGGGATCAAGCAGTTCACCGCGGTGATCAACCCGCCGCAATCGAGCATCCTGGCGGTGGGCGCCGGCGAGAAGCGGGTCGTGGTGAAGGACGGCCAGCCCGCCGTCGTCCAGGTGATGACCTGCACGCTGTCCTGCGACCACCGGGTGCTCGACGGCGCGCTCGGCGCCGAGCTGATCGCGGCCTTCAAGGGCCTGATCGAGAACCCGATGGGCATGCTGGTCTGAGCCGGAGCGCGTGATGTCCGAATCCTACGACGTCCTCATCATCGGCGCCGGCCCCGGCGGCTACGTCACCGCGATCCGCGCGGCGCAGCTCGGCTTCAAGACCGCGGTGGTGGACCGCGAGCATCTCGGCGGCATCTGCCTGAACTGGGGCTGCATCCCGACCAAGGCGCTGCTGCGCTCGGCCGAGATCTACCACTACATGCAGCACGCCGCCGATTACGGGCTCTCCGCCAAGGAGGTCTCGTTCGATGCCGCGGCCATCGTGAAGCGCTCGCGCGGCGTCTCGGGCCGGCTCAACGGCGGCGTCGGCATGCTGCTCAAGAAGAACAAGGTCGACGTGATCTGGGGCGAGGCCACGGTCGAGGCCGCCGCCAAGGGCAACGCGCCCGGCACGGTCACGGTCAAGGAGACCAAGCGCGCCGAGGCGCCGAAGGGCGCCAAGGGCGCGGGCACCTACCAGGCCAAGCACATCATCGTGGCGACCGGCGCGCGGCCCCGCGCGATCCCCGGCATCGAGCCCGATAAGAAGCAGATCTGGACCTATTACGAGGCCATGGTGCCGGAGGCGATGCCGAAAAGCCTGCTCGTGATGGGCTCGGGCGCCATCGGCATCGAGTTCGCCTCGTTCTACCGCACCATGGGCGCCGAGGTGACGGTGGTGGAGTTGCTGCCGCAGATCCTGCCCGTCGAGGATGCCGAGATCGCGGGGCTCGCCCGCAAGCGCTTCGAGAAACAGGGCATCAAGATCCTCACCGGCGCCAAGGTGACCAAGGTCGAGAAGGGCGCCGCCTCCGTCACCGCGACGGTGGAGGGCTCGGACGGCAAGAGCCAGCAGATCACCGCCGAGAAGCTGATCTCGGCGGTCGGCGTCGTCGGCAACATCGAGAATCTCGGCCTCGAGAAGCTCGGCGTGAAGACCGACCGCGGCATCGTCGTCACGGACGGGCTCGGCCGCACCAACGTGCCCGGCCTCTACGCCATCGGCGACGTGGCCGGCCCGCCGATGCTCGCCCACAAGGCGGAGCACGAGGGCGTGATCTGCATCGAGACCATCAAGGGCCTGCACACCCACCCGATGGACAAGGGCAAGATCCCGGGCTGCACCTATTGCCACCCGCAGATCGCCAGCGTCGGCCTCACCGAGGCCAAGGCCAAGGAGCAGGGCTTCCAGGTCAAGGTCGGCCGCTTCCCCTTCGCGGGCAACGGCAAGGCCATCGCGCTCGGCGAGCCGGACGGCCTGATCAAGACGGTGTTCGACGCCAAGACCGGCCAGCTGCTCGGCGCCCACATGATCGGCGCCGAGGTGACCGAGCTGATCCAGGGCTATGTCGTGGCGATGACGCTGGAGAGCACCGAGGAAGAGCTGATGCACACGGTCTTCCCGCACCCGACCCTCTCGGAGATGATGCACGAGAGCGTGTTGGACGCGTATGGGCGTGTGATCCATACGTGATGCGGACACCGGCGCTTCAAGAATGACTTGCGGCAGTCCGGCCACGATTAGCATTATGTCAAATGGCAATCATTTAAGGGCTTCGAACTTCCGTTCGAAGCCCTTTGTTATGGAAAGTCAGATAGCCAAAACCAATTTTTAGGCCAAACCTCTTGCACGTCGATAAAAACGCCACTCACCAACCAATCCAACATAACTGAACTCGATATCTGATGGTCGTCTTGAGTCCAAAACGCCTGCTTGGTAGGATCTTTTTCGCCTAAAGCTGCATAAAATAAAATTATTGAACGCGGATTTGGCCAGTGGTGCGGCACCAATTGAATTATGCTCAGATGCTTGTCAATCTGACAAATCCATACTATGAAATATACGCTGGAACATTCGCAGAGCAACATTGTCATGAACCTCAGCACGAGCATCATTACAGTGTTGCTCACCTTCCTATGCACAGGCCTAATGGCTAATTGGCTCATACAACGGTGGCAGTATCGGAATTGGCTCAATCAGCAACGTTTCCTTGGAGCCGAGAAACAATACGAGGCATTGAAAGCTGTAGCAGACGATATTTCGAAGGTGTCCGCGAAACGCTTGTCGGCGATGTTTCGTGTGCTATCTGCCCTTGACCAGAGCGCCGACCGCTTAGAAGAAAGAAGAAAAATTTATAGTGATGCGGTGGACGAGTGGAATCAGAATATAAATTCTTTCCAGTACAAAACCACCTTATATTTCAACTGGGGCATGACGCAGCGACTGGAACACGACATCAATGAGAACTTTGTCAAAATTGGAGGAAGAATAGAGCGAAACATCAGAATCAAGCAGATTAACGATCAAGCTAAAATATCGGATAAGCAAGAAATTCTCAGTCAGTTATTTAAACTCCAAGGTATACTTGGAAATTTTCATCGCGACATGCTGAACGTTGTTCTTCAAAAGCAAGCATCAACATATCAAGGCGTCGAAATTGGTTACAACGAGTCCGACCTACAATATTTTTCGACTTGGCAGCTTATCAAAGCGCTTTTCATAACGCGGGTAGAGT
Organism: Methylobacterium symbioticum; assembly: GCF_902141845.1. Lineage (GTDB taxonomy): Bacteria > Pseudomonadota > Alphaproteobacteria > Rhizobiales > Beijerinckiaceae > Methylobacterium > Methylobacterium symbioticum. Next base: position 13,911 of record NZ_CABFPH010000052.1, on the reverse strand, counting down.
TGTTTCGCATAGTTCTTACGTCGTTCGAGCTTGAAAAGCCAGCGCGGCGTCGGCACTGAGGGCCGAGGATAGACGAACATTGCGGCGATCTCAGCCGCCTCATCAAGGCTGAGATGCATAACAGGCTTACCAAACACCTTTTCAGATGCCTCATCAATTCCTTTGATCCGATGCCCGAGATAAGCAATCTGCAGATATGATCGAAATATAGTCATTTTATCATATCGCTGCTGAATGATGAGCGCTAGAAACATTTCGTAAATCTTTCGACCAAAGGTGTGCTCACGATATTCCGTAACAGTTCTAACCCACTGCATATCAATTGTGCTTGCACCGCCATGCCTCCGGAATAGCATAGCTTTCGTCGTTTCTCTAATAATCGAAACAATGTCTACTCCAAAGTGTTTAAAAAATCTCCGATCCTCCAATATTAAAATTAACTTTTCAGTAGAATTTAGACGTCCGAAATCGATTACTACTGATGTTTTGTTATGAATTGCGAGCAAATCGGCATGAACATCCAATAAAAATCGGCGCATAGAAGGCCATTCGATCGGTCTTCTCATCATTTTTTGGTCACGAGCAGTAAGAAACTGAGGAAGCTAAAGCTAGCGCATTTCGAATGCATCCAGTATTCTTACAGGTTTACACACTCAGATCAAGGCGGGACTCCTTGAGATAAGCAACCTTTCCATCAGGTTTCGCGCCGCCACGATATGGCGAATGGATAAGCGTGCCCGCGGATCCGCTATAGGGTAGCTACGCCGAAAGGAACGTACCGCTATAGCCAGCAAACTGCCAAATTTGGCAGAACTCTAGAGGCAATAAAATCGATTTTGTTGAATTTGCTCATCACCCTCGGCGTCAGGCACTATATTATACTGCACAACCGAGCGTAGGACATACTCATAGCCAAGGAAGCGACATCCGATTCAACAAGAATAGCTCAGGCAAACGAATAGGTGGCAGAGTTGGATCAATTGCCCGCATCTGCTTTGGAGGCGCGAGGTCGGGCATCGTAGCCACCTGAAACGAAAAACCCGCCAGCCGGCGGGCTGACGGGTCTTTGCAGGGTCCACGCTTGACGGGTGCGATGGGGGAGCTGCCGGCCCGGCCGGCCCTACCGACCGGGGAACTCAACCGTCCATCGCCCGAGAAACCACTATCCCTGCCGGTCGTGGTTCGGTGGCGTGTCCTGATCCGGATCGGCCGTACGAGATGACGGGACGCAGAAGCCTCTGTGGCTCATCGCTGACCTCCTCTCTCGGGATCGACGCTCTGCTGTGCGTCGGCAAAGGAAGGCTAGATCCATTCCGGGCCGGCTGGCAAGGGGGTCCGCGCAACCTTTCCAGAAGCCGCCCCACGTCAGCGCCGATGGACATCGGCCCGCGACATCCGCCCGTGACAGTCCCACAGTTGATCGCCAGGTGACATCCCGCACGGATGGTCGTGCCGCGCACGGTCCCGTGATCTCCGAAGGCCGCCATTTGGGCGTATGCCGGAGCGCCCAGTAAGGCCCAAGCAGGGAGAACGCGCATGCCAGTCTCCGACGTGATGCCGACCGAGCCGCTCACCGCGGTCGAGGGTGTGAAGGCCATCCTCAAGCTTGCGGACAGCGACAATTACGATGCCTTGACCGGGACGCAGGCCCGGACACTCCTGAAAGCCATCGCGAAGGTGGCCGAGAAGACCCTGGAGGATGTCGAGACGGAGCGCGGCCGCTAGAGCCGCTTCCGGTCGCGGTCCAACCGGGAGCGGCTCTCAGCCTTCGCTTCACCGCGCGCTCGTGCGCCGAACCGGCATCCACGTCGGCGGAGCGCGCCAGCGCCGGGCGGCTCCCGCGTCGGCTCCGGCGCGTCAGCCGACCTGCAGCCGGCGCGCGGTGCTGATCCCGGGGATCGCCAGCATGGCCAGGAGGCCAGCCACCACGAGGAGCAGGGCGGTTCCGAGCCAGCGGTAGAGCAGCACGCCGAGGATGCCGCCGGCGAGGAAGGCCGCCACCGTCACGAGATGGAGGCGCAGCTTCGCCCGGTCGGTGGCCGGGCGCCGCTCCAGCAGGCTGGCCAGCCCGATCCCGATATCGGTGACCATGCCGGTGACGTGGGTGGTGCGCACGCGCGCATCGGTGATCTGCGTGACGGTGGCGTTCTGCAGGCCGAGCAGGAAGCTGAGGCCGAGGGCGAGCACCGCGCCGCGCCCATCCGCCGGCAGCCAGGGCGCGATGGCGCCGAGCGCCGCCAGCAGCACCGCCTCGGCCAGCACGCCATAGGCATAGACCCCACGCAAGGACCGCCCGCGGCCGATGCCGATCAGCAGCGTGGCGATCATCGCCCCGGCCACGAAGGCCGCCACCAGGGCCAGCGCGTGGAGCGCGAGGCGGACCTCGCCGAGGCCGAGATGATCGGCCAGCGCCGAGACGTTGCCGGTCATGTTCGAGGAATAGGCGCCGAAGGCGTAGAAGCCGGCGGTGTTGAGGGCGCCGGCCAGCGCGGCGAAGGTCCAGGCGAGGCTCTCGTCCTTCGCGCGGGTGCGGGCTTCACCTTCGTGGACGAGCATGGCGTGCGGGGTCTTCGAGCGGGCCGGGGAGGCCCGGGCGTCATGGATAGCGGCGACAGATTACGGCCCGGTTGAATCCGCGTGCAAGGCGGACCTGCGGGGGAGGGGCGCCGCGATGCCCGGAACGTGCGACGCAGCGGCAGGTCCTGCATCAATCACGCACCGGTCGATCCGCGTCATCCGCCCTGCGACATCCCGACACGACGATCCTGCATGATCCTTCCCGATGACGGATCTCAGATTAATCCGGCCTCCGATGTCGCAAAGTAAATTGCCGCATCGCGATATAGTTTTCGAAAACTGGTGCGTCGCGTGAACGATCGACGGAAGACCTCGTTGTCGAGGCAGCAACCACATTCGAAGAGGTTCTCATGCGTCTCGCCCGTTCCGCCGCCCTCGCCGCCGCGATGGCCCTCTCGCTCACCACCGCCGCCTCGGCGCAGTTCCTGCGCTACGATCCGACTCCGCCGAGCAACAATCTGAAGAGCCCCGGTTCGGTGATCGACCCGCGCGATCCCGATTATGCCCGCGGCACCCCGGCCGGCGGCCTCGTCCTGCCGCTGGTCCCCGAGGTCACCGGCGCGCTCTTCGGCCAGGGGCCGCAGCCGGCGCCCTTCGCTCGCTGAGCGAGGAGGGGCGGGGCGCTCCGGCGCGCTCCGCCCGCCCGATCCGGCGCGTGATCCGCGCCGTCAGGCCGGCGCCGTCAGCATCCGCAGGGCCGTCGGCGTCAGGATCAGGCCGCCCTCGGTGATGATCCAGGGCGTGCCGCTGCCGTCGCGCAGCACGGCGCCCGCCTCGGCCAGGGCCTCGTTGAGGCTCGGCAGGGCGCGCGGCTCCACGGCCTTCGCCTCGATGCTGTGCGGCCACACCGTCAGCATCGCCGGCTGCGCCATATCCTCGCTGCTCAGCACCTCTCCGCTCACAGGCTGCTCCGGCCCGGCCCTCCGATCCGCCTCGCGGAGCACGGGCCGTGCCACGGGCCTCGCGGCCCGATCGGCGGCGGGTTCGGCGACCGGCCTGCGCAGGTCTGGACGGATGCCCGCCGTCGCGTATGAAGGTCCGAGCCCCGCGGCTGAGGCGGGGTGCCCCGGAGCCTTCCCGAGCGATGAGCGAAGCCGCGTCCTCCCTGCGCCTGCCCACCTTCGCCGACGTGGAGCGCGCCGCCGCGCGCATCGCGGGCGTGGCCCACCGCACGCCGGTCCTGACCTCGCGCACCGCCGATGCGCGCACCGGGGGGCGCCTGTTCTTCAAGGCCGAGAACCTGCAGCGGGCCGGCGCCTTCAAGTTCCGCGGCGCCTACAACGCCATCTCCGCCCTGCCGGAGGCGGTGCGGCGCCGGGGGGTGATCGCCTATTCCTCCGGCAACCACGCCCAGGCGATGGCGCTGGCGAGCCAGATCCTCGGCGTGCCGGCCGTGATCGTGATGCCGCACGACGCCCCCGCCATGAAGATGGCGGCGACCCGCGGCTACGGCGCCGAGGTGGTGCTCTACGACCGCTACAGCCAGGACCGCGAGGCCCTCGGCCGCGCCCTCGCCGCAGAGCGCGGCCTGACCCTGATCCCGCCCTACGACCATCCGGACGTCATCGCCGGCCAGGGCACGCTCGCCCTCGAGCTGATCGCGGAGACGGGGCCCCTCGACATCCTGGTCGCCTGCCTCGGCGGCGGCGGCCAGCTCGCCGGCTGCGCGCTGGCCGCCGCCGAGGCCTCGCCCGGCTGCCGGGTCTACGGGGTCGAGCCCGAGGCCGGCAATGACGGCCAGCGCTCCTTCCGCGAGGGGCGGATCGTGCGCATCCCCGTGCCGCAGACGCTGGCGGACGGGGCGCAGACCACGCATCTTGGCGCGCACACCTTCCCGATCATCCAGGCGCGCGTGGCCGACATCCTCACGGTGAGCGACGCGCAACTCGTTGAGACGATGCGCTTCTTCGCCGAACGCATGAAGCTGATCGTCGAACCCACCGGCACCCTCCCCACCGCCGCCGTGCTCAACGGGCTGGTCGATGTGGCCGACAAGCGGGTCGGTATCGTGATCAGCGGCGGCAACATCGACCTCGCCGCCTTCGCCCGTCTCATTGGGGGGTAGAGCATCCAAATTCCGCCCGATTTGCGCTCAAGCTTGGCCCGCAGCGCGTCACCCGCGAACAGTCCGGCACAGATCGGACATCGGAGCGGGTCACGGCACGGGGTTTCACAGCGGAGCGGGAGCGCATGCAGGGTATTCGGGCGTCGAGAGCCGTATCGGGACTGGGCCTCATCCTGGCCTGCGGTGGACTCGGTGCCTGCAATACAAGCGGCCCCACGGTTACGGGCTCGATCCCCGGCCGCAAGCCGGCGATGGTGGTGAGCGAGGCGGAGCGCGACTGCCTCGGCCGGGCCATGTATTTCGAATCGAACCGCACCGATCCGGAGGGCCTGCTCGCCGTCGGCACGGTGGTGATGAACCGCCTGGAGGCGGCCGCCTTCCCCGGCGGCATCTGCGAGGTGGTGGGCCAGCCGCGCCAGTTCGCGCCTGGTGTGCTCACCAAGCCAATGCGCGACAAGGACCTGCCGAAGGTCGCCGACGTCGCCGACGCGGTGCTGGCCGGCGAGCGCCACCCGAAGGTCGGCAGCGCCATGTACTTCCACACGGCGGGCCGGCGCTTCCCCTACAACAATATGCACTACGTAGCTGTGGCGGGCGGCAACGCCTTCTACGAGAAGCGCAAGCCCGGTGCACCGGCGCCGACGACCTTCGCCGCCGCGCCGGCCGCCTCGAAGGGCGAGCACATCCCCGACGCGCCGGCCCGCGATATCTGCACGGTCGCGGCGCTCGGCTCGGGCGCGCGCCAGGGCTGAGACACGGGGCTTCTCGCCGAGGCCCCTTTCCGGCTCCACCCAGTATCTGCAGATACTCGAATGGACCTTGAAGTGCGCCAGTCCGACCGGCGGACGGAGAAGTGCTGCTCATCGCCGGTCGCTAGCTCAGGCCCGCCACCCCCTCTCCCCGCGAGCGGCGAGAAGGGATTTGCGGCGAACCGTTTCGATCATTCAGAAAGCGGATCAGTCCTTCCGGCGGCGGGCAGCCTGGGCCATACGAATCAGCTCGCGCGCCGTGAGACCATGCCCGGATGGAGGCGGTGGAACGGCAGCGGCGGGCGGGCTCTTCGCGCATCCGCTCGCCTCGATGCGCACGTCCCGCGCGCGCATGGTCTGCCGCAACCGCACCGCCCGCTTCAGCGCCGCAACCATCATCACTCCCGCATGGATCCGAGACCGGTATGGTTAGCGGATTGTTGCGGGTGCGAACATTCTTGAAGGTGGCGGATGCCGCCCTAACCGTAGCCGTAACGGATGCGGTGGTCCGCCTCGCATAGAGCGCTCTGGATCGGATGCATCGGCATCGGCCATAAGGGGCGACGGTCAGCTTCTCGAGCAGGTTGGCGACAAAGGGCAGCCTACTCGCCGGTGCGCGGATGCACCGGCGACGGCCATGGTTCGACTTGCTCTCCTCCGCCGAACCGGGATCCGCTTCGACTTGAGGCGTTTCAGTCCTGCACCGGCAGGACCTGCTCGGGCAGCGCGAGGATCTCGGTGAGGCCGATGGTTCTGGCGGCCTCGCGGCAGAGATGCAGCAGCGTCGATTGCCGGAAGCGCAGGTCGCCGGTCACCTCGCGTCCGATCCAGTCCGGCCGCGTGAAGTCCTGGTCCTCGTCCTCAAGCTCCACCTCAGCAAGCACGATGCCGGCGAGCTGGCCGCGGAACTCGTCCACCGTCCAGGTCAGGCCGCCGAAGGGCACCACCGAGCGGGTCTTCTCGATGGTGCGGCCGACGCAGATGCCCTCCAGCATGTTCTCGGCATCCGCCACCGGGATCTCGTACTCGAATTCCGGGCGGGCGATGCCCTGGCGCGCGCCCTTCACGGTGAGCCAGGCCTGGCCGCCGTCGAGGCGCACCCGGACCTTGCCGCGCGCGAACTGGCCGACGAGTCCGTCGCGCAAGTCCATCCGGTGGGTCACCGCCGCCCGCCACCCATCATGGGCGACCAGGAACTTCCGCTCGATCTCGAAACGCATCCCGCACTCAGGCTTTGGTGAGGCGCGCCGATTAGCACAGCTTCGCGCCGCAGCGCAGCATTTCGATTGCATGCGATGCGGATTACGGATCCGTGCCCCGCATGGGACGCCTGCCGGAGCTTGACGCTTGCGCCCGCCTGTCCCCCGCCCGGGCCGGAGGGGCGCCCGCGCCGGTTTGCGGTCGCGGGGCTGAAGCCTTAAGTCAGGGCCTTCCCCCGAGAAAGCCCCGCTGCGGCGGGTGCGCCTGCGCGGTGAGCATGGCCGTCGTCCTCGACCTCCTGAAGAACGATCCCCGTCCGGCGACGGCGCGCCCGCGCCATCCGGAGAAAGCCCACCGGCCGGACCAGCCGGTCCAGGCGCGCAAGCCCGATTGGATCCGTGTCAAGGCGCCGGGCTCGGCCGCCTGGGCCGAGACCCGGAACATCGTGCGCGAGCACGGGCTCGTCACCGTCTGCGAGGAGGCGGGCTGCCCGAATATCGGCGAGTGCTGGGAGAAGCGGCACGCCACCTTCATGATCATGGGCGACACCTGCACGCGGGCCTGCGCCTTCTGCAACGTGCGCACCGGCCTGCCAGAGGCGCTCGACGGCGAGGAGCCGCTGAAGATCGCCGATTCGGTGGCCAAGCTCGGCCTGCACCACGTGGTCATCACCTCCGTGGACCGAGACGATCTCAAGGACGGCGGCGCCGAGCACTTCGCCCGCACCATCGCGGCGATCCGAAAGGCCAGCCCCGGCACCACGGTCGAGATCCTCACCCCCGACTTCTTGCGCAAGGACGGGGCGCTTGAGGTCGTGGTGGCGGCCAAGCCCGACGTGTTCAACCACAACCTCGAGACGGTACCGGGCAAGTACCTCACCGTGCGGCCGGGCGCGCGCTACTTCCACTCCGTGCGCCTGCTGCAGCGGGTGAAGGAGCTCGACCCGACGATCTTCACCAAGTCCGGCATCATGGTCGGCCTCGGCGAGGACCGGAACGAGGTCGTGCAGCTGATGGACGACCTGCGCTCGGCCGATGTCGACTTCCTCACCATCGGCCAGTACCTCCAGCCGACCAAGAAGCACCACGAGGTGGTGCGCTTCGTGCCACCCGACGAGTTCAAGTCCTACGAGACGACGGGCTACGCCAAGGGCTTCCTGCTGGTCTCGGCGACGCCGCTAACCCGCTCCTCGCATCATGCCGGCGAGGATTTCGCCCGCCTGCAGGCCGCCCGCAACGCCCGCCACGCCACCGCCCTGACAGCCTGACATGCCCTCCTTCCGGGTTACGCGCGCGGTGCGCCACACGCCGCAGCAGATGTATGATCTTGTCGCCGACGTGGAGCGCTATCCCGAGTTCCTGCCGCTCTGCGAATCCCTGCGCGTGCTGCGGAGGCAGCCCGGGGAAGAGGGGCAGGAGGTGCTCGTGGCCGAGATGGGCGTCGGCTATAAGGCGATCCGCGAGCGCTTCACCACCCGCGTCAGCCTCGACCGGCCGCAGCTCAAGATCGTGGCCGAGTATATCGACGGCCCGTTCCGCCACCTCGAGAACCGCTGGGCCTTCCGCCCCAACGCGACCGGCGGCTGCGACGTGGACTTCTTCATCACCTACGAGTTCAAGAGCCGCACCCTCGGGCTGGTGATGGGCTCGATGTTCGACCGCGCCTTCCGCAAGTTCACCGACGCCTTCGAGGGTCGGGCGGACCGTATCTACGGCGCGGCGGCCTGAGGCTCGGTCCGGACATGCTCCGGCCGGAAACCGAGCCCGACGATGCAGGCCGGCAGGCGTTGGAGCGGGGGCAGGGCGTCGAGCAGGCGGAGCGCCAGGGGCGGCCGCAGGGGCGCGCCGGTTTCGTCGAGCACGCGGGCGATCACCCGATTCTGGACGAGGCGCTGCAGCCCTTGGGTCAGCCGCACCGGCAGCATCCGGCGGCGCTGGACCCGGGCGAGGTCGGCCTCCGTCAGGGTGCCACGGCGTAGGGGATCGGCGAGCAGGTTCGCGGCAGCGACCGCGTCCTGAATCGCGAGGTTGATGCCGACGCCGCCGATCGGCGACATGGCGTGCGCCGCATCGCCGATGCAGAGGAGTCCCGGCCGGTGCCAGCGCTCCAGGCGGTCCACCGTGACGGTGAGCACCTTCACGTCGTCCCAGGAGGCGATCTCGCCGACCCGATCCGCCAGGAGGGGCGCGAGGTCAGCGACCCGGGCCCGGAAGGCCGGCAGGCCGCCGGCCCGCAGCCGCGCGTCGCCACCCTTCGGCACCACATAGGCGCATTGCCAGTGCTCGCCCCGGTCGATGGTCACGAGGATGCGGCCGCGCCCGAAGCGACCGGCGGTGGCATCGGCGTCGCTGGCGCGGCGCGAGAGCCGGAACCAGAGCACGTCCATCGGCGCGCCGAAGGCCTGCGGGCGAAAGCCGGCCTGGGCCCGCATCGCCGAGTGGCGGCCGTCCGCGCAGAGGACGAGATCGGCGCGGATCTCGGTCTCGCCGTCCGGCCCACGGGCCCGGACGCCGACGATGCGACCGGCTTCCTCAACGAGCGAGAGAGACTCCGTGCGCATCTGCAAGCAGAAGTTGGATTTGTCGGCTTGGCGGGCGAGAAAATCGAGGAAATCCCATTGCGGCATCATGGCGATGAAGCGGTTACGGCTCGGCAGATGCCGGAAGTCGGCAATGCGGAAGGCGCGGCCGGCAACGACGCCCGAGAGAGTCTCGACGCGCTGCTGCGGCAGCGCCCGGAAGGCCTCGCCGAGACCGAGCTCGTCCATCAGGTCGAGGGTCGAAGGATGGATGGTGTCGCCGCGGAAGTCGCGCAGGAAGTCGGCGTGCTTCTCCAGCACGGTGACGGGCACCCCCGCCCGGGCGAGCAGCAGCCCGGCCATCATCCCGGCCGGCCCGCCGCCGACGATGCAGACGCTGGCGCCGCGGTCCATCGGAGCGACCTCCCACGGCGGTGACATCTAGGGCCCGGGACCGCCTGCGGGAAGCCGGCCTCAGGCGCCCCCTTTGCGCGCGGCGAGCAGGAGGCTCGTCTCGGAATTGGCGATGCCCTCGATCTGGCGGATCGTGCGCAGCAGCGCGTCGAAGGCGGCGAGCGAGGGCGCCTCGATCTCGGCCACGATGTCCCAGCGCCCGTTCGTGGTGTGGAGCGCCCGGATCTCGGGCAGGCCGGCAAGGCGCCGGATCACCGCCTCGGCGTGCCGCCCGTCGACCTCGACCAGGGTGATGGCACGGACCTCGGCGCTAACGCCCTCGGCGCGCAGCACCACGGTGAAACCCTGGATCACCCCGCTCGCGACCAGGCGCTCGAGCCGGGCCCGGGCGGTGGCGCGGGTGACGCCGAGCGCGGCGGCGAGCTTGGCGATGGGGAGCCGCGCATCGGTGCGCAGGAGGGCGATCAGGCGGCGGTCGAGATCGTCGAGCATGGCTCAGAATGGGCGGCCGAGCTTACCAGATCGTACGATCCGCTGTCCGGATCGTCCATGAATCCGGCTGTCGCCCGTCCGCCCGGCTCGGGCAGGCTTGCCCGGGTGAACCCCGGGAGCCTGACGTGACGCGGTATATCGGATCCGACGAGATGGCGGCGCTCATCCGGCGCGAGGGGCCGGAGGCGCTGCTGGCCCGGCTCGCCGCGTCGCTCCGCGCGGATTTCGCGCGCTGGGAGAGTTTCTCGCTGGAATCGCGGCTCGCCAGCCACGCGCCGCAGGGCGTGATCGAGCTGATGCCCGCCGCCGACGGGGACAGCTTCGCCTTCAAATACGTCAACGGCCATCCCGGCAACACGCGGGCGGGCAAGCTGACGGTGGCGGCCTTCGGGGTGCTTGCGGAGCGCGCCACGGGCTATCCGGTCCTCCTCTCCGAGATGACGGTGCTGACGGCGCTCCGCACCGCGGCGACCTCGGCGCTCGCGGCCTCCGCCATGGCGCGGCCGGGCAGTCGCACCCTGGCGCTGATCGGCACGGGGGCGCAGGCGGAGTTCCAGGCGCTCGCCTTCAAGGCGGTGCTCGGCATCGCGGAGATCCGCCTCTACGACGTCGATCCGCGGGCGATGGCCAAGGCCTGGGCGAACCTGGAGGGCAGGGGCCTCTCGATCACCTGCGCCGGCTCGGTGGCCGAGGCGGTCGCCGGCGCCGACATCGTGACGACCGCGACCGCCGACAAGGCGCGCGCCACGATCCTGACGCCGGACCTGATCGCGCCGGGCCAGCACCTGAACGCCATCGGCGGCGATTGCCCCGGCAAGACCGAGTTGCACGCCGATCTCGTGCGCGCGGCCCGCACCGTGGTCGAGTACGCGCCCCAGACCCGGATCGAGGGCGAGATCCAGCAGATGCCGGCGGATTTCCCGGTGACCGAGCTGTGGCAGGTGCTGACCGGCCGCGCCCCCGGCCGGGCGAGCCCGCAGGAGATCACCCTGTTCGATTCGGTCGGCTTCGCGCTGGAGGACTTCTCGGCGCTGCGCTGCATCCGCGACCTCGCCGGGCCGGGCCCCGGCCTCGACCTCATCCCGGAGGTGGACGACCCGAAGGACCTGTTCGGCCACGTGCTCGCGCGCGGGGCGGCACGGCTGGAGCGGGCGGCCTGAGGATCGGGACGGGCGCGCTCCCTCTCCTGCCCGCCGGGCGGCAGAGCCGTTGCATAGGGAGGCGGGCCTCATCGCCGCTTCAGCGCCGTCCTGGATCAACTCCGGTTCCCAGCGAGGCTCGGGCCCCCTCTCCCGAACGGGAGAGGGGACCCGCGCCTCACAGAGAGCCGACTTCGCCCCGGCTCAACCTCGGCATCGGCACGGCAACGGAGCGATGCGGATCTCAAGCAAGCCCGAGGTCCGTGGGGGAGGGATGATGTGGCGCTCCGGTCGAATCAGCCCGAGACCAGCGCCTTGTCCAGCATGTCGAGCGCCTCGGCGACGGCGAGGCGGCGGATCTCCGTCCGGCCGGGATCGCCGTAGCGGCGCTCGCGGTGGATCACCGGGCGGCCCTTGGCGGCAAGGCCGAAATGCACGAGGCCGACCGGCTTGAGGGCGCTGCCGCCGCCGGGGCCGGCGATGCCGGTGATCGCCACCGCCACATCGGCACGCGAATGGGCCAGCGCGCCCTCGGCCATGGCGCGGGCGACCGGCTCGCTCACCGCACCCTGCGCGGCGATGAGGTCGGCGGGCACGCCGATCGCCTCGGCCTTGGCCTCGTTCGAGTAGGTGACGAAGCCGCGCTCCACCACGGCCGAGGAGCCGGGCACGCTCGTGAGCAGCCCCGCCACGAGGCCGCCCGTGCAGGATTCGGCCGTGGCGATGCGCAGGCCCGCCGCGGCATAAGCCTTCACCAGCGCCGCGGCCCGGGCGAGGAGCGCGTCGTCGAGCATCGCTCAGCCCTGGCGCATCGCCGTCTCGGCCTGCGCGTCGAGGACAGGCTCCTCCTCGGGCAGGCGCACCGTCGCGGCGGCCTGGGCGGCGAGCCCCTCGGCGCGGCCGACGAAGCCGAGTTTCTCCGTGGTGGTCGCCTTGATCGAAACGGCGGAGAGCGGCACGCCCGCGACCTCGGCGATGCGCGCGCGGATCGCCTCGCGGTGCTTGCCGATGCGCGGGGCCTCGGCCAGCACGGTGATGTCGAGATGGTCGATCCGTCCGCCGCGTGCCCGCACCAGGGCGCAGGCATGCGCCAGGAACTGGTCGGACGAGGCGCCGCGCCAGCGCTCGTCGGAGGGCGGGAAATGCGTGCCGATATCGCCATCGGCGATGGCGCCGAGCAGCGCGTCGGTGAGCGCGTGCAGCGCCACGTCGCCGTCGGAATGGGCGAGCACGCCGCGGTCGGCCGGGATCTTCACGCCGCCCAGCCAGACATGGTCGCCCTCGGTGAAGGCGTGGACGTCGAAGCCGGTGCCGAGGCGGGTGACGTAGGTCGTCATGGCTGGATTCCTCGCATCGGAGAAGGCGCGGTCGGCCTCGATCAGGTCGCCCGGTTGCGTGATCTTGCGGTTGCGCAGGTCGCCCTCGAACACCACCACGTCGAGGCCCGCCCACTCGGCCAGCGCCCCGTCATCCGTGAAGCTGTGCAGGTCGGCCGATGCCGCCGAGCGGTGCGCGTCGAGCAGGCTCGCGAAGGCGAAGGCCTGCGGCGTCTGCACGGCGCGCAGGGCCTCGCGGGCCGGGGTCTCGCGCACGCGGCTGACCAGGGCGGTCGCCTCGGCCACGAGCTTGATCGTGTCGCTCACCGCGATGCCCGGCACCGAGGCACGGTATTCCCGGCCGGCGGCGATGGCGCGGTCCACCAGGGCGGCATCGACATAGGGGCGGGCGGCATCGTGCACGAGCACCGTCTCCGGCGCGTCCGCCTGCGCCAGGGCCTCGAGACCGGCGCGCACCGATTGCTGGCGCGTCGCCCCGCCCTCCACCGGCGGCGCCAGCTTGGCGCGCACGGCCGGGTCGAGTTCTGCCACGCACTCCGCGTAGAAGGCGGCGGCGTCGGGCGCGATCACCACCTGCAGCCGGTCGAGGGCCGGATGGCCGCCGAGCGCCGCCAGAGTCCGGGTGAGAACGGCCTGCCCGCCGACCCGGCGATACTGCTTCGGCGTGCCCCCGCCGATGCGGATGCCGCGGCCGGCCGCCACGACCACCGCGGCGACGCTCGAACCGGTCGTGGACATGCTGGCTTCCTGTACCCTTCAGTCAGAGCCTGCGCGCTGAATGCGCAGGGCCTCGCGCGCGCATGGCCCCTTGCGCGTGCGAGGGTACCGGCGGGATTGCCCCGGCTTTAAGCGGGGCATCCCCCGAAATCAAATCGGAAGCCGCTTGCGTCGGCGCGGCTTTTGTCTATTTGTTGTGCAGAATGAGCGATGATCATTATTTGAGCGCCCTGCGCAGCCGCCGCCCCGGCGCCGCACCGCCCGCCCTGCTGGCGCCGCTCTCCGGCGTCACCGACCTGCACATGCGGCGGATCGCCCGGCGCCTGGGCGCCAGCGCAGTGGTCTCCGAGATGGTGGCCGCGGCCGAGTTCGCCCGCGGCGCCAGCGAGGCGCGGCTGCGGGCGGAGGGCTCGGGCGTGGACGTGCACATCGCCCAGCTCGCCGGCTGCCAGCCCGAGCCGATGGCGGAGGCGGCCCGCCTCGCGGTCGGAAGCGGCGCGCAGGTCGTCGACATCAACATGGGCTGCCCGGCCAAGGTCGTCACCGGCGGCGCCTCGGGCTCGGCCCTGATGCGGGACCTCGACCATGCGAGCCGCCTGCTGGAGGCGGTGCGCGGCGCGGCTGAACGCCGAGGGCTTCGTCGCGGCACGCGGCTGTGCGTTCGCGGGCGGCAACGTCTGGCTGCTGCGGCAGCGCTTCGGCA
>NZ_CABFPH010000051.1 GCF_902141845.1 Methylobacterium symbioticum | reverse complement strand
TCGGTGGCGAGATAGACCTGGCGGGCGACCGCGGCGTAGTCGACGTCGCCCTTGAGCTGGCCCCAGCGCTTCATCTGGGTCAGGATCCACACCGCGAAGCTCTCGTAGGGAAAAGGGTCGAAGGCGACGCGCTTGGGGTCCTTCTTCACGCTGCCGAGGCCATCGGCATAGGTGCCGGTGAGCACCTGCTCCACCACGGTGAGCGGCTGGTTGAGATAGTTCGCCGGGGCGATCGCGGCGGCGATCTCCTTCCGGTTCTCCGCTTTGGCAGCGTAAGCGGTGGCCTGGAGGATGGCGCGCAGCAGCGCGGCGGTGGCTTTCGGCATCTCGCGGATCGTGTCCTGAGCCACCGAAAACGAGCAGCAGGGATGCCCATCCCAGATCTCCTTCGACAGGATGTGGATGAAGCCGACGCCGTCATAGACCGCGCGCTGGACGATGTTGTCGGGGGCGAGGAAGCCGTCGATGTTGTCGGCGCGCAGGTTCGCGACCATCTCGGGCGGCGGCACGGCGCGGAGCTGCACGTCGGTGTCGGGGTCGATGCCGTGCTCGGCGAGGTAGTAGCGCAGAAGATAATTGTGGTTCGAGTAATCGAACGGGATCGCGAGCTTGAAGCCCTTCCAGTCCTTCGGATCGCGGTTGTCTTTGTGCTTGTTGGCGAGACAGATCGCCTGACCGTTGACGTTCTCGATGGCAGGAACCGCGAAGGGCACCGGGTTCGAGCCGAGGCCAAGGGTGATGGCGAGCGGCATCGGCGCCAGCATGTGGGCGGCGTCGTATTCCTTGTTCAGCGTCTTGTCGCGCACCACCGCCCAGCCGGCGGTCTTCACCACCTCAACGTTCAGGCCCTGCTTCTCGTAGAAGCCCATGGGCTTGGCCATGATGATCGGCGTAGCGCAGGTGATCGGGATGAAGCCGACCTTGAGGTCGGCCTTCTCGGGCTTGGTCTCCTCGGCGAAGGCTTCGGCGATGAACTTCGTCGGCAGGAACTGGCTGACAACCGCCGCCGCGGTCGCGGTCCCGACACTCCTCAGGATGGCGCGGCGTTCGAGCGCACGCGGAAACAGGGCGCGCATCATCGTCGCCGCGACGGCCCGCTCGATCGCCGCGTCCCCCGTCGGCAGGGCCGCCTCGTGCGCAGCCTGGCTATCATGCGCCCCGCAGGAGCAGCCGCTGCGGGCAAAGCGGCGTTTGACATCGAAAGGATTGTCGAAGGTGGCCATCACGGTCTCCGGCGGGGTAGGTGGAAGTCTCTCAGCAACAGTCGCGCCAAACGCTGGGATATTTTATCTGTTTAATCAGAGGCTTATCGTTCTCGGATGTGCATGATCGGGGTGTCGGCAGGCTCAGCGGACCAGCATCACGAGACCGGCGCCGGCGATGAGCCCGGCCAGAACGATGTCGAGCAGGCCCTTGCGGGCGGCGCAGGCCGAGCGCAGCCGCAAGCCCGCGAGGCCGCCGCCTGCCCCGCCCGCCACGAAGGCGAGAACGAGGGGCCAGTCCACGAGTTGGGACAGGGCGTAGCTGAAGCCGGTGGTGAGGCCGAAGGCGGTGATCACCACGAGCGAGCAGCCGACCGCGCTGACGAGCGGCATCCCGGTCGCAGCGACGAGTCCCGGCACGACGAGGAAGCCGCCGCCAATACCGAAGAAGCCCGACATCAGCCCCGTGGCCCCGCCGAAGCCGACGAGCTTCGGCACACTCCCGCGCCTCGCGTTGGGCTCCGCTTCGGGCCGGAAACGGCGCCGGATCATCATGGCCGCCGCCGCGAGCATGACCAGCGCGAACAGCGCCTGCAGCCGGGGCCCGTCGAACTGCTTGCCGAGATCGGCGCCGAGCCCGGCCGCGAGAACGCCGGCCATGCCGAACCATCCAGCCGCGCGCCACGGCACCCGCGCCATCCGCAGATGGCCGACGAGGTTGACGAGCGCGCAGGCCGAGACCGCGAACGCGCCGGTCCCGACCGCGACGTGGACGTTCCGGAGCCCGACGACATGGATCAGCATCGGGATCGCGAGGATCGAGCCACCGCCGCCGGCAAGCCCCAGGATCAGTCCGACGACCGAGCCGGAGGCTGCCCCCAGGGCCACTTGGATGGGGTCCGGCACCGGTTCACCCCTGGCCCGTCGTCAGCGGAATCTTGAGGTAGCGCCTGCCGTTCGCCTCCGGCTCCGGCAGGCGGCCGCCGCGCATGTTCACCTGGATCGATGGCATGATCAGCCGCGGCGTGGCGAGCGTCCGGTCGCGAGCCTCGCGCATCGCGACGAAGTCGTCCTCCGCCGTCCCGTCGCGGACATGGACGTTGTGTTTACGCTGGGCCACAACGGTGGTCTCGGTGACGAAGCTATCGCGGCCAGGCGCTCTATAGTCGTGGCAGAGGAACAGCCGCGTCGCGTCGGGCAGCGACAGCAGGCGCCGGATCGAGCGGAACAGCAGGCGGGCATCACCCCCGGGGAAGTCGGCCCGCGCCGTGCCGTAATCCGGCATGAACAGGGTGTCGCCGACGAAGGCGGCGTCGCCGATCACGTAGGCGAGGTCGGCTGGGGTATGGCCCGGCACGTGGAGGATCGTCGCCTCGATCCCGCCGAGGCTGAAGCGGTCGCCGTCCTCGAACAGGCGGTTGAACTCTGCGCCGGTGCGGGCGAAGGCGGTGCCCGCGTTGAACAGCTTGCCGAAGGTCTCCTGCACCGCGAGGATGCCGCGCCCGATGGCAAGACGCCCGCCGAGCTTGCCCTGGAGGTAGGGCGCGGCCGAGAGGTGGTCGGCGTGGACATGGGTCTCGAGGATCCAGGCGACCGTCAGGTTCTCCGAGCGGACGTGGTCGATGACCCGCTCGGCGGCTGCGTAGGAGATCGTGCCGGAGGAGGGGTCGAAGTCGAGCACCGAATCGATCACCGCCGCCTCGCGGCTCTCGGGATCGTGAATCACGAAGGTCGCGGTGTGTGTGGGCTCGTCGAAGAAGCCGCGCACGACAGGACACCGGGCTTGGTCCGACAGACTCGCGGCGACTTGGGCCTGCGCCCGTTCGAGGGCGGAGTCACCGGGGATCGAGCTTTCCATCTTTCCCTCCTCAGGCTGCAAGCCAGGCGGTGACTTGGCCGTTCTGCCGCTGCTCCATCGCGAGGCGCTGCGCGCTGTCCTCGACGACGTGCCAGGGCGCCCCGGCGACGGGGGTGCCGTGCAGTGCGATCGGCGACGAGCGGGTCTTGAGGCGGACGACCGGGACGGCGTGGGCGTAGCCCAGATGGTCTCGGCCCAGGATCGCGCCGGCGATGGTCGCGGCTTGCCGGGCGACCGGCTCGATGAAGCGGCAGGGCTGTCCGCCGAGGCTGATGCAATCGCCGAGCGCGAAGATGTCGGGTCCACTCGTGCGCAAGGTAGCCGGATCGACGACGATGCCGCGGTCGAAGGCGAGGCCGGCGCTCCGCACGAGGCGCGAGGGAGTGGCGAGGCCGGTCGCGGCGATCACAGTCGCGGCTGCGAACCGCGTGCCGTCGGCAAGCGTCAGCGCGACCGTGCCGTCCGGTTGCCGGCTCAAACCACTCACGAGGCTGTTTCCCCGGTAGCGGATGCCGAGCCCTTCAAGGCCCGCCAACAGGCGCCGACCGGCCTGTTCCGGCAGCAGTTCGGGCAGCGGCAGCGCCTCCGCGCCGACGAGGGTGGCGGTGTGGCCCGCCCGCGCCAAGTCCTCAGCCAGCTCGCAGCCGACCATGCCGGCGCCGATCACCGCGACCGTGCGGGCCCCCCGTGCTAGTTCAGAGTGGAGCCCCGACCACGCGGCGAGGTCGTTCACCCGCCAGCACAGGGCCGGGTCGAGGCCGGCCGGCAGCGCCGGGCGGGCGCCGTGGGCGAGGACGAGATGGGTGTAGGGCAACGTGCCGCGAGTGGTTCGCAGGGCATGGCGCTCTGGCGAGAGGCCGACCGCGACGGTGTCGGCCAGCAGCCGCAGGCCCAGCCGCGCCGCCGCCGCCGCGCCGGTCTCGCGGCGAAGCGCCTCCGGGCTCAAACCGCGCCCGAGGGCGACGGAGAGTTCAGGCTTGTGGTAGCGGCCGCCGTCGCAGGCCGTCACCAGGGTGATCGGAAGGCTCGCGTCCCCGGCCCGGATCGCCTCAGCAACGCTCCAACCGCTGACGCCACCGCCGACGATCACCACACCGGGCCGGCGCTGCGGCGCGGGTGAGACCGGCATCGGCGCGGACTTTGCGCGCCGCTCATAGGGCTCGAAATCCGCCTTGGTGACTCCGCAGATCGGGCAGGCCCAATCCTCGGGGATGTCGGCGAAGCGTGTGCCGGGGGGCAGCCCGCTGTCGGGATCGCCCTGGCCCTCGTCGTAGATCAGGCCGCAGGCCCGGCAGAGGAATTGCCGCCAGGGGCCGAGGCCGTCGGTTGGGGCCAGCGCGTTCATGCCCGGCCTCCCTCGGATTGCGGAAGCGTCTCCCGCGACAGCCGCGCCATCTCCCAGCGCAGATGCTTGATCGCCGGGGTGACGATGGCGACGAAATGCGCTTCGCGGATGCGCCGCTGGGGCGCGGCCGACATGAGGTAGCCCCTTGCTCCCTGGTGCAGCAGCGCCGATTGAGACGCGCGCAAGGCCAGTTCCGAAGTCTGGGCGCGGGCGTCGAGCACGTCGATCAGGTAGTCTGTCGAGCCGTCGTAGGGCGTCTCGGCGAGACGCATCACGCGGGCGCGCAACTCGGCGAGTTCGGCCGCGACGGTGTCGGGGCGGTCTTCGAGGAACTGGTTGACGTGGCCGAGCGACTCCTCGACCGCCAGCATGGCGTCGAGGCTGCCCTCGGTGACGCCCAGCCCCATGCCGCACTGGAGCAGGATGAAGGCGCCGCGGATGCGGCTGATGAACGGACGGGCCGGATCGGCGATGATCGCGTCGTGTCCGACGAAGAGGTCGTCCACCCGCACGCCCCAGGTGCTGGTGCCCTCCATCCCGGAGAAATGCGGGCAGGGCCGCAGCTCGGCTTGGTCGCAGGCCAGTAGGAACATGATCTCGTGGCTGATCGTGTCGCCCGCGCCGACCACGCCCGCGATGGCGCCGCAATACTGGCCCGGTCCGATATGGCTGACCCAGGGCAGCATGCCGCTGACCCGGTAGCCGCCGGGGACACGGCAGGCACGCAGCAGGATCGGCTCGATTCCGGCGAAGGCCTTCATCGGGTTGGACAGGGCCGTGCCGCCGAAGGTCCGGCCCGCAGCGTGGGCGTCGAGTACTGCGCCGGAGAGCGCCGGGTTGTCCGACTGCTCGAGGTAGAGGCCGCAGACGTCGTGGCACCACATCAGGAAGCCGGTGGCGCCGCAGGCCCGGCTCGCGGCCTGCATCGCGGCGATCGACAGGCCTATGCGGGCGCCGTGGCGGTCGAGATGGACGCCGAGCGCCCCGGCGCTCCCGAGTCGGCCGAGGATGTCGAGCGGGTAGGCGCCGCGGTCGATCTCGGCCGCCGCCGCGCTTAAGGGGCCGTCGGCGATGGCTTCCGTCGCGGCACGGACGGCCGCGTCGGTCCAGTCGGGGCGGTCCGGCGCGGCCGCGATACGATCCTCCGCCGGCCGGAGAGCGAGGGCGCTCGGCATCGTGCAGTCTCCTCGAGGGTAGGGAAGACGGCGGGGCACACCTGGCCCCGCCGAGGGCGTCAGGCAGCCAGTCCGATCTTGAAGGCGATCGGGTTGCGCATGGAGTTGGCCACCGGCGAGAACACGTTGGCGTGCTGCACGATGGCGTCGAGCTCCTCGCGGCTCGCATTGCCCTCGATGGTCACGGCGACCCGAATCTCTTGGAAGCCCATTTCGGCGGGCAGCTTCTCAGCGCCGCCGGCGCCCCAGGCGGCCGGGTTGCCGATGTCGCCCTCCAGATGCAGTTCGAGGCGCGAGAGACGCACCTGTTTCCACGTGGCGACGGCGGTGATGCCGACCGCGAGACAGCCGCCGAGCGCCGAGAGCACGATCTCGCCGGGTGCAGGCGCCGTGTTCTCGCCGAAGAGGTGGAGCGGCTCGTCCACTACGACCGGCTGATGGTCGCCGACATAGCTGAGGGTGCGGTACTGCCCCTCGACGACGGTGTGAACCTTGTTGGTGCCGCGGGAGCCGGGATTGCAGCGGCCCTTCTCGGCAAACTGCATCAGGCCGTCCCGGTTGATCGGCCGCAGGTAGGTGGAGACAGTTTGGGGGGCGGCGCTCGCGCTCATCAGCAACTCCTGTTCGGCTCAGGCCTCGGATGTGTCGGGGCCGGCTCGGAGGGGCTTGCGCAAGGCAAGTGCCAGATCTGTCGAGCGATCGATTATTCTACAAAGACAAACATGATCAATAACTTGGAAGATATTTATGGCTGCGAAGCCATCGCGACGCGTCTGCGATTGTCGACATTCTGTCGACAATGTCAGGTTTTGTCGGCCTCTTCACGGCGCCGGCTGGAGCTTTCGCCAGCGATAGGAGAACTGGCGCTCGGTCAGCCCGAGCCGCTGCGCCGCGCGGGTCTTGTTGCCGCCGGCCTGGCTCAAGGCGATCTGCAGCTCCGCATGCCCGTGGGAATCGGCGGGCAGGTAGGGCCGCACGGAGCCGATCGCCCGCGGCGCGGCCTCCCGCTCAGGAACATGATAGAGGCTCGTCGCGAACGCGCTCGGCGCCGTGACGAGGGCGCCTTTGAGCATCGGCCGCACATCCTCCACATCGAGGATACCCTCACTCGCCAGCAGCACGAGCCGTTCGATGAAGTTGGCGAGCTGGCGGATGTTGCCCGGCCAGGGCTGCCGGGCGAGGTGGGCGACCGCCGCTTGCGTCAGGTTGACGTTGCGCTGATTGCCCTGGTTGGCCTGCGTGAGGAAGTGCAGCACCAGATCGGGGATGTCGCTGCGCCGCTCGGCCAGCGGCGGCAGGGTGATTGGCACGACGTTGAGGCGGTAGAACAGATCCTCCCGGAAGCGCCCGTGGGCGACCTCGGTGGCGAGGTCGCGGTTCGTCGCGGCCACGAGGCGCATGTCGACGCGGATCTCGCGCTTGCCGCCGAGCCGAACCACGGTGCCCTCCTGGAGCGTGCGCAGCAGCTTGGTCTGGAGGATTGCCGGCATCTCGCCGATCTCGTCGAGGAAGATCGTGCCGCCGCTCGCCTGCTCGAACCAGCCCGCCCGCGCCTCGATCGCCCCAGTGAAGGCGCCGCGCTCGTGCCCAAACAGCTCGGACTCGAACAGGCTGTCGGGGATCGCCGCGCAATTGACCTTGATGAACGGCCGGTCGCGACGCGGGCTCTCGAGGTGGAGCGCGCGGGCGAAGAGTTCCTTGCCGGTCCCCGACTCGCCGAGCAGCAGCACGCTCGCGGTCGCATTCGCGACTTTCTCGACCTGCGTTAGGGCTCGCAGCAGTGCGGGCGAGGTGCCGATGATGCCGTAGCGGGCGCGCTTGAGGCGAAGTTCCCGCTCCAGCATGTCGTTGTGCTCTTCTAGCGCCCGCGTCTTGCGCTCGACGCGTTCGTTCAGGGTCAACAACTGGCTGACCATGGTGGCGATGATGCGCAGGATGGTGAGATCATCAGAGAGCGCCCGCTCCCGGTGCCGGATGCGGTGGCAGGCGATGGCACCGACGGTGCGGTGATCGACCCGGATCGGCAGCGCCAGGAACGAGACGGCGCCGCGGGGCAATTGCGCCCGCGCCACGGCGCGTCCGAGGAAGGTCGGATCCTTGTCGATGTCCTGCACGATGATGAGGTGGCCATCCTGGATGACGCGCCCAGTGATGCCCTCGCCCGGCGCGTAGCGTCCGCGCGCCGCCTCCTCGCGGGTCAGCCCGTAGGAATGGGCGATATGGTATCCTTCGCCCTCAGGGTCCTTCAGGACGATGCGCCCGCGGTTCAGCCCGACGATCTCGGACAGGAGATGCAGCATCTCGCGGGCGACCTGATCGAGGCGCAGGCCCCTGCCGATCAAATTCATCACCTCCTGGATGAGGAACATCTCCTGCGTGCGCCAATGCGCGCTCGACGGGGCTCTACGGATATGTCCGTCCATTCCTCGGCTCGTCCTGGATGCTCGATCGGCACCTCACCGATTTGCAAGCCCCGTGCAAATAGGATGCGGCCGGAGCCTCCGCGGCGGAGCGGGTCCCCTCCTTATCGACCGCGAGCGCGAGAGAACTGCGCATCTCGCGATGCTCATGGTCGACGACTGAAGACGAACAACCGCTTCGCGCCTCGACGCTCGGTTTCGCTGCTAGCGCAACTGAGACCCACAAGCTGAGCTGCCGCAGAGTCCGCTTCTGAGAAGCCGCCAGAAGACGCTGAATGGCCGAGACTGAGTGACCTGACCGGCGGGCTTTGGACCGAGCTGATTGGGAGGATCAGCCAGGACGGAAGGAGCCGGAGATGCGGCGAGGTCAGAAGACGAGCGCGGAGCAGGTTGTGCTCAAGCTGCGCCAGATCGAAGTGCAGACAGCGCAGGGCAAGAGTTTGGCTTTGGCCTGCAAGGAGGCGGCGATCTCCGAGCAGAGCTATTACCGCTGGCGCAAGGAGTACGGCGGTCTCCGGGTCGATCAGGCCAGGAAAATGAAGGACCTGGAGCGTGAGAACGCGCGGCTGCGGCGGCTCGTGGCAGACCTGTCTCCGGAGAAGCAGGTCCTGGCGGACGTCGCCTCGGGAAACTTGCAGCCCCCGAGCGACGCTGGCAGGCGGTCGACGGCATCCGAGAGAAGTACAGTCTCTCGGAACGTCATGCTTGCCGGATCGTCGGCCAGCATCGCGGCACGCAACGCTACGTGCCCACACTGCCGGCCGACGAAGATGGGCTGACCCGGGCCATCGTTGCCTTGGCGTCCGAGTATAGGCGCTACGGTTACCGCCGCGTCACGGCTCTGCTGCAGGCAGGCGGCTGGCGGGTGGGCGAGGATCGGGTTCAGCGCATCTGGCACCGCGAGGGGCTGAAGGTCCCCAGCCGACAGAGACCCCGCAGTCGACTTTGGCCGAACGACGGCTCCTGCGTGCGCCTGCGGCCGCTTCACCGCAATCAGGTCTGGAGCTTCGACTTCGTGCATGCGCAGACCCACGATGGCCGAAGCCTGCGCATCCTGACGCGGCTCGACGAGCACAACCGGACCTGCCTGGCGCTGAAGGTTGCTCGGCGGATCAACGGCCTCGGCGTGATCGAGGCGTTGGCTGACGCAATGTGCTTGCACGGCATCCCGGAGCACATCCGGTGCGACAACGGCCCTGAGATGATCTCGAAGGCACGCCGCAAATGGGCCGCCAAGACGGGTCCACAGATCCAGTACATCGCGCCCAGATCACGGTGGGAGAACGGGTATTGCGAGATCTTCAACGGAAAACTGCGCGATGAGTGCCTGACGCAGGAAATTTTCCACTCGCTGAAGGAGGGGAAGATCGTGATCGGTCTTTGGCAAAACACCTACAATCGCGTCCGGCCGCACTCATCCTTGGGCTCCCAGCCGCCCGCACCCCCACCTTCCCGGATCTGGCCTTCCGGCTACCCAGGGTAGCGACCATGCAGTAGCCTCCCAATTAGCCCGGTACAAAATACCGGTCCGGTCATCGTCGGCCGGGTGCTGGAGGCAGTCTCGCACTGATGGCGACGGGATCCGCGGCGCTGTCAGCGCTCGATCCCGACTGCCGCTCAGGCGAGATGACAGGCGACCCGGTGGGCCGTTCCGGAGAATGCCCGCAGGGCTGGCACCTCAGACCGGCAACGCTCGACGGCGAGCGGGCAGCGCGGATGGAAGTGGCAGCCCGAGGGGGGCGCATAGGGGCTCGGCAGGGCGTCGGGCAGGTTGACGCCTCGCCTGGCCCTGCGTGCCTGGCGCTCGGGCGAGGGGACGGCCGCGAGGAGCGTGCGGGTGTAGGGGTGGGCCGGCGCCCGCCACAGGGCGTCCCGCGGGGCGGTCTCGACGATGCGGCCAAGATACATCACTGCGACCCGGTCTGAGACGTGCTCGACCACCGAGAGATCGTGGCTGATGAACAGGAAGGCGACGCCGCGCCGTTCCTGCAGATCCTGCAGCAGGTTGAGGATCTGCGCCTGGATTGAGACGTCGAGCGCCGAGACCGGCTCGTCGCAGACCACGAGGTCGGGGTCGAGGACGAGCGCGCGGGCGATGCCGATGCGCTGGCGCTGGCCGCCCGAGAAGGCGTGCGGATGGCGCGCCGCCGCATCTGGGGGAAGACCCATATCGGCGAGGAGCCGCGCGACCCGGTCGCGGCGCTCGGCGCGCCCGCCGATCCCGTAGACGCGCAACGGCTCCTCGATCAGCCGACCCACGGTCCAGCGCGGATCGAGGGCGGCGCCGCTGTCCTGGAACACCATCTGCAGGCGCCGCCGCTCGCCCCGGAGCGCCCGGCGCGGGAGGCCGACGAGCTCGCGTCCGTCGAGCCGGATCGAGCCGCGGCTCGGCTCGACGAGGCGCAGGATCGCGCGGCCCAGGGTGGACTTGCCGCAGCCCGACTCGCCGACGAGGCCGAGGGTCTCGCCGGGGTGGACCTCCAGCGACACGCCGTCCACTGCCCGCACCGTGCCTCCGGCGGTCCGGTACTGGACCGCGAGATCCGTTACGGTGAGCAGGGGCCGCGCCTCGAGGTCAGGCGCCGAGCCGTACAGGGGATTGGTCCGGAGCACGGAGATCCTTCCAACGGAGGCAGGCGACCCGCTCCGCCGCGGTACCGACGGACGGGAGGGGCGGCGGGGTCTCGCGGCAGGGCGCTTCAGCCGCCGGGCAGCGCGGCGCGAAGGCGCAGCCCGGCGGCATCGCGCCGGGCGGCGGGACCTGGCCGGGAATCTCGACGAGCCGCTGCCGTAGGGCGGATCCCGGCCGCGGGCGGGCCGCGACGAGGGCACGCGTATAGGGGTGGCGCGGCGCGGCGAAGAGGGCGGCGGCAGAGCCGGCCTCGACAGCGCGCCCCGCATACATGACCAGCACCCGGTCGGCATGCTCGGCCACGAGGCCGAGATCGTGGGTGATGAGCACCACCGCCATGCCGGTCTCCCGGCGCAGGTCGTCGATCAGGTCGAGGATCTCTGCCTGCACCGTGACGTCGAGGGCCGTGGTCGGCTCGTCCGCGACGAGGACGGCCGGCGCGCAGGCGAGCGCCATCGCGATCACCACGCGCTGGCGCATGCCGCCGGACAGTCGGTGCGGATACTCGCCGAAGCGGCGCTCGGGATCGGGAATGCGGACGCGCGCGAGAAGACTGAGCGTCCGCGTGCGGGCGTCGGCGGCGCTCACCGCCTCGTGCTCCCGGATCGCCTCGACGATCTGGGCACCGATCGTGAGAACCGGGTTGAGCGCCGTCATCGGCTCCTGGAAGATCATGGCGATGCGCGTGCCGCGCAGGCGCCGCATCGCCTCGCCCTCAAGCCCGAGGATGTCGCGGCCCTCCAGGCGGACGCGTCCGCTGGCGCGGGCGTTGCCGGGCAGCAGGCCGAGCAGCGCGAAAGCGGTGAGCGACTTGCCGCAGCCGGATTCGCCGACGATCGCCAGGGTCTCGCCGGCCTCCACCGAGAAGCCGAGGCCGTGCACCGCCGCCCGCTCGGCGGCGCGCTCGCGGAAGGAGATCCGGAGGTCGTCGACCTCCAGGACGGGTGCCCCCGTGCGCGTCTCCGCGCTCATCGCAGCGCCCGCTTCAGGTCGAGCGCGTCGTTGAGCCCGTCGCCGAGCAGGTTGAGTGCGAGCACGGCCGCGACGATGGCGAGCCCCGGAGCCGCGGCAACGAACCAGTCCGTGCGGATCACCTCGCGCCCAGCGCCCACCATGCCCCCCCAACTGACGACGTTCGGGTCGCCGAGGCCGAGGAAGGCGAGGCTCGACTCGGTCAGGATCGCGTTCGCCACTAGGATCGAGGCGGAGACCACCACGGGGGCGAGCACGTTCGGCAGGATATGCAGGCCGATGATGCGGGCATCCGAGGCGCCGATCACGATCGAGGCCTGGACGAGCTCGCCGTCGCGCAGGCGCAGCACCTCGGCCCGCACCAGCCGGGCCAGGCCCGGCCAGCCGGTCAGCCCGATCGCCAGCACGATAGTCGGGATGGAGGGCTGCAGCACCGCGACGATCGCCAGGGTGAACAGGAAGGGCGGGATGGTCTGGAAGAGTTCGGTGAGCCGCATCAGAGCGGCCTCGACGCGGCCGCCGTAATAGCCGGCCCCTGCCCCGATCCCGACTCCGATGACGAGCGCCACCAGGGTCGCGACCGCGCCGATCATCAGCGAGATCCGAGCGCCGTGCGTGATCCCGGCGGCGATGTCGCGTCCGAGCATGTCCGTGCCGAGCGGGAAGGCCGGGTCCATACCCGGCCATTGCAGCGGCGCGCCGATCATGTCGAGCGGGTCGCCAGGATAGAGGACCGGCGCGGCGAGGCCCGCCCCGGCGACGAGGCCGAGCAGGGCCAGGCCGACGACGGCGGAGGGGCGCCGGATCAGGCGGGCGACAAGTCCGGCCGGCCGCGGCCGGGCCGCTGAGATCGTCAGCGTGCCGGTCATCGGGTCAGGCTCGGGCGGTGCGCGGATCGAGCACCGCGTAGAGCAGGTCGACCGCAAGGTTGGCGAGGACGACGACGACCGAACTGCACAGCAGGATGCCGAGCAGCAGGTTGAGGTCCCGCTGGAACAGGGCCTCGAAGGCGAGGCGGCCGAGGCCCGGCCAAGCGAAGACCGTCTCCACCAGGACGGCGCCCCCGAGGATCGCGCCGAGCTGCAGGCCGAGCTGCGTCACCACCGGCAGGAGCGCGTTGCGCAGGACGTGCCGGTAGGCGATCCGGCGCGGGCGCACGCCCTTGGCCACCGCCGTGCGCACGTAATCCTGGCCATAGGCCTCCAGCATCGCGGCCCGGGTCAGGCGCGTGTAGATCGCGAGATAGTAGAGGGCCAGGGTCAGGGCCGGGAGCACGAGGTGGCGCAGGACGTCGCCGAGATGGGCGAGGCCGGTGCGGCCCGTCCCGATCTCGGCCATGCCGCCGACCGGCAGCCAGTCGAGCCAGACCGAGAACACGACGATCAGCATCACGCCGATCCAGAAGACCGGCGTCGCGTAGAAGAGAAGCGCGAGGGCTGAGATCGCGGTGTCGAGAGGCCGGCCGGCATGACGGGCCGCGACGAAGCCCAGCGCTCCTCCGGCGAGGACGGCGAAGCCGAGGCTCGCCCCCATCAGCAGGAGCGTTGGCCCGAGCCGGTCGAGGATGAGCTGCGCCACCGGCAGGCCCTGCCGGACGGAGAAGCCGAGATCGAGGGTCAGCACCTTGGCGAGGTACTTCGCGAACTGCACCCCCAGGGGCTGGTCGAGGCCGAACTGCGCGCGCAGGGCCGCGATGTATTCGGGCGTGGCCGAGCCCGCCTCTCCCGCCAGCACCTGGGCCGCGTCGCCCGGCGCCAGATGCAGCAGGAAGAAGTTGACGACGGCGATGCCGACCACGACCGACACCATCTGGGCCAGGCGGCGGATCGCCGCCGAGCCGCCCGCGGGCATGCGCATCTTGATCGCTCAGTTGGCGCTGGCGCGGGACTGGCCGGGAGCCGGACCGTCGAAGCGGAAATCGCGGAAGCTGCCATAGACCTGGTCGCCGCGGGCGCCGTGGCGGAGCCCGACCGCCTCGACCGTGAAGAACTTCAGCTCCAGCAGCGGCAGGGTCGGCAGGTCGGTGAGGACGATCTCCTGGAAGCGCCGGAACAGCGCGCGCCGCTTGGCCGGATCGGCCTCCCCCTGCACCGCCGCGATCAGCCCGTCGACCTCCGGGTTGCGGTAGCCCGAGCCGTTCGTCCAGGGGATGTTCTTGCCGACGGAGGCAGACCAGTAGGCACGAGTGACGCCGACTTGCGGATCCGAGAAGGCGGCGAACCACGTGATCGCGATGTCGAAGTCGCGGTCGCCGTAGATCCGGCGTGTGTAGCTCGGCGTGTCCTGGCTGCGGATATTGGCCTCGACGCCGACGCGGCGCAGCGAGGCCTTGAGGAACTCGGCCGTCCGCTTGAAGTCGTCGCCGTACGGGATGTAGTCGATCTCAAGGCTGAAGCGCGTGCCGTTCGCGCCGCGCGCCCAGCCGGCCTCGTCGAGGAGCGCCTCGGCCCGCTTGGTGTCGAACGGGTAGGCCGGCGTGTCCTTGGCGTGGAAGTCGGTAAGCGTCGAGGGGACCGGGCTCGTCGCCGGCACCCCGAAATTGAACCAGACCACGCGGGCAAGCGCCGCCCGGTCGATGGCCTGGGCGAGGGCGCGGCGCACCCGCACGTCCTTGAGGGGCCCGCGCTCGACGTTGAAATCGGCGAACAGCCAGGGCGAGAGCCACTCGTATCCGGTGGTCTCGACGCGCAGGTTCGGCAGGCCGCCGAGGCGGGCGGCGTCCTTCAGCGGCACCGGGCTCAGGGGCGCGTATTGCGCCTCGCCCTTCTCCAGGGCGGCGGCCCGGGCGGCGGCGTCGGGCAGCACGCGGAAGACGACGCGGTCGAGATAGGGCTTGCCCGCATCCCAGTAATCGGGGTTGCGCTCCAGCACGATGTGATTGCCGCGGCTCCATTCCTTGAACTTGAACGGGCCGGTGCCGACCGGCTTGTTGTTGTAGGGGTTGGAGAGCGGGTCGGTGCCCTCGTAGAGGTGCTTGGGCAGGATCTGCGCCCCGTTGCTGTTGAGCGACGAGAGAATCGCTGGCGAGGGCTGGCCGAGGCGCAGGATCACGGTGAGCGGATCGGGCGTCTCGACACCCGTGACCTTGCCGAAAGTCACCTGATTGCGGGGATGGATCTTGGTCCAGACGTTCTCCAGCGTCCATTTGACGTCCGCCGCCGTGAAGGGCTGGCCGTCGTGCCACTTCACGTTCGGGCGCAGGTGGAAGGTCAGGCTGAGGCCGTCGGGCGCGGTCTCCCAGGAGGTCGCGAGCGCCGGGATCGGCTTGAGGTCACGGTCGTAATCGACGAGCCCGTCGAAGATCGTCCCGCTGACGACCCCGGTCGGGGCGGCCGTGTTGAGCGCCGCGGTCAGGATCACGGGCTCGGGCTGCACGATCGCGGTCAGTGTGCCGCCGGACCGCGCGGGCTCCGCCAGCGCCGCGCCGGCCGTGAGGATCAGACCGAACGCCGCTCCGCCAAGTCCCAGGATGCCCTTTGAAACCATCTCGCCGCTCCCGACGGGCGTGCGCCCGGCTCTCCGCCGTCGAATGCACCCCGTGGTGGCGTTCTATAAACAGAACAAATCCGCACTTCCAGAAGATCAGCGAGATTCATATTTACGGCCTCGGTGGAATGATCCTGATATTTGGATGATAATGCCAGAAATTGCATTCGAATTAGAACATACTTCTGCATGAAAATCGATCTTCTTGCGCGCTCACCCGCTGATAAGCGACCTTGCTCTCACGTCCCGAAACTTTAGACGATCTTTCTGTCTGAAAATTTTCTCCTTATGATTTTTGGATCTCGATCTTTATCCTAATCACTAGAAAGCACAAGTCATTTTCCACATTCGACATTAGAGTCTATTCATTCTACGCGGCGGCAAAAATGAAAAACAACGTTCTAGTTGACCGGAGCGTCTACGCGAATACGTTCGAGCGCGCCACAGCGCCCGAGATCCCGGCAGCACGGCGCCTCCTCTCAAGCCCCCCGGTACGACCAACGCTCCACGGAACCCACCATGTCCCGGCACCGCGAATTGTTGTTGAACGCCTTCCAGATGGCTGCGCCTGGCCATACCTGGGCGGGGCTGTGGCGGCATCCGCGGGATGCGAGCGCCGCCTACAACAGCCTCGATTATTGGGTCTCCCTCGCCCGCACGGCCGAGCGCGGGCTGTTCGACGGCGTCTTCCTCGCCGACGTGATCGGCCAGTACGACGTCTATGGCGGCAGCGCCGAGACGGCGCTCGCCCGCGCGGCACAGGCGCCGAACCTCGACCCGTTCCTCCTCGTGCCGGCGATGGCTCAGGCGACACATCATCTCGGATTCGGCGTCACCGCCAACCTCACCTACGAGCACCCCTTCACCTTCACCCGCCGCGTCTCGACCCTCGACCAGCTCACCGGCGGCCGTGTCGGCTGGAACATCGTGACCGGCTATCTCGAGAGCGGGGCGCGTGGCATGGGTCTCGCCGAGGCGCGTGCCCACGATGTCCGCTACGAGGCGGGAGAGGATTTCCTTGAGGCTGCCTACAAGCTCTGGGAGGGGAGCTGGGAGGCGGGCGCGGTGCTGCGCGACGCGGAGAGCGGCGTGTTCAGCGATCCGGCCCGGGTGCACCGCGTGCGCCATGAGGGGCCCTATTACCGGGTCGACGGGCGGCACCTCAGCGAGCCCTCGCCGCAGCGGAGCCCGGTCCTCTACCAGGCCGGCACCTCGTCACGCGGACGCCTGTTCGCGGCCCGCCATGCCGAGGCGATTTTCCTCAACGGCCACAGCAAGGCAGTGGCGGCGCGCGCCGTCCGCAGCATCCGCGAGGCCGCTCGTGCCGCCGGGCGCGACCCGCGCGACATCCGCATGTTCCTCGGCGCCACGGTGATCGTGGCGCCGACCCGGGCCGAGGCGCTGGACCTGCGGGACGAGTACGCCCGCTATCTCGACGCGCAAGGGCAATACGCCCTCGTCTCAGGCTGGACAGGGATCGACCTCGCCGGGCTGAGGCCCGACGAGCCGCTGGCCTATCAGGCGACCAACGCGATGCAGTCGCTCGTCGAGAACCTGACCGCACCGGGCGAGCGGCCCTTCACGCTGGCCGACTTCGCCGAGTTCGGCCCGCGCGGGGCACGCGCCCCCTTCATCGTAGGCTCGCCGAGCGAGGTCGCCGACGCGCTCATCGACTGGGCCGAGGCCGCGGATATCGACGGCTTCAACCTCACCCGCGTGGTCGCGCCGGAGACGCTGGAGGCCTTTGTCGATCTGGTCGTGCCGGAACTGCAGGCGCGCGGCGCCTTCAAGACGGCCTATCGCGAGGGGACGCTGCGCGAGAAGCTGTTCCCCGGCGCCGGTCCGCATCTGAAGGCCAGCCATCCGGGTGCCGCCTACCGGGTCCCGGGACGCTCCGCCGCCAGCTGAGGGCGGATGATGGTCAGCATCCGCTCGGCCGAGGTGCCAGGAGGGAAGAAGCCGAGATAGGCACCGGACCGGTCCATCAGATAGACGAAGGCCGAGTGCTCGATGGTGCCGTTCCCGTCCGCGCCCTCGGCCTTCGCGAAATAGACCTTGTAGGCGTCCGCCATGCGTCGGATCGCGTCCGGGCTGCCGGTCAGCCCAACCAGGGCGGGATGAAAGCTCTGCAGGTACGCAGCGAGATGGGCTGGAGAGTCGCGCTCCGGATCGAGCGTGACGAAGACCGCCTGGACCCGCTCCGCCTCCGCGCCCAGAAGCGTCAGGGCCCGGGCGACCTCCATCAGGTCCGTCGGGCAGATGTCGGGACAGGCGGTGAAGCCGAAATAGACGATCAGCAGCTTGCCGCGGAAGTCGGCATCCGTGCGCGGCCGGCCCTCGTGATCGACAAGCGCGAACGGGCCGCCGACCGGCTCGCGGTTCCACATCAGCACGTCCATCAGCTCGGCCGCGGACCGGCGCGGCGCCTCCTCGGCGCGGGCCAGCGCCACGAGGAGGCCGAGTGCGCAGGCGGCAAGCGCCGCGGCTCCCGCCCCGCGACGCGGATTCAGGAGTCGACGCGGCGCGGACCGGTCGGTGCTATGCACCGAAAGTCAGGCGGCTGCCCGTCGTCGGGACGAGCACGTTGGCCGGCATCTGGGCCTGAGCCTCCAGCGCGAAATTGAGCCCGCTGCAATGCATCGGGATGACGACGTCGGGCTCGAGCTTCCGGACCTCCGCGACAACCTGCGTGAGGTAGTCCTTCGGCGCGGGCCCGAGATGGAAGCCGCCGACGATGGCGTGCACCTTGTCGATGCCGGAGACCGCGCGGGCCTGCAGGACCGAGTTGACGATCCCGACATGGCCGCAGGAGCTGATCACCACCAGCCCCTTGTCCTTCACGTTGAAGCAGGTCGCGTGCTCGTGGACGTGCTCGTCCGGGATGATCTTGCCCTGGAGCTCGGCGGCCGAGTAGTGGCTCGCATCGCAGCCGAGCCCGTCCTTGATGCCGCGCTCGACGAAAGTGTTAGGCAGGATCCGCTCGATCGATGTGCGCTTGATCTGCCCGGTGGTGAAGGCATGGCCGGCCACGACGGTCGGCGCCTCGCACAGCACGGTCGTCACCTTCTGCGCGGTCAGGTCGCGGCGGTCGAGCTGGCCGAAATCCGTGAACTGACCCTGCACCCCGCTCGGGGAGAGACGATGGCAGAAATTGTCCTCGCCGCCGGCATAGAGCTTGAGGTCGGGCCTGAGCGCGCTCCGGTAGCGGTCGAGGAAGCCCGTCAGGCCGCCGTAATGGTCGTGATGGCCGTGGCTGACGATGAGGGCGTCGACCTTGGTCGGGTCGACCTTGAGAATCTCGATATTGTTGAGCAGCGCGTCCGGGCTGTAGCCGAAGTCGAGCAGGATCGTCCGCGCCTCGTCCGCGCGCTGCGATTCCACGAAGAGCGAGAGGCCCCATTGGTTGTGGAGCACCTTGCGGTAGTTGCTCCCGCGTCCGCTGCCCGGCGGCTGATGCACCACGCCCTGGACGGTGCTCGGCTTGAGGAACTGATCGTGCGCCGAGTCGATCAACACGCGCAGGCTCAACCTGTCGACGGTCGGAATCTCGATCGGGGCCGCACGCGCAACCTCGACACAGGTGAAGCCTGCGGCTGCGCCGGCCGCGAAGCCCGCGGAGGCCCGGAGAAAGCCGCGCCGATCAAGATTACCGACCATCCTGCTATGCTCCTACAACCAAGAGGGCGATGAATGCAGCGATGTATAAGATCTTGTAGACTTCCAGGGGCCGGAAATCCGAATTTAAACCGAGCCCCAAGCTTTGGCAGACGACCATATCAGCTCACGCGCCAGCAGCCAATCGCGGCGAATGCCGCGCCGAGGTCGCCACGGGCAGGGGCAGGGCGGTGGTTGACTTCACCTTCTCCATGGCGAAGCGCGAGGTGACGTTCTTGAGCGGCAGCGTGGCGATCAGCCGTTTGTAGAAGGCGTCGTAGGCCTGCATGTCGGCCACCACCACGCGCAGCATGTAGTCGACGTCGCCGGCCATCCGGTAGAATTCCAGCACCTCCGGCATGGAGGCGACGGTCTCGGCGAAGCGCTCCAGCCAGTCGCGCGAATGGTCGGCGGTCTCGATGGAGACGAACACCGTCAGGCCGAGGCCGAGCTTGACCGGATCGAGCACGGCCACCCGCCGGTCGATCACCCCATCCGCTTCCAGGCGCTGGATGCGCTTCCAGCACGGCGTCTGCGACAGGCCCACCCGCTCGCCGATCGCGGCGATCGACAGCGTCGCGTCCGTCTGAAGCAGTGCCAGGATCTTCAGGTCAATCGAATCCACGAGGTCTCCAGTGCCAGGAAGCGCATCGTCCGCTTGACGAGAACGATGCCGGTCGCCGCCCGGATGTGACGCCAACGAATGCCAAAACGCATGGCTCGGTATAGAGAATAAATCCTCCAAGCGACAAGGCCGAATCGAGATGGATTTGCGGATTCGGCGCGGCCTTACAAATCGGAGCCGTCATTGTCATCAAGCTCAGACAGATAAAACTCCTCTGTTGCAAGCTGAAACGAGATCGATAACCCCCGGTCAGGGATTCTCTTGAAATGAACATTTCGTTGACTGGCATCTGAACCGCTGGCAAATTTTTCGTCGGCCCTGTAGCGTCCTGCGCTTGATCCGCAGCCACGATGCGATGACGGCCCAGCGATCCAGGCTGCCGCCGCGCTGGCGAAGCTGCATGATGACATCCCGGAAGTATCCCGCACTCAGGCGGTCGCCGCGAACCGCCCATGTCGAACGCGCAGGCCGGCCCGATCTGATCGACTTGCGCCCATGAGAGACCGGAGACAGCACGCATGAGCCGGGACCGCCACCTGCATCTCGGCGCCTTCATGCGCCCCATCGGGATCCACACCGCGTGGTGGCGCTATCCCGGCGGCTACCCGAACGCGAATTTCAGCTTCGAGCACCTGGCGCATTTCGCCCGGCGCCTGGAGGCCGCGAAGTTCGACGCCTTCTTCATGGCCGACCATCTCGCGGTAATGAACATGCCAAAGGTGGCGCTGCGCCGCTCGGCCACCGTGACCTCGTTCGATCCGCTCACCCTATTGCCGGCGCTCGCCGTGCTGACCGAGCGCATCGGCCTGATCGCGACGGCCTCGACCACCTACAACGAGCCCTACCACGTCGCCCGCAAGTTCGCCTCGCTCGACCACATCTCCAAGGGCCGCGCCGGCTGGAACCTCGTCACCTCGGGGAACCCGGATGAGGCGCTGAACTTCGGCCGCGACGCGCATCTCGATCACGCGGTGCGCTACGCCCGCGCCCGCGAGTTCTTCGACGTGGTGACCGGCCTGTGGGATTCCTTCGCCGACGACGCCTTCCAAATGGATCAGGCGAGCGGCCTGTTCTTCGACCCCGCCCGGATGCACGTCCTCGATCACCGGGGCGACTTCCTGAAGGTCAAAGGTCCGCTCAACATCGCGCGGCCGGTCCAGGGCTGGCCGGTGATCGTGCAGGCCGGCGCGTCGGAGGCCGGGCGTCAGATCGCGGCCGAGACGGCCGAGATGGTGTTCGGGTCCGGCTCGACGCTCGAGGCGGCGCAGGCCTTCTACGCCGACGTGAAGGGCCGGATGCCGGCGGCGGGGCGCGACCCCGAGCAGCTGAAGATCCTGCCCGGCTGCTTCGTGGTGCTCGGCGAAACGGAGGACGAGGCCCGGGCCAAGAAGGCGCGCCTCGACGACCTCGTCCATCCCGATAGCGGCCTCGCCAACCTCTCGGTGCGCCTCGGCGTCGATGCCTCGGGCTTCGACCTCGACGCGCCTCTGCCCGAGATCCCCGAGACGAATGCCAGCAAGAGCGGTCAGGCCCAGATCGTCGACTACGCGCGCCGGACCGGCGCCACGGTCCGCGACCTCGCGCGCCGGGTCGGCGGCTATGGTGGCCTGCAGATGGTCGGCACGCCCGCCCAGGTCGCCGATCGCATGGAGGAATGGCTGGAGACGCGCGCCTGCGACGGCTTCAACGTGATGTTCCCCTTCGTGCCACAGGGGCTCGACGACGTGGTCGACACGCTGGTGCCGGAATTGCAGCGGCGCGGCCTGTTCCGCACCGAATACGCGGGCACGACGCTGCGGGACCATCTCGGCCTGAAGCGGCCGGCGAACCGTTTCTTCGCCTGAGCCTCGCCGCTACGCGACGAGCCCCGTCCGCCGGCCGAGCCACAGGGTGCCGCCGGCACCCGCGAACATGGCGAGGCCGAAGACCCAGCCGGAGACGGCGCCCGCCATGATGCCCGAGAGCAGCGTGCCGACGCTGCAGCCGAGTCCCGTCATCGCACCCCAGCCGAGCAGGAGGCCGCCCAGGAGGCCGCGCCCGGCCTGGTCCCGGCTCGGCCAGGCCGGGCGGAACTGCCCCGCCGCCAGGGCCGCGGCGAAGGCAGCGAGGACGAGGCCGCCGACGAACAGCCCGTTCGGGGTCAGCACCGCGTCGCGGACGGCCGTGGCGCAGCCCCGGAAGGTGTCGAGCCCTTCGAGGCGCTCGGGCAGGAGGCCGAGGGCGCCCGCAGCCTGACGGGAGCGTCCGCCGATCTCGGCGGTGACGCCGAGAGGCCCGACCCGCAGATAGGCCAGCGTGCCGATCGCCCCAACCGCAAGACCGCCGAGCCAGACCGGCCAGCGCCCGGTGAAGACCGCGCGCAGGGGCTGCCGATGGCGGCCGGATTCTGCCGGGGCCGGCTCGGGCAGGCGGCGCAGCAGCGGCCAGGCAAGGGCGGCGAGCAGGGCCAGCGAGAGGGCGAGACTGCCGGCATAGCCCAGATGGCGCGGCAGCCACAGCACCGGCGCCTCGGACACGCTCGCGAGGTAGAGCGGGTTCCAGGTGGCGAAGCCCAGAACAAATCCGGCACCCGTGCCGAGGAGCGCGAAGGGCGCCGTCGGCGAGCCTTCGCCGAGGCGGTAGAGATGGGCGCTGATGCAGGAGCCTGACACGGCCATGCCGGTGCCGAACGCCGCGCCCGCCAGGACGAGGACCGGCCCGACCGGTCCGATATGCGCGTCCGGCGGCAGACGTGTGCCGGCGGGGTCCGGCATCCAGGCGCCGAGGACGACCGCGTAACCGGCAAGGCCCGCAGCGAGCGCCGCCAGGATGCCAAGCATCCCGCGCGGGTCGCCGTGGACCAGAAGGTCGCGCCACTGGCAGTAGAAGCAGAATCGGCTGCGCTGGAGCACGAAGCCGAACAGCGCCCCGAAGCTGAGCGAGAGCGAGAGCCGGGTACCGCCGGGCTGGCCCGCGAGCCACCAAGCCGCTCCGGCGAGCCCCGCGGCGACGGCAAGGGCAAGGGCGACAGGTCGGCCTCTATGCAGGAGCGCCCGTCCGGCGAGGCCGGCGGCCGCCCAATCCCGGGGGAGCGGGGGAGCCCGCTCCGCGACGTGCTCCGTCACTTGCCGCCCCAGACCGTCCCGGCGAGGTTGACTACCGGCACGCCGACCGCATTGCCGTACTCCGTCCACGATCCGTCGTAGTTGCGGACCTGGTAGCCGAGGATGCGGCTCAGCACGAACCAGGAATGGCTGGAGCGCTCGCCGATGCGGCAGGAGGTGATGATCGGCTTCGAGCCGTCGATGCCGGCCGCCGCGTAGAGCGCCTTCAGCTCCGCGGGCGACTTGATCGTGCCGTCCGCATTCACCGCCTTGCCCCAGGGCACGTTGACCGAGCCCGGGATGTGCCCGGCGCGGATTGCGAGTTCCTGCACGCCGGGGGGCGCGATGATCTTGCCGCTGAACTCGTCGGGGGAGCGGATGTCGAGGATCTGCTCGTCGCGCTCCTTTTTGGCCACCGCGAGCACGTCGCCGAAGCGGGCGCGCAGGGCCGGCGAGACCGGCGGCGGCGTGAAGCGCGAGGCGGCGACCTCCGCGCTGCGGGTGTCGAGGGGCCGCTTCTCGGCCTCCCACTTCTTGCGCCCGCCGTCGAGGAGCTTGACATTGTCGACGAGGCCGTACTGCGCCAGCACCCAGGCGCCCCAAGCGGCGAACCAGTTGTTGTTGTCGCCGTAGAGCACCACGGTCGTGTCCCGATCGATGCCGAGGCGGCGGACGAGGGCGGCGAACTTCTCCGGGCCGGCGATGTCGCGGCTCACAGTCTCCACGAGATCGGTGTGCCAGACGACGTTCTGGGCGCCCGGGATGTGGCCGCGCTCGAATACGCCGGGTTCGACGCTGACCTCGACGATGCGCAGCCCCTTCGCGTCGAGGTTCTTCTCCAGCCACTCGGTGGAGACGAGGGGGCTGCTCGTCTCGAAGCGGACGGCCCCGTCCGGCGCGGGCCGCGCCGCCGGCTCCTGCGCGGCGGCCCCGGACAGGGACAGGACGGCGCTCGCGAAGAGGACGAGCAGGGGGGCGGATTTGCGCAGCACGGGATAGGCTCCGGAGGAAGTCGGCGCGGCCTCGGACCGGCGTCGGGGCGACGCCGTCTCGGAAGACGATCGATGGGCGGGATTTTTGAAACGAATTCGAGCCAAGAGCGGCAGATTAGAATCGGAACAGAACCGGGCGCTCCGGCCCATTAGACTGATCTCATTGCGATATATACTATCCAACCCGGCGATTTGGCGTCAAGAAAACGTCTTTCCGTTTTGCTCCGGCGGCAGTCACGGGCACGTCTCCGGAACCGTCCTCCGACATGAAGGACTATCTTCGGTCTGAGAACGTGCGCCGCTCCTTGCGGAATCAGGCCTCCGGCGCCCCCCCGGCGTGCCGGCAGGGGAAGCTGCGCGAGGTGCGGGGCGGCGAGCATGCCCCCGTCAAGCATCCGGAAGGGGATCAGCGGCGTGACGGCGGCCGCCGACACTCCAGGGCAGGAGGCCGGAAGGGCGAGGGCGCCGGCGAGGCGGTCGAGGAGGCGCGTCATGGCCAGGCCCGCCCACCGGCAGGGATGAGGTCATGGCTCGGCACGGATGATCTCCTGTCAGAGCGCCGCCATCGGGCGGTTCCGGAACGGAGGCCGATCGTTCGACGCCCCGGGAACCCGCCCGGGACGCGCTGGCCCTGGAGCGCGCCGAGATCAGCCCTTCCGCGAACGTGCTCGTCACGACAGAGGCGCTGGCACGGGACCCGCGCCTGCTGCGGCTCGGAAGCCGACTGACATCGGCCGAGGTCGCGGATTTCATGCGCAAGCGCTATCGCGGCTCGGTCAAACCGGTCCGCAATTCGTGAGACGGCGTCGAAGACTTCTCCAGGATAGATGCTCTCTGCTTCGATCCGCCGATCTTCGAAACGATATCCTCACCGGTCTTCGAAAAACGAAAGCTCATTCTGAGCTCGATGCAATAAAACGACACTTTCCCAACTGGCGAGCGACCGTCTTCGGCCGCGCGGGCGTTTGGCCGAATGAGCGACATCGATCTCTATCTCGACGACAAGCGGCGCGTCCTCGCGGAACGTGACGCTCGGATCCGGCGCGGCGAAGTCTCGCCCGTGCCTCTATCCGCCCGTGCGACGGTCGAAGGCCGCAGCGGCGTGCGCCGGATCGCGATCCGCCGGCACGCCGTCATCACCGACAGCGTGCCAGACTCCGCTGGCCAGGATCTGGGTCCCGGCTCGCCCGAACTCCAACTCGGCGTCCTCGGATCCTGCCTCGCCCACACGGTGCTGATCCAGGCGGCACAACGCAATGTGCCGGTTTCCTCGCTGGAGGTCGAGGTCAGCGCAAGCTTCGACGCGCGCCGGCACGGAGGGATTCGAGCACATTCCTGTTCACCCACAGGACCTCGCTTACGCGGTGCGCCTCGACTCGCCAGCCGATCCGGCCAGCGTCCGTGCGCTTCACGCTGCAGTCGAGCGGGCCTGCCCGATCCTCAACCTGCTCCGCCTGCCCCAGGCCGTGAGCGGGCACATCCTCCATTCGGTGCCGCGCCCTGACACCGATACCCTCGAGACGGAGACTCCCGCGTGACCCTGACCCGACGCCGCATCCCGACCCTCCTCCTGATGCTGGGTGCGCTCCTCGTAGCTCCGGCTCATGCCCGCGCGGCAGATGCTCCGAAGGAGTTCCGCATCGGCTACCAGAAGATCGGCCTTATCGTCGTCGCCCGGCAACAGGGCGTGATTGAGAAGCGCCTGAACGCGCAGGGTACGAAAGTGCAGTGGGTCGAGTTCCAGGCCGGCCCGCCGCTCCTCGAGGCTCTCAACGCGGGCAGCATCGATTTCGGCTATACGGGCGACGCGCCGCCGATCTTCTCGCAGGCGGCCGGCGGCAACCTCGTCTATGTCAGCGCCGCAGCGCCCTCCGGCGACGGAGAGGCAATCCTCGTCAAGGAGGGGTCGCCGATCCGCTCGGTGGCGGATCTGAAGGGCCGCCGGGTTGCAGTCGCCCGCGGCACCAGCGCCCACAACCTTCTCGTCGCTGCTCTGGAGAAGGCGGGCCTAGCCTTCTCCGACATTACACCCGCCTACCTGACGCCGGCCGATGCCGGCTCGGCCTTTGCCAACGACAGTGTGGACGCTTGGTCGATCTGGGATCCCTACTTTGCGGTGGCCCAAGCCAGGAGCCGGACGCGGGTCCTGACAACTTCCGGCCAGACACTCGACGTCTCCGCATACTTCCTCGCCAACCGGACCTTCGCGGACACGCATCCCGGCGTTGTTGCAAGCGCTCTGGCAGGTCTTGCCGAATCCGCTGCCTGGGCAGAGGGGCATCGGGACCAGGTGGCGCAGGCACTCGCCTCGGTGACCGGCATCCCCTACGAGATCCAGAAGGTTGCGGCCGACCGCACGCAGTTCGGCGTGCGCCCGCTTTCTGACGCGATCCTGACCGGGCAGCAGGCAACGGCCGACCGCTTCCACCGTCTCGGCCTGCTCCCGCGCGCCATCAACGTCCGCGACGCGGTCTGGACGCCGCCGCGGACCTGATCTCCCTGCAGCGCTGCGCCGATCCGGCCTGCTGCCGGATCAGGACAGGCGCAGCAGCCGTTCGGCGTTTCTGTGGAACACGCGTTCCAGCACATCGTCGCGCAGGCCCGAGGCCGCGTAGTCGTCGATCGACTGGCGGATCGGCCGGAACGGATAGGACGACCCGAACAGGAACTGGTCGGCCAGGACGCTGTTCGCGGCGGCGCGATACGCCTCCTGCCCCGGCTGGAAGAAGTACATGTCCGGAATCAAGTGCACGTTCTCGTAGCGGAAGGCCACGCCGATAATCTCCTGCACCCGCGGCCAGTAGCCGTGGAATGCCGCAATCTGCAGCCGCGGGAAGGCTGCGGCCACCACGGCGACACCCGAGGGATCGTTGAAGCGCGGATCGGGCGTGGTCGGGCCACTCATCAGGAAGAGCGGCACGCCGAGGTCCTGCAGCCGTTCGTAGATCGGCCAGTAGATCCGGTCGTCGGGGTGGCGGGGCGGGTCCCCAAAACCCCGCTCGATGTCGATGCCCTTCAAACCGAGGGGGTCGACCGCGCGCTCAATCTCCTCGATGGCGCCACGCTCGCCCTGCAGCACCGGATCCACCGCACCGATCCCGACAAGTTCGGGATGACCGGAGACGATGGCGTGGATGCGATCGTTGGGCAGGTGCTGCGTGGGCGTGTGCCGTCCCACCACCACCGCGCGTGCGAGACCCGCATCGCGCACCTCGGCGAGGAAGCCATCCGGCGTCCGTGAGCGGACGAAATGAGCGTCGTCACCCTTCGTGCCGACTCGGCGGTTGAGCCAGCGGGCGGTCTCGTACTCGGGCGTACCGGGCGTTGCACCGAAGAAATCGTGCAGGTAGGCCGGCCGGCAGCGCAGATCGATCACGGTCATGGCGGGTTCTCGAAGAGGGCGGCTGTCAGCGTGCAGCGGCGCGCACGTCGAAGGCGCCGCCAGTCTGGGCCGAATTCCGCAGGGTCACCGGCGCCTTGCCGGCGATCAGTGGGAAGGCAAGTTCGGCGAACCGGATCGCCTCTTCCAGGTGCGGGTAGCCGGAGAGAACGAAGGTCTCGACGCCGAGCGCGGCGTATTCCTCGAGTCGCGCGACGACCTGTTCGGGCGAACCCACCAGTGCGGTGCCCGCGCCCCCACGCACCAGCCCGACGCCGGCCCAGAGGTTCGGGCCTACCACGAGTCGATCGCGCCGGCCCTCGTGCAGCGCGGCCATCCGCGCCTGGCCGACGGAATCCATCCGGGCGTAGTTCTTCTGCGCGCGCGCGATGTCGTCGTCGGTCAGCCGACTGATCAAGCGGTCGGCCTCAGCCCAGGCCTCGGCCTCCGTCTCGCGCACGATGACGTGGAGCCGCACGCCGAAGCGCACGGTGCGTCCGTGCCGGGCAGCGCGCTCGCGCACGTCGGCGATCTTGGCCGCCACCGCCGCCACCGGCTCACCCCAGGTGAGATAGGCGTCCACGTGCCGGGCGGCGAGGTCGTGGGCGGCCGGCGACGAGCCGCCGAAATAGAGCGGCGGCCAGGGCGTCTGGACCGCCGGGTGGAAGTTCCGCGCGCCCTCGACCCGGATGTGCCGCCCCGCGAAGTCGACCGTCTCGCCCGCCATCAGGCGCTTCCAGACGGTGAGGTACTCGTCCGCGGCCTCGTAGCGCGCGTCGTGGTCGTAGAAGACGCCGTCTGCGGCGAGTTCGGTGGCGTCGCCCCCCGGCACGACGTTGAGGAGGAGCCGCCCGCCGAGCGCCTCGTCGAGGGCCGCGGCCTGCCGCGCGCCGAGCGTGGGGCCGGTGATGGAGGTGCGCAGCGCGACCAGGAGCTTGATGCGCCGGGTCACCGTGACGAGGCTCGCGGCCGTCACCCAAGGGTCGGTGCAGGAGGCGCCAGTGGGAATCAACAGGCCGTCATAGCCGAGCCGGTCCGCTGTCTCGGCGATCTGGCGGATATAGGCGTTCGACGGCGCCCGGCCGCTATCGGAGGTGCCGAGATAGCGGGTGTCGCCCGAGGTCGGCAGGAACCAGAAGACGTCGTAGGTCATGGCTGTGTCCTCGGCAGGCTCCTGGGGCCGCGTGCGCGCAGGTCCGCCACCGTCAGAGCGCCCCGTGCCGGGGTGGGCGCCGGCCACTGAGGTGGTAGGCGCCGATCCAGTGGTACTTCCAGCGCACGGGGTCGTGCAGGGTGTGGGTGCGTACGTTGCGCCAGTAGCGATCGAGCGCCTCGGCGCGGTCGGTCGCGGAGGTGCCACCGAGTTCAAGCAGCTTGTTGGCGGCGAGCAGGCCCGCCCGGTGGCTCGCCGCTCGCGCCTCCGCCACTGCGACGGAGGCCGCCGCGACGCTGTCGGCGTCGGGCGCGTCCTGCGCGGCGTCGACGAAGCGGCCCGCCCGCTCCACCAGCGCGTCGGCCGCGGCGAGGCGGACGCGCACATCGCCGAGGGCGTGAAGCGTCAGCGGATCCTCGCTCGCCCGCTCGACATTGGCATCGATCCAGGGCCGGGCGCGCTCGCGCACGAAGGGCAGGGTCGCGTCGAAAGCGCCCCGGCCGATGCCGAGATCGATCCCGGCATGCAGGATCTGCGCGAAGGGGCCGATCGCGGTCGGCCGGTCGAGCGAGGCCTGGAAGGGCACGACCCAGTCCGGCTCGACCCGCACCCGGTCGAAGAGCACGGAGCCCGAGCCAGTGACGCGCTGGCCGAAGCCGTCCCAGTCGTCCACCAGCGTGACGCCGGGCGCATCACGCGGGATGAAGACGAGGTAGGCGACCTCCCGCCCGTCCTCCAGAGCATTGGCCATGGTGGGGATACGATGGGCGAAGAGCGAGCCCGTGCAGTAGTACTTGCGTCCCTCGACATGCCAGCCGGCCGGGTCGCGCACGAGCCGTGTGCGGCGGACATGGTCGCGCCGGCCGATCTCGGCGAGCGCGTTGCCGAAGCGCTCGCCCGCCAGTACGCGCCGGTAGAGCGCCCGCTTCTGCGCCTCGGTGCCGCCGTTGCGCAGGACTTCGAGTGCATAGAAGTGGTTCTGCGGGATCTGCCCGAGCGAGCCGTCGGCCGCCGCGATGATGGCGGTCACCTGCGCGACGGTCGCAGCCGTCACGCCCGTGCCGCCGTATTCCCGCGGCACCGTGATGGCCCAGAGGCCGGAAGCGGTGAAGCGCTCGACCTCCGCGACGGGCAGGATCCGGTTGAGGTCCCGCGCGGCGGCGCTTTCGGCGAACTCCCTCGCAAGCGTCCGGGCGGCCGCCAGCGCCGCCGCGTCGTTGGCGAGGATCGGCACCGGGCGCGGCGGCTCCGGGGCCTCGGTGAAGGCGCTCTCGTGGGGCTGGAGCGCCGTGGCGGCCGCGATGTCGGTTTCCATGCCGTGCGGCCTCAGTTCCACTGGTGCCGGGCCGGCAGCGCGCCGTTCAGGGCGTAGTTGCCGACGAGGTGGTACTTCCAGCGGACCGGATCGTGCAGGGTATGGACGCGCGCGTCGCGCCAGAGGCGGCCAAGATTGTACCCTTCGCGCGTCGCCGAGGAGCCCGCGAGTTCGAGAAGCCGCTCGGATGCCTCCAGGGCGATCTCGGTGGTGAGGATCTTGGCCTCGGCCACAGCGACGGAGGCTTCGGCCGAGCTCTGCGCGGTCACCGGCTCCGCGGCGATCCGGTCCAGCGCGCGGCCGGCGCGGGCCAGCACCTCCTCGGCCGCGTGCAGGTCGACCGCGAGCCGCCCGACCTCGCCGATGATGTGGGGATCCTCTTCGACGGTCTCGGCCGTGTACGGATAGGGCCGCGCCCGGCTGCGCAGGAAGTCCAGGGCGGCCTCGACCGCGCTGCGGGCGATGCCGGCATCGATCGCCGCCTGGACCAACTGGGACACGGGCCCGAACAGGCCAGGGCGCCCGGTGAGCGGTGCGAGATCGAGAGTCAGGCTCTCCTCGATCGGCGTGTCCTCGAAGATGACCGTACCGCTGGCCGTCGTGCGCTGGCCGAAGCCCTGCCAGTCGTCCACCACCCGCACGCCCTGGGCGTCGCGGCGCACCCAGACCACGACCGGGCGTCCCGCCGGATCGACCGCCCGGGTCGGGATCCAGTGGGCGAAGAGGGCGCCGGTCGAGTAGAAGCGGGAACCGCTGAGGCGCAGGCCCTCCGGTCCGGACGTGAGCCGCGTCTCCACCTCGGTGATGGCTCGGCCGTTGCGCGCCGGGCCCGCATTGCCGATCCGGTATCCGGCGAGCACGTCGGCGTAAATCCGCGCCTGCTGGTCCGGGCTTGCGGCCACCCGCACCAGTGCGAGCACCCCGAACTGGTTCTGAGGAATCTGCCCCGCCGAGCCGTCGGCGGCGGCGAGAATCGCGAAGATTTCGGCGAGCGTGGCGTGAGAAACGTCTGCCCCGCCATACGATCGCGGTACGGTGATGCCGCCAAGGCCGCTCGCCGTGAACGCTTCGACCTCGTCCCATGGCAGGCGGCGCTCTCGGTCGCGCTCCCCGGCGCCGGCCGCGAAAACCCCGGCGACGTCACGGGCGACCGCGAGCGCCTCGGCATCCGTGCGGATCAGGTGGGGGCGCGCGGGCGGCGACGGGAGCCGGTCTGCGGACGTGTGGGGGCCGCCCTTGGCCGACGGAATGCTCATAGCGGGCTCGTCTCGATAGGGACCGCCGCCGATCGTCCGAGCGGGGGCCAAGCCATGGCGGCGTCAGCCTCCGCGCCCGGAACACGTCGAACGGCGGTCACCGCGTCCATCCCAACGCGGCCGGGCGATTTGGCTCGGCATGCGGACGGCACACGGCAGATCGGGGCGGGTGATCCATTGCGGTCTTCGATCTCTCGGCCTCCCGATCCGGCCCTTCGGCGCGGACATCCCGGTTCGACACGGATCACATGTCTAGAGACGGGCGCCGCAGCGGCGGGTGGATCTTGGGCGACGACGTTAATACAAACCGGATCAGCAAAACATTCCAAACATATTCGCAGCGTAGCAAAAAGATCCAGATCGACTCTCGGCAGAGAGAGATTTGATCTCTATTTTCGACGCAGGACAGTTACTGCTGGCCGATC
This sequence comes from Methylobacterium symbioticum, assembly GCF_902141845.1. Lineage (GTDB taxonomy): Bacteria > Pseudomonadota > Alphaproteobacteria > Rhizobiales > Beijerinckiaceae > Methylobacterium > Methylobacterium symbioticum. Next base: position 7,319 of record NZ_CABFPH010000051.1, on the reverse strand, counting down.
GGTTTCGCGCTTGAACCCTGCCGGAGACGGCGTGTATCGTTTTTCCGCACAGAACTGTGGTCATCCGCGCAGGGCGCACGCGGTTCGTCCGCCCACCGAAGGATCGTCAAGTTGTCTCCGACGCACGTCACGCGGATCCGCCGTCCATGACCACCGACAAGCCTGTGATCGAGTACTATTTCAGCTTCCTGTCCCTGTGGTCCTATGTCGGAAGCTTGGCCTTCGGCGAACTCCGGGACCGGACCGGGGCGCAGATCGTGTACAAGCCGATCGACCTGCTCGCCGTCTTTGCGGCCGGTGGGGGCAAGCCGGTCAAGGAACGGCCTCTGCAGCGGCAGGCCTACCGTCTGGTCGAGATGCAACGCTGGCGCCGCATCCGCGGGATCCCGCTCGTGCTTGACCCGAAGTTCTATCCGGCCGATCCGTCGCTGGCCCACCGCGTCCTTCTCGCAGCCTTGGACGAAGGCTCGGATGTCGCGGGCTACGTCCATGCCGGGCTGAAGGCGGTCTGGGCGGACGAACTCGACATCGCCGACGCGGACACCATCCGACGCCTCGCGGAGGCCAACGGGCTCGACGGCGCGCGTCTGCTGGAGCGCGCCGACGAGCAGGCTCTGCACGATCGCGAAGCCGATCTGACGCGGGAGGCCATCGGGCGCCAACTCTTCGGCGCGCCGTTCTACTTCTATCGCGCGGAGCCGTTCTGGGGCCAGGATCGGCTGGACCTGCTTGAGGCCGCGATTATCGCTCCTGCCGAACCGATCCCGCTTCCGGACCTCTGCGCTCCCGCCTGATGCCGGCTGGGTCTGACTCTCCGGCGGTCTCGGGCATCGGGTGTCCTGCGCCCGGTGCATCCGTCCCGAGCAGGGCGTTGAGGGCGATCGCCGCGATGGCCGTGAGCAGGATCGGATCCTTCAGGATCGGCTGGAGGGCCTCGGGCATCGCTCGGAAGAAGAGCGGCTGAACGATCGGGATCAGACCGACGCCGAGGGAGACCGCGATCACGAGGGCATCCCGGTTGCCCGGCCGCGCGTAGTCGATCTGAGCCAGGATGCGGATGCCGGTGGCCGCGACCATGCCGAACATCACCAGCGCGGCTCCGCCCAGGACCGCCTGGGGGATCGAGGCCGCCACGAACGCGATTTTCGGCACCAGCCCGAGCAGGAGCATGATGCCTCCAGCGCTGGCGCAGACCCAGCGGCTGTGGACGCCGGTGAGGCCGACGAGACCGACGTTCTGCGAGTAGGACAGGTACGGGAACGTGTTGAACACGCCGCCGATCAGCGTGCCGAGCGCGTCGGCGCGCAGGCCGCGCCGGATGTCCTCGTGTCCGACCGGCCGCCTGGTCATCACCGAGAGCGCGAGGAACATGCCCGTCGCCTCGATGAAGACGACCGTCATCACCAAGCACATGATCAGGCCGGGGACGAGGTGGAAGGTGGGCGTCCCGAACTGCAGCGGCAGGACGACCCGCAGCCAGGGTTCAGCCCCGAGGCCCTCGAAGCTGGTCCAACCGAGCGCGAAGGTGGCTGCGTAGCCGAGCCCGATTCCGAGCAGCACCGCGATGTTGGCGAGGAACCCGGGCGCAAAGCGTGCCAGGATCAGAACCGCGGCCAGAACGCCGGCGGAGACCGCGAGCGTCCCGGGCGCTCCGAACTCTGCCGTGCCGGCACCGCCTCCCGCCCAGCCGACGGCGACCCGGGTCAGGGCGATCCCGATCATCGTCAGGATCGTACCGGTGACCACGGGCGGGAAGAAGCGCATGACGCGACCGACGAAGGGGACGATCAGGAGCCCGTACAGGCCTCCGACGATAACGGCTCCGTAGATTCCCTCGAGGCCGACGCCCGGCATCGCCGCCATGGCCAGCATCGGCTGGATCGCAACGGCGGTGACGCCCATGATGACGGGCAGCCGGATCCCGAACGGGCCAACGCCGATCGTCTGGATCAGGGTCGCGATCCCGCAGGCGAACAGGTCGGCGTTGATCAGGAAGGCGATCTGATCCTTCGGCAGCTTGAGCGCGCCGCCGATGATCAGAGGAACGGCGATTGCGTTCGCATACATGACCAAGACATGCTGGAGCCCCAGCAACAGCATGCGGGGGCCAGGTAGCACGGCGTCGACGCTGTCCGGCCTCGTCCGGCTCGCGTCCTGCCCGGGGTTGCGCTCATCGTCCGGCATGCGCCGTCCGACGCCCGGGCAAGGCTCATCGGGTGGCGCCACGCGGTCCAAGTCCTGATGAAACCCGTCGAGGGGCTGTGCCGGCACGGCCGTCGTCATTCTCCGATCCCCATCTCAACGCCTATCAAGCGGCTCCGGCGGCCTCTCGGCGACGGGCTGTCACGCGGATCTCCGCCACGCCGCGTCCCGGTCCTTGGTGAAGGCGGAGGTCACGCCCGCAGCGGCCTGACGGTCGACGTCAAGATGCGGGAGGACGAGTTCGGAGAAGCAGTACGCCTCCTCGAGAAGCGGCATGCCGGAGACGATCAGGACGTCGTTCCCGGCGTCGCGGTAGTCCTGGATCCGGGCGAGCACCTGCTCGGCGCTGCCGACGAGCGCAGTCCCCGGCCCATGCCGGACGAGGCCGATCCCGGACCAGAGGTTCGGGGCGATCTCAAGGTCACGCAGATCCTTCGGCTTGTGACCGCCGTGCAAGGCCGACATCCTCTGCTGACCGACCGAGTCGATGCCCGCCACGTAGGCCTGAGCGCCCGCGATCGCGGCCTCGTCCATGTGGTCGTAGAGATCCTGCGCGGCGGCCCAGGCCGCCTCCTCGGTCTCGCGCACGATCACGTAGAGCCGGATACCGAAGCGGATCTTGTCCGCGCGCCCGTATTGCCGCGCGAGGGTGCGCACCTCGCGGATCTTGGCTTCCGACTGCTCCGGCGTTTCGCCCCAAGACAGGTAGGTGTCGATGTGCTTGGCCGCGACCGCGTGCGCGGCAGGCGACGAGCCGCCGAACCAGAGCGGGACGCGGGCCTGCGTCGGCGGCACCGGGATCCCGGCATCGACAACGTGGATGTGACGGCCCTTGAAGGTCACCGTCTCGCCGCGCAAGAGGGCTGTCAGCACCGTCAGGAACTCGTCCGTGTAGGCGTAGCGCTCGTCGTGGCTGAGATGGACGCCATACTGCGCCATGAGCTTGGCATCGCCGTTGACGATGTTGACGCGCAGGCGCCCCTTCGAGAACTGGTCGAAGGTGGTGATCATCTTGGCGAGCAGCGTCGGCGAGATCATCGGCGGATGCGCCGCGATCAGATGCTGGAACTGCTCAGTATAGGGGATCAGCGAGGCCCCCTGGATCCAGGCGTCGTGCGAGCCCGTCGCGAGCAGGGCGCCCGTGAAGCCGAGATGATCGACGGCGCGGGCGAGCTGCTGGAAGTAGGGGTAGTTGAGCGCGCGTGCGCCGTCCGCGCGCCAGGGATAGCGGCCGTCGGGGCCGGTCAAATACCAGAGGACTTCCATGACGTCTCTCCCGATGCGGAGGTGTTGCGCGGCTCAGGCGGCCGCGAAATGGCTCGCGTCGACCGTGTCCCGGATATCGACCTGCGGGATGAGGCCGAAGCGTGCGAACAGGTCGGCGTGGTGCTGCTGCTCGGCGAGGAAGTCGGGTCCCGGCGCCGCGAGGCCCCAGGGGCGGGCTGTCAGGGCGGGCAGCCACTGCGCCGCGGAGTGGCCGTTCACGCCGTCGAGCAGGGAGGCGGCCGCCTCCGGGTCCGCACGCGTCGCCGCGTCGGAGGCGATCAGCGCATCGATGAGGGCTCGGACCGCGTCGCGCCGCCTGGCCAGCACCTCGGTCGGCCCCCAGAACACGGTGCGGTTGGAAAAGGCCTCGCCGGGCTTGGCCAGCACGCGGACCGGCCGGCGCGCGGCGATCTCGGAATAGAGCGGGTCGGTCGCCACGATGGCATCGAGATGGCCGGCCAGGAAGGCGTCCCTCGCGGTGGCCGGGATGATCTCGGCGGCCCGCACGTTCCGCCAGGCGAGACCCGCCGCCGCGAGTTCCGCCGCGAGGAACTGCGTGTGCCAGGAGACCGGCATCAGGCCGATCCCGCGGCCCCGCAGGTCGTCCAGGGTGCGGATGTTCGAATCCTCGGGCACCAGAAGCCCGCCCCGTTCCGGCCGCGGCTCGCCGATCGCGAAGACCGCCGTCGCGAGGCCCGCGGCCTTGGCCAGGATCGGGGGTGTGGCGCCCGTCCCCGCCAGATGAAGGACTCCGGCCTGGATCAGAGGAATTGTCTGCGAGCCCGCCCCGTAGACGAAGAAGGCGAGGCCGCGCTCGCGCAGGCGAGCCGTCGCCTCGCGCCTGCGGGCGAGGATCGAGAGGGAGGGGTTCTGGGGATGCGCACCGACGATCAGCGTCATGGAAGGTCCAGGATCGGAGAGGGGCCGGCTTCGGCGGCCAGTCTTGTCGAGGCGGCGCCGAGGCGACGCGGATCGGAACGGAGCCGGAGGCGTGCGGTCCCGTCCGCCCTCACGCGGCGCGCTCCGTGTCCGGCTGGGCATGCGGCGCGGCGGGCGGCTCGGCGCCAAGATAGGCCGCGACGACCGCCGGTGAGGCCGCGAGGTCGGCCGCCCGCCCCTCCAGGACGATGCGGCCGCCTTCGAGGACGTAGCCGCGGCTCGCCAGGGCGAGCGCCTTGCGGGCGTTCTGCTCGACGAGCAGAACGGCGATCCCCTGGCGGTTCAGGTTGCTGAGCAGCGCGAAGATCTCGGAGACCACGAGAGGCGCGAGGCCCATCGACGGTTCGTCGAGGAGCAGGACGCGCGGTCCGGCCATCAGGGCGCGGCCGATCGCCAGCATCTGCTGCTCGCCACCCGACAACAGCCCCGACATTTGGCGGCGGCGCTCTTTGAGACGCGGGAAGCGCGCGTAGATCGCCTCCAGCGTCTCGGCGTGCCGCCCGTCGCGTCGGCCATAGGCGCCGACGAGCAGGTTCTCCTCGACGCTCAGCGGGGCGATGACCTGCCGCCCCTCCGGCACGAGCGAGAGGCCCGCCCGCACGATCCGCTCCGTCGCCCATCCGCCGATCACCCGGCCGTCCAGGAGAACGTGGCCCGAGACGGGGCGCAGCAACCCGGCGACGGTGTTCAACAGAGTGGTCTTTCCGGCCCCGTTGCTGCCGACGACGGCGACGATCTCGCCGGGATGGAGTGAGAGCGACACCTTATTGAGGACCGGTGGCCCGCCGTAGCCGGCCGAGAGCGACTGGATCTCAAGCATCCTCGGCTCCGAGATAGGCCTCGATCACGCGCGGATCGTTCCGCACCGCCCGCGGCGCCCCCGAGGCGATCAGGCGCCCCTGGTTCAGGACCTGGATCTCGTCGCAGACGCCCATCACCAGATCCATGTCGTGCTCGACCAGGACGACCGTGATCCCGTCGCGCCGCAGCCCGGCGATCAGGCCGCGCAAGGCACGCTTCTCGGTGTGGTTCATCCCGGCCGCCGGCTCGTCGAGGAGGAGCAGGCGCGGCCCGCTCGCGAGCGCGCGCGCGATCTCGACGCGCCGCCGGTCGCCATAGGACAGATCGCCCGCGGGGCTTGCCGCGCGCGCTCCGATGCAGACCCGATCGAGGAGCGCGACCGCCCGCTCGTGCCGCTGGCGCTCGATGCGCCGCAGCCGCGGCAGACGCAGGAGGATGTCGGCGAGGCCCGCCTCGGGATCGTGCAGCGCGAGTGCGACGTTCTGGGCCGCCGTGAGATGCGGGACGAGGCGGATGTGCTGGAAGGTCCGAGCAATTCCGAGCCGCGTGAGCGCGTGGGCGGCCCGGCCCTGGACGGGATCCTCGTCGAACAGGACGACGCCCGCGCTCGGGGCATCGACGCCGCTGACGATGTTCATCAGGGTCGTCTTGCCTGAGCCATTGGGACCGATCACGCCGACGACGGATCCCGCGCTCACGCGGAACGACACGTCCGCGAGGGCGGCGACTCCGCCGAACTGCCGTGCGACGCGCCGGATCTCGAGGAGCGCGGACATCAGGCAATCCTCCCTGGATGCGCTCCGCGCAGCAGACGGCGCGGAAGCGAGGCGACCCCGGTCGGCAGGAAGAGGACCGCGAGCAGCGTCACGGCGCCGATCAGGATCTCGCGCCACTGCGCGGAGAAGCGCAGCAACTCGGGCAGGAGCGTGAGGATCGCGGCGCCGATCGCGGCGCCGAAGAGGTTCCAGACGCCCCCGAGCACCGGCGCGAGCACGGCGTCCATCGAGCGCAGGAAGCCGAAATCGCCGGGCGCCACGAACATGTTGAGATGCGCGGCGAGCGCCCCCCCGAGGCCCGCGATCGCCCCCGAGGCCGTGAACAGGGCGCGTTTCAGCCGGGCGACGTCGTGCCCCGACGCCGTCACCGCCAGCTCGTCCTCGGCGACGGCCCGCATCCGGTCGCCGATGGCGGAATTGCGGATCGCCCAGACCAGATAGACGACCAGGAGGAGGAGCGCGGCGAGTTGCCAGGTCTCGGTAAGTTTGGGGATGCCGAACACGCCGAGCGCGCCGCCCGTCACGGAATCCCAGTTGAGCGTCAGGATACGGACAACCTCCGTGAAGGCCAGCGTCGCCATCGCGAAATAGTCGCCTCGCAGGCGCAGCACGAGCGCGCCGAGGCCGGCGGCGGCCAGCGATCCGAGCAACGTCGCGGCGAGGAGTGCCGGGCCGAAAGACCAGCCCTTCTGCATGGTCAGCCAGATCGACAGGTAGGCGCCGAGCGCCATGAGCCCCCCGGTCGCCAGGGACAGCAGGTTGACGCCCAGTAGGAGCAGGCAGGCGAAGGCGAGGACGGCGTTCAGCAGGCAGAGATCGATGACGTTCTCGTAGGCGTAGTAGAGGTCGATCATGCGCGCTTGGCCTCGCGGCTGGAGAAGAGCCCGGTCGGCCGCGTGAGGAGGATGAGCAGGACCAGGCCGAACCCGACCGCGTCGCGGTAGCCCGCCCCGACCGCCACGACGCTGCCGACCTCGACGAGGCCGAGGAGGAGGCCGCCGGCCAGCGCGCCGGCCACGTTGCCGAGGCCGCCGAGGATCAGCACGGTCAGACCCTTGAGCAGGACGGTCTCGCCCATGAACGGCGAGACCGACTGGAACAGGAGCGACCAGAGCACACCGGCCCCGCCCGCCAGCGCGCCGGAGACGAAGAAGGTCGCGACCCGGACGCGCCCGACCGGCGCGCCCACGAGCCGGGCGACCGTCTCACTGAACGCCACCGTGCGGATCACCCGGCCGAAATTCGTGAGCCGGAGCAGCGCGCCCAGCGCCAGCACGAGGACGAGGGCAACGGCGAGCGCCACGACCTGCAGGCCCTGGACGCGGACGCCCCAGA